>NZ_MUGS01000001.1 GCF_002222055.1 Flavobacterium araucananum
TTAAATGAAAATCAAAAAAATGAATTAAAAAAATCGCTTGAATATTTAGAAAATATAGAACCTAATTCTACAAATTTAGAAAATGTTGATTATGTGCAATCTTTAATTGCAAAACTTTGCTATAAAAACAATATATCTGACTTTAATATTAAAACATTTGAACAAGTTTTAATTAGAAATTTAGAAAACTATATTGCTAATCAAAACCCAATTATTACGACAACAGATGAACTATTACAAGCAATATTCTTAATCTTTTTAAATGATATAGAAATTGTTGATAGTAATTTAAAACGTTTACAAAATCTACCTGCAAGAAGATTTTATTCAATGATTTTAGGTTGGAGAAGTTCGAGTGCTTCGTACAAGGAAATGATAGGAAGTTTTATGCGTTATTGGAGAAATCTAACGAATGATAATTTATTAATTTATATCGGCGAAAAATGGGGAGAAGTTAAAAGAAACTTTACCGATTTCAAACCTCTATACGTTGATTTAAGAACAAAAAACAATACTCAAAGGATAAATTTAGCTATTCTAAAAATAAAAGAAGAACAAGACTTTATTGAATTCAATCTTCTGAAATATATTGAAATACTAGCAGAATTAGAATTAATTGATTTGACTTTTTATGAGCAAATAAAATATGGCAGTTCTGATACAAAAATAATAACTTTATTGAAAAATGGTTTTTCAATAGAACTTGCAAAATGTATAACTCAAGAAAATTACAGAAGCTATATTTCAATAAACAATCAGAGTGATGAAATAGTAATAAGTGAAAACATAATTAACGAAATGGAAATAAACGGCGAAAATAAAATCTTAATATTCGAAATAAAATATCACATTAACCAACAATAATCACTTCTGCCAACACTTACTACAAGCGATTTGGGGCATTTGGTTTAATTTAAAAATGGTATTTTGGATGTTTTGGCAGAATTAAGAATATGATTGAAAAATGAAAGAAAAATATCTAAAATCTTTAATTCAAAAACTCAACAAAAATAACAACAATGAGCTTATTCATTTGAGACCTCTTTCTTCAAACGTGGAATTTGCAAAAGTTTGGGTTAAAAAGCCTAAATTTCAAAAAAACATTTCTGACATAAATGGTCCATATAATTTTTATTTTATCAAAAATGAGGATGATATTTATGTTTCAAATGTACTTGACATGGGGTCAGATTTACATTGGTTTGTGGATAAGAAATTCCGAAGAAATGGATATTTAACTAAAGCTTTAAGGGAAATAATTTTAAGTCATTTATTCCAAGATAGAAATGAGCAAAGAATTACAATAGATAAAAGTCAAATTGGTGAAGAAAATTCTATTGCTTCGGAAAATGTAGCAGTTTCTCTTGGATTCAAAAAATTTAATGAAAAGGAATTTTTATTATCCGGAGATAATTATTACAATGATTTTTATATTGATGGAATAAATTCTTTTATGCCTGAGGAAAAAATTGATGAATTAAAAAATAGAATAAAATATTTAGCTCAGTCATTGAAAATGATTCAAAGTGAAGTGGAAATGAAACTTGGTTTGGCTGACTATGTAGAGGAATTGGAGGAAACAGTTAAAACATTGAATGGACATGCTATTGAATTAAAAGAAATTTGGTTTGAACAAAATCCTGACTAACAATGTCAGCTACTAACATAGATGCTACCCATGGCTGTTGCGAGTGTCACACTCGTTCACACAATCAAAATTATTATTTTCTAGTTAAAACTTAATTCCTCCATAAATAGAAAAAGAAATTTACATTTTTGATTTTAGAAGAATAAAAGCATTTTGAATTTAAAAACTTTTACAGATTATGGAGATAAATTTTGATGTTATTAGAATTGGAAAAATTCGTAAAGATAACACCGCAGAAATAATTCTGAAACAGAATGTTAATTTCATGAAATGTGGAATTAGGCATTTACTTAATAATATTGATAATTTGGACGAAAAAATTGAGATTATTTTAGCTATTCCAGGAAAAGGATACTCTGTCAAAATAGTATTACAGGAAGTAAAGAAAAAGCACATTAGAAATGAGCTTAAAAACAATTTTCCCTATTCTATTTACAATGGAAAATATTCTGCTATTTTGGACAATGTAAACAATAAGATTTCTAAAGGTTACTAAGTCGAAAAAATGCTATTTAAATGGATTTTAGATCATTATAATATGCCGTATCCCAACTGGCGCTCTTTTGCAACGAGTGCTTGCTTAAATTTATAAAGAAAATGGTTAGCGTTTGCAACCGGTTGGAATATTATTTGATCAATTCACTTAATGGAAAGTTGGTATTGTTATAGATTATTTATAATACAAGAACGTTAGTGTCAAACCAAAACCATAACATTCAAAATCGCGATTATGAATATTAATTTACCAAGTGAAGAATTATTGGATGTACTTCATCTTGCGCAAGAACAAATTTTACGAAGTGAAAGAATTAAGTTTGAAAAAAACAGAGTTTGGCGCGAAAATAGAGTTCCAAGCTCCCCTGGAGTTTACGCACTTTTTGAAAAAAATAACAGGATATTGTATATCGGAGAAAGTGGTAATTTGCGCGAACGAATGAACGAAATAAATAGAACCGTTAATCATTCATTTCGAAGGCAATTAGGATATTCAAGATTTGGCGGTGTAAAATCAACCAAAAAATTTGAATCTGATGTAGAATTAAAACTAGATTTATTCTTTGCGGAAGAATTATATGTTGCGTTTATAGAAGTCTATTTTGGAAGATTAGAAATTGAAGCTTTCTTAATTGCTAATCATCAGGCAATTATAACAAATTCTCTGAGTAAGCGAAAATTAAAAACGGTAATGGAATATCTCGAGCAAGCACGATAGTATGGTCAGCATATAAGTACCTATAATCGTAATTGCAGAGTTTTTCAGAGTTTTTCAAAGTTAATAGATAATAATTTTAAGCATAATAAATGCACACTTTTAGCTAAATTTACTTTGAATCATTTTCATCTAAATCTGTTTTATGAACCTCCCACATTCGCAGCAACTGCCGGTAAATAAGTTAGCATCAGTATTTGCTAATACTTCTGCAAGTTATAAGTTTTACTGGTTTTTAGCTATTCTTGAACTGGTAGAAGAGGGTAACACAAATATTGAAAAAAGGAGATTATTCTCAAGAATGATTAGTAACTCTTGGTACACTGTAAATTATTTTCATGTTTCTTTTGGCAAACAAGATCTTATTCAAGATTCAGTTAGAGCTATTATACAAATAGAGAATCTTACTATAAATGAAAATAGAAAAACTTTAAATACTGTTTTAGAAAAGACTAATAAGACTGAAACTATCAAAATTTTAAATCATTTTGATAAAAATGTACCACACTGGTTTATTTCATCTTGGTTTTCAGGAAATCGTAATGAAATTTATTCACTTTCCCAAAATTTTGATCATGGCTGTCTTTATCGTTTAGAAAAAGATTTTATAGAGATAAATCCAATATGGATTTCTTATTTACAATCGAATGCCAAGATACTTAAAGACTTTTGCTTCTGGAATTTATCTCTATTTCTTCAGAAAAGAAACCTGAATGTTCCTGATATTCCAAATAAAATAAGCAAATCAATCACGAGAAAATCTTTAGTTAAACAAACCAACGAATATTGGAAATTAGTATTTAATGAATTGGGATCGATTGATTGTATTTTTACGAACAACCGATTAGTTTTTGACGAAAAAAAATATGCTTTGGACCATTTTGTACCTCATGCATTTGTTTCACATGATTTAATTTGGAATTTAATTCCGATAGATAAAACTTTTAATTCCTCAAAAAGAGATAAACTTCCGTCAGTAAATAAATATTTTGATAAGTTTTATAATCTTCAAAAAACAGCTTTTGAGATCGTGAAAACCCATAACGGTAAGAATAAATACATAGAAGAGTATCTTAGCATTTTCCCTAATTTAGAAGACAATTATGAATTTGATTATCAAAGATTCAAAGAAACTATTCAACCTTTGATAACTATCGCCAGCAATAACGGGTTTTCATTCATGAAAGATTAATCAATTTTTATTTTTCTCTTATCAAATTAATTGCAATAATTATAGTCCCTGTTGAACAAAAATTCAAGGGATTTTTATTAGTAAAAAGCAAAATTTTCTTATTTAGAAATAGTGCTTTTCTAGTTATACTATATGTAATTTATTTTTAAATTATAAACAGGTATTTATACTGTGATTTCTTATCTAGCAAAATGATTAATTTGCTGGGTAAAATGATGCTGTTATGGAAAACCGTAATAGATGGATTTATCTGCTTATTACTTTTATATAAATTTAATTATAAACAATTATTAACTATGAAAAGATTTACTGTTAGAGTGCAATTACATACCAAAGAAGGGAAACATTATGAATTAGATTCTGAGGCCTATAAAGTCTTACATGCTGAAATGGAACGTTTAGGCTTTACGAAGACAATAGAATCGGTAAGAGGATCAATCCATGATTTGCCATCAGCAGAGTATAATTTTATGACAAGCAATGATAGCATTACAAAACATCATATATTGAAAGAAGCTAGAAAAGCTGGTAGTAGTACCGGGCAATTTTTTTCAATTTTAGTAACTCCAGTTTCTGAAGTTGGAAGATGTTGGTACAATCTGGATGAAACAGAAGAAAGCGAAGATTAATTATGATACTTTGCAAAACTTAAACTATTTTAAAATAGGTTAAACACATCAAAACACTAAAAAAGGGATTGTCTTTATAAACAGCCCCTTTTAATATTAAGGGATGTTTTTTTACTCTTCAATAGAAATTTTTCTAAACTCTTTTAATTTTTTTTCAATTTCTAAAGTTAATTAATTTTATCTCTATACATATCATACAAGCATTACCACTTAAATTATAAGCAAATAAAAGTTGCCTGATATTTTCCTAAAAACGTAAACTTAACAATAAATGTTTCCGAAATAAGTAAACTATTTGTAAATTTGTGAAATGACAATTCAAGAAACTTCTTCGGGAAAAATTTACAATTTAGAAATTCTGCCAGTAGAAGATATTGATTTTAAGTATATAGATAAAAAACGCTATTTTTTCGATTGGAAGACTGAAAAGGCTTACGAAATCTATAAGTTAAAAATTATCAATTCAAATGATATTTTAGGAATTATTTCTTTGGAAAGAATACCCGAGGAATGGAGAATCCATATTAGGCTTCTAACGGTTTCATCAGAAAATAAAGGTTCGAATAAGAAGTTTGACAATATTGCTGCAAACTTAATTACCCATGCTGCGAAAATTGCAGTAGCAGAATATGCAGAGTTAGCCTGCGTATCACTCAAACCAAAAAGTAATATTGCCCAGCATTATATCGACAAATACAATATGAATATAACCGGAATGACTTTGAGTCTTGAGGTTCCGGAAATTTTAAACTTGATAAAAAAATACGATAATGAATAAGAAAGTAAATATTGAAGATATTGAATTTGGAGTAGATTCAAGATACAAATCAAATTCAGAACGTGATACCGATGGAGCGGCTTTAATGGAAGCACGTTTACAACGAATTAAAAACTTACCCGCAGATCAGGTTATTCGTGCAAAACTATTACAACTAAAATTAAAAATGGAAGCTTATATAAGCAAACCAACTTATGATAATCACCACTATTTTTCAGAATTCTTGTCGGCATATATTGATACTATTTATAATAAGAGAAGTAGTTTTGCAAAAGATATTGATATAACTCCGGTAAGTTTAAGTCAAGTCATAAACAATCATAGAGAACCTAAAGAAGAATTTATTCTGAAGTTAATGATACATTCTGAAAAAACATATCAGAATGTTTGTGAGTTCCATAAAAAGACATGGTTTCAGGTTTATTTTCATGAAAAAATTTGCGATACGATGTCAACACAAGACAAATGGAGGCCAAAAATTGAAAAGCATGTAAAATTTAGTGAATCTCTAAAGTTAGAAACTGTAGGTAACAGTCGATAACCAAACAGATAATTGGAATTATTCTTTTAAGTTCTAATTGAGACTTTTATTAATATTAGAGTCGCAGGAATTAAAGTTACTTACAGATTTATTAAGATCTATTACAAGGTTCATAATCAATTTACTTATTATAAAAAAAGCCTTTTCAGAAAGTCTGAAAGGCTTTTTAAGTAAAGTAAAGAATGAATTATTTTTTCGACTCCTCGATAGAAACTTTTCTAAACTCTTTTAAAAGTTTTTCAATTTCCAAAGTTGATTTCCGAGCTCTAGCTCCCGCTGCTTTAACACCTTTTTCAATTAGTGAATCTGATTCTGTTTTAAATATTTCGATTTCGGTGTTTATTTTGGCTACTAAATCTTTCATAATATGTTTTTATTAAATTAAGGCAGCGAAAATAAAACTTTGCTTGTTATAAAGCAATTTTGCTGCAAAAAATAAAAACGTTTTTAATTCATAAATTGTATAGAAATCATTTCCTGATTTTTTTATTAGAGAATCTCATTTTCTTGAGACATCTTATTTAGTTCCCCAATAAAATATGAGGTTGGACACCCGGCTTCTGCAAAAAATGCCTGGGTGAATGTTTTGGTACTGCTAAAGCCGACTTCTTCAGCCAATGCACTATTTGAATATTTTCTTATTTTAGCGTCCTCTTTCAACAACTTTATTAGATAATCGATTTTAAGATCGGCAATATATTTCACAAATTTCTTTCCTCTGTATTGATAGATTATCATTGATAAATATTTTGGATTGGAATTGAAGATTGAAGCAAGCTTTGCCGAAGTCAGATCCTTTGCTAAAAATTTTTTATCTTTTTCAAATTTTTCCAATTGTTTCAGTATGTCTGCCACAGTATCTTTATTGATGTTTCCAATTCCGTTATCTCCATTTTTGACTTCCGTTTTAGGAGCAGCTTCGTTTTTTGCCATCAATTCCTCAAATTTTTTTCTGTAAATATTCTTGTTTGTGATATGTCTGTAAGTAATAAATGATACGATTAAAAAGAATAAAACTACTATACCAGTAAAAATAAAATCATTATACTTCCTCTTGTTAAACAAATCTTCAATATCCTGCTTCTCTTTTAGTAATACTTTTGTGTCATACACTTTACGAACTCTGCCAGAAAGATATCTAAACCTGTTATCCAATACACTGTCTGCTTTAAGTAATTTCTCAATATAGTAAAGTTGTTTGTTAAGGTCCTTTTTAGACTTATAATATTTGATAATCAGCTCATAATTCTGACGCATGTCGGGACGTATATATTCTTTGTCATCAAAAATCTTATCAACTTTAAAAAAATACTGTAAAGCCATTTCGCGGTTGTGGAGATTCCAATAGCTTTTTCCGATATAAAAATACCCTACAGATTCATTTGCAAAATCTTTGTTTTTATTTATCGTTGGAATTGTAGCGCTGATCTTTTTAATAGCTGTGGTATAGTTATTTTTAAAATATTGATTAACACCTTCTGAATGAATGAAGTACTCTTTCATTTCATTATTGTCTAATCTTATTCCTTCCTGAATACCATTTTCATTTATCTCCGAACATAAGCCGTAATTGCCAATTCTGTTATAACACAAACCAAGTGAATGGAGAGAATTTAAGTATGCTCTTGTATTATTTTCTTTAAAATAATCAATGCATTCATTAAATAAAGAAATTGCCTCGTCATAAAACCCCAGGTAGTATTTTATGTGTGCAATGTTATATTTGACCTTATATATCAAATATTTATCATTGGTTTTGGATATATAATTATCGGCTATAAGATAATTATCAAGAGCATATTTATGTTTTTTCTGTCCGTAGTAGACTATTCCTTTTGAAAGATAAGAAGCCCCAATTAGAGCATTATCATTTGCTTTTTTGGCACTATGAATCATACTGTCTGCATATACCAATTTTAATTTCTCAGGTAAATAGAATATATAATTTTTATACCCATTTACAATTTCCTCTGAATTTTGATCAATTTTCGCCTTGTTCAAAAAGTATTGAAGATAGTGTGCTTGTTTTGCTTTGTCCTCAGCCGTTGCTTCTATGCGCCCAAAGAGGTAATCGTAACTTTTTCTTTGAAGCGTATCGGAAATTTTAGATTCAATTTTCTGCGCATACAATTGATTCATTAAACAAAGAGCTACCACTATTATATATCTTTTAATCATAATTTAAATTAAAAAATGAAACATTATTTGATTTAAAAATGCATTTTTAGCAGTAAAAAACACTACTGAGTAAATAAATATTACGTTTTGCTTAACACAGCATTAATAATAACGTAACATGCTGATAATTAGTATTTTTTTTGATAAAAATGGTATGTCGATTTTCGGAAAATCGATACTCTATATTCGGAAAATCGACATACAACGTTTTGCAAATCAAAAAATCTACTTCTAGATTTGTCCTGAATTCAATAGCAAAAAATATTTGGCATCGTGCCGGATTAAAGTTCTGCTAACCCGGGTGAAATGAACTGACTGAAAAAAAACAGTCATTGCATTTAACACTTTTAATCATGAAAAATCTTTTATTATTGTTAGTGATCATTACATCACTATCCGTTTCTTGTACTAATGAGAATATAGAGCATACAGAAATTCTAAGCAGTACTTTACCAATAGAGAAGTCTAAAAAAACGGCAAAACTGCTTCAGAATCTTAACGCTGAAAATCCTGCTAATATATATGACATAGCAGGTAAAATACATAATGACATTCTTGATGTTTATCTGACAGGTAGCTATTCCTTCAATACAATCAGCCAAGTCAGTCAAAAGGTTGATTCCATCTCAATTTTGAATAGTGATTATTTAAATTTGGAAACACATCTTCCGATTGACTTTCAGGAGATACAAGAAATTGTTGACAATCCTCAAATAAAATTAGAGCAGGCGATTGCAAACTCATCAATGACAAATGGTGCTAAAATCTCTCTTTCCAACTTTATGGCATCCATGCTTTTATGGGAAACAAATGATTATGCTGTAATTCATCAATCCATAACTAGATTCGAAGCGTCCGTAATTTCCAACACAGAGTTTAGCACTGAAGACAAAAGGATCATTCTTACCACTTCCTCTATAGCAAGATATTCATCGTATTATGCCATAGAACGCAAAGACAAAGACTGGGATACTTCTGTTGGCAATCGTGTTGGAGCTTTACAAGGTGCTTTGGCAAATTCTTCAAGTGCGGTTAACAAATCAATTGTGACAGGCCTCTTAATTCAAAATCTTCAAACAGATTAGCCATGTATATAACTGAGTCGATTGAAAAACAACTGCAATATGTGTATTGCGTGTTTTTGATTCTTTTCAATATTTTAAGCCTTTATTTCATCATAGACCTATTATCCTATGATGAAATAATAGGCTATTTAATTGATGGTGGGATAAAAACTGATTCTCCCAGAAAATTGGCATATCTATTTTTTGTAAACGGCATTTCAAATTTATTTTTCGTTTGCGTTTCATTGATGGCCAGATTATTTGATAAGTAATACTTTCTAGCATAATTAAATTAAACATTTTAAAGCGCTTATTTTGGCATCTCTAAAATCAAAATATAACCCATCAGGCTTACAAGTCTACATTTTTGAAACATTCTCCTCCAGAATTGCTTTTAAAGAATCAATTATATTGAATCGATTTACCGTTTTGATTATAAATTCCGGAGCAGTATGCCTGTTGATCAACAGTAAAAAGATTCATTTATTTATCAATGAACTAATTGTTATTCCAAAAAAGTCTATTTGTGAAGTTTTAATAATGAGCAATCAATTGCAAATATGCCAGCTGTCATTCTCATCGGAGTTTGCTTTTGCTAATAGCATAAGATGGCCGCACATTGGATATTTTGAATTTTTTATTGCAAAAAATACTTCCAAGATTTTTCTCAAAAATAAAGAAATTGGATTACTTGTAGATTTACTTAAATTAATCAATAGTAAGGTTAGAAGTTCAAATAAGAATATTCTGAAAAAGGAAACATTGCTTTTGAGTTTTAATCTTTTTCTTTATGAACTGGCAGGAACATACTATCGATCATCCTGGTACGATAATGTTAAACATACTGGAAATGAAAAAATAGTTATCCATTTTTTTAGGTTATTAGAACTACACTGCAGAAAAGAACACAGTGTGAAATTCTATGCAAATATCTTAAATGTTACTGTAGGGCATCTTACTAAAACTGTCAAACAGGTTACGGAGATCACAGCGAAACAATGTATCGAAAATGCAATTATTCTGGAGGCAAAAATCTTGCTTCAAAATAATGATTTAACGATTTTGTATATTTCAGAAGAACTGAAATTTGCCAATACTTCTTTTTTTAGTACTTTTTTTAAGAAGCATACTTCCCTGTCTCCTTCTGAATACCGTTTACGATTAAATTCTAATTAAATATTAACAACACATGTTTTGACCGGGTTAAGAATGTTCTATAAGCATTGATTTAGAGTACTGTCGATTGCAAGTCGGGAGAAATATTTACTAAATAAAAGTAAAAGAAATGACTCAAACCTATCTTTTAGAATGGATGGACTTAACGGTAACTTCAACCCTTAATCCCAACAAAACGGACCTTACTCTGATTTCTCCAATTCAATCAAGAGAGATTATTGAAAAAGCGAATGAACAAACATTTTTTATTCAGTCACAGTTTACTATACAGGTTTTTTCACTTACTAAGGAGAAACAGATAAAAATTTTAGTTGGAAATTATTATTCCACATTACTATTTCTTTTAGATAAAATAACGGAAATAAATAATAGTAATGATTTACACAGAGATAGTCTAAAAGAAGTAACAACTACTTTAATATCTTGTTTGAATGAGTTAATAATTTTTGTAGAATCAAGATTCGCAAACTATTTAACTGCACCTTTTAAAATTTTGGAGAGGAAGACAAGCAGTCCAATAGTTTCAAGTAGTTCTTCCGGTAAAGTTTTATGTAAACTTTCAACCGATCAGACAGCCCTTATATTAAGAGCTTCCGATGAATTAAAGATTCTTATTTCAAAGTCAATGAATCATTTATTTAAAACAATTGTTCCTTTTCTTTCCACTCCAAACAAAGCTGACCTTTCTTATAATGCTATGCGAAGTAAATCATACGCTGCTGAAGAAAGAGATAAAGAGATTGTAATCGAAACATTAGAGAGTATGATTAAACAGATTAAAGAATATTAACTAAATAATTTAAAAATTAAAAACCATGAAAAAGCTATCGTACATTTTAACTATTGTGATTTTAATAATCACAAGCTGTCAACCTAAAAAGCTGGATGAGAAACTGGCTGCTACGCTTATTTTAGAGAAAAATCATTATCCTGCAATTGTAGATCATGATATTTTCTGTGGAGATCCCGCACATGCTAATACTATTTTTAAATCGGGACTCGTAGAAAAAGGATTTGTAAAGGTACTCCAAACCAGAAAATTTGGAGATACAACTTCGTTTGTAAGTTTTACCTCTGCAGCAAAACCGTATTTACTGCCTACATCGACATCTGATAAAATAAGTAAAATTCAACGTGTAAAAGTAGCAGATGAAGTTTTTGGATCAATTACAGCAATAAGGATTATGAGTTCCGGTAATAAGGCAATTGTTGAATACATTACAATTCGAAAAAAGAACATTTTTGCTGCTGCAATTAAAAATGGATTGAAAGATACATTGACGCATGAAGTCTATTTTATAAGAAACGAGGATGGCTGGAAGCTTCTGTATAAGAAGTCGGAGATTGAATTTTTATCATTTTAGAATATGAATTGTACTGTTTGAAATCATTTCATAGATGATTTGGAAAAATTGTAATGAGATTAAAACTAAAAAAATATTTTTATTTCAATTTTAAAAAAGTCAAAAAAAATGTGATAAAACTTTTCTTATATTCGCTTTGACAAAAGTTAATTTAATGCAGAAATACAATCAAAAATTTTATTGATACTATTTTTTAGATGGCATTTATGATTTCTGTTTCAGCCTATTAATAACTATCTGCAGATAATGAATCGACAAATGAAAAAACTAATATTAAATACAGACAATTCAAAAACGACAATATTAATTAGACTTATGATTGGAGCTGTATTTCTTTCTGAAGGAATTCAAAAATTTTTATTTGCTGACACACTTGGTGCTGGACGATTCGAAAAAATTGGTTTGCCTTTACCTGAATTTTTATCGAGTTTTGTGGGCGTTTTTGAAATTTTTTGCGGAACGTTAATTCTTTTCGGATTTTTTACACGATTAGCAAGTATTCCACTTATCATTATAATGTTGGTAGCTATTGCGACAACCAAATCTGAAGTTTTAGCCGAAAAAGGTTTTTGGGGAATGATGCATGGAAGCAGAACCGATTGGGCGATGCTTCTGGGAAATGTATTTCTGTTAATTAAAGGAGGTGGCTTTTGGTCGGCTGATAATACATTGACCAAAGATGGCAGATAAAGCGACCTTAAAAGATATCGCAAGATTATTTCTAAAACTGGGTATTATTGGTTTTGGTGGTCCCGCTGCACATATTGCTATGATGCAAGATGAAGTGGTTACGAAAAGAAAATGGCTAACTGAACAGCATTTTTTGGACTTGATTGGTGCAACTAATTTAATTCCTGGACCTAACAGTACGGAAATGGCAATTCATATCGGATACGAAAAAGGAGGTTGGAAGGGTTTGCTTATTGCAGGTCTTTGTTTCATTTTACCAGCGGTTTTTATTACAGGAATTTTTGCTTATCTCTACAAACTTTATGGACAATTTCCCGAAGTACAACCATTTATTTATGGAATAAAACCAGCCATTATCGCCATTATTTTAGGAGCAATTTTTCCATTGGCAAAAAAATCGCTAAAATCGCTAGAACTAATAATCATCGGAGTACTTGTTTTGTTTGGATCATTTGTAAACATCAACGAAATTTATTTAATGTTTGGAGCAGGTTTCTTCGCTTTGTTTTTGGCATATTTAAGGGACAGAAACCCAAATAATATAAGCAGTTTTTTTCCATTAACATTACTACAAATCACAAATACGACAATACTTTCTGCAACTAATACAAACTTGTTTTGGGTTTTTCTAAAAATCGGTGCAATACTTTATGGGAGTGGCTATGTTTTGTTCGCATTTCTAGATACAGAATTAGTTTCGGCAGGACTTTTGACAAGACAACAATTAATTGATTCTATTGCAGTTGGACAATTTACACCCGGACCCGTTTTTTCATCGGTAACATTTATCGGATATCAAATCAACGGTTTGACAGGTGCAGTCATTTCAACAATCGCTATATTTTTACCTTCATTTATATTTGTAGCGTTACTCAATCCAATCATAAGGAAAATGCGAAATTCAAAACTGTTTGCGGCTTTTTTAGACTCTGTAAACGTAGCATCAGTAGCAATAATTATTGCTGTTTGTTTTGAAATGGGCAAAGATACTATCACCGATTGGCGTACAATTTTGATTGCATTTTTAAGTATCGTAATTACATTTGGATTCAAGAAATTAAATAGTGCTTGTGTGGTTTTAGGCGGTTCATTAATCGGATATTTGTTGACACTTATATGATAACAATCACCATACATTAATTCAAGTTAGCCTCCCAACTCGGGAGGCTTTTATTTTTTTAAATTTTTTTATTTTTTTTCTCCTTGATTTTACTAGGGGTACAACGGGGTACAACTGGGGTACAACAAAAAGTTGTACTTGTGGCAGTCTGTTGTCTATTGTTTCTTTGCCCTGTAATGATGAAGATCCGGATTTAGAATTCTGGATTGCGAGAAACTAATGTAGAACGATAAAATGATGAGGTATGTTTACAAACATTTCATGGGGTAATTACATAGTTGTAGTTATTCTGCTACTGGCAAGCTGGTATTTATTTGTTGGATTTCGATTTTATTTTGATGAATTCAAAGACGTCCTATCAGGAAAGCGGAAATTTCAATTCCGCAGATTAGGAGCCCCAAATTACGGAGACTTTCAATCCGAAGAAAGCTATCAGGGGTCGCCTGAAGCAATTTCAAATCAAACTTCTTTTGGCGAATTTGACAGCACCTTTCAGGATGTTGATGCGCTGGTTGCCCGACTAAAAAGTTTTATAGCAGATGCTGTAAAAAGAAAACTGCTCAAACAAGAATTCCTGGACTACATCCAACTCATCTTAAAAGAATATCCATCTGTAAAAGATTCTGCTTTTCGCTCTTCTGTCAGCGAACTTATTGTGACAGAATGCAAAACACTTGAATCTATAAGTGTTACCCAGGCAGAAGCAGAAGGGTTATGGAATTGAAAAATCTAAAACAATATAACGGAGGAAATGCTCCTGTCCATCCCGGCGCAGTAGGACAGATGTAAAAGGAAAGTGGAACGCGACAGCGGCAACACCTCCGTTTTTTTATCTGAATTTTTAAACTTTAAATAATGTGTGATGAAAAAATGGAACTGGAATTTTAAAAAGTTTATTCAAGAAAAAACAAATAAAATCTGCATAATTCTGGCACAATTACTTTTTGCGATCAGTTATGAAACCTACGCCCAAGATGGTCTGGCAGGAATCAATGAAGCCAACCAACAGGTTCGAAGTTACTTTGATGCAGGAACTGAACTGATGTATGCTGTAGGGGCATTATTAGGTCTTATTGGTGCTGTCAAAGTATATCAAAAATGGAACGCAGGTGATCCTGATACCGGAAAAGTAGCAGCAGCCTGGTTTGGAAGCTGTGTTTTTCTGGTTGTAGTGGCTACCGTAATCAAATCCTTCTTTGGGATTTAAAACAAATCGTTATGGAAGATATACTCAAAGAAAAGTTATGGTTTTACATTATCCATAACAATCCAGATTTAATGTTTACACTTCAGGAAGATTATAGTGTATCGGATTATCTCAATGAGAAAATAAGTAGTGTAAAATCCATATTGGACGATATGTTATCTGATGGTACACCTCAATACATCATCGAAGAAATCTGTCTCAATGTACTTACCGAAGATCTGAAACCTTCCCAGTTTTTATATATCCGCTCGCTGCTTTCGGATGAGTTTGATAAAACCTATGCCGCTTTTCAGGAATCAGGTATTCTTACCTATGAGGTAATCAACCTTATGGAAAGCTGCAAGCCAATTTTTGAAACCGTTGGTTTTACAAAAGAAAATGAAGAAGATCCCACCTTGAGAAATGCCCTTATCGGTCAGATTGCTGACTATGTGAGTTGAGCTATTTATAGCAGTGTTAAGTATGAAAAGGAGTAATTATGGCTTACAATCTATCCCAAAAACTAAGTGCCAATATCCAGGCGATTACCATTGCAATGCAATGGCAGCAAGGAGATGCTTTATCGGCAGAAGTAGTTGCAGCACTTAAAGCATATGCTGGCTTTGGAGGACTCAAGGCTATTCTATATCCACATGGCTCTGCCGAAGACTGGATAAAATCCGGAGCTACTAAAGAAGATCTGAAACTGCATCCAGAGATGACACGTCTGCATGAATTGTTGCACGAACATTATTCTGAAAAGGATTATAACGGGGTTGTTTCTTCGCTACGTAACAGTGTGCTTACGGCATTTTATACACCGGATATTGTACCCAAAACTTTGTACACTGCTTTGGAAAAACAAGGTATTAATCCTAAAAGGTTATACGAACCATCAGCAGGATCAGGAATTTTTATTACTGAAGCAGAAAAGGCTTTCCAAAATTTGGAACAAATTACCGCTGTCGAAAAAGACCGATTGAGCGGACTGGTGCTTTCTGCATTAAACAGTACACTTTCAACCAAAAACACCACTCATGTAATAGGACTCGAAGAAGCTCCAACAAATGATAACGGCAGTTATGATCTTGTGGTCAGCAATATTCCTTTTGGTAATTTTTCTGTTTATGACGAAGCCTATCCAGATAAAGCCATTTCAGGAAAAATCCACAATTACTTTTTTGCAAAAGGACTGGATAAACTCGCTGATGGCGGTCTTATGGCATACATAACGACAGATGGTTTTTTAAACAGTCCTTCCAATCAGAGTGTCCGCAAGTATCTTTTTCAAAATGCAGATTTTGTAAGTGTAGCAGTTATGCCTGATAATCTGATGAAAGAAACAGGAAATACAGATGCTCCTAATCATTTGATTATTGTCCAAAAAAATGAGCATAAACAAACGCTATCTGACAATGAAAATGAGTTGCTAAAAACTGTTGAACTCGAAAATGAATTTGGAAAATACAGTATTAATAAATACCTGCATAATAAACCCGAGCTCATCATTGGAAATGAAATACAAGCCGGTAAAAACCAATACGGACAGGCGCACCAAAGTGTAAGACAAAATGGGGATATTATTTCTATTGGAAACCTTCTTGGAGAAAATATCACCAAAGGACTAAAAGAAAACTTTAACCAGCAACGCTTTGAGAAGGCTCAAAAAACGGAGATAGTTCCGCCCGCTGAAGCAATTGGACCAAAATTCACTTATTTACCCATGCCTGAGAGTAAAGCAAGCGGTATTTCTGTCCAACTTGGCTTGTTTGATACTGTAGCTGCGGAGAACATCAACCGTGCGATGGATTACATCAATCCTCTTGATGAAACTGTAGTAGATAAAAAAACAGCACGAATACTGAGCACCATACGCACCAATGATAATCCATCACATGAAAACGTTGTGCTAATTGCTGCCAAACAAAACAAGTCCAATCGGTATTTGTATAAATTATATTCTAATGTAAAAGAAATAGATGGTTTTTCAGCCAATTGGATGAATGGAGGATTACTGCCTCATGAATTATTGGCTTTATCCAATACTCTTCAGTACTACGATCACAAATATATTTATGAAGGAGACCAAACCCTTGAATCGGCCTTTAACCTTGAAAGACAGCTATATGAAGAAAATCTTTCATTCAAACCGTTTTACAAAGAAGGCACACTGGTTCGACTTGGAGAGGCCGTTGGGGTTATCAGTGATATAAATCATGAACACAAACAAGCTTTTTTCCAACCATTAGCAACACAAGGCAATCTGAAATTTTACGATTCCTATATTTCTATTCGGGATAATTATCTGGAACTGTTTGAGAAAGAGCAATCAGACAAAACAGCAAGTAATGAAACTCGTAGAAATCTGGATGAGCAGTATATCAAATTTGTTTCACACTATGGTATTCTGAACGGTACTGAGAATCGCAGGTTAATCATGCAGGATTCTGCTTTTGGTTTCATCATTCTTTCTTCATTGGAACGCAAAGAAGGAGAACGTTATGCGAAGTCCGATATTTTAAGCGAATCTATAGTAAAACAGCAAGAACGCTATCACACAGACGATCCAATTGAAGCCTTAGCTCGCAGTCTTAATGAAATCGGAAGTGTGGATATGGGATTTATAACCGCTGCAACTGGGCTTGAAGAAAACGAGGCGATAGAGCGTCTAAACCATCATATCTACCTGAACCCTACAGGTCAGCATTGGCAAACTTCAGACCTTTATTTAAGCGGAAATGTCGTGGAAAAGCTACAGCAGGCTAAACAGGCAGTAGAACTATATCCTGAAAACACGCAATATTACAAAGGATTGCAGGCACTGGAAAAAGTACAGCCAGAGCGCATCCCTTTTGAATTACTTGATTTTAATCTGGGAGAACGATGGATTCCCAACCGATACTATGAAAGTTTTGCCGGAAAATTATTTGATCAGCCAACAGAAATTAATTATTTCCCATCACTAGATACCTTTAAAGTAAGTACAGGACACAATACCAAAATAGACAGAGAATTTTCGGTAACTTCAAAAAGTGGCAGAACAACTTATGGATACACCATATTGGAGCATGCGCTCGAAAATACGGCTCCCTTTTTTACCTATGAAGTTGAGGGAGCAGGTGGCAAACCCATCCGACTGCCCGATAATGAAGCCATACAGCTTGCTCATCAAAAAATTGAAAACATCCGTAACGGCTTTATTGAGTGGCTGCAGGAATTGCCAATAAGTGATAAAAATGAACTGGAGAGCCTCTATAACAATACGTTCAATTGTTATGTATTACGCGAGTATGACGGAAGTCATCTGAGCTTTCCGGGTTTGGATAAAAAAGCACTTGAAATTGATGACTTGTACAGTTCGCAGAAAAATGCGGCCTGGCGTATTGTTCAAAACCGTGGTGCATTAATCGATCATGAGGTTGGGCTTGGAAAGACACTAACTATGATTGTCGCTGCCAATGAAATGAAACGATTAGGGATTATTCATAAACCTGCAATACTGGCATTGAATGCCAATGTAAATCAAATTGCAGCAACCTATCGAAAGGCTTATCCCAATGCAAGAATATTGGCACCTGGTGAAAATGATTTTACTCCGGCAAAAAGAATGAGACTCTTCCATGAGATTAAAAATAATAATTGGGACTGTATCATCTTAACCCACGATCAGTTTGGTAAAATTCCGCAGTCACCCGAAATACAAAAAGAGATCTTACAAAATGAGCTGGATAATATAGAACGGGACCTTGATACGGCCAGAGATCTGGGAGGCGATATCTCCAAGAAAATATTAAAAGGTCTTGAAATACGAAAAAATAATCTGGACGGCAGACTAAAAACACTGCTCAAAGATATAGAAGATAAAAAGGACAGCGGTATCAACTTTAAAGAAATGGGGATTGATCATTTGTTTGTAGATGAATCTCACAAATTCAAAAATCTGACTTTCACTACCCGTCATGACCGTGTTGCCGGAATTGGAAATATGCAGGGAAGCCAAAAGGCGCTTAATATGTTATTTGCGGTACGCACGCTTCAGGAAAAATTCGATTCGGATCTGTGTGTGACCTTTCTTTCCGGTACTCCAATATCCAATAGTCTTACCGAAATGTATCTGCTTTTCAAATACCTGCGCCCTAAAGAAATGGAACGCCAGCATATTGAAAACTTTGATGGATGGGCAGCTGTTTTTGCCAGAAAAACGACTGATTTTGAATTTTCTGTCACCAACGAGATTATTGCCAAAGAGCGTTTTCGCCATTTTATTAAAGTTCCGGAACTGGCACTGTTCTATAATGAGATTACCGATTATAAAACAGCAAAACATATTGATCTGGACAAACCTGAAATTGAAGAGCGACTTATCAATGTCAGCCCGACACCGGAACAAACCGAATTCATTACCCAACTCATGCAGTTTGCCAAAACAGGTAATGCGACACTTATAGGCAGGGCACCTCTTACCTCGAAGGAAGACAAAGGCAGGATGCTTATAGCTACTAATTACGCTAAAAAAATGGCTGCCGATATGAGGCTGATAAATGAAAGATATGGTGATCACCCGAATAATAAGGTCAATACATGCGCCAGAAATGTGGCCGAAATTTATCAGGGTTCCATGGAGCATAAAGGCACTCAGATTGTTTTTTCGGATATCGGGACACCCAAGCCGGATGACTTTAATATGTACGATGCCCTTAAAGAAAAACTGGTAAGGGATTTTAATATCCCGGCTCATGAGATTACCTATATACACGACTGGACCGATAAAAAGAAACCGGAGTTGTTTTCTAAAATGAATACTGGTGAGATACGTATTCTTTTGGGCAGTACAGAAAAAGCTGGAACCGGGCTTAATGTGCAAAAACGTGTTGTGGCGATGCATCATATGGATATTCCCTGGAGACCATCTGACCTGGGACAACGCAACGGCCGAGGCAGCAGACAAGGTAACGAAGTCGCCAAACTGCATTATGGGAATAAAGTAAAAAATTTCATCTATGCAACAGAGCAATCCCTGGACAATTACAAATTCAACCTTTTGAAGAACAAACAGACTTTTATCAGTCAGATGAAAAACTGTGAACTTAATGTGAGGATTATTGATGAGGGAGCCATGGATGAGCAAAGTGGAATGAACTTTTCAGAATATATCGCAGTGCTATCTGGTGATACTTCATTACTGGAAAAATCAAAATTGGAGAAAAAAGTAACGGTAATGGAAAGCCTTAAAAAAGCACATTACAAGGAAATTTCCAGAACTAAATATCAGGTTGAATACCTAATGGAGGAAAAAGGAATCACCACTAAAACACTGGACAAACTAACTGCTGATCACAGTTTTTACAAAAACAATCTGAAGTATGAACCTGATGGTTCCAAAGCAAATCCTATAGAGTTGTATAACTGCAAGACAGCAGATCCAGAAAGTATCGGCAAAGAAATTATCCTGCTCTATAAAAACTGGAAACCTCCAGAAGGAGAAAACCAGGCCAAACAAATTGGGAAGTTATATGATTTTGGACTTTATATAAAAAGAGAACGTGAAGCCTATCAAAATGATGGTTTGTACCAGTACCGTTACTCCAACAGCTTTTATGCACAACGTTTGGAAGATGGTATTAAATATACTTCAAATGGAGGAACTCCAAATGTGGACAATCCAAAATTAGCAGCCCGTCATTTTCTAAATGCCATTGATAAGGTGGAACATCTCACGGCAAAATACCAAAAGTCCCTGAATGATATTGAAAACCAACTGCCGGAATTACAACAATTAACCACAAGAGTATTTAGCCAGGAGCATGAACTTCAAAAAATGAAAAGCGATCTCTCTAGTCTGGAAAGGGAAATAGCCCTGAAAATTCAGGAGAACCAATTGAAAGAAGCCAATCCGCAAGAGGCTAGTCTCAGTAATGAAACAAAATTAAAGGATACAGCTCCGGTAATTCAACTGCCAATAAAGAGCAGTGAAGAATCACAGCGTCTCACAGCTACAGAAAGCAATACTGATAAATGGCAGGAGCGATCTTTTTCGGAAATGAGACGCAGCAACAGGATGAAATTTTAAAATAAAGACCATGTCAAACAGTGTGTATCAGATCAACAAAGGAATTAACCAGAGCATAGAGTTTAAAGGGTTAAAGGCGCAGTATATCTGGTATTTGGGCGGCGGTGTAATTGTGCTTATGATACTGTTTGCCATTATATATATAGCAGGCTTACCCTCAATTATCTGTATCGGAATTATTGGTATTTCAGGGACATTATGGGTTTTGAAAATATATAAAATGAGCCATAAATACGGTGAATATGGAATGATGAAAGCTTTAGCGAAACGACAGATTCCAAAAGCTGTGAAATCGCAAAGCAGAAAAATTTTTATGATGACCAAATAGAATTTGCTCAGCATTACCTGAGCGGTAAAAAAAAGAGGATAATGGAAAAGATGATAGATGATATTTTACCAATTATGGATGTAGAGCATGATTGCATCCTGTCCAAACAAGGAGATGTGACAGTAGTGTTTAGAGCAGAACTGCCCGAGATATTTACCTTGTCAGATCAGGAATACGAAGCATTTCATCAGGCGTGGATCAAAGCCATAAAGTTATTGCCGAAATTTAGTGTATTCCATAAACAGGACTGGTTTGTAGACAGCAAGTTTGAACCCGATTTCACAAGTGAAGATTCGAGTTTTCTTACCCGAAGCAGTGAACACTTTTTTAACGAACGTCCCTTTCTGGATCATTCCTGTTACATTTTTTTAACCAAAAAACCGGCAGGAAGAAAGACATCCAGTTCTCTGTTTTCAAATTTACTTAGGAGTTCAATAGTTCCGGAAGAAACATTAAAAGCACAGCTGCGTCAGGAATTTATTGACAGTACCGGACAATTCAGACGCATATTGGAAGACAGTGGTTTTGTAAAACTGACCCGTCTTGGAAACGATGAACTCAAAAGTCACAGTAGAAAGATCGGTATCATTGAACAATATTGTTTTTTGTCTGAAAAACAAAACTCATTTGTTTTTAAGGACATTGCTTTTGATGATGGCCTGCAGGTTGGTGACAAGCATTGCCAGATTTATACGTTAGGGGATACAGCTGATCTGCCTGCACTATGCGGTTCGAGGATTAATTATGATCGGTATTCTACTGATAAGACCAAGTTCAGCATTGGATTCGCATCAACTTTGGGCCAATTGTTATCTTGCAACCACATTTACAATCAATATATTTTCATAGAGGACTTCCAGAAAACACTGCAAAAGCTCGAAAGCAAAAGACTCCGATTACAATCCTTATCAGCCTATAGCAGGGAGAACCTGATTGCACGTGATGCCACTAATGATTTTCTTAACGAGGCTATCAGCCAGCAGCGACTGCCTGTAAAAGCGCATTTTAATGTACTGATCTGGACGGACAACAAAGAAGAACTCAAAGACCTGAAGAACAAAGTTTCTTCAGCATTAGCGCAAATGGATGCTGCTGCTAAGCAAGAAACAGTAGGCGCAGCACAAATATTTTGGGCAGGAATTCCCGGGAATTCCTCAGATTTCCCAATGAACGACACCTTTGATACGTTTACAGAACAAGCGACATGCTTCCTGAATCTGGAAACAGGCTATCGTTCTTCCCTTAGCCCAACTGGAATTCGATTAGGAGATCGTTTGACTGGAAAACCAGTTCATGTAGACATTAGTGATGAGCCTGTTAAGATGGGAATTTGTACCAATCGGAACAAATTCATACTGGGGCCTTCGGGAAGCGGTAAATCATTTTTTACTAACCATATGGTTAGAAGTTATTATGAACAAGGAACTCATGTTGTACTTGTTGATGTTGGACACAGCTACAAAGGCTTGTGTGATATGGTAAAGGGCTACTACTTTACCTATGATGAAAAGAACCCGATCCGGTTTAATCCATTTTATATCAGCGAAGGTGATTCGCTTGACACCGAGAAAAAAGAAAGTATTAAAACACTCTTGTTGGCACTCTGGAAAAAAGACAATGAAACTTTCAATCGAAGTGAATATGTAGCACTGTCCAATGCACTGCAATTGTACTATGAAAAGTTAGATAGCAATTCCGATTTATTTCCATGTTTTGACAGTTTTTATGAATTTCTAAAAAATGAGTTTGTATCCATATTGGAAGGTGACAAGGTAAAGGAAAAGGATTTTGATGTCAACAATTTTCTTTATGTACTGCGTCCTTACTATAAGGGAGGTGAATTTGATTACCTGCTCAATGCTACCGAGAATCTGGATCTGTTAAAAGAACGCTTTATTGTGTTTGAACTCGATAATATCAAAGACCATCCGATACTCTTTCCCGTGGTGACCATCATTATCATGGAAGTCTTTATCAGTAAAATGCGCAAGCTTAAAGGAGTCCGTAAAATGATCCTGATTGAAGAAGCCTGGAAAGCTATTGCCAAGGAAGGAATGGCAGAATATATTCGGTATTTATTCAAGACTGTTCGTAAATTCTTTGGGGAAGCCATTGTAGTGACTCAGGAAGTAGAAGATATTATATCCTCTCCGGTCGTTAAACAGGCTATTATCAATAACAGTGACTGCAAAATACTACTGGACCAAAGTAAGTATCAAAATAAGTTCGAACAGATTCAGGAACTGCTTGGGCTTACCGAAAAAGAAAAGGCACTCGTACTATCGGTAAACAAAGCCAATGATCATGATAAGAAATACAAAGAAGTGTTTATCTCCCTTGGAGGTATGCAGTCTAAAGTATACCGCACCGAGGTATCCCTTGAGGAGTATTATGCCTACACAACTGAAGAAACTGAAAAAGTAAAAGTACAGGCGTATGCTAAGAAATTTGATGGAGACATCAGAAAAGGCATTGCGGCACTTGCTAATGACTTAAGAGCATAAAAAAATATGAAAACTAAACAACAATACTTATGAAAACAAAAAAGAAAATCATGATTTGCCTGTTGTGCTTTTTACTGATCAGCACTCCGGCAAGACCGGCAACGGTTGCAGCAATACCGATTTTAGAAATTGTAAAAGCGGTTGCCAAAAAGGTAATTAAGGCTATTGACCTAAGGATCCAAAAACTGCAGAACAAAACGATCTGGCTGCAGAATGCGCAGAAAAAAATAGAAAATATCCTCTCCAAACTAAAGTTGGATGAGATTTCCGATTGGACTGAGAAACAAAAAGAACTCTATAAGAATTATTACGAGGAACTGGCAAAAGTTAAATCCATTATTACCTATTACCAGCGTATCAAAGATATCAGTGAAAAGCAGGTTCGTTTGGTAGATGAATACGAAAGAGCATGGAACCTGTTTCAAAAAGATGCTCATTTTAATTCCAGCGAACTCGATTATATGCAAAGTGTGTATTCCGGAATATTAAATGAAAGCCTGAAAAACATCGATCAGATTTTCCTTGTATTGGATTCTTTTACCACACAGATGAGTGATGCCAAAAGACTGGAGATTATAAATGCTGCTGCAGATCAGATTGATGCTAATTATGATGACCTGACGCTCTTCAACAGACAGAATATACTACTGAGCCTTCAAAGAGCCAAAACAGAGCATGATGTCAAATCCGTTAAACAATTTTACGGAATTCCGTAAACAAGTAATAAAATCATGAAAAAGATATTTTTAGTAGTGCTTTTTACTGCACTGACCACAGGGAATCTTCATGCACAGGCAAAACAGCAAAGGATGCTTTTAGAGCAAATAGCAGCCCTGCAAGTCTATATCGGATATGCTCAAAAAGGCTATTCGGCAGTCAAAAAAGGACTCAATACCATAGGAGATTTCAAACGTGGAGAATTTAATCTTCATACCGATTATCTGAATTCTCTTAAGACAGTCAATCCCAAAATAAAAAAGTATGCCAGGGTAACGGAAATTATAGGGCTCCAGACAAAAATCATGAAAAGCTACAAAAGCTTATATCAGCAAATCCGGCAGGATGATTTGTTTCATGGAGATGAAGTCGATTATATCAGAAGGGTCTTTGAAAGGTTAATCAAAAATTGTGATACCAATCTGGATGAACTTCTAACAATCGTTACGGACGGAAAGTTAGAGATGAAAGATGACGAGCGAATGAAACGCATTGATATGATTTACCAGAATATGCTGGATAACTATACTTTCTCTGAGAGCTTCAGTAATGAAACTAAAATCCTGGCTGTATCAAAAGCAACCGAACTGAAAGAAGCAAAAAACAGCCGTGTCGTAAACGGCATTAATACTGATTTGCCATGAAAAAATTATTGATTATAGGAATTGTGTTTACCGGATTACTATTTCCATCCCAGATAACCGCTCAAAAACAGGAAATCCAGCAATTGATTTTGAACATAGAGAAATTGGCCCAGTTCAAACAGATTTTAAAGGATATGAAAAAGGGCTATGAAATACTAAGTGGAGGCTATAATACTGTAAAAGATTTGTCTGAAGGAAATTTCAACCTTCATGAAACATTTCTTGATGCGCTCATGCAGGTTAACCCCACAGTTAAGAATTACAGCCGTATTGGTGACATTGTGAATTATCAGGTGCTGCTGGTAAAAGAATACAAGTCCGCTTTTAGCCGCTTTAGGGACAGTAAAAATTTTAATGCTGAAGAAATTGCCTATTTCGAAAGGGTATACAATAATCTTTTTAAGCAAAGTCTTAGAAATCTTGATGAACTGACCTCTGTGATTACCGCAAATAAAATGCGAATGTCTGATGATGAAAGGCTGGCCGCTATTGACAAAATATATGCAGATATGCAGGACAAACTTTTGTTCCTGAGAAACTTCAACAATAATACGAATGTACTGGCTTTACAGCGTGCAAAAGAGCATAATGATACGCAGGCAATGCGTAGTATTTATAAGTTAAATAACTAAATATCCACTGTTATGATAAAGATAAATAAGCAAATAATACTTGTTCTTCTTGCAATGATATTACCGTTTACGATCCAGGCACAAGGAATTGCAGACGACATGAACGGCTTGCATAGTGTACTGGAACAATTGTATGATGAAATGATGCCTTTATGCAGTAATCTGATTGGGGTTGGACAAGGACTTGCCGGTTTTGCAGCTATGTGGTATATCGCCTCAAGAGTCTGGAGACATATTGCCAGTGCTGAACCCATCGACTTCTATCCACTATTTCGTCCCTTTGTTATTGGATTTTGTATTATGATTTTTCCCTCTGTCCTCTATATGATTAATGGTGTTATGAAACCTACCGTTACAGCAACTGCTGCAATGGTGGAAGGATCGAACAAAGCGATTGAAAGACTGCTTAAAGAAAAAGAAGAAGCACTCAAAGAAACAGATCCCTGGAAAATGTATGTTGGTTCGACAGGAAGCGGTGATCAGGATAAATGGTACCGCTATACACATGATGATGCAGATCCAAGTGGTCAGGGAATGCTGGATGGTATTGGAAATGATATCAAATTTGCCATGAGCAAGGCCTCTTATAATTTCCGCAATTCAGTAAAAGAATGGATGAGCGAGGTACTGCGTGTATTATTTGAAGCTGCTTCCCTGTGCATCGATACACTGCGGACTTTTCAATTGGTGGTACTTTCTATTTTAGGTCCAATCGTTTTTGGCATTTCGGTCTTCGATGGTTTTCAACACACCCTTACCGTCTGGCTGGCACGTTACATCAATATCTATCTGTGGCTTCCCGTGGCTAACATATTTGGAAGCATCATCGGAAAAATTCAGGAGAATATGCTAAAGATTGATATTGCGCAAGCAGGAGAATATGGAGAGACTTTCTTTAGCAGGACTGATGTTGCCTATTTGGTCTTTATGATTATTGGAATTATAGGTTATTTCACTGTCCCTTCTGTTGCCAATTACATTGTTCATGCCGGAGGTGGCGGTGCACTGGGACAAAAAGTGACCAGTATGTTTAGTAATTCTACAACTTCCATTGTCAATACTACATCTCAAGGGACAACAATGGTAGCGGATGCTATGGGGAATGCTGCCGGTCGTATGTATCAAAGCATGTCAGATTCCGGAAATTCTGCGCCTTACTTCAAGGACAAGGATAATTATATGGCTGATAAATTAAAAGGTAAATCTTAACCCTAAATTCAAAGTTTATGTTTAGCAAAATGAAAAATATTGACACTGCCTTTCGGCATGTTCGTGGTTTTACCCTGCTGGTCATTATAGGATGTATCCTGATTAGCTGCTTTTCACTTTATAAAAGTTTTACGCTTGTATCTCAAATGCAGAACAAGGTTTATATACTGGCTAACGGAAAGGCACTGGAAGCCTATGCTTCGGACCGAAAAGACAATATACCTGTAGAGGCAAGGGATCATGTAAAAACGTTTCATAAGCTGTTTTTTACACTTGACCCGGATGATAAAGTCATTAAAAGCAATGTAACAAAGGCTCTTTATCTGGCGGATGACAGTGCCAAACGGGTCTATGATGATTTAAAGGAAAATGGTTATTACTCCGGCATTATATCAGGGAACGTCAGCCAGACGATACAGATTGACAGTGTGACTATTGACCTTAGCAACTATCCGTATGGATTCCGATGTTATGCTACTCAAAATATCATTCGTACCACCAGTATTGCGCATCGAAACCTTATTACGGAAGGCAACCTTCGAAATGTATCGAGAAGTGACAACAACCCGCATGGCTTTTTAATCGAGCGTTGGAATACTATTGAGAATCGGGACATAAGTACCGAAAATCGAAAATAATAAACTACTAATTATGAAAGTTACTTTTAAAAGAAAGAACAATGCTGTTACAGGTACTAAAAATAGTATCTGGGAGAAATTTGAGCAGGCCAATCTTCGATTGCAACATAAGTGTGCACAATGGCTAGAGCGTAAAACAGCTCATTTTTCAAGACTCAATTGGATTGTGGTTCTATTCACTTTTATAGTGTTTACAGGAGGCTGCAGTATTTATCTGATTGTAAAGAGCTTTTATGGGAATACAACTAAAAATATAACTGTAATTCCAATTACTAAACCAACGAGTTCGGTTCCATTAAAAGAAAAAGACATCGATTTAAATACAATTATCAGTAAAGCTGAATTGGAAAGAGTTGCACGTTTTCGCAGGTATATGGATAGTGTGGGGCGTAGTCCCATAGGTAAAAAAACGCATGACAGTATTGTGTTAAACCGTCCGGGGCTTCTGGACAGTCTAACAATGCTGGAAAATTATTATTACTCACATCTTAAAAATTAATATCATGGAACAAAAAACAAAATCATTAAAAGTACTAAAGCAGCGTAAGATGCTCTTGGTAGTACCACTGTTGGCCCTGCCATTTATAACTGCTATATTTTGGGCATTGGGTGGTGGAAAAATGGATGCTGCCAACTCAGTAGCACCACAGCAAAAAGGTTTTAATCTAAAACTTCCCAATGCGAACCTGAAAGAAGGACTTCCAATGGATAAAATGAATTATTACGATCTGGCTGCACTTGATTCAGCAAAGCTTGATGAACTTATCAAAAAAGACCCCAACTATTTGGGTCAATCATTTCAGATTGATTCCACTGAGGACAGCAGCGCTGTTACTCATAGAAAGGAACGAACTGGCTTAAATACTTCAGTGCATTGTGATCCCAATGAAGAAAAAGTGCATCAAAAATTGGAAGCATTGCAAAAAGCAATCAATGCTCCGGTAATAGCTGTGGAACAAAACCGGGATTATGATAAATATACAAAATCAAGTAAAACGGCAATGCAGTCCAATGATGTAGACAGGCTGGAACAAATGATGCAGTCCATGAATGATGGGAAGGAAAGCCAGGATCCTGAATTGCAGCAGCTCGGTGGAATGCTGGAGAGTATTTTGGATATCCAACATCCAAACAGAGTACAGGAAAAATTGAAAAAAGCGTCCGAGGCTCAGCGTGGACAAGTCTTTACTATTTCAACTAAGGAGTATGAAGATCCTGTTTCTTCTTTACAAAACAAAACATTGAACAGTTCTGAGTCTGAGTACAAACAGAATGGTTTTTATTCTTTAGACGAACTAGAAAATGATGATTCAATGCAGAATGCCGTAGAAGCAATTATTCATGAAACACAAACAATTGTAAATGGCTCGACAGTTAAGTTCCGACTCATGAATGACATATTTATAAATGGCATTAAAATCCCAAAAGACAATTTTTTGTTTGGAACAGCTTCGTTAAAGGGAGAAAGGCTGACAATCAATATTAGTAGTATTAGATACAATAACTCCTTATTTCCGGTGGATTTGTCTGTTTACGACATGGATGGACTTGTTGGTATATATATTCCGGGAGCCATTAATCGTGATGTCGCCAAAGCATCCGCTGATCGCTCCATGCAAACTTTAGGGGTTACATCATTGGATGATTCCTGGGGCGCTCAGGCAGCGGGAGCAGGAATTGAAGCGGCTAAAAGTCTGCTAAGCAAAAAAGTAAAACTGGTTAAGGTAGTTGTGAAAGCAGGTTATAAGGTACTGCTGCGTGATGAAAAACAGAAACAAAAAGATTCCAATTAAAAACTAAAAATGATACAGATGAAAAATTTTAAACTATTGGTGATGGGGCATCTATTATTTATGACCATCGGTGTATTGGCACAGCAAACAGGTAAAAGCCGTTTATCTAAAACAGAATCAGACTCTTTAATGATAGCCTATTCAAAAACGACCAATCTTGTATTTCCTTTTGCCATAAAAAGTGTAGATAAGGGAAGTCCCGATATATTGGTACAAAAGGCTAAAGGTCTTGAAAACATCCTTCAGGTTAAGGCTGCCCAAAAAGGATTTTTTCAGACCAATCTTACGGTAGTCACAGCTGATGGTAAACTCTATTCATTTGTGCTGGACTATAATGAAGAGTTTCCACAGCTGAATCTTACATTGAATAAAACTAAGCCCGATGGACAGGAAATTTATTTTTCAGATGAAATTATTAATAATCAGGATATTGAGGAATATTCAAAATTAGCCTTATACGACAAAAAGAAGCTCCGAGGTCAAAGGGAAAGTAAATACGATATTGACTTTAGGCTCAACGGAATTTTTATTCGTGACGAAGTAATGTATTACAGGATAAAAGTAAACAACAATTCTAAAATCAATTATGAGATCGATCAGCTTCGTTTTTTTATTCGTGATACAAAAAAAGTAAAACGTACCGCTTCTCAGGAAATTGAAATTACACCAATTTATATCCTTAATGATATTGATAAAATTGAAGCTGAAGCAGAAAATACGTTTGTATTTGCACTGCCAAAATTTACAATTCCGGAAAAAAAATATTTAGCCATACAAGTCATGGAGAAAAATGGCGGCAGACATTTAGAAGAGCATGTCAAGAATACAAAACTGGTACAGGTGACTGTACTTCACAAACTATAAACTATTTAATAATTAAAAATTGAAATCATGAACGAGAAAAATTTTGAATACTTAAGAGATCAGATTAAGTATACCGGTTTCGGTGAAGCACTGGAATCTCAATTAAAAGAAAAAATGCAGAAGGAAGAGCCTAATTTTACTTTGACGTATAATGCGCAATATGGTAATGATACTGCCACAGCTACATTAAATTTCAATAAGTCAAAAGAAAGTGATCTGTATTTCTTTAATTCTTATAAAGTGGAACTGCAAAAAGAAAATTCTAAAGAAGCCTTGGAACAAACCTTTTACATCAATAAAGGCAGCAACATAACCATGAAAGAAGCTTACAATCTTATGGAAGGCAGATCGGTAAATAAAGATCTCACCAGTAAAGAGGGGGAAGTTTATAATTCTTGGGTTCAAATGGACTTCAAACAATCCGAATCTAATGGAAACTTTAAACTAAATCATTACCATCAGAATTATGGTTATGATTTAGAAGCAGCACTCTCCAAACATCCGATTAAAGAACTGGAAACCCCAAAATACAAAGAAGACTTGATAAATTCTTTGAAAAAAGGAAATCTGCAGAGCGCTACTTTTTTAAAAGAAGGTAATGAGATCAAGCAGTATATTGAAGCCAGCCCGCAATTCAAAACAATTAATATCTATGATAATAATATGAAAAGAATTGACAATCGTAAAGCTCAGGAAGAAAAACAATCCGAAAGCCAGCAGACCTCAGAAAAGCAGAGCAGCAAAAAACAAAACCAAACTGCCGATGATGATGGACCTGAAATACCAAAGGAAGCTAAGAAGAAAAAGAAAAGTCAATCCATGTAATCAGTGATGAAGAACGAACAACTTCCCACAAACAGAGTAGAAATGGAATTAAACCAGTGGCGCTCCAGGGAAGAGCGTTTTAGTAAACTGTTTAATTTTAGTCTTTCGGGCAATAGGTCACTGATTAAAGAAAAGCTTCATCATTACGAGCGGATTGGAACAAAGTATAAGGGAACAAAAAATATTGAGGAGCGTTTTGCTCTGCAGATGCTCAAGCAGGAAAAGAACAAGATTCTTAAGCAGCTTTATCCTAATTTATTGGTAAGACTCATTCGTAAACTGATCATTGCACCACTCATAGACCAAATTGCTGTTCGGAAAGATGCAAAAGAAGAAGAAAAAAACAACCAATCGCTGTATGATCAGATGCAGCGTATTGGTTTTAAAGATTTGTCAAATCAAATTGATCAGCAAATCAAACAAGGTCACGAGCACTTCACTATCCCGGTTTCCTATTATGTCAACGAAAAAGAACGACTGGATCATGAGTTGTCCTTTGTTAAAGACCAAAGCGGACAGTATCAATTTGAAGGTTATACAGCTAGTCTAAATAATGAACTAAAACCTGAAGAAAACAGGAATCAGTACTTCAAATTTGAACAAGAAAAATCTCTTGATACAAAACAGGCTTATAATTTGTTGGCAGGAAGAGCGGTTCAAAAGGAAAAAACTTGGATACAACTAGATCTTAACGACAAAGATCCCAGCGGTAATCATCGTATCAAAGAATTTCATTCCGGGTATGGTTACGATCTTGAAAAAGCCGTACAACAACTTCCTTTAAAGGAATTATCAAATAAAATTCAAGCCGATAAATTAAAGGATGATTTAAAACAAGGAAACAGGCTGCCTGTAACCTTGATTAAAAATGGAAATGAACATCGGTTTTACATTGAAGCCAACCCTCAGTTTAAATCGGTAAATATTTATGACGAGCATTCGAGAAAAATAACACTGTCAACTGCATTGGGCAATAAAACAATGGAAACTGTAAAACAGCAGCAAAAGGCAAATGAGAGTCAACAGGTGAGCCATTCCAAAAGAAATGGTATGCGCGTAAGCTGATAATCCAGAAAATAATGAAAACACTAAAACCTTTATCTGATTTTTTTAAGGCAATAGAAAAAGATCATCGTATCAGTATCACGCATATTGGTATATATGCCGCATTGCTTCAATTTAGGACGCAAAAGGGTTTTGTTAATCCTATAGAGGTCTATAGGAATGAAATTATGAAGTTAGCTAAGATAAGCGGACCTGTAACATACCACAAATGTATGCGTGAGTTAAATGAGTATGGTTATATAAGTTATCTGCCAAAACGCAATAGAAACCAGCGGAGTACGATTTATTTCAATTCTTAGTCACATTGATATGCAAGTAAATTGAAAAAAGTTTATGCTATGAAGAAGTTTACTTTAGAAGAACTTCCCGATGCGGTTTCAAAATTGTATGGGAGGATGCAAGAAATAGAAAGGTTTTTAGAAAAAAATAAACCTAACCTCGGTAAAAGGAATTCGTCACTTAATGCCTTAGCAAAAGAGAAGTGCAGTTCTAATTTTAACAAGAGCGATTTGGCACAACTTTTTTATATTCTTATGGATGAGAAAATTTTATTTTTTGATGACCTTAATCAGAAGTGTAATAGAAGCAAAATTCAGCTTTTTATAGAAAATAATTTTACATATATAGGAGATTCAGGGCTTCAAACAAACATAGATACTATAAGTAAACAGTTTTCTGAGTCAAAAGGATTTACCTATAAAGACAAGCAAATAAGATTTCTTGAGAATATTATTGTTATGCTTGAAAAACGGAGAGAAAAATTAATTTGCTGGTAATCTGTATCACTTAAAATGCAATACTAAAAATTAACTATTATGTCTAAAGAAGATAACAAAACTAAAATGTCCTATGTAGTAGCAATCAAACAATTGCTAGATCCTTTATATGCCAGACTAGAAAAAATAGATTCAAAAATAAAAGGAAACAATACAAAAGACAGTTTACGATATTATAGAAATGAAGATTTAAAGAAAATATTTGGACTCTCAAATAATACAATCATTAAATACCGTCAAACGGGTATACTTCCTTATACTAAATTAGGTGATATTTACTTGTATGAATCAAGCAAAATAGAAAAAATACTTAGCGAAAACGAGCCATGATTATTATTGATTGTACTTCTACAAGTAAGATAAGATTCTATTTCAATACAAAGGCAAAAGGATTCAATTGTGAATTCTTTTGCCTTTGTAATAGTAGTCTAGTTAGTGTTTAACTGGCTAATTGTTCATGTATACTTTTGTTTTAATTTTGACATATCCTCCATGATGTTTATATCCAATACCTTGGCGTAATGCTGTGTCTGTTTGATGTTAGTATGTCCCATCATTGCCGAAACATTCTCTATCCTTACTCCATTTCCTAAAGTCACCGTTGTTGCAAATGTATGTCTTGCAACATACCAAGTGAGGTGTTTGTCGATCCCGCACAAATCAGCAATTTCCTTAAGATAGGCGTTCATTTTTTGATTGGACAACTTTGGGATCAGCCCAATCTGCATATTTTTGTATTTATTAATTATTGCCAATGTGGGAGGAAGTACAGGAACATTTGCTCTAATTGTTGTTTTTGCTCTATTGGTCATAATCCAAAGATTGTCCATTGCATCAGAGGATATATTATTTGATGTAAGATTAGCGGCATCTACTGGGGCATATCCCGTGTAACAACTAAACAGAAATACATCTTTAACCTTTTCGAGACGTTGAATTGAAAATTTTTTGTTTTCAATTAAGTTTAATTCTTCCTGGGTAAGGAATATGGCATCGGTGACATGGAGTTTACCATCATAGAGATTAAAAGGATCTTTGTCTATTATTCCCATTCTTACGTTGTATTTACATGCTGTTTTATACATCCGCATATATTTTACTACCGAATTATTTTTAATGCCTGTTTTGCCTTTAAAACGACTGTCGTATTTAAGGAACGACTCAAGATTGTAAATATAGGCACTGTTTACTTCTTGTAGAGAAATATCTGGTATTCCATACTGCTTTTCCATAAATATGATAAGTAGATCTTTTGCGCGCTCATATTTCTGGTAAGAAGCTTTTGATCGTTCTGCAGCATCAACCTTCTTTTTAAAAAAATCATTGTGTCTGTTCATAATCTCAATTATGCTGACACAATCTTCTTTTACGACTGTCGTTTCGCCTTTAAACTCGTCTTTGAGTAACTGCAGAGAAAAATCCTGATCGATTTTATACAGTTCATTAAACTTCTTTTCCATGCCAAGAAGAAAGAGATCCAAAGCACTCTTGATTACTTTTTCCTTTTCAAGTTTGAGAACACTTCTTAGGTTGTCGGTAAATTGCCATCTTTCTTTTAAGATTGATTTACCCGCTGCCATCGTTATGGATTGCTTTTTGAATGAAATTCGGGCATAAATTGGAGATTCTCCACTTTTGTTGAATTTACCTGCTTTGAGATAAAAAATTACTTTTAACATAACTCACAATTTTAAATTAATAATCAAATTGATTTAAAATCGCTGAAAGTTTGTAGTGTTTTTAGGCAATTCCCGGGGAATTTACTTTTTTTAGTGACCCTTTTTTCGACTTTTTTTTCGAAAAAAAAATTGGGTCACTCATAGGGTCACCGCACTTTGATAATATAGGTGTTCTTTGAGAAGTCACAAAAAACAAAAAAGCCTTTAAATACTAGTATTTAAAGGCTTTTGACTCTTAAAGTTTCTTTTGAAAACTTCATCTGGCGGAGAAAGAGGGATTCGAACCCCCGGACCTGTTACAGTCAACAGTTTTCAAGACTGCCGCATTCGACCGCTCTGCCATTTCTCCAGTATATTGCTTTCATCTCGTGATTGCGAGTGCAAATATAAGACGCTTTTTCCGTTCTTAAAACTTTTTTCGAAACTTTTTTCAAATAACTTTCAAGTGTCTAATTATCAGTATTTCCGAAAAAGATATTTTTGAAAAAATTATTCCAAGTCATCTAAAATTGGCGTTGGTTTCTTGTTTTCATCAACAGCAACAAACGAAAAAGTTCCTGAAACTACCGTTTCGCGAAGCTCCGAATACATTTGTTCCATAAAAATATCAACATGAATTTTACAACTTGTTCTTCCGACGCTATCTACTTTTGCAACTAATTCGATTAACGTTCCGGCTGGAATCGCTTTTTTAAAATCAATTTGACCTGTAGATATCGTTACTACTTTTTTACGGCTAAAACGCGTTGCACAAATAAAGGCAACTTCATCCATAAGATGAAGTGCAGTACCCCCAAATAAAGTATCATAATGATTTGTTGTACTCGGAAAAACGGCCTTAAAAATATGCGTTTCAGATTTTTTAATTCTCTCTTCTAAAGTTCCCATGTATTAATAGCTTACGTATTCAGTAATTTCAAGTCCATATCCAATCATTCCTACACGTTTTGTTTGTTCCGTGTTTGATACCAGTCTTATTTTAGAAATATCAATGTCATGCAAAATTTGAGCTCCAATTCCATAATCTTTACTATCGATGATCACTTTTGGTGCTTTCATTTTACCTTCTGCCTGTAATGTTTTTAGTTCAGCAATTCTGTTCAATAAATTTACCGCAGTCATATCCTGATTAATGAATAATACGGCACCTTTACCATTTTCATTAATAACCTTAAACATATCATCCAGTTGTTGCTCCGCATTATTCGTTAAAGTGCCTAATAAATCATTGTTTACCTGCGAAGAATTGATTCTTGTTAAGATTGATTCTCCAAGATTCCATGTTCCTTTTGTTAGGGCAATATGAATTTGTTTGTTTGTTGTTTGCTCGTAGGCTCTTAATCTAAAAGTTCCAAAACGGGTTTCGATATCAAAATCTTCTTTTTTTACAATCAGACTATCGTGTTGCATTCTGTAAGCAACCAAATCTTCAATCGAAACTAATTTTAAATTAAATTTTTTTGCAACTTTTACCAATTCAGGCAAACGAGACATTGTTCCGTCCTCATTTAGGATTTCACAAATTACACCAGCCGATTTAAATCCTGCAAGTCTTGCAAAGTCAATTGCGGCTTCTGTATGTCCGGTTCTTCTTAAAACGCCACCTTGTTTGGCAACTAACGGAAAAATGTGTCCAGGTCTTGCTAATTCGTGTGGTTTGGTATTAGGATCTGTCAATGCTAAAACGGTTTTCGATCGATCAGCAGCAGAAATTCCTGTAGTTACACCATGTCCTTTTAAATCAACCGAAACAGTAAAAGCAGTTTCCATGTGATCTGTATTATTGGTAACCATTGGTCTTAAATCTAATTCCTTGCAGCGGCTCTCTGTTAGCGGAGCGCAAATTAATCCGCGTCCGTGAGTGGCCATAAAATTGATCATTTCAGGTGTTACTTTTTCGGCAGCAGCCAAAAAATCACCTTCATTTTCACGATCTTCATCATCGACTACAATGATTACTTTACCTTGACGAATATCTTCTATAGCTTCTTCAATGGTATTCAGTTGTATTTTTGTTGTTGACATCATTATTTTTGATTTTGAGCAGGAAAAAATCGCTCCGAAATTTTTTGAAATAGTTGCGATATTGGAGTTGTAATGGCATCAAAGTTTATTAATCCGTTGTCGTTTGTTGCACGATACGTTAATAATATAGCCAATGGTAACAATACAAAAGAGGACATCCATGAACCCATAAATGGAGACATTCCACCTTCTTGTGAAAGTCTTTTTCCAAAAGTATTGATAAAATGGAATGTAATAAAGATTAAAACGGCAAAGACAATTGGTAAACCAAGTCCGCCTTTTCGAATAATAGCACCTAATGGAGCTCCAATAAAAAACATTAGAAAGCAGGCAAAAGCAATTACAAACTTTTCGTATAAAGCAGTTAAATGTTTATTGATTTCTCGTTGTTTGTCTTTTAAATCTTTTTGAGTGGTTTCAATTGAGTAAATGTTGCTGGTAACATTGCTGCTTGCCATTCTTAAGATGTCGGATTTCTGTTTGGTTGTATATAAAGATAAAAGATTATCAGGAAGTGATTTCTTCTTTTTGTCTGTTTTTACAATAGTAACAGGAGTTTTTCTAATTCCAACACGCTGATTGATATTCTCTGAAAATGAGATAATTTCATTTTCCAGATTTTTATTCAAAGAATCTAACGTATAGCGTAATTCGTTAACATTAAGCATCGCATTTGTGCTTCCTGAATTTTCCTTATCCTCATCAACTTTGTTCAATTCAGATAAATCTATATTGATGATCTGCTTTTTAAAAGAACTTTTTATAAAAGGCAATTTAGCGCGATCTTCGTATTTTTTAGGGGTAACATCCTGATAGTAATATCCGTCATTTAAAACTAGTTTCAAAATACTGGATTTTTCATTACTCATCAATTTACCATTTTTTGCCTTAATAACAGTTTTGTTTTCGCCAACGTTATTTGGTTTTTCATGAATGGTAACTCCTGTTAAAATATTTCCGTTTTCGCCGGATTTTTTATTTACCTTAATGTTATAAAAGCCAACATCATTAAATTGTCCTTCGGCAATTGCCATTGCAGGTTTGGCCTGGGCTATATTTTTTCGAAAATTAATAAATTTATATTCCGCATAAGGAATTACATTGTTTGCAAACCAAAATGCAACGATACTTAAAACAAAGATAAAAACAATCAAACCCCGCATCGCTCTCTGAAGCGATATTCCAGAAGATTTCATAGCGGCGAATTCATAATTCTCTGCCAGATTTCCAAATGTCATAATTGAAGATAATAAAACCGACAGAGGTAAAACCAGCGGAATTATTCGGGGCATTGAGAATAAAAGGAATTTTATAACCAAAATCAAATCCAGATCTTTCCCTGCAAGTTCAGAGATAAAGAGCCAAACGGTTTGAAGTATGAATATAAAAAAAAGGATTACAAATACCGTAGTAAATGTAATCAGGAATGTTTTTAGTAAGTATTTGTCTAAAATTTTCAACCTTGTAATTAGTCTAATTTATTGATGTAGTATTTTGGATATTTGCTCGCTACAAATGTAAATTGATTTTTTGATAAAGGCTGATTGGTTTTAAAAGAATTAACTGTTAAAGTGGTTTTTGTTCCATTTTTACCAGTTTCAATTAAATTATAGATGTGTTTTGTCTGAACATCAATACCTAAAAGGATTTCTTTTCTTTGATCTTTTGTACTTGTAGGGGCTAATTTTATGTATTGAATTTTTCTTCCTTTTACATTTTGTACAATATCCATATTGTATTTGTAGCCGGAATTAAAAAACGTAAGCATTTTTGAAGGCGTAATAGCATTATCGTCTTTCTCATTTACTTTAGAAACGGTAACTTCTTCGTCTTCTGGATTGATAGTGTAGGTTTTTTGCCCGTCGAATATTTTGGTAACACCCATAAAATTCAATACATATTGATTTCCTTTCATGGTTACATTTCCTTTACTGTCCTGATTTATATTTTCCTTAGCGTTATTCAGGGAATATTTAAAATCAATAACAATATTGTCGTAGCTTTTTATTTTAGTCGTTACTTCGTTCAATAAATCTTTGGCTTTTTTATCCTGAGCCTGAATCGAAGTGTAGCTCAAAAGCAATATAGCTGCCATTTGAAAGCACTTTTTAGTCATCTTAGTAATAGAATTGTTTTGGATTTCCTGAATTTTTGTTTTCATGATGGGATTAATTTTGTTCATTATTAAAAAATTGATCAAGAGCACTTAAGTCAGATATATTCACACTTCTAGCTTTACTGCCTTCAAACGGACCAACAATTCCAGCTGCTTCCAGCTGATCGATCAAACGACCGGCTCTGTTGTAACCCAATTTTAATTTTCTTTGCAATAATGAAGCTGAACCTTGTTGTGCATTTACAATGATCTCAGCAGCTTCTCTAAATAAGGTATCTCTTTCAGAAATATCCATATCAAGATTGATGCCAGTTTCTTCTCCAACAAACTCTGGAAGCAAATAAGCTGTGGCGTATGCTTTTTGCGAACCAATAAAATCCGTAATTTTTTCGACCTCCGGAGTGTCAATAAAGGCACATTGTACACGAACCACATCGTTCCCGTTAGTATATAATAAATCTCCTCTACCTATTAACTGATCAGCTCCTTGTGTGTCTAAAATGGTTCTGGAGTCAATTTTTGAAGTTACTCTAAAGGCAATTCTGGCAGGAAAATTCGCTTTAATCAAACCTGTAATAACATTTACAGATGGTCTTTGTGTCGCAATAATTAAGTGAATACCAATAGCACGAGCTAACTGGGCCAAACGTGCAATTGGAATTTCGACTTCTTTACCTGCCGTCATAATCAAATCGGCAAACTCATCGACAACTAATATAATGTAAGGCAAAAAGCGATGTCCGGCTTCCGGATTTAACTTTCGGGCTTTAAATTTATCGTTATATTCTTTAATATTACGAACCATAGCATCTTTTAACAACGAATAACGATTATCCATTTCGACACAAAGTGAGTTTAAGGTGTTAACTACCTTTGCATTGTCAGTAATAATAGCATCTTCGGTATCCGGAAGCTTGGCTAAATAATGTCTTTCAATTTTATTAAAGAGGGTTAACTCTACTTTTTTAGGATCCACTAAAACGAATTTTACTTCGGCTGGATGTTTTTTGTATAAAAGAGATGTCAGAACAGCATTTAGTCCAACAGATTTTCCTTGTCCAGTAGCTCCAGCCATCAATAAGTGAGGCATTTTGGCTAGATCGACAACAAATGTTTCGTTCGAAATTGTTTTTCCCAGAGCAATTGGTAATTCCATTTCGGCTTCCTGAAATTTCGCTGATCCAATAACGCTTTTCATCGAAACCATAGTAGGGTTCTTGTTTGGAACCTCAATACCAATCGTTCCTTTTCCTGGAATTGGTGCGATAATACGAATTCCTAATGCTGATAATGATAAGGCAATATCATCTTCTAAACTTTTAATTTTAGAAATTCTTATTCCCGCTTCCGGTACAATTTCATATAAAGTTACAGATGGACCAACCGTTGCTTTTATCTGTGCAATTTCGATTTTATAGTTACGAAGTGTATCTACAATTTTATTTTTATTCTCTTCTAACTCTTCCTGATTTATGGTAATTCCGCCAGTCGAATATTCTTTTAATAAATCGATGGTTGGAAATTTATAATTTGATAAATCAAGAGTAGGATCAAATAATCCAAAATCGGCAACCAGGCGAGAGGCCAGGTTTTCTTCGATAATATCTTCTTCCTCTGCTTTTTCAATAACAAATTCTTCGGTATGAACCGGAGTAGTTACTTTAACAGGGTTTATATCCATTTGCAAAGGTTTTAAAACCGGATTTAAATCAATTTCTGAAGAGTGATTGATGGTGGGTTTTAAAGCTTCTTTGTTAATTTCGAATTGTGTAACATCAGATTTTAAATGAATGTTATCTAATTCAGGATCTTCTTCAATAGCAAATTCTTCCAGATTATAAGCACTTTCTGCTTGTTGTGGTTTTAGAGAACTTAACTCTGATTTGAATTCTTTTTTGGTAGAATCAAAGTAAGATTGAATTTTCTCTGGGGATAATTTTATTTTAAAGATTAAATAAATGATCAGTCCAAAAAGTAAAGTCAATAAGGTACCTGTTTTTCCAATATAATCCTGTAGGAATAAATTAAGTTCGTAACCAATCGTTCCGCCCAATTCTGGAGCCGAAGTAGCAAAAAATCCAAATAAAACAGAAACAATAATAATAGCAAATAAGTCCCAGAACCAGATGTTTTTTAGTTTTTTAAGAGATAACTCTAAGGCTAAAAACATTCCCGTTAAGAAAAATAAACGCACTAATACAAATGAAGCAAGTCCAAAACCTCTATATACGATAAGATCGGCAAGAAAAGCGCCAAATTTGCCAAGCCAGTTTTGTACCACTTCAGAGCGATCGCCAAGCTGGCTTACCGCACTTTGGTCAGTTTGCCATTGTCCGTTGACATAAAAAGAAATAAATGCAACTAATAATGCGATAGAAAATAGTACCAAAAGGCAACCCAAAACAAAACGTTGTTGTTTGTTGGGTCTCCAGGATTTTAAAGTCTCCGTTTTTGATTCGTTTTTTTTGTCTACAGCTTCTTTTTTTGTTGTTTTTGCCATTCTTGCGTTCCTGTTGCCTATATAAATTTTGGGATATAAATAATCAAGCCTATTGCGATTGCTGTCATTGCGGCAAAAAATACCGCTCCTGCAGCAATATCTTTAATAAATCCGATTCGTTTGCTGTAATCAGGGTGTATAAAATCAGCAATTTTTTCAACTGCTGTATTGAGTCCTTCAACGCTTAAAACCAAACCTATTGCTAAGGTTTGACAAAGCCATTCTGTTTGTGTAATGTGAAAATAAAACCCGGCAATGGTCATCAAAATCCCTAACGAGAATTGAACCATAATGCTGTGTTCTGTTCGAATAAGTTTTACAGCTCCGTTAAATGCATAAGTCATGCTTTTTAAGCGGCCAGTAACAAAGGTATTATCTTTTTGAAATTCCATTTATAGGTATTATAGTGCTGCTAAAGCTGCTTCGTAATTTGGTTCGTTTGCGATTTCAGCAACTTGTTCAGTATGTGTGATTTTTCCGTTTTCATCAACAACAATAATCACTCTTGAGTGTAAACCGGCTAATGGTCCGTCAACGATTTCTAAACCATTTGTTTTACCAAAAGTTCCTTCTTGAAAATCAGATAAGTTTACTACATTCTCTAATCCTTCAGCACCGCAAAAACGTTTTTGAGCAAATGGTAAATCTCTTGAAATGCATAAAACAGTTGTATTTTCTAAATTGCTTGCACTTTCGTTAAATTTTCTAACAGATGTTGCACAAGTCCCCGTATCAACACTTGGAAAAATGTTTAAAACTAATTTTTTTCCTGCGAAGTTACTTAATGAAGCAACAGATAAATCGTTTTGTACTAATTTGAAATCAGCAAGTTGTGATCCAACTGTTGGTAATTCGCCTGAAGTATGAACTGGATTTCCTCCTAATGTTATTGAAGCCATGATGTTTGTTTAAATTAATGAGGTTCAAAAGTAAGGATTAATATTTGAATCTAAAAGTATTTGTTATGGGTTGTGAGTAGAATTAGGCTAGTTTTAAGATTAGAAAAAAAACAAAAAATCAAGTGTATAAAAAAAAGCGTCATCTTATGCAGAAAACGCTTTTTAAGTCATGTTTTTTTTATTTGTAGTGCTCGATTATTTGTCGATAGAGCCTAAAACACGTTTCATAAACGCATTTAAAGCTTCTTTTTTGTCTGTGCCCTGAACGACCATTTTGTGTACTTCAAGAGCGCCATACATATTGGATATTAATTCACCAATTACATCTAATTCTTCATCTTTTAGAGACGGAATCTCTGTCATTGCTTCCAGGACTTCGATCGTTTCAATGATATAATCCTGATCGTTTTCTTCGATAAATTGGGTTAATTGCTTTATTACGGGTAATTTCATTTTTCTTGATTTTTAGATTACTCGATTATTGGATTTTTAGATAAGATTCAAAAAATCTAACAGTCTAAAAACCTAATTATCTATTTACGCAATTGCGCTTACCAAGTCGATTAAAACTTCTTGCTTGTTGGTTTGGGTTTCTCCAACTAATTTTCCGTTTACGAAAGTTGCAAAAGTAGGCAAGTTGCTTACATTGGCTAATTTTCTTGATTCCGGAGAATTTTCAGCATCTACCAAAACAAAAGTGATAGCTTCATTTTCTGTTGCTAATTTTTTGAATTTTGGTTTCATAATACGGCAATTTCCACACCATGAAGCTGAATATTGTACTACTACTTTTTCGTTTTTAGCAACTAAATCTGCTAACGTATCTTCGTTTAAGTCGATTAACATTTGTTTATTTTTTAAGGTTCAAAGCAGCAAAGGTTCAAAGGAACAAAGTTTTTTTAAACTTCGTTTATCTTTTACGCTCTGTAGCTTTGTATGTTTTTGAATAATTTTAAAGTAGCAAAGGTTCAAAAGAACAAAGTTTTTAAACTTTGTTATAGAGCAGCAAAAACCTTTGCAACTCAGTACCTCTGAACCTTTGTACCTTTATAAAAAATTAGTTTGCGCTCAAATATTCAGCAGTACTAACTCTGTCAGCAGACATAGCTTCTTTTCCAGCTTCCCAGTTTGCAGGACAAACTTCTCCTTTTTCCTGAATGTGAGTATAAGCATCAACCATACGTAAATATTCGTTTACATTACGACCTAATGGCATATCGTTTACACTTTCGTGGAAAATTTTTCCAGTCTCATCAATAAGGTAAGTAGCTCTGTAAGTTACATTTGAACCTTCGATGATAACTGAGTCAGTATCTTCGCTGTAGCTTGTAGCTTCGATATCAAGGATACCTAAAATATTTGCTAAGTTACGGTTTGTATCTGCCAGGATTGGGTAAGTTACACCTTCGATTCCACCATTGTTTTTTGGAGTATTTAACCAGGCAAAGTGTACTTCGTTTGTATCACAAGAAGCTCCGATTACGATAGTATTTCTTTTTTCAAATTCTGGTAATGCAGCTTGAAAGGCGTGTAATTCAGTTGGACATACAAAAGTGAAATCTTTTGGGTACCAAAACAATACTACTTTTTTTTTGTTGTTTACTGCTTCTTCAAAGATGTTGATTTTTAAGTTGTCACCCATTTCTGAGATAGCATCTACTGCAATACTTGGGAATTTTTTTCCTACTAAAGACATATTTTTCGTTTTTACGTTAAAAATTTATTTCTGGTGCAAAAGTAGGGTATAAGTAGCGGTACTTACAATAAGAAGTGATTATAAAAATTTATTGATTGATAGTATTTGACTATTGTGATTGTTTTTGTCTCTGTAACTTATTGTAAGTCAATATTTACAGGTAATTTTCCGTTGCAAGTTAAATTTTCAAGAAATTGAATTCCTGCTATTTTTTGAAACTCATTAAAATCCTGATAGACCTGAATTAGTCCGGAAGCATTTTTAAGATGTTTAATAATCGGTAAAACGTACGGATTCCCGAAAACGTAAACAATGCATTTTTTGGTTTGCAATAAGTTTGAAAGTAAAGCCAAAACTTCGTCATTAATTTCGAAATTATTTTGAGGTTTTGCTTTTGGAACAAACAATGAAATGATAATTGTTTCGAAATTTTCTAATTCTTTTTTAATAACAGAAATATCCGAATCTTCTAAGTTTTCAAAAGCAAATTCTGGAGATTTTAATTCTGAATTTAAGGTTTGAAAGAAAGTATTGGCAACTCCTTTATACAAACTTAATTTTGCTAATTGATTATTTTTGTGTGCTTCAAAAGCAAATGGAGTATTTGTGTTATCAATTATTTTTGTTATCGAATTTTGAGCAATTTCCAGATTTAACTGTGAGGCTTTTTCAAAGTTTAAGTCACCCGATGTAAAAGTGTTTTGGGATAAAATTCCAACTTTTTCTTTGGCTTTCATGATTCGGTTAAAGCTTTCTTCGATACGATCCGGCGAAGCATTTTCAAGAATCGCTTTTATACCTTCAGGAACATTTTCGGCAAAACATAAAATATCATTTCCGGCATTGAAGGCTTCCCATTCTAGTTCTCCTTTGGTTTCGTACAATTTAGAAACGCTGTGCATATTTAAAGCATCAGAAATAACCAAACCATCGTAACCTAATTTTTTACGTAAAAGAGTTTCTATAATTGGTTTTGATAAAGTAGCCGATGTATTTTTTCCGTCATTTAAACTCGGAACTGCCAAATGTCCAATCATGATCGAATCGACATTATTTTCTATTCCTTTAATAAAAGGATATAATTCATTTTCTAGTAATTCTTCGAGAGTTTCGTTTAAAACCGGTAAACCTAAATGCGAATCGACATTAGTGTTTCCGTGTCCGGGAAAATGTTTCAGGCATCCTAAAACTCCAACTTCTGACATTCCTTTTAGATATTCGACGGCAAAATCAGCGACTTTTTCTTTGTTTTCGCCAAAAGAGCGATAGCCAATAACCGGATTATTAGGGTTGTTATTGATATCTGCAAGAGGCGATAAATTATAATGAATTCCAGCTGCTTTAAGGTCTAAAGCAATTTGTTTCCCGACCTCATATACCAAATTTGCTTTACTTTCCGGCAAAGCACCAAGCGTAATCGCATAAGGATATTGAGGTGTTTTTTCGATACGCATTGCCAAACCCCATTCGGCATCAATACTAATTAATAGCGGAGTAGAAGCGACTTTCTGGTAACGAATAATCAGGGCTTTAATTTTTTGATAGCTATCGTCATTAAAGACTACTTTTTTCTTGCTTTCATAATTTGTTGCTGCGCTCGCACGACTATGAAAAAATGTCAACCCACCAATGTTATGCGTTGCAATCAAACGTTCTGTTTCTTGTATATTTTCTTCGGTATCATTTATAAATACGGCAGGAAAAAAGAATTGTCCCACTTTTTTCTCTAATGCTTGAGCTGTCATTTTCATTATTATAAAGTCTTTTTCATGCAAACACTATTATCCATTTTTTCATAAGGAGGATAATTAGGAATTATAGTATATCCTGCTTTTTGATACAAGGCAATGGCTTCAGGCTGTTTTTTTCCTGTTTCCAAAACGGTGTACAAATATTTTATTTCGGCTGCCCAAAGTTCCAGAGCGGTCAAAACTTGTGAGGCAATTCCTTTTTTTCGATGGTCAGGATGTACAAACATACGTTTGATCTCGACCGTATTATTTTCTTTTTCTCTAAAAGCTCCACAACCTACGGCAATATTGTTTTCATAAAAAACGATAACGTGTTTTATTTTATCGGTTTTATTAAACTGATTGTAAAAGGCGTGATCTTCTCCGTCTCTAATTTTTAAATCGCGATCCAGTAAAACTACCAGATTTATAAAATCGAGATCATCAGAGTTGGTTCTTTTTAAGCTGGTCATGATAAAAATGCACTAAAAATTAAGTTATTTAAGTTTGGTTTTCTTTTGCTTGGCAAGCTGTGTTTTGGTTTGTAAGGCTTTTTCAAGTCGGTTTTTAAAACGGAAAAGTTTTGGCAAACCTTCAAGTCGGTCTTCGAGAGTAATTTCTTCGTAAATGATAATGGCTTTTTCTAAAACCCGAATCTCATTATCGAGATCGATCTGGTTTTTATAGATTGTTGCCAATCGGTCATAAGGATGATTTCCTTTAAAACCTTCGGTAATATTTTGTTCGTATAACGCAATTGCTTTTTCAATTTCTCCTGCTTTTTCAAATTCAATTGCTTTCAGGTTTCGTTCAACCTGGATGTTTTCATTGATTTCCATGGGCGTTATATTGTATGGCTGTTATGCTGTTTTTTTACCAAAATCTTTTGGAAAAATTAAAAATCTCGAAAGAATTAATCCCGGAATTGTTGCAATGAAAACCCATATAAAGAAATTTCCGTAGCCTAAATATTCCTGAATATATCCGCTTAGCATTCCCGGTAGCATCATTCCTAATGCCATAAAACCTGTTGCTAGAGCATAATGTGCTGTTTTAGATTCTCCCTCGGCAACATAAATCAAAAACATCATAAAAGCAGCAAACCCAAAACCGTAACCAAATTGCTCAATAATAACTACAGCGTAAATATAATAAATAGAAACGGGATGAAAGTGTGCCAATAATATGAAACCAATAATAGGCAAATGCATCGTTAGGATCATTGGTAACATCCATTTGGTTAATCCGCCTTCAGAAATAGCAATTCCGCCTAAGATTCCACCCAGAGTCAGAGCAATTAAGCCACAAGTTCCGTATATTAAACCTATGTCTTCAGTATCAAGACCCATTCCGCTTTTTTTAATCGTTGTTTGATTTCCTTTAGAAAGAATCAACTGATTTACAAAATCTATTCGGGCTTTATTGGCGCTTTTATATTCGGCGATGTCCTTTTTTTCTACTTCTAATAATGGTTTTTTTTCTGCTCGCATTTCTGCTATTATTGGCAGTTTCGAATAAAGAAACTTTAACTCTGAATCAGATAATTTTTCTCCGGTTTTAACTTTCGAATTATACAATTCCAATGCTTTTGTCTGAGTTTGATCAGCTCCGGATTCTACCAATTCATATTTAATAGGATCTATTAAAAAAGGAGTAAGCATTTTAATTAATTGTGATTCTCCTAATCGAAACAATAGAATGAAAGCCAGAACTATTATAATTTGTTTTTTTCTGAAGAAACTTGCAAAAACAGTTGCAAAGTTTTGTCGGTCTGTATCTTTTGGTTTTTCTCCGGCATTTATTTCTGTTCGTGGAGTCGAGAAAAAATTGTAAACCGTTATCAGAGTCATCAACAAGCCTACAAAAATCATGGTATAAGACCATGCTTTGGTATTGTCACCATATTTATGTTCCAGATATCCGGCCAAAAGCACAATTAATCCATTTCCGGCAAGCATAGAAAGTCTGTAGAATGTACTTCTTATTCCTATAAAAAAAGATTGTTGATCTTCCGGCAAAACCAGTAAATAAAACCCATCGCTCGCAATATCGTTAGAAGCCGAGGCAAAAGCCGCGACCCAGAATATCGCCAATGTCATCATAAAAAAGCCATTTGCCGGAATAGTGAAACCTACTAATAAAAAGGCAATCGAAATAAGCAATTGCATCGATAAAAACCATTTTCTTTTGGTTCCGTTCAATTCGATAAATGGGCTCCATAACGGTTTTATAACCCAAGGCAAATATAATAAACTGGTATAGACGCCAATATCTTCATTTGTAATTCCCAGATTCTTGTACATAATAACCGAAACTGAAATAATTACGGCATAAGGCAAGCCAGATGCAAAATTGAGAAGCGGAATCCAGAGCCAGGGTTTATTATCTGTTTTCATTAGGTTGTGCAGGTGAATAGAGTTTAAATGTCTTTTTTAAGTCGATTGTAGTTGGGGTACTTTCGTTTGCAAAATAATCAATAAATGTCACAGCACAAGCTTTATACTGATTCATTTTTTCTGCAGGTACAGTAAAGGAAATTGTCCCGTTGTTTTCGCAAATAGTAATTTTGTCTATTATTTTTGTGGCATCATTAGTGTCTACTTTCGAAGTGTTTTCTCCTCCGTAAATAACCATATAACGTGCTTTTGTGTTCAACGGAGATTTTATGCTGAACGAATATTTGATGCTGTCTCTTTGATATTCGTTTACTACCGGAATATCAATAACAATGTGTTTTAGATTAGGAACTGCAGCAGGAAGTGCAGGATATTTATATTGATTTTCTTCTAAAAGACGTACAATATCAAAGTTTTTATTCATGAACCATTTAGAACTGAAATAAGCGCTTCCGCCTACTTTTTTAAAACTTCTTGCATAATCAACCTGAGTAGGGATTTCGGTCGCAAAGTTCCAGCTTTTGTCACTATCACCTCTAATTTTATACGAAGCGTGACCAATGTATAATGCCGTATTATTAGAGTTTTCTGACCACCATTTCACCAATTTCGAGTAAGAGGCTCTTGGGTTATTCATACTCCAATACAATTGAGGCAGAATATAATCGATCCATTTTTGATCCATCCATAAAACAGGATCTGCATACAAATCGTCATAATTTGCAGTCGATTGTGTCTCGGAACCTTTAGGATCTACAGATTTGTTACGCCAAACGCCAAACGGACTAATCCCGAATTGAACCCACGGTTTGCTGCTTTTTATTGTTGTAGAAATCGTGTGTACAAAACTGCTTACATTGGCACGACGCCAATCGGCAAGGCTTAAACCTGCTCCGTATTTCTTGAACGATGCACTGTCATTAAATACTTTTCCGGGAACCGTATAAGGATAAAAATAATCATCAAAATGAATTGCATCGATGTCGTATTTATCAACGACCTCTTTTACGACATTTGTTAAATGTTCCTGAACTTCTGGCAATGCAGGGTCATAATAGTATTTTCCGCCGTATTCGATCATCCATTCCGGATGTTTAAAAATATCGTGATTAGGGCTTAAAAGATTTTTATTTAAATCAAAAGTTGCACGATACGGATTTAGCCACGCATGAAATTCAAAACCTCTTTTGTGAGCTTCATCAATCATCCAGGCAAGTGCATCGTAATAAGGGTTTGGAGCCTGACCTTCTTTTCCGGTCAAAAAACGGGACCAAGGCGCCAGTTCTGATGGATAAAAAGCGTCACCAACACTCCTTACCTGAACAATTACAGCATTATAATTTAGTTTTTTGTAGGCTTCTAAAATTTCAAGATAATCTGCTTTTTCTTTTTCAACTCCATCTGTAGCTGTTTTGGGCCAGTCGATGTTTACAACAGTTGCGATCCATACACCTCTAAATTCGTTTTTAGGGTAAAGGTTTTTTTCCTGTGAATTGGACATTAATCCAAAGAAAAATAAAAATATAATAGAGAAAAGGAGTTGCTGATTTTTATGCATTTTAATCTTTTTTAACAGAAACCAAAAATAGTTTTTTTAACCGACTATAATAAATAATTCAGAAATTATAATTTTAACGGTATTGATTTGGTTTTTATATAATTGTTTTTTGTTACTAAATACTTTTGCATTCATGCAATGATATGCTGTTTGTAATTTTTTGCTATGAATTGCACGAATTTTTCTGTTTTTTTACCGCAAAAGAGCAAAGCTTTTTTTAATCATTTATCTGTGGCTAAAATTTTCTCACGCAGATTTGGCAGATTTTTTATCAAAATGGGAGAAAAAAAATTCGCAGAAATTTGTGCAATTTGTAGCAAACTTTAACTTGGAAATGAAATTTTACCCATTGTTACAGAAGGAATTCCTTTTTTTAAACCAAAATTATAAGCTCCGCCTGCAACAGTTTCGTTGGCTAAAATGGCAAATAAAACCGCTTCTTTTGCATCGCCTGCAATCCCGAGATCGTCAGTTTTTTGAAAATCACAACGCAATAATTCCTGTAGCCATCGTACTAATAACGGATTGTTTGCGCCTCCGCCAGACATATAAACGCTAAATGTTGCAATTTGGGTTTCTGTATTTTTTACCACAAACTCAATCGCTTCGGCTATTGTCTCTGCACTAAGTCGTGTTAAAGTAGCTAACAAATCTGGTGCCGAAATATTGCGTAAACCCGTTTTTGAAAGTGCATTTTGTACAAATTCAAAATTAAATAATTCCTGGCCAATGGTTTTTGGAAAGCTTTTCGCAAAGAAAGCATCCTTTTTTAATTCCATTAAAAGCAATTGATTTACGATACCGCTTTGAGCAATCTCAGCATCTTTATCGTAACTTTTTTCAGGAAAATAATGTTTGGTATAAATATCTATTAAGGTATTTGCGGTTCCGGTATCGGTTACAAAAACTTCTTCGGCATTTAGAGAAGCAGGCAAATAAGTAAAATTTGCGATGCCGCCCATATTGAGCATAATTCGGTTTTCGCCTTTTTTACTAAACAATAAATAATCGCCATAAACGGCAAGGGGCGCACCTTCGCCACCAGCTGCAACGTGTTTTTGTCTAAAATCGGATAAAGTTATGATTTCTGTTTTTACAGCAATATGATCACCATCACCAATTTGCAAAGTTGCATTAGGGAATTTTTCTTGTTGATGCAAAAACTTCGGAGCGTGCAAGACCGTTTGTCCGTGCGAAGCAATTAGATCAACATCCTGCGTAGGAATATTCCATTTCGTGAGACAATCGTTTACCATTGTGGCATGCAAAATTCCAATCCATTCGTTTAGTAGGGCAAAGTGCTCAAAGTCGATTGTTTTCTTCGCAAACACTTTGCGGATTTCGGTTTTAATATCCTCAGTATAATTAATCGTTTCGAACTCCAGAATTTTTACCGCTGTATTTTCTCCTGAGCCGGAAATGGAGCAAAGCGCAATGTCAAGCCCGTCAAGCGAAGTTCCCGACATTAAACCTATTATTTTTCGGGTCTCTTTTTGAGCAATATCATAGAGAGCACTAATATTTTTGTTCATTAAAATGATGTTTTAAGAAAGCATTTTATTTGATAACGCTAAAATCAGATTATTTTGGATATAAATGTATAGAAAATGCTGAGATTTTATGGTTTTACTAAATTTCAAGTTCAGTCAATAAAAATAAAAAGAATCATTTTGTTTTTTATTTATATTTGAACCAAACCAATTAAAACTAAATTCATGTTTATCATTCTGCCTATTATTGTCATCTTTATATTTTTATGGATATTTTATTATAATTCCCTTATCGGAAAAAGAAATCAGGTAACCAATGCTTTTTCGGCAATTGATGTGATGCTAAAAAAACGTTTTGATTTGATCCCGAATCTGGTTGAAATTGTAAAACAATATACCAATTACGAACAAAGCACTTTGACTAAAATTGTAGAGCTACGTACCAAAGCAGTTTCAGGATCTGTTACAGATACAGAAAAAGCAAGTCTCGATGCTCAATTAAGCAGTAGTGTAAGGGGTTTGATGGTAAATGTTGAAAATTATCCGGACTTAAAAGCCAACTCAAACTTTAATAATCTGCAAACCACCTGGACAGAGAGCGAAGAACAAATTGCCGCTGCCAGAAGAACTTACAATGCTGTGGTTACAGATTATAACAACGCTATTATGATGTTTCCGGGAAGTTTATTTGCCGGAATGCTTAGCTATAAACCAATCGAAGTTCTAGCAACTGCCGAACAAGAGCGTAAAAATATTAGTGCCAAAGAGCTTTTTAATAATTAATGGATTTAGAGACTAGCCATAATCCAGCCTTGCAGGAGGTTTTGAATACATTAGAAGTTGACCGTAAAAAAATTGCGTCAACCTACACCGTTTGTTATACCGTATTTGGGATTGCTGCACTTCTTATCGTAGGAGGTTTGCTTCTGGGAGCCGCAACTGTAGCGATTATATTGAGTTTGATTCCTATAATTGTAGGTGTTGTAATGCTTTTTCAGATAGATGGTGATGCACAAAAATACAAAGTAGCTTATAAAACCAATGTTGTAGCAACAGCATTAAAGACAATTAACGAAAGTCTTTCTTTTGAACCCGGAAACGGACTTCCGGAATATGAATTTATAAGTTCTGAACTTTTTACTACAGAACCCGATCGCTATAAAACTCAGGATTTAGTAAGCGGAACGGTCGAAAAAACTTCTTTTTGGTTTGCCGAAGTTAACGCCGAATATAAAACCGAAACACAAACGAAAAACGGAACACGTACCGAATGGCATACAATCTTTGAAGGGATTATTTTTGTAGCCGATTTTAATAAAAACTTTACAGTATCGACAGTCGTTCGACCAAAAAGTTTTGGCAATTCTGTTGGTGCCTGGTTTTCTAAAAATATTTTTAGTTTTGGCAATAACGAAATTGTACAGTTAGAAAATGCCAATTTTGACAATCAATTTGTTACCTATTCCAGAAATCAAATCGAGGCAAGATATATTTTGACACCTGCAATGATGGAAAGAATTTTGAACTTAAACAATAAGTCTGACGAAACCATTTCGATCTCGTTCATAAGTTCAAAAATGTATATTGCTTTCCCTTTAAGCACCAATTACTTCGAAGCACCAATTCATACTTCGCTTTTGGTCCCTGATTTACTTACAGATGATCTTTCGATTGTTCAGTTCATGCATGATATTGTTCATGAACTGGATTTGAATACGAGAATTTGGGGGAAGGAATAATGTAAAGTTACTGTTTTCAATCTTTGCATTCACGATCGAGATATCGTTCGAAACCCGCTCTGAAAGAGCCTTAGCACTAGAATGGTGCAAAGCGCCATGAAGGAAAAGGGTAATTTATGTTTAAGGAAAAGTCGAAAGTTTATCCCCAAAGGAAACATTTATTCTATTATTTGTTTAAGAAAGACATCAGTTCCAATAGTTGTGCTTTTGCTACAGCCCTTTCAGGGCAATGATCGAACTTAATTTATTTCGTAGTGCATTGCACTACGCTTGTGCTTTTGTGCTTTCAGCCCATATTTATAGATTTCGAACAATTATGGCGATATATAATCGGTGTTACATTTTAGATTGTTTTTAGTCTTTGTCTTAACCAGTGCGATATTATAACTGTTCGAAAAGTGCTCTGAAATAGCCTTAGCACTAGAATGGTGCAAAGCGCCATGAACGAAAAGCGCAATTTATGTTTAGCCCTGAAAGGGCGAAAGTTTATCCCCAAAGGAAATATTTATTCTATTATTTGTTTAAGAAAGACATCAGTTCCAATAGTTGTGCTTTTGTTAGAGCCCTTTCAGGGCAATGATCGAACTTAATTTATTTCGTAGTGCATTGCACTACGCTTGTGCTTTTGTGCTTTCAGCCCATATTTATTTATAGATTTCGAACAATTATGGCGATATATAATCGATGTTGCATTTTAGATTGTTTTTAGTCTTTGTCTTAACCAGTGCGATATTATAACTGTTCGAAAAGTGCTCTGAAAGAGCCTCAGCACTAGAATGGTGCGGAGCGCCATGAACGAAAAGCGCAATTTATGTTTAGCCCTGAAAGGGCGAAAGTTTATCCCCAAAGGGAATATTTATTCTATTATTTGTTTTAAGAAAGAAATCAGTTCCAATAGTTGTGCTTTTGCTAGAGGCCTTTCAGGGCAATAATCGAACTTAATTTATTTCGTAGTGCGTTGCACTACGCTTGTACTTTTGTGCTTTCAGCCCATATTTATAGATTTTGAACAATTATGGCGATATATAATTGGGTTACATTTTTAGATTTCGATTAATTAAGGGTGATATATAATTAGAGTTACATTTTTAGATTGTTTTCAATCTTTGTGTTCAAAAGAGAGACATCATAATTGTTCGAAACCCGCTCTGAAAGAGCCTCAGCACTAGAATGGTGCGGAGCGCCATGAACGAAAAGGATAATTTATGTTTTAGCCCTGAAAGGGCGAAAGACATTCAATAAAAAGAATATTATCATTAATAAAACAGAAAAACCTCGATTTTAATCGAGGTTTTTCGTAAAAAGGACTATTAGAAATTACTCAACATCCAGATAAGGATTGAGGGTTTCGGCCAATTCGTTGAGCCAATAAAAACTGTTTTCTAATTTGATTATTTCTTCTTGCAGGGTTTCGTTTTCCCTGACGAGGCTTAAGGCGAGCACAAAATTTACTTGTCTAAGTGCTTTTGCCATCCGTTCTGGTGCAATTGTTTGCGTAAAAAAAGTCATTAGCCTCATTTCGGCTTCTTTTGAAAGGGTGTTTGTAATCATAACTCTGTAAATTTAGGAAATATAAAACCCATATGGCTAAGATGTCCTACACTTACAGAAGTGTTACGGTTGTTTCCAATACCGCCACCATACCACATGGGCAAAAGTTTTTTAGATGTCATGATTCTGTAAATTAGGAATGGCAAATATAGTAAAAGCCTGAGTGATAAATAGGAGTTTTCCCGCTTATAAAAAAAGTAATTATTTTAAAATAGAAAACATAGTTTACAAGGCTTAAAAAGGAGTTTTGGGTCATTTGCATTATGAAAAATAACTTATATTCGGTTTCAATTATGAATCTGCGAGAAATTATGATCGAAAAAATTTTAAGTGACTATATCAATTTTATAAGGGGGTTTGAAACTTTATTAAAAAAGAAATATAATAGCGATAAAAATCCATGTTTGTTTTCGAGCGCTTTTTTTGAAAGAAAAGGGGTTATTGATGGAATTGAATATTGGTTTCACGGAAGCGGCTGTGCAGCTGCGAAAGAGGGAGTTATATATGAATATGATATCACTGTAAACGAAATTAAGTTTTCTCAATGGAAATTTTCGGAATTTATAAGAACTCATCCTGAATATCAAAAATTAAATTATACTCCTGAATTTATTGAATATGAGCTCTATCAACTTATACATAAAGGAATTTTAGATTGGGTGATTATAGAAGGAATAGAAGGAACTCCTTTTGGATGTGTATTTAAGTCGTATATCGTAATTCAAGAAACATATTTTAGTATGGATTAATTCTATTAAACCAAATCCCCAAGCCCAAATGTTACCGAGGCATAAGTATCGCTAAGGATCACAATAAGGTAAAGATAAAAAAATAAACCTCTTTCCTTTGTTACTTCGAACCTCTGAACCTATAAAAAGAACCTAAAAAAAACTATTTTTGTAATTCACAGAATCCGTTTTAGGCTATAAATTTAGTTATAATGTCAATAGTTAAAGAATTACAACAATTATCAGAATCTTTAGAAGGAACACTTTTATACGACGATCTTCATAAAACGCTTTATTCGACAGATGCTTCGGTATACCGGATAAAACCTAAAGCTGTTGCTGTGCCAAAGACGATAGAAGATATTAGCAAACTGATCCGGTTTGCGGCGCAACATCATATTTCGATTACGCCCAGAACTGCCGGAACATCTCTTGCCGGACAAACGGTTGGTGACGGAATTGTGATCGATGTTTCGAAAAATTTTACCAAAATCCTGAACTTTGACCCCATAAAAAAAACCGTTACAGTACAACCCGGTGTGATTCGCGATGAACTAAACTTGTTCCTGAAACCTCATAACGTATTTTTTGGGCCTAATACTTCGACCACAAACCGATGCATGATTGGCGGAATGGTTGGCAATAATTCATCCGGAACAACTTCGATTCGTTATGGTGTAACGCGTGATAAAATTGTACAAATCAAAGGTATTTTGAGCGATGGTTCGCAAGTAGTTTTTAAGGAATTGACTTCGTCAGAATTTATCGAAAAAACCAAAGGAAATACTTTAGAAAATAAAATATATAAAAGCCTTTACGACGAACTCTCGATAAAAGCAACTCAGGACGAAATTATAAAAGAGTTCCCAAAGCCGGAGATTCACAGGCGAAATACAGGTTATGCAGTTGATATTCTATTAAAATCGGATTTGTTTGGAGGTACAGAACCAACCATTAATCTGGGTAAACTACTTTGCGGAAGCGAAGGAACGTTGGCTTTTACGACCGAAATTACTTTGAGGGTAGACGATTTACCACCAGCCAATAATATTATGGTCGTGGCACATTATCACAGCATTCAGGAATCGCTGGAATCTGTTGTCGTAGCGATGAAACATCATTTGTATACTTGCGAAATGATCGATGACACGATTTTAGATTGTACCAAAACAAGTCGGGAACACATTAAAAACAGATTCTTTTTGGTAGGCGAACCTAAAGCGATTATGATGTTCGAAGTAGCGTCTCACGATCCTCAAGATGCCGAGAATCAGGCAAATGCTTTGGTTGCCGATTTAGAGAAAAATAACTTTGGCTACGCACTCGTAAAAATTTATGGTGCTGATATCGAAAAAGTAAATGAACTTAGAAAAGCCGGACTGGGACTTTTAGGAAGTATTGTAGGCGACGACAAAGCAGCCGATTCTATAGAAGATACAGCGGTCGAATTAAGCGATTTGCCGGCTTATATTGCAGAGTTTTCGGCAATGATGTTGCGACACGGGCAAGGCGCAATTTATTACGCACATGCCGGAGCGGGCGAACTGCATTTGCGCCCAGTTTTGAACTTAAAGAAAACATCTGACTTAAAATTATTTAGAACCATCGCGACCGATGTGGCGATTTTGGTTAAAAAATACAGAGGTTCACTAAGTGGGGAACATGGAGACGGAATTGTGCGTGGCGAATTTATTCCGTTTATGATTGGCGAAACGAATTATGAATTGCTAAAAAGAATCAAATTGGCGTTTGACCCAAATTCGGTTTTGAATATCGGGAAGATTGTAAACGCTTTAAAAATGGACGAAAACCATCGTGTAATTTCAGGAAGGGTAGAACCGGATATTAAAACGTTTCAGGATTTCTCCGACAGTTTAGGGATTTTGCGTGCTGCCGAAAAATGCAACGGATCAGGTGATTGTCGAAAATTACCATCGGCAGGAGGAGCAATGTGCCCCAGTTATCGTGCGACCAAAAACGAAAAAGAAACAACACGTGCCAGAGCCAATGCATTACGGGAATATTTGACCTATTCTGAAAAAGAAAATAAATTTGACCAGAAAGAACTATACGAAGTTTTTGAGTTATGTGTGAGTTGTAAAGCCTGCGCCAGCGAATGTCCGAGCAATGTAGATGTTGCAACCTTAAAAGCAGAATTTTTATACCAATACCAAAAAGCAAACGGATTCTCGACCCGAAATAAGATTTTTGCTCACAATGCAAAACTCAACAAAATGGGAAGCTTGTTTCCGTCGATTACCAATTTTATTTCGAATCAATCCCTCGTAAAAAAAAGCATGGGAATTGCACCCGAAAGACAAGTGCCTTTATTGGCAAAAAAGACATTCAAAAAATGGTACGAGAATAATAAACCACAACAAAACAATTTCCCAAACGGACAAGTATATTTGTTTAATGATGAATTTACAAATTATTATGATGTAAATATCGGGATCGATGCTTTTGAGCTATTAACCAAATTAGGTTACGAAGTCTTGATTGTAGATCACGAAGAAAGCGGAAGAACCTATTTGTCTAAAGGTTTTCTGGAAGAGGCCAAGAAAATTGCAAATATCAATGTAAATATTTTCAAAGAGCTAGTTTCTGCAAAAGCGCCATTAATTGGGATCGAACCATCGGCAATCTTAACATTTAGAGACGAATATTTACGCTTGGCAGATGATAAAGAAAATGCCGAAAAAGTTTCGCAAAGCGCTTTTACGATCGAAGAATTCTTTAAAAGAGAAATAACAGATGGTAAAATAACGTCGGAATCATTCTCGGTAGAAAAGAAAGAAATCAAGATTCATGGCCATTGCCACCAGAAATCGTTGAGTTCTGTAGAAGCAACTTTTGCTATGCTCAATTTACCAACCAATAATACAGTTACAATTTACAATTCGGGTTGTTGCGGAATGGCAGGATCTTTTGGTTACGAAAAAGAACATTATCAGGTAAGTATGCAAATGGGCGAAGATACACTGTTCCCCAAAGTACGTGCTACTGCCCAAAATGTCAAAATAGCCGCCGCAGGAACAAGTTGTCGTCATCAAATTTTTGACGGAACGAGTAGAGAAGCCCAACACCCGGTAAGTATTTTAAAGAGCTGCTTACGTTGAGAAATGGCACGCGGATGAGACGGATTCACTTCGTGAAAACGCGGATTAGAGCGGATTTTTTTTTGTTTATCTTGAGTTTAGCCATGGATCAAAAGATTTTTGTTTCACGCAGATTTTACAGATTTAATTAGAATTTTGTTAAAATTAATCTGCGCACATCTGCTTAAATCTGTAAAATCTGCGTGAAATTCACACTAAATAATCTGTGTTAATCATTTTAATCTGTGGCAAAAAAATTAGCGGAAATTCGTGTAATTTGTGGCAAAAAAATAAACCAGCGTCAATCCGCTTAACCCGTAAAATCCGTGGACAAAAGAATAATTCGTAAAATTCGTGTAATTCGTGGCAAAAACTTTGCGTCTTCGCACCTTCGCAGCAAAAAAATAATTCGCAATAAAACAAAATCGTTTTATATATTTGAAATAAGGATAATTTTTGCATTATTTGCAAAATAAAACCACAAAGACCGAAAAATATTAATTTATAAAGCAAACTCATATATGGCATTATCAGGTTTATTCCGAAAAAAAACGGTAGAAGATATTCTGAAGCAAGTTGCAAAAAACGAAGCAGATGGTCATAATGCATTAGGAAAGCATTTGACGACCAGAGATTTAACGGCTTTTGGAATTGCAGCGATTGTTGGAGCCGGTATTTTTAGTACAATCGGAAAAGCCAGTGCCGATGGTGGTCCAGCAGTTATCTTTTTATTTTTATTTACCGCATTGGCCTGTAGTTTTGCTGCTTTTGCTTATGCAGAATTTGCCTCAATGGTTCCTGTTTCAGGAAGTGCCTATACCTATTCGTATGTAGCTTTTGGAGAACTAATTGCCTGGATTATTGGCTGGGCATTAATCATGGAATATGCCGTTGGTAATATAACGGTCGCAATATCGTGGAGTGATTACTTTACAGGACTGCTCCAGAGTGGCGGGATTCAATTGCCACAATGGATTCAGATGGATTATCTAACCGCTTCAAACGGTTTTAAAGATGCCACAGCATTAATGCAGGGCGGAAAATCTTTCGAAAATTTAAGTACCGCTTTGCAAGCAGCATATACCGCCTGGACAACAGCCCCAACAATTGGATCCTTTCATTTTGTTGCTGATTTGCCGGCATTGTTTATCATTGTTTTAATTACCGCTTTGGTTTACAGGGGTATGAAAGAATCTCGTAATGCAAGTAATCTAATGGTTATTGTAAAACTTTGTATCGTACTTTTGGTTATTGCTGTAGGTGTTTTTTATGTAGATACTGCCAATTGGCATCCGTTTGCACCAAATGGTGTAGGTGGCGTTTTAAAAGGAGTTTCGGCTGTATTCTTTGCTTATATTGGTTTTGATGCCATCTCTACAACTGCCGAAGAATGTAAAAATCCACAACGTGATTTACCACGAGGTATGATGTGGGCAATTATTATTTGTACAATTTTATATATTGCCATTGCTTTGGTTTTAACCGGAATGGTGCGTTATAACGAATTGAATGTTGGAGATCCTCTTGCATTTGTCTTCGATAAATTAAACCTAAAATGGATGTCCGGAATCATTGCCGTAAGTGCTGTAATTGCAATGGCGAGTGTTTTATTGGTTTTCCAGATGGGACAACCCCGTATCTGGATGAGCATGAGCCGTGATGGTTTGTTACCAAAAAAATTCTCTACAGTTCACCCAAAATTCAAAACACCATCATTTGCAACAATCGTAACCGGTTTTGTAGTAGCAGTTCCGGCTTTGTTCCTGAACCTTACCATGGTAACAGATTTATGCAGTATAGGTACATTGTTTGCCTTTGTATTGGTTTGTGCAGGAGTTTTGGTTTTGCAAAATAAACCAGAAATTCCAAGAGGCAAATTCAAAACACCATATATTAACTCTAAGTTTATTTTGCCTGTATTGATGATTGCAGGATTGTACTATGCATTCTCTTTCAATAATAAAGCAACAATGGCTTTCATTAATAATGAGGCACAAACAAACGATGCAACGACTATCATTACCTCTTTGAACAAAGAAGAATCAGCCAAAGTTTTTAATTATTTAGAAAGTATCGATGTTCACAACAAAACTGCCAAAACAGCAGATTTAGAGCACTTGCTAAGTCAATATCAGGACGACGATGCAAAATATGCCGAAGTTGTAAAAGGGTTGCCAATCAATGATTCTCTAAAATACGAATCAGGTTTCAGTTTGTTCAAACACAAAATCCCAATGTGGATATTTCTATTTGTTTTGGTAGGATTAGCCGTTTGGTCTTTCAGGCAAAATCTATCTTTAATTCCGCTTTTAGGACTTATTTGTTGTTTGTATATGATGGCGGAACTTAGCGTTTGGAACTGGATTTATTTTACTATCTGGTTACTAATTGGTTTAATTATTTACTTTACCTACAGTAGAAAAAATAGCAAACTAAATTTTAAAGAAGCGTAGACAACAACTAGTTATAAAATATAAATGAAAAGCCGTTTTAAGAATTATTTTAAAACGGCTTTTTTATGCAAAAAAAATCCGCTTAGAAAAATCTAAAGCGGATTTAAATAAATTAATAAAAAATCTAGAGAACCCCTAGTTCCACCATGCAAGCTTTCATCATTTCGTAAGTACGCTCAATATCATTATCTAACCCAATCGAAAAACGGATCAATCCATCAGTCAATCCCATTTCATGTTGTTCCTCTAACGGAATTTCGCTCGAAGTCGAAGTTCCCGGTGCGCTAAATAATGTTTTATAAAATCCTAAACTTACTGCCAGATAGCCTAAGTTTCTCGCCTGCATCAACTCCATTAATTCATTAGCTTTAGCCAAAGAACCAACATCAATCGTCAGCATTCCGCCAAAACCATATTCCGGGTTAATCATCGTTTTGTACAACTCATGACTTGGATGACTTTTTAGTCCCGGATAAACTGTTTTAAGACCATCTTTTTCGAACTTATCAGCCAGAACATGCGCATTATGACTGTGTTGCTTGATACGGATATGCAACGTACGTAGGTTTTTCATGACACTTGCAGATCGTAAACTATCCATTGTAGGACCTAAAAGCATACTTGCTCCTGAATTTACATTTTTCAAAGCATTGATAAACTCTTTCGAGGCACAAGTCACGCCGCCAACAGTATCGCTGCTTCCGTTAATATATTTTGTCAAACTATGAATCACGATATCAGCGCCTAATTTAGCTGGAGAAACAGATAAAGGCGAAAATGTATTATCGACAACCAACTTCAAATTGTGCTTTTTAGCAATTAGAGTCAAGCCAGCAATATCTGCCACCTCTAATAACGGATTACTTACCGTTTCGCAATACAAAACTTTTGTTTTTGGTGTAATTGCAGCTTCTACAACCTCCAGTTTTGTAATGTCTACAAAGCTTGTTTCGATCCCAAAACGAGGCGTAAAATTTTTCAAAAAAGCATAAGTTCCGCCATAAATAGTTCTACTCGAAACGATATGATCTCCTGCGCCACAAAGTTGTAATAACGTAGGCGTAATTGCCCCCATCCCCGAAGCCGAAACATTTGCAGTTTCCGTCCCTTCCATTGCTGCCAATGCCTGATCCAGATACAAATTACTGGGCGATGAATGGCGCGAATACAAATAGCAGCCTTCCATGTTGCCTTCAAAAGTATCAAACATCGTTTTAGCCGAAAGAAACGTGTAAGTCGAAGAATCAGAAATCGAAGGATTTACACCGCCAAATTCACCAAAGTATTGCAAATCCTGAATTTTATCTGCTGGGTTAAAGTTTTTCATAATAGTTGATTAGTTGGTATTTTATTGTTTTTGAATTGAAATTGCTATTAGAATTTGGAATTTATTTTTTGGAATTTCCAGAAGCTATTTCCAGCTTTCCGTTTCAAGTCCTCATAAAAAAGGCAAGTTTCTAATGTTCTAAAAAGAGCTTCCGTTGGTCGCTTTTTTAGCACAAGAAACTTTTGCCTTTTTTACTCCGGGCTTTTCACTGCAATCTGGGCTAGGAGCCTCGTTTACAAATAAATTCTATCCAAAATAACGTTTATTAAGAAAATTAATCAACAACAAAGCTTATGATTAGATTTTAAAACTATAAATAATTATTTTTAAAGATTTTTAATCTAAATTTGATACAGGAAGTATAATTCAATAGATTTTCTTTCACTTCAATAATAAACAGGAACTATGACATTAGACGCGACGGATAAAAAACTGCTCGTTTTACTGCAAACCGACAGTAAAAAAACAACCAAAGAATTATCCTTAAAACTTAATTTATCAGTAACAGCAGTTTACGAACGCATCAAAAAGTTGGAGCGAGAAGGAATTATCAAGAACTATGTAGCATTAGTCGATAAAACCAAAATCGATAAAGGATTTGTAGTTTTTTGTCATTTAAAACTCATTCAGCACACCAAAGAATTCCTGACCAAATTCGAAAGCGAAGTCATCAAACTAAACGAAGTTCTGGAATGCCATCACGTAAGCGGCGACTATGATTACATCCTCAAAGTTCTTGTAAAAGACATGGAAGCCTATAGAGAATTTCTGGTAACGAAACTCACCTCGCTACAACATATTGGCAGCACACAAAGTATGTTTATGATTAGTGAAGTCAAGAATTCTACAGTTATTTTTTAAGGAAGGTTCAGAGGTGCCAAGGAACAAAGCAACAAAGGTTTATCGTAGAGACGCACAGCAGTACGTCTAACACATGATGAATTTACATGTTTTTTATGTGAAATTCGGGGTAAAAACCTTCTCTCAAATTTCACATAAAAAACATTAAGATTTAAACTTTAAACAAAACTTTATTCCTTAATTTTGTATCGCTAAAAATAAAATAGACAAACTATGAGTTCATTTGACGTAGTCATTATAGGTTCAGGTCCTGGCGGATATGTATCAGCAATTCGTTGCGCACAATTAGGTTTCAAAACAGCAATTGTAGAAAAGTATAACTCTCTTGGCGGAACCTGCCTTAACGTAGGTTGTATTCCTTCAAAAGCATTATTATCATCTTCTCATCATTATGCCGAAATTGCACATTTTGCAGATCACGGAATCGAAGTTTCTGGAGATGTAAAAATCAATTTAGAGAAAATGATCGCGCGCAAACAAGCAGTTGTAGATCAAACCGTAGGAGGAATCAACTACTTAATGGATAAAAATAAAATTACTGTTTTCAATGGTTTAGGTTCTTTCGTAGACGCAACACATATTGCAGTTGCAAAAGCTGATGGAACATCAGAAACTATCGAAGCAAAATATACTGTAATTGCTACAGGTTCAAAACCATCTTCTTTGCCATTTATCAAAATCGACAAAGAAAGAATCATCACTTCTACAGAAGCTTTGGCTTTAAAAGAAGTTCCAAAACACTTAGTAATTATTGGTGGTGGAGTTATCGGGATCGAGCTTGGACAAGTTTACCTACGTTTAGGAGCCCAAGTTTCTGTAGTAGAATTCATGGATAGAATCATTCCTGGAATGGATGCTTCATTGTCTAAAGAATTGACTAAAGTATTGAAAAAACAAGGAATGAAATTCTACGTTTCTCACAAAGTAAAATCAGTAGAAAGAAATGGCGATGCTGTAGTAGTTCAGGCCGAAAACGCAAAAGGAGAAACAATTACTCTTGAAGGAGATTATTCATTAGTTTCTGTTGGTCGTCGTCCGTACACAGACGGATTAAACGCTGATAAAGCAGGAGTTAAAATTTCAGACAGAGGACAAGTAGAAGTAAACGACCATTTGCAAACTAATGTACCTAATATTTATGCAATTGGTGATGTTGTTCGTGGAGCAATGTTGGCACACAAAGCAGAAGAAGAAGGAACTATGGTTGCTGAAATCTTAGCAGGTCAAAAACCACATATCGATTATAACTTAATTCCTGGTGTAGTGTACACTTGGCCGGAAGTTGCAGCAGTTGGACAAACAGAAGAGCAAGTAAAGGCTTCAGGCACAGAATATAAAGTAGGAAGTTTTCCTTTTAAAGCTTTAGGCCGTGCAAGAGCAAGTGGAGATCTTGACGGATTCGTAAAAATCATCGCAGATGCTAAGACAGATGAGGTTTTAGGAGTTCACATGATTGGAGCACGTACAGCTGATTTAATTGCAGAAGCAGTTACAGCAATGGAATTCAAAGCGTCTGCCGAAGATATTTCAAGAATGAGTCATGCACACCCAACTTTTGCTGAAGCAGTAAAAGAAGCAGCATTGGCCGCTACAGATAATAGAGCTTTACACGTATAATATACGTTAAATCATATTTTTAAGAAATCGTCAATCCCGAAATTTTAGGATTGGCGGTTTTTTTTATCTGGTTCCCTTTGGATATTTTTACATTTATCTTGATTTCTATCAATATTTGGCTCCTAACAGAGCTGAATCGCCACAAATTTTAAAGATATTTATACTTCTTATATGTTGTAGAGATTACATATTGGTAGAAAAAATAGAATTCACCATCTTCTTTGTCCCATAGCGACTACATAGTTATAGCAAAAAATTGCCGCAAAGATTCCAAGCTTCAGAGGATCGAAATAGGTATCGATTATAAATATTTTGCTCCTCTGAAGCTTTCTATAACGAACATAAATTTAGCTTAAAGATAATTTTATAAATGATTTCACTAGTTTAGAAAATATAAAATCAAGAAATAATTTTGTAAAATAGTTGTCCTGATCTCCTGTTATCTTTGTCTTTCTAAAAGATAATATTATGAAAAGCAGATATATAGCTCCGGTTTTAGTTGGGGCAGGAATAGCTCTTGCGCTTTATTCTTGTGGATCAACGATTCCTAAAAAAGCAGTTGCGATAACTAATTTTGATAAAACGAAATATTTAGGAAAATGGTACGAAATTGCCCGATTAGATTTTAAATACGAAAAAGGACTAAACAATGTTACAGCAGAGTATTCTCTAAATGATAACGGAACGATAAAAGTCGATAACAAAGGATATGACTTTAAGAAAAATAAATGGGAGCAAAGTATAGGTAAAGCCAAATTTGTCAAAGCTGATAATATTGGTATGCTCAAAGTTTCTTTCTTTGGTCCTTTTTATGCCGGATACAATGTAATTGCGGTCGAAGACAATTATAAATATGCACTTGTTGTAGGCGAAAGTCTAAAATACATGTGGATACTTTCCAGAGAAACTACAATTCCGGAAAATATAAAAGCAGATTTTCTTATAAAAGCCCGCGAAATTGGATTTAACATTTCAGATCTGGTTTGGGTAAAACAGGATAAAATAAATTAATAAAGATTGCAAATGTTGCATTTTTATAAAATAACAAACCCGACAGGTTTAAAACTTGTCGGGTTTCCTATTGTTTATGTATAAACCAAAAATAAACTATTTTGTAAAAACACTTTTGTAATTATCCCAATATCTGTAAATCAAAAATAAATTTGCCAGAAACAATAATGCCGCAATTGGCAAACCTTGAGGAGCTAAAAAATAATTAATAAACAAAATGTTTACCGTAATAGGTAAGATCAAAATATTAGCCAATGTTACATAACGTCCTGTTACAAATGCAATCCCGCAAAGCAACTCAATAGATTTTGCTAAAGGCATTATATAGGTAGACGCCATTAAGCCTACATTAAAAGCTTTAAAATTCCCTGTTGTTTCTGGTTCAGGAGCGAGGTGAAAAAAATAACTGATAGAGGCAAAAAGTAACAATAGACCAATCAAAACACGGACAATAATAGTAGCAATTTTCATAATACGTAGGGTTTTTAAATAGGTTAAAAAAGTATAATTTATTTTTAGGAAAACATTATTATCTAATCCTCTGATAAAGTGGAAATCAATTTTTAAAGATCTTCTATTGAGAATTTTACAATCTTTACAACCCTGTTTTGGGATTAATACAATACTATATCAAATATAACGAATTTTTTCTTATCAAATTGCTACTTAATTAACACTTTTCTTATTTCTTTGCGTATTTTTTGTAAATAAAAAAACCACCTGAACCAATCAAAATAAAAGGCCAAAGATTGATAATAAATACAAAAACGGCCTCAATAATATACCAACCACTTTTAAACGAATCAAGGACCTGAAGCCCTAGATTTGGTTTGTATGCATTACCATCTTTTTCGCTTGCCATTATTTCTTGTTTTATCGTTTCGTTTTGGTAAAGCTGCAATGTAATAGTGCTAAAATTAATTTGATCCTGTAAAGAAAGATTATCAATAACACGATTGTCATTGGCTTCTTTTTGATTTGCCAAAGTATTTTCTGCCTCCATAACATCGTTAATCTTTTTGCCTTTAGTATCAATTGCTTTTTTAACCCTTTTTTCAGTTGCAGCACTTCTTTTTTGCAAAAGTTGATTCGATAATAACTTCAACGAAACATCATCGGCTTTGATTACTCTAAAATCTAGAAAGTCAATTTGTTTGGCAATAGTTTTAATAACCGTATCAAGTTGTGTGTTAGGAACGCGAATCGTTATGTTATTTTCTACCGTATATTTAGTAGTTTCAAGCGTACTATCCTGACTAATTTTAGTTTTTATCTGATCGTGAATGCTACTTTGTAAATTAGTATAAGTAACAAAACCTCCAAATTTTTGAGTAGCATTTTCAATTGCATAAGTAGACCTGACGACATTTTTAACCTTAAATTTTATATCAGCAGTTCGAATGAATTTCTGTTTACTGTCTTTTCTTTCTACCGCAGCCGAAGAAGAAACTGCCGTACTGTCTGCGCTAGTTTTATAAGCTGCGATATCTGCTGTAGAAGTAGAATCTGCTTTTTTACAAGAATAAAGTAATACGATAATAATTAAGGTCGATGTGCCTAATTTTGCAATTGTTTTCATAAAAGTCTTAAAATTTGATTGATAAATAAAGGTTTAGATTTCATTAATAATGTTTTTGTGTTAAAAAATCATTTAAATAATTAGCGCTAATTCGATATACTAAAAAGTGTGCCAATAATTTTTGAGTATTATTTTATCGAAGGATTTTTTTTGTCGTAATTTTGGACTCTAAAATTTATTTATTTTTGAGAGTTTCAATTCATAAACATATTGCAAATCCAGAGCATTTTAAACAACAACTTTTAAGCTGGTCGCAACAATTTCGCGAAGTTGTTTTTTTGGATAGTAATTCCTATCCACAAGAATATTCCACTTTTGATTGTATCTTGGCCGTAGATGCCTTTACATCTTTAAAAACCGATTTTCACCATGCTTTCGATGATTTAAAACAATATCAGCAAACTACAAAAGACTGGCTTTTTGGTTATCTGTCTTATGATCTGAAAAATAATGTAGAGCAATTAAGTTCCTCTAATTTTGATGGATTAGATTTTCCGGATTTGTTTTTCTTTCAACCCAAAAAGATTTTTTTATTGAAAGAAAATCAACTTGAAATACAGTATTTATTACTTTGCGATGATGAAGTCGAAGATGATTTTGAGGAAATAGTGCAAAGTATAAATGATTCTTTCGTTACGCTGAACGCAGTCGAAGTGCAACAACGCATTTCAAAAGATTTATATGTTGAGAAAGTAACAAAAATGCTCAATCATATTCATAAAGGAGATATGTACGAGGCTAATTTTTGTATGGAGTTTTATGCAGAAAATGCCATCATCGATCCTTTAGAGAAATTTCAGAGACTAAATTCTATTTCGAAAGCACCGTTTTCCGTTTTTTTTAAAAACAGCAAACAATTTTTGCTTTCGGCGTCACCGGAGCGATACCTGAAAAGAGTGGGAGAAACTCTGATTTCGCAACCTATAAAAGGAACTTCAAAAAGATTTTTAGATCCTGTTGAAGACGAAAAATCGAAACAATTTTTAGAATCCGATTCAAAAGAGCGTGCCGAAAACATCATGATAACAGATTTAGTACGAAATGATCTTTCACATACAGCACAAAAAGGATCAGTAGAAGTAGTTGAACTCTGTAAAATCTATTCGTTTTTGCAAGTACATCAAATGATTTCTACCATTACTTCAAAAGTAGATCCTCAATATTCATCTGTAGATGTTTTAAGAACAACTTTTCCAATGGGCAGTATGACAGGAGCTCCAAAGATTTCAGTAATGAAAATTATAGAAAATCTCGAAGAAACCAAAAGAGGTTTATATAGCGGATCTATTGGCTATTTTACTCCCGAAGGCGATTTTGATTTTAATGTAGTCATTAGGAGCATCTTATACAATCAGGAAAATCAATACGTCTCGTTTTCAGTTGGAAGCGCGATAACAGCAAAATCAATTCCTGAAAAAGAATACGAAGAATGTTTGCTGAAGGCTAAGGCGATGCACGAAGTTTTACAGTAATAGTTTGCCACTTCCGATAGCTATCGGGATAAAAGGGTTAAAATGATTTTGTTTCACGCAGATTTTAAAAAAAATTAAGCAGATTTAGTTAGATTTTATTAAAATTAATTCGCGTTAATTTGTGTAATTTGTGGCAAAAAAGGACTTAAAAAAATCTTTGCTAATCCTTTTAATCTGTGGCAAAAAAAAATAAATCTGCAGTAATTCGCATGAAAAATAATTTGTGCTAATTTGTGAAATTCGTGGCAAAAAAATAAAATTCGTGGCAAAAATACACGCTTAACATTTCATTTAAAAATAGATCGAATTTAATTTTTTACATTTATCGAATGTTTTCAAAATTTCAAAATCATATCGCTTCAAGATTTCCATTTTTGGAAAATAAAAAACTATTTCTTGCCGTAAGCGGAGGTTTAGACAGTATGGTTTTATTACATTTATTAAAGCAATCACCTTATCAAATTGCAGTTTTACATTGTAATTTTCAGCTTCGCGGATTAGAAAGTTTTGGAGATCAGGGCTTTATTCAGGATTATTGTCAACAAAATAAAATTCCGTTCTTTCATACTCAATTTGATACCGAAGCCTTTGCTAAAGATTATAAATTATCAACTCAGGTTGCCGCCCGTGAATTGCGTTACAGTTGGTTCTACGAACTTTTAGAAACAGAGAATTTCGATTATATTCTAACAGCACATCATGCCGATGATAATCTCGAAACCTTTATAATCAACTTAACCCGGGGAACCGGTTTAGAAGGGCTAATTGGAATTCCCGAACAAAACGACAGAATTATTCGCCCTCTTTTGCCATTTTCAAGAGATGAAATTCAAAAATATGCAGAGCAAAATGAGATTAAATGGCGAGAAGATAGCAGTAATGCGTCTAATAAATATCTCCGAAACAAAATTCGGCACAATCTCGTCCCTATAATAAAAGAAATCAATCCCAACTTTCTCAGTGCTTTTCAAAAAACGCAAGCTTATTTGCAAGAATCTCAGATAATGGTTGAAGATGCTTCGATTATGATTTATCAGCAAGTCGCACAAGAGATGGGAGATGATATTCATTTTGATTTAAATCAGCTTAAAAAATTACCTAATTATAAATCATATTTGTATCAATGGCTGAATGAATTTGGTTTTCTTGCCTGGAACGATATTTATGATTTAGTCGACGGACAATCAGGAAAGCAAGTGCTTTCGACAGAGTTTCGATTATTAAAAAATAGAGATACCTTGATTTTAAGTCCAATTTCTGAGATTTTAGAAAAGGAAGAGTTTGAAATAAATGAAAACGATAAAGAAGTTAATTTTCCCTTAAAATTAAAGCTTTGTCAAGTAGACGACATTACTATAGATTCAAATAAGGCTATATTTGTGGACGCTGAAAAAATCCAATTTCCTCTTATTTTACGTAAATGGAATGAAGGAGATGTTTTTTATCCTTTTGGAATGAAAGGGAAATCTAAAAAAGTGAGTAAACTTTTTAAAGATGAAAAATTATCCCTGTTAGAAAAAGAAAAAACATGGATTTTATGCTCAGATAACCAAATTATATGGGTTATTGGAATCAGGCAGGATGAACGTTTTAAAATTGAAAACACCACAAATAGAATACTTAAAATAGAATTACAATCATGAACTTTAATCAATACCATCAAATGATAATGCCAAAAACTGTTTGGAATAAAACCGTTTTGCTTTTGCTGTTCTTCTTGTTTGCTTTTGCAAAAGGAAATGCTCAAATCCTGGAGCCGGTAAAATGGACTTCTAAAATCGAAAAGAAATCAGGAAATAATGCTGTTTTAATTTTTGATGGGACAATCGAGAAAGATTGGCACATGTACTCCCAGTTTACACCAGATGGAGGTCCGCTTGCGTTAGAGATTACATTTAAAAATCAAAAAGGTAATTTTAATTTAGTTGGAAAAGCAAAAGAAGGAAAAACAAGAACAGCTTTTAATGATGTTTTTGGTGTAAATGAGACTTTTTTTGAAGGTAAAGCGCATATCGAACAAGAAATTACAATCATTAACCCCAATTTAAAAACGGTAGATGTAGATTTTGATTTTCAGGTTTGTAAAGAAGTTTGTATCAACTCCAATAAAAAATTCTCAATTGTTATACCGTCAACTTTTAAAATGGATGCGGTTGCAACAGTATCTGAATCAAAATTAGATGAAACCAAAGTTATCGGTTTGGCCGTTGATACAGTAAAACCTGCGGCAGTAAACACAGCAGATTCAAAAGTAGTAAAATCAGAGGTGGCTCAAACTCCTGCAAAAGAAGAGATGCCTGCACCAGCTCCGGCAAGAAGTTTATGGTCGATCTTTTTTATCGCTTTCATATCAGGATTTGCTGCATTGTTGACACCTTGTGTTTTCCCGATGATCCCAATGACAGTGAGTTTTTTTACCAAACAAAGTAAGAGCAGAGCAAAAGGAATTAGAAATGCTATTTTTTACGGACTTTCCATAATTGCTATTTATGTTATTTTGGGACTAATTGTTACCAAGATATTTGGAGCAGATGCATTAAATGCTTTGTCTACAGATGTTTGGTTTAATCTAATATTCTTTATTATATTAATTATTTTTGCCACTTCATTTTTGGGAGCTTTTGAGATTATGCTGCCAAATTCATGGGGAAATAAAGTCGATCAACAAGCAGATCGAGGAGGAATAATCGGAATATTGTTTATGGCTTTGGCTTTGGCAATCGTTTCCTTCTCCTGTACAGGACCAATCGTAGGAACTTTACTGGTAGAAGCAGCCTCAAACGGAGGAATTGCTCCAATCGTAGGGATGTTAGGATTCTCTTTGGCTCTAGCCTTACCATTTATGTTATTTGCAATGTTTCCGGGTTGGTTAAATTCATTACCAAAATCTGGCGGATGGCTGAATACCGTAAAAGTGGTTTTAGGGTTTTTAGAATTAGCTTTAGCCTTTAAATTTTTATCAAATGCCGATTTAGTTTTACAATTACACTTATTAGAAAGAGAAGTTTTCATTGCCATTTGGATTGCTATTTTTGCAGCGCTGACTTTATATTTATTCGGAAAAATTTCATTGCCGCACGATAGTCCGTTACAGCATATTTCTGTTGGTAGATTGTATTTAGGATTATTAACACTTGTGTTTACAGTATATTTGATTCCTGGACTTTGGGGAGCACCGTTAAAATTAATCAGTGCATTTCCGCCACCGCCACAATACAGTGAGAGTCCGTTTGGAGTAGGAGGTTCTGCTAATTCTAATGTTAGTGCCGAATCTATAAAAGGTTTACCCGACGGAGCAGAATTAGGACCACATGGTATCATGGTTTTTCATGATTATGAGGATGGTCTGGCTTATGCAAAATCAATCAATAAACCAATTATGCTTGATTTTACAGGTTATGCATGTGTGAATTGTAGAAAAATGGAAAACAATGTTTGGTCTGAACCAGCCATTTTGCCAATCTTGAAAAATGATGTTGTCTTAATTTCTCTTTATGTAGACGATAAGAGAGAGTTGCCGGTAGAGGAGCAATTTGTAACAAAGTCTGGAGATAAAATTATTACCGTTGGTGATAAGTGGACAGATTTTATGATTTCAAAATATAAAACCAATACACAACCTTTATATGTTATAACGGATTTAGAAGGAAAGAATTTGAATACTTCAAAACCAACTATTAGTTATGTAAGCGCAGATGAATATTTGCATTGGTTAAAAGAAGGAATTTCAAATTTTAAATAAGTTTTCTTCACTCCTATATATAAGGTAAGATTTAGATACATTAGAACCCGACAGTTTTCAAAGCTGTCGGTTTTTTTTGCTTCATATATAGGATAAGCTTTTCGATCCCTCCACCTGCCAGGTTTTGAAAACCTGCTAGGTTTGTTTTGGAGTCAAAGAATCTAACGATAAGTTCTCACCTTATATAGGATTATGTTTTAAAAACCTTTGAAGTATTAAGGAGCTTAATCCCGCTGTTCGTTTCAATCTTTTGCGCCGAACCCCGGCTGACAAAAGGATTTCCACTACTATCGGGGCTATTGCAGTTGTATTTAAAAGAAGAGTAGGAGTGTGCCACCCAATTCCAACCCCAAAAAGAACACAACCCCAAAAAGGCTAAAAAAGCTGCGAAGTCTTTAAAAACGGCTCATGTTCAAAGACTAAAAATAAGAAAACCCTAAGACGTACCAGAAAAACCTTAGAAATAACAAAAAGAGGATAGCGTAAGT
>NZ_MUGS01000010.1:0-160 GCF_002222055.1 Flavobacterium araucananum
ATAAAAAATCCGTTTTAATCTGTGTTTTTGCAAAGCAAATCCGCGTCATCTGCGTTCTATTATTGTCGAGTTTCTTGTGGAGATTCTTCGTTCCTCAGAATGACAAACGTTGTGTTTACTTTGCGTGGGCTTCGACTTCGCTCAGCCTGACAAAATTGTG
>NZ_MUGS01000010.1:252-36058 GCF_002222055.1 Flavobacterium araucananum
TCAGCCTGACAAAATTGTGTCTAGAATATTATGATAAAAAATCCGTTTTAATCCGTGTTTTTGCAAAGCAAATCCGCGTCATCTGCGTTCTATTATTGTCGAGTTTCTTGTGGAGATTCTTCGTTCCTCAGAATGACAAACGTTGTGGTTACTTTGCGTGGACTTCGACTTCGCTCAGCCTGACAGACATTTAGTAATCTAAACTCTAAAATCAGAAATCTACAACAAAAAAAATCCCGTCTCAATTAAGAAACGGGATTCAATAGATATTCTCTTTTTTTTTATTTTAAACTGTTGCAGCAACTTCTTGTGGCAACGGAATTTGATTTTTAAGTAAATCTTCGAATGTTTCGTGCTGACGAATTAAGATTCCTTTTCCGTCTTTCCATAAAACTTCGGCTGGTTTGTATCTCGAATTGTAGTTTGATGCCATTGAGAAACAATATGCTCCTGCGTTTCTGAAAGCTAGAATATCACCTTCGGTAATTTCTGAAATTCTGCGGTTGTTTGCAAAAGTATCCGTTTCGCAAATGTATCCTACTACCGAGTAAAAACGCTCTTTTCCTTTTGGGTTTGAGATGTTTTCGATATAGTGTTGTGAACCGTAAAACATAGGACGGATTAAGTGGTTGAAACCACTATCGATTCCGGCAAAAACTGTTGATGTTGTTTGTTTTACTACGTTTACTTTGGCTAAGAAAAAACCTGCTTCGCTTACCAGGAATTTTCCCGGTTCGAAAATCAACGTTAAATCTCTGCCATATTCTGCACAGAAAGAGTTGAATCTTTTTGATAATTTTTTTCCTAATTCTTCGATATCTGTTTCGATATCGTCTTTTTTGTAAGGAACTTTGAATCCGCTTCCGAAATCTAAAAACTCAAGATCTTTGAAGTGTTTTGCAGTATCAAACAAGATTTCGGCAGCATACAAGAATACTTCGATATCCAGGATATCAGATCCTGTGTGCATGTGAATCCCTACGATACTCATTTTTGTGTTCTCTACAATTCTTAAGATATGCGGTATCTGATGTACAGAGATTCCAAATTTACTATCGATATGTCCTACCGAAATATTTGCATTTCCTCCTGCCATTACGTGCGGATTGATACGAATACATACCGGAATTTGTGGATATTTTGTCCCGAATTGCTCCAGGATAGATAAGTTGTCAATATTGATTTGTACACCCATTGCGGCAACTTCTTCGATTTCTTCAAGAGAAACTCCGTTTGGTGTAAAAAAGATTTTTTCAGGTTCATAGCCAGCATGAAGTCCCAATAAAACTTCTTGAATGGATACAGTATCTAACCCAGACCCCATGTTCTTTAATAACTGAAGAATCGCAACGTTAGACAATGCCTTCATGGCATAATTAACTCTTAAGTTTTCTACCTTAGAGAAAGCTTTAGTTAACCTATTGTACTGAGATTGAATTTTTTCGGCATCATAAACATATAATGGACTTCCAAATTGGTCTGCTAACTGCAGTAAATCTTTTGCTTGCATTTTTAAACTATTTTGAGCAAAGTTATTACACTTTTGACTAACTGCAAATTAATTGTAGAAAAATAACAAATTATAACAAATTGTTTGTTATTAAACAAAAAGTTGCTTTTTCCTGATTTTTTTAAAACTTTTTATCCCGAGACTTCGGGACTAAGCTACTAAGGTTCTAAGTTACTAAGTTTTTGCCACTCCCGATAGCTATCGGGATAAAAAGATGAGCAGAGATTTTTATATTTTTCTGCCACGAATTTCACGAATTTTCACGAATTTTTTATTTTAGCTTTTTCGCAAATGCTAAAAAGATAGCCCGTGGTTTCAACCACGGTAAACGTTATGGGTGTAATTATACATTGCGTTCCCATGGTTGAACCATGGGCTATGTTTGCAATAAGAGATCAGCCAGAAAATGGAAATTAGAGAAATTAGTGTAATTCGTGGCAACCCTAAAAAAATCATTTTAATCTGTGAAATCTGTGGCAAAAAACAAAACCCCTGAATATAAATTCAAGGGTTTGTTGTAGTGTGTTGTTATAGGGAAATTATAGACTTGGTAAGTCTCCGTTTCCTTTGGTTGGCAAGTTGGTATACCCCATTAAGAACAAATCTACTTCTCTTGCTGCTTCACGACCTTCTGAAATTGCCCAAACGATCAACGATTGTCCTCTGCGCATATCTCCAGCGGTAAAAATGTGAGGTACATTCGTTTGATAATTTGTCGCTTTATAGTTGCTTCTCATATCGATTTCAAGACCTAATTGCTCGCTTAAAGTTTTCTCAGGACCTGTAAATCCTAAGGCTAACAAAGCCAAATCGCAAGGCCAGATTTTCTCAGAACCTTCTTTTTCGATTAATTCAGGACGTTGACCCGGAGTCATTTTCCATTGTACTTCAACGGTTTTTAAACCTGTAAGTTCTCCTTTATCATTCGATAAAAATTCTTTAGTATTGATTAACCAGTTTCTGTCGCAACCTTCTTCGTGAGAAGAGGAGGTTTTCAATTGCAACGGCCAGAAAGGCCAAGGCGTAGATTCGCTTCTTCCAACGGGAGGTTTTGGTAAAATCTCAAAATTTGTTACCGATTTTGCTCCGTGTCTGTTTGAGGTTCCCACACAGTCAGATCCGGTATCTCCACCACCAATTACGATAACGTCTTTTCCGGTTGCTTTTACCTGATCAGGAATTGATTCTCCGTATAAAACTTTAGTTTGCTGTGTCAGGAAATCCATTGCCTGAACAACACCTTTGCTTTCGATACCTTTAGTGGGTAAACTTCTTCTCTCGGTTGCTCCACCGCATAATACGATAGAATCAAAAGCGTTTAATTCGGCCACGCTAAAGTTTACACCAACATTTACATCTGTTTTAAAAGTGATTCCTTCTGCCTCAAGAATGGCTACACGTCTGTCGATAATTCCTTTCTCCAATTTAAAATTAGGGATTCCGTAACGCAATAAACCTCCAATGGCATTGTCTCTTTCAAAAACAGTCACCGTATGACCGGCTCTGTTTAATTGTTGCGCTGCTGCCAAACCTGCAGGACCTGAGCCAATAACAGCTACCGTTTTTCCGGTTCTGATTTTTGGTGGCTGAGGTTTGATCCAACCTTCGGCAAAACCTCTTTCGATGATGTTTTTCTCGATGTTTTCGATTGCAACAGGCTCTTTGATGATGCCTAAAACACATGATTTCTCACATGGGGCAGGGCATAAGCGACCTGTAAATTCCGGAAAGTTATTGGTCGATTGTAAAATCGCCAACGCACTTTGCCATTCTTCCTGATGTACCATGTCGTTAAAATCAGGAATTAAATTTCCTAACGGACAAGCACTGTGACAAAAAGGAATGCCACAATCCATACATCTCGAACCTTGTTCTTTTATTTTATCTTTTGCTAACGTAATCGTAAATTCATTGTAGTTCGAAACACGTTCTGCTACTGCCAAATTACTTTCGTCGGCTCTGTTATATTCTTTAAATCCGCCTATTTTACCCATGACATTTTTATTAAATTTAGTTGTGAGATATGAAATGTGAGAAGTAAGTTGAAAAACTCCAACTCAGTACCTCTGCACCTTTGTAACTCAGAACCTTTTAATCAGCTATTAATTCTTCTATTTTTTTCTCTTCTGCAATTCGTTGCAATGCTTTTTTGTAATCAGTTGGCATTACTTTTACGAAATGGTTTTGTTCATTTTCCCAGTCTGCTAAAATTCTTTTTGCTAATGGACTGTTGGTGTACAACGAGTGATTTTTGATCAGTTTTCTTAGTTTTACCACATCCAGGTCTTCGATAGGATCAAAAGCAACCATTTCCATGTTGCAAACTGTCGCATCAAATTTTTGATTTGGGTCATAAACATAAGCAACACCACCGCTCATGCCCGCTGCGAAGTTTCTTCCTGTTTTTCCTAAAACAACCACTGTACCACCTGTCATGTACTCGCATCCGTGATCTCCAATTCCTTCAACAACCGCAGTTGCTCCGGAGTTTCTCACACAAAAACGCTCACCTGCCATTCCATTAATATAAGCCTCTCCGGTAATCGCTCCGTAAAGGGCAACGTTGCCAATAATGATATTTTCTTCAGGTTTGAAGGTTGCAGTAGGAGGGACTTTGATAATTAGTTTTCCTCCGGACAATCCTTTTCCTAAATAATCATTACAGTTTCCGTGAATTTTAAACGACAATCCATTGGTAGCAAATGCACCAAAACTTTGTCCGGCAGAACCTTCAAAATCAACTAAAATAGTGTCTTCGGGTAAACCTTGTGCGCCATATATTTTTGAGATTTCATTACTCAAAATAGCACCTACAGAACGGTCTGTATTTTTAATTTTAAATGTAACTCTTGTTTTTTCTTTTCTATAAATAGAAGGAATCGCTTCTTTGATAATTTCAAAATCCAATACGTTTTCAAGATTGTGATCTTGTGTTGTTGTATTATGATTAGGAACAGTTTTCGCTTTTTCTGGTTTGTATAGAATGGATGATAAATCTAAACCATTTGCTTTGTAATGTTTGATCGCTTTGTTCACATTTAATTTTTGTGATTGACCCACCATTTCTTTTAAGGTTCTAAAACCTAATTGCGCCATGATTTCTCTTAACTCCTCGGCAATAAAATACATAAAGTTGATTACGTGTTCCGGAGTTCCTTTGAAATTTTTTCTCAATTCAGGATCCTGAGTAGCAATACCAACCGGACAAGTATTTAAGTGACAAGCTCTCATCATGATACATCCAGAAGCCACAAGTGGAGCAGTAGCAAAACCAAATTCTTCGGCTCCTAATAAGGCTGCGATAGCTACGTCACGACCTGTTTTCAATTGTCCGTCACATTCCAGAACGACACGGCTTCTTAAATCATTCAGGATCAAAGTTTGCTGCGCTTCGGCAAGACCAAGTTCCCACGGAATACCTGTGTGTTGTAAAGATGTTAGCGGTGCAGCACCAGTTCCTCCGTCATAACCTGAAATCAGGATTACATCAGCTTTTGCTTTGGCAACACCGGCAGCAATGGTTCCAACCCCAACTTCAGAAACTAATTTGACATTGACACGTGCTTCGCGATTCGCATTTTTTAAGTCAAAAATCAACTGAGACAAATCCTCAATAGAGTAAATATCGTGGTGTGGCGGAGGCGAAATCAAACCTACATAAGGCGTAGAATTTCTGGTTTCGGCAATCCAGGGCACGACTTTTTCTCCAGGCAATTGACCACCTTCTCCAGGTTTTGCACCCTGAGCCATTTTAATCTGGATCTCTTTGGCGTTGGTCAAATAGTTAATAGAAACACCAAAACGTCCTGAAGCAACTTGTTTGATCGCACTGTTTCTGGAATCTCCGTTAATTTCTTTCTGGAAACGTTTAGGATCTTCTCCTCCTTCTCCAGAGTTACTTTTTCCGCCAATTCTGTTCATGGCAATTGCCAAATTCTCGTGTGCTTCTCTACTAATAGATCCGTAAGACATGGCACCTGTTTTGAATTTCTTTACAATTTCTGTCCAGGGTTCTACTTCATCAATAGAAATTGGATCAAGATTGTTAAACTCGAATAAACCTCTTATAGTCATTAGGTTTGAGCTTTGCTCATTGACCATGTCCGAGTATTCTTTGTAACTTTCAGGGCTGTTTAAACGAACTGCCTGTTGTAATTTAGATATTGTAGTAGGGTTAAACATGTGTTTTTCGCCACCACGTCTCCATCTGTAAATACCTCCAATTTCTAAAGGCAATAAGCTTGCAATTTTTGAATTTGGAAATGCTTTTTGAAAACGTTTCTTAACCTCTTTTTCTACTTCGATTAAACCAATTCCTTCGATTCTTGAAGGTGTGTAAGGGAAATATTTATTAGTGAACGTTTTATTTAAACCTAAAATCTCGAAAATTTGAGCCGCTCTGTACGAATGTAAAGTCGAGATACCAATTTTGTTCATGATTTTAAGGATCCCTTTTGCGATCGCTTTGTTGTAATTTACAATCGCATAATCTGCTTTTACACCTGTAATAAATCCTTGGTTTACCTGATCGTGAATAATCTCGTTTACCATATACGGATTGATCGCACTTGCACCATAACCAAATAATAAGGCAAAATGATGCGGCTCGCGAGGCTCGGCAGATTCGATTATGATTCCAAATTTAGAACGAACCTGCAAGATGTTCAAAGAGTGATGAATATAAGAACAAGCCAATAACATTGGTATTGGAGCCAATTCTTCGCTAACACCTCTGTCTGATAAAATGATAATATTACATCCTTCAGAAACGGCTTTAAACGTTGCCTGAACACATTTTTCAAGCGCACGTTCCAGACCATTAACTCCTTTTTCTATTTTATATAATGTAGAAATTGTAGCCGATTTGAAATCCGGATGATCAATGTTTCTTATTTTATCTAAATCCTCATTTGAAATAACAGGATTTTGGATTTTTAATTTTTTGCATTGTTTCGATTCAATTTCAAAAATATTAAAATCACCACCAATTGCTAAACTGATATCAGTAATGATTTCTTCACGAATACCATCCAAAGGCGGATTGGTAACCTGAGCAAATAATTGCTTAAAGTAGTTGTACAACAATTGAGGCTGATCTGATAAAACAGCCAATGGTGTATCGTTACCCATAGAACTAATGGCTTCAGCGCCCTGAGCTCCCATTGGGTTAATGATTGTTTTTAAATCTTCGATCGTATAGCCAAATAATTTTTGTCTGGTTAGAAAATCAAGTTTCTCAACAGGAGTAGGATTATTGGTATAGGGAACCTGAGATAATTGTAGCAAGTTTGCATCGATCCATTCCTGGTAAGGACGTTTGGTCACGATTGCTTTTTTTATTTCATCATCTTCGATAATACGACCTTCGTTCATATCTACCAGGAACATTTTTCCGGGCTCTAAACGACCATGCTGAATTACATCTTCGGGATCGATATCCAATACACCAATTTCTGATGACATGATTACGAAGCCACTTTTTGTTAAGGTATAACGAGAAGGACGCAAACCATTTCTGTCTAATAAGGCACCAATTACGTTACCATCTGTAAACGGAATAGAAGCCGGACCATCCCAAGGTTCCATGATACAAGCATTAAACTCATAAAAAGCTTTTTTCTCAGGAGACATTGTCTGGTGTTTTTCCCAAGCTTCAGGAACAACCATCATCATCGCTTCAGGCAAGGAACGACCAGTCATTAATAAAAGTTCAACCACCATATCCATAGAGGCCGAATCTGATTTTCCTTCTAAGATAATTGGGAATAATTTTTTGATATCATTTCCAAAAACTTTGCTTTCCATCAATTCTTCACGAGCACGCATACGACTTACGTTTCCACGAAGTGTATTAATCTCACCATTATGACACATATATCTAAACGGTTGGGCAAGCTCCCATGACGGGAAAGTATTGGTAGAGAAACGTTGGTGCACTAACGCCAAACGAGTCACTAAATCGGGATCTTTTAAGTCAACATAATAACGGCTAATGTCTTCCGGCATCAATAAACCTTTGTATATTATGGTAGTGGTCGATAAACTAGAGAAATAAAACATGTGACTTTCAGAGGTTTTTGAGCCTCTTACGGCATGTTCAGCAATTTTTCTAGCTGCAAAAAGTTTTGCATTAAATTCATTTTCAGTTAAATCCTGACCGTTTTTGCTAACAAAAACCTGTTTAACTGTTGGTTCTTTTTCTGCGGCAATCTGCCCTAAATTTTCCACTTCAACAGGTACATCTCTCCAACCCAGAATCTTTAAGTTTTGATCCTTAATAGTCGATTCGAAAGCGTTGATACAAAAGGAAACCTGGTTTTTGCTTTTTGGTAAAAAAACCATTCCTACTGCATACTCACGTGTTTCAGGGATCTCAAAATCACATACTTTTTTAAAAAAAGCGTGTGGGATGTCGAATAAAATTCCAGCTCCGTCTCCAGTTCTTCCATCAGAACTAACTGCACCACGATGTTCCAATTTTATTAAGATATCCAATGCTTTATGAATAATATCGTTTGATTTAATACCATTCAAATTACAAATAAATCCTGCACCACAATTGTCGTGTTCAAATTCAGGCAAATAAAGCCCTTGTTCTTTAACTTTCATTCTTGATATTTTTTCTACAAAAATAGAGATTTCGTTAAATATAATGTAGTAAAATTGTCATTTGGCTTACATTTTTGTTGTAATATTAGAAAAAGGATTCTTAAATGATAATAATTTCATAGAAAGCATTGCGAAATGATAAAATGACAATATGTTTTGAATAATATTAAGAAAAATCCTTTCGGAGCTATTGAAATCACTGGTGTTTTTGTTAAATTTCAAACGAAATAGTGTTTTTTAGTTAACAATTTGCATGCAATAGTTTAACGATTACTTTTCTTTAAAATTGAATAATATTTTAATATCTGTGACACACGTTTTTTAATTGAAAAAGATTTTACTTTTAAGTTGAATTTTGCTACTTTTGTCGCACTTTTATTCTGAAATAAATTCAGAACCAGACAAATTCTATATTATGAACATACACGAATATCAAGGAAAAGAAATTTTAGCGAGTTACGGAGTACGCATTCAACGCGGAATTGTGGCTAACAATGCAGTTGAAGCTGTGGCTGCTGCAAAACAATTAACTGCCGAGACTGGTACAGGATGGCACGTAATAAAAGCACAAATTCACGCAGGTGGTCGTGGAAAAGGTGGTGGAGTTAAGCTAGCAAAAAACTTGCAACAAGTTGAAGAAATTGCTGAACAAATCATCGGAATGCAATTGATTACACCTCAAACTTCTGCAGAAGGTAAAAAAGTAAACAAAATTTTAGTTGCAGAAGATGTGTACTATCCTGGTGAAAGTGAAACATCTGAATTTTATGTTTCTGTTTTATTAAATAGAGCTACTGGTCGTAACATGATTATGTATTCTACTGAAGGTGGAATGGATATTGAAGAAGTTGCTGAGCATACTCCACATTTAATTTTTACTGAAGAAGTTGATCCTTCTGTTGGATTACAAGGTTTTCAAGCAAGAAGAATCGCTTTTAACTTAGGTCTTTCTGGGAATGCTTTCAAAGAAATGGTGAAATTCATCGATTCATTATACAATGCTTACATTGGTTCTGATGCTTCTATGTTTGAAATCAACCCGGTTTTAAAAACTTCAGATAACAAAATTATGGCTGTTGATGCTAAAGTAAATATCGATGATAATGCTTTATACAGACAACCAAAATATGCTGAGATGAGAGATATCCGTGAGGAGAATCCAATCGAGGTAGAAGCTAAAGAAGTAGGTTTGAACTATGTAGATCTTGACGGTACTGTAGGATGTATGGTAAACGGAGCAGGTCTTGCAATGGCAACTATGGATTTAATTAAATATGCTGGTTTTGAGCCTGCTAACTTCTTAGACGTTGGTGGAACTGCTGATGCAAAACGTGTTGAAACTGCTTTCCGTATTATCTTAAAAGATCCTAACGTAAAAGCTATTTTGATCAATATTTTTGGTGGAATCGTTCGTTGTGACCGTGTGGCGCAAGGAGTTGTTGACGCTTACAAAAATATGGGTGATGCTATCAATGTGCCAATTATCGTTCGTTTGCAAGGAACAAATGCTGAAATTGCAAAAGAATTAATTGATAACTCAGGTATGCCAATTTTATCAGCTACTCAATTTCAAGAAGCTGCTGACCAGGTTAAAGCTGCATTATCTTAATAATAGTGTAGAGATGCACTGCTGTGCATCTTCTCTTTAATATATAGAAATCCCTCCGATCATTCGGAGGGATTTTTTTTGAAATTATTTTAACCGCAATTCCGATAGCTATAGGGAGCAAGTTTTTTTGTTGAAGATTGTAAATATAAACGCAAAGTTCGCAATGCTATGTCTTTAAAATAGCCACGAATTAACGAATTAATTTGATAATCTTTGAGATTAAAAATAATTCGTGAATTCGTGGCTAAAAAACTTTACGCTTAGAAAACTACTTTAAAACCGTTGCCAATTCTACAATTTCAAAGTCAGGATTATGCGCTACAAATTCTCTAATCATTGCCGTATGGCCTGCACCCAATAAAACCATTATTTTATCATCTTTACTTTCGGTAAGTTTCTGAATCAAAGCATACATATAAAGATTTCGTCTGTACCATTCTGAAACCAGAAAAGCACCCACAAAATTGTCTATTTTGCCACCTTTAATACCCGTTTGAAGATACCAGCTAAGATTATCCTCATTTGATTCTTTGGTATTAAGATCCAAAAGTAATTCAGTCAAAGAATACTTCGCAATTTTTTTATTTTGATCTGTTTCGTAATGTTTCATGGTCTCTTCATTTTTCTTGATTAAATCAAGCTGATTGGCTTCTTTCATTCCTTTTACCAAACTATCATAAGGAAAATCAGTATTGTTGTAATCCATTGCATATAATTTTTTATGTCCTAATTTTTTAGCTGATCTTAAAGCTACTTGCACTATTTCATCTGAATCATTTTTAAGCAAACTATCCGTGTTTTTGGCATAGAATTTATCCAGTTTGTCTTGTTTTTGATAGTTCCATTCAACAAAAATTTTATCCGGACCAAACTTTTTAATTTTATTGGTAATGTTTTCCAGTTCTTTTTGGCTTTTGTCTGACATAACATTAAAAGTGTTTAGCTTGGCAACATCAAGTCCCGGATTTTCAAAATGGAAAGACCCAAGTAATAAGATTTGTTTCTTTTTTGACTGAGCAGAAACAGTGTTGAATGCAATTGTAAGGACTAATAATAAAGCGATTTTTTTCATGATGATTTGTTTTAAATTCAGGACAAATGTATCATAGCTTTTCAGGTGAATTTCTAGTTTTTGATGAACACCAAATTTCAAATCACAAACATTAGGAATGGGCTGGCGAAAAATTTCATGTACTGTTTTTCATTGTTCGTCACAGAAAACAGCTGTTTTATATAAAGATAGCTTTCATGTAAAGGCATAGTTGTATTTTTGAAATAACAATGACACTATTATGAAGCTAAAAATTCCTTTTTATTATCACATGCTACTTTTTCTGGGATTGTTTCTCACTTTTTATCTTTGGGATATAGGCGTGAACACTAAAAAACTGGATTTCGTTTTCAGCAGAATGTATCTACTATTTAATACAGGTTTTATACTGTCTATTTTTATCGTTTATCTGCTTAATTTTTACACATTTTGTGATTGGTTTTTAAATAAAAAGAAGATCCTGTTGTATTTATTTAGTATTCCAATTTCGTTAGTCATTTTTGCAGGAGTACGTTATTTTTTGCAGGAAGTTCTTATTTTCGAAATTACCGGAATCCATAATTACGCCGAGAAAACACGCGAAATAGGTTATTATATTCGGGATAATTTTTTCTTCGGGTTACCGTCGGTGATTTTAAGTGCTTTTAGTTTTTTGCTTTGGCAATTTCAGGAAACATATAAGCAAAACCAGCAATTACTTTTAGAGAATAAAAAAGCCGAACTTCAGATGCTAAAATCGCAGGTAAGTCCGCATTTCTTGTTTAATACACTTAATTCATTTTACAGTCAATTGATCCTGAAAGATGATGAAATGGCTTCGGATATTTTAGTTTTATCAGATTTGCTTCGTTATGTAATTACAGAAACGGATAAAGATGAGGTATTGCTTTTTAAAGAAGTTCAGTTTGTACAAAACTATATTCATTTGCAAAAAAAGCGATTTGAAGATCAGCTTTATTTAGACTTTGTGATTGAAGGAACTTATTCGACCCAAAAAATCCTTTCATCTGCTTTGATTCATTTTATAGAAAATGTTTTTAAACATGGTAAACTAAACAATCCGGATGAAAAAGCAACTATTTCGATCCATATAAAAGAAGACTTTTTAGAACTATCAACCTTTAATTATAATGTAGAAGGCGAAAATTATTCCTCGACCGGAATTGGTTTTGAGAACCTGACCAAACGACTGGAACATACTTATGGGCCTCACTTTATTCTTGAAAAAATAACAGAAAACAATACCTTTAAAACCTATTTGAAAATACCACTAAAAAAATAATTTTATGAACCTTAAATGTATCATTGTTGATGATGAACCGCCGGCAACGCGCATTCTCGAAAACTATATCGAAAAAGTATCTTTTCTTGAAAAAAAAGGTGTTTTTAACGATGCTTTAAAAGCATTAGAGTTTCTAAACACGCAAAGTGTCGATGTTATTTTTTTGGATATCCAGATGCCACAACTAACAGGTTTACAGTTATCAAGAATAATCTCAAAAGATATCAAGGTTATTTTTACAACAGCCTATCCGGATTTTGCTTTAGAAGGATTTGAGCTTAATGCAATTGATTATCTCTTGAAGCCTATTGCATTTGAACGTTTTTATCAGGCGGTTTCGAAACTGAAAGCTGAGCCCAAAACCGAAGTGGTAACAAATAATTCAGCTGATTTTATTTTTATAAAAACGGATGGTAAAAATAAATTTCAGAAATTGTTTTTAGAGGATATTTTGTATGTCGAAAGTCTTCAGAATTATGTTTGTATTCATACCTTAAAACAGCAAATTATTACCCATTCTTCTTTAAAAAATGTATTGGAATCATTGCCTGAAAAAAATTTCATTCAGATACATAAATCTTTTGTAATTGCTTTAAAACAAATAGAATCGACAGATAGTTTTTCTGTTTTTATAAATGCAAAAGAGTTACCAATAGGAGCCACTTTTAAAGATGCTTTCTTTGAACGGATTGATGAAAATAAGATATAATTTTGATGGTTATTTAACCGCAATCCCGATAGCTATCGGAAGCAAGGATTTTATATATAGATTTTAAATAAAAACGCAAAGTTCGCAAAGCTTTATCAATTTAGCTTTGCGAACTTTTCGGGTTTAAAATAATAGCCACGAATTCACAAATTTTTATTTTCAAGATTATGAAAAATAATTCGTGAATTCGTGGCTAAAAAACTTTGCTTCCGATAGCTATCGGGATTACGGTTAAATTATTTTTTATTTTTTCCGTTTTTGTAAATTACTTTTTCTACAACAGATGTTTTTCCATTTCCTTTAGGGAATTCTTTCTTTTTAGGTTTTCCAGCAGCCGAACCAGATTTAGAAGGTGCTTTATCGCCTCTTCCTCTTTCAGAATCTTTAGCACTTGCTTTAAATTCAGGTCTTTCTTTAGTATTGTTTTTCTTAGGGATTTCAGCTTTATGTTTAGCCAAAACGTCATTCGGGTTTTTCGGGTTTTCTTTCGTTCCTCTTAAATGAATTACCAATCCGTTTAAGAAATTACGTAAAACCTGATCACCACATTCCATGTAATTTTCATGATCTTCGGCTCTAAAAAAAGCTCCCAATTCTGATTTTGTAATTCTAAAATCTACTAATTCTAAAATTTCAACTATTTGGTCGTCACGGAGCATCAAAGCCACGCGAAGTTTTTTTAGGATATCGTTGTTTGTCATCGTTTAATTTTTTACAAAGGTACGTTTTAAAACTAATTTGAATACAATTTATTGAGATGCGCTAATGTTTTTTTGCCAGGAATTGCACAAATTTTCACAATTGTATGGTGTTTAAATTTTTTTCGCCACGAATTCACGAATCTATGCGAAACAGATTAAATTTTTGACGAACTCTAATTGGTGAAAATTTGTGAAATTCGTGGCGAATTTTTCTACTTTGTATTAGAATTATATTCGTTTAAGATATTTACTAATTTGTCTAGATCTTCATGCAAATGATTCGCTGTTATTACAATACGATTTAGGTTATTGGAGTTTTCCTGATATTTAAAACTGGCGATAATAATTTTATTTGCTTTTAAAATTTCAATCATATTATCATCTTTCAGATAAATTAAAGGATATGATTTGTCAAATTTAATAGTGTCATTTTTGATTAATTTTTGATCAATATAATTTAGATTCTCCAGTAGTTTTTTATGTTGAATCTTGTAAAGCTCAGAAGCATCAGCGATAGTCTGGACAAAAGCAGGATTCATGCCGGCAGCAGAAACAAAAGTCTCCAGGTTTTTTATTTGATTGATAAACAAAGCGTCGCTGGCAATAACGCCACCATTCAGGCCAAATGCTTTGCCAAGAGACGAAACCATTATTTTTCGTTTAAGAGGAAGATTGATTTCAGAATAAATTCCGCAACCATTTGTGCCTAATATGCCAAAAGAATGTGATTCGTCGACAAGAAGTGTAATCTCTTTATGAGCTGGAATTTTTGCTAAAACAGATAAATCGATTGCTTTAGTCTGAAAAGACGGAACGCCATCTGCAAGAATTGTAATTCTTTCTGGTTTAGGATTTAACAAACGAGGATTTATATCATCGTTCAAAAATAGAGGCAAACTATTTGTTTTGATGGCGGGATGAATATCGGTAAAGTAAAAAAAGCAATCAGTGTCTGTATTCAATTGTGCGATTACCAATTTTCCGGCAAGCATTCCGGACGAAACCGTAACGGCACTTTCAGCTTTTATATGTCTGGCTAAAAAAGCCTCGCCGTTTTCATAAGCAGTCAATTTTATATTGGCACTTCTGGAGCTTCCATAAGTCGTACCCCAATTTCGAATATTTTTAATAACCAGTTCCTGAAAGTCTTTATTGGCAGGTAATCCCAAATAAGCAGTTCCGCCAAAATACAAATAGTGTTCCTGGTCAATCTCAATAATTCTATCCGGAAACTGATTGACATTCATAACTTTTAGATTAAAGTAACTCCTGTTCCGTTAAGTGCAGAGTAGTGTATTACACCATTTTTTATTGTTATACCAGTTGCGATATCTTGCGCCAGAAGCAACGCACCATCCATATCTACATAATCCAGTTGTGGCAATAAATGAGCAATTGCCGAGATTCCCACAGTAGATTCAGTCATGCAACCCACCATTGTTTTAAGACCTAATTTTTTAGCCTCTTCGATCATGCGTTTTCCGGGAGTAAGTCCGCCGCATTTTACCAATTTTACATTTACACCATGAAAATGGTTGAAACATTTTGCAACATCTTCTTCAATAATACAGCTTTCATCGGCAATTATAGGCAAAACCGAATGTTTGAAAACTTCTTTATGACCTTCCCAATTATCTGCTTTCATGGGCTGTTCCAGAAATTCTACACCTAATTTTTTTAATTCGACAGCATTATGAATCGTTTCCTCAACGCCCCAGCCACAATTGGCATCGATTCTAAAAATAGCGTTAGTATGTTTTCGCAGTTCCTTGACAATCGCAAGATCTTCTTTAGTGCCCAGTTTGATTTTGTAAATAGGCCAGGGAAGTTCCTGCATTTTCGAAACCATTTTTTCTATCGAGGCAATCCCGATAGTATAATCTGTAAGTGGATTTTGATCAATAGTATAATTCCACAGCTCGTATAATTTCTTTTCTTTTTTGCGGGCATAAAGATCGTTATAGGCCAAATCCAAAGCACATAAAGCAAACATATCACCTTTGAGATGGGGATATATTTTTGCCCAAAAAACATCGGGAGTTTCATTTTCTGTAGACTCAATCAGGGTTCTTATTTTTTCTAAATCCTGCATCATCACCGGAACGGTTGTTTTGTAATACGGATTTGACGTTGCTTCTCCAAAACCGGAAAAACCATCACTTTTGAGCTCAACAATCAACGACGGCTGAAAATCAATTGATTCTCTGGAAATCGTAAAAGTATGCTTTAGTTTTAGATTGTATTCTCTTAAAATTAGTTCCATAGTTGCTCAGATTGTATTTGAATATGTGTTTTTTGTCTAAAAAAATCTAACTTTTTTTGATGGACATTTTTAAACCTATACCCGTTTGAAAATCGGGTGCATTATCTAAATTTAAATCTTCTCTAAAGTACACAAAATAAGAGAACCGTTTTGTCGAGTAGGTACAAATAAAACTCCATCCCTCTAAGTTTTCGTATAAGTGAGAAATTGATTTTTGCCAATGTGTATTTATCCTTTCTCCCGTTAGAACAAGATGATCTACATCTTTTTTATTATTATAAGATGTTTGAAAATTATAATTGATACCGTACGAAAGACGGTTATTGTTTTTGAGCTTTACTTTGTAATCAATAAGACCTTCAAAACTATACAAAAAGTTTTGATTGCTTATGTTTACCCGATCACCATATTCTAAAAAATGCTGGCGTAAAACTCCTGCACTTGCACCAAAACTTAGAATATTTTTTTGTTTGATTACCATTTTTTTCAACACCGACGAAAAAACTCCAAAATCAGCGACAGGATTATATTTTGAGGTATTAATACCAAGCTGAGTGCCAAAATTAATATAAATATGATGTTTTCTATTCATTTCGAGCTTAGGATAATAAGTATAATTTATGTCGAGTCCCGGAATTGTAAAATTGCCATTGTTCATTGATAAAACCCTGTCGTTTTCGTCTTTATAAGATATCCCCGCTTTATTTAAGCCATAATAATATCTTGAAAACGGATCTTTTCCGCCGGCAATATTGCGGTGAAACCACTCGATAGTTTCATCTGAAGTAAAAATAGAATAAGGATATTTGCCACCATCAAGAGAGTTGGCCCGCAAACTAAAATTAAGTTCGTGATGAACCGTAAGGGGTAATGTAAAAGTAAAACGATAGGATCGAATAACGCCATCTGCGGCAAACTCTTTAGTTTTAGAAGGAACTTTATTCAGGTCAAAGGCATATTCGCGGTCGTGCCAAAGTAAACCTTCGGCAATTTTTTGATCATTAGGATCTGTTAATTCATATGATTTTACATAAGGAAGCACAACATTTCCGCTCGAAACTTCAAATGAAAAAGAATATTTATCAGGAGAACGAACATTAAAAATATGATTTAATCTCGAAATATAAATCCCGAATGGATGTGTAGAAAGGACATACGGTTTTATAATATCCGAAGAATTTTCTATCTCATCAGTCCAGAAATCATTTTTATCAGATTGTGCCAGAGAATAGGAACTAAAAGCTAAAAAAATAAAAAAGAGTAAAGGATATTTCATCTTAGAATTTAAAAATTTTGTTAAAACTAATGAATTTAAGATTTCTTATAAAATATTCTGACAGATAATTTCTAAAAATGAATTACTCTTTGGTATTATATTAACTCTTTTAAAATAATGTACTTAAGATAGTTGCTCCTGTAATTTTTTGATATCATCGCGCAATTTAGCCGCTTGCAGGAAGTCTAATTCTTTTGCTGCTTTTTCCATCGATTTTCGTTTTTCGCGAATCATTTTTTCTAATTCGGTTTTTGATAAATAAGCGGTTTCCGGTTCTGCAGCAACAGATAAAGTATGTCCTAACTCATATTCTACCAAAGGATTTTTGGTAAAAGCACTTTCGATTTTTTTATTTAAAGCTTGTGGTACAATACCATGTTCCGTATTATAATTAATCTGTTTGGTTCTGCGATAATCTGTTTCGTCGATTGTTCGTTGCATACTCGCTGTAATTTTATCGGCATACAAAATTGCTTTTCCATTTAAGTTTCTTGCCGCACGGCCAATAGTTTGCGTTAGAGATCTGTGGTTACGAAGAAATCCCTCTTTATCAGCATCCAAAATAGCAACCAATGAAACCTCCGGTAAATCTAAACCTTCACGAAGTAAGTTTACTCCAATTAGAACATCAAAAATACCTTTTCGTAAATCCTGCATAATTTCGATACGTTCCAGCGTGTCTACTTCAGAATGTATGTAGCGACAACGAATGTTTACTTTGGTTAAATATTTTGCTAATTCTTCGGCCATTCTTTTAGTCAGGGTAGTTACCAAAACTCTTTCGTCTAATTCGCAGCGCACCTGAATTTCTTCGATTAGATCATCGATCTGATTCAAACTTGGTCTTACTTCGATAATTGGATCTAATAATCCTGTTGGGCGAATAATTTGTTCTACATAAACACCATCTGTTTTTTGTAATTCGTAATCTGCAGGTGTTGCAGATACATAAATGACCTGATTTTGTATGGCTTCAAACTCTTCAAATTTCAAAGGTCTGTTGTCCATTGCGGCAGGTAAACGGAAACCGTATTCAACTAGATTTTCTTTACGGCTTCTGTCGCCTCCATACATGGCGTGAACCTGAGAGACCGTTACGTGACTTTCATCTACAATCATCAGGTAATCACTCGGGAAATAATCTAATAAACAGAATGGTCTTGTCCCGGCTTGTCTTCCGTCAAGGTATCTGGAATAGTTTTCGATTCCGGAGCAATAGCCTAATTCCCTTATCATTTCTAAGTCAAAATTGGTACGTTCTTCCAGACGTTTGGCTTCGAGATGTTTTCCTATTTCTTTAAAATAATCAACTTGTTTAACTAAATCTTGCTGAATTTCCCAAATTGCACCTTGCAGGACATCCGGAGAAGTAACAAACATATTGGCGGGATAAATAGTAAGTCTTTTAAATTTTTCAATGACTTGTGAAGTCTTCACATCAAATGATTCTATTTCTTCGATTTCGTCACCAAAAAAGTGTATTCTGTAAGCGTCATCGGCATAACTGGGATATACTTCTACCGTGTCCCCTTTTATTCTAAAAGTTCCCGGATTAAAATCGGCTTCGGTTCTGGCGTATAAACTTTGAACCAGACTATGAAGTAGTTTCGTTCTCGAAATAACCTGATCCCGGCTAATTTCAATTACGTTTTTCTTAAATTCAACAGGATTTCCAATACCATATAAACACGAAACAGAAGCGACGACCAAAACATCACGACGTCCTGAAAGCAGGGAAGAAGTGGTGCTTAAACGCATCTTTTCGAGCTCTTCGTTGATAGATAAATCTTTTTCGATAAAAACGCCTGTTACAGGCATAAAAGCTTCCGGTTGGTAATAGTCGTAGTAAGAAACGAAATATTCTACCGCATTATTAGGAAAAAATTGTTTGAACTCCGAGTATAATTGTGCTGCCAGTGTTTTATTATGAGCCAAAACCAAAGTAGGTTTTTGAACTTCCTGTATGACATTGGCAACCGTAAATGTTTTTCCGGAACCTGTAACCCCTAATAATGTCTGGTATTTTTCGCCATCTACAATACCTTGCGAAAGTTTTTCGATTGCTTGTGGTTGATCACCTTTTGGACTATACTCTGAGGATACCTGGAAATTCATTTTTGAATGCTAAAAGATTAGTTTTGTAAAGATACAAAGTTTGAATTCTATAAAAAAGGGTTGCCACGAATTACACGAATTACCCGAATTTTTATTTTAGAAGATAGCTACGAATTCACGAATTGATATTAGTCTGAATTAAATTTAATTCGTGAATTCGTGGCAAAAAACTATTCTAAAAAATCAATCGTCGCCTCATTTACATTTTTCGATTGATCGATGGATAAAAAATGTCCTGCATCTTTTATTATTTGTGTTTTGCCATTGGCTAAATATTTTTTAGCTCTTTCTAAACTTTCTTCGGAATTAATAACATCACGATCGCCAATTAAAACCAAAACAGGATTAGTGATCGATTTTAATTCATCATCTGAAAAAGGATGCATTTTGAACATGCTTGAATTTGATTTAGCATATTTATTGGCCAAATAAAATTGTCTTTTATAAACAGGGCTTATTTTTTCAGGATGGGTAGAGAATGTTTTTAATGTTTTTCCAAATTTCTTTTCGCTCGGAAAAAGTTTAAGCATCAAAGCCGAGGTCGTTTTGCCTACTTTATCTATAAATTTAAAGGTTTGCGCGGGACTTAATAAAACTATTTTGTCAATAGAATTTCCTTTTTGGGTAGCCAATAAAGTGGCGATCCACCCACCACGCGAAGCTGCTACAATATCAAATTTCTTTAATTTATAATGATCAAAAATTTCATTGTATAAAATTACAATTTCGTCAGAGGAAAGGGGTTTTGTCGTTAAAGTAGATTTTCCGGGTTCCATTATAAAATCAATGGCATAAATGCGATGATTCTTGGCAAGCGGTTTAATGTTAGGATACCACATCGTCGAACTAGCATCCATTCCGTGCAAAAGAATTAAGTCTTTTCCGTTTTTTGGACCCGCGATAATAACATGAGCAGTTCCGTAAGTGGTTTTTATATTTTCTTCCCAATAAGGAATATCCCAAAGTTTCAGGGCTTTGTCGTACGAATTTAAGTAAGCTTGTTTTTCGCTTTTTGTTTTAAAAATATAATCATCAAATTTTTCTTTTTTTGCAGAAGCGCAACTTACCAATACGAATAGAAGCGCAAATTTGAGTAGTAATTTTGGCATTGTCATAAAATTCAATTTACTTTTACTTTAAAGGTACGTAAATTGGGAATCGAAAAAGTATCAGAATTTTGTTTTAAAGTATCAGAATTATAATGTTTTAGTATTTTGACTTGTGTGTCTGATTCTTAATATTTGGATTTGTGTTGAAGTTATTTTGTATGAGATTCTATAGCTGTAAATTTCGTAAGCACGATAATCGCCATTATTAGATGTTTTCATTTCATCCAATTCATATATTTCCCAATTAGTTGAAAGTATTGTAACTGATTGGTAGATAGAATCTATTACTTTATTCTGAACCTGATTACTTTTGGCTTGTTTTAATAAAAAAAAATAAATTTTCTTAAGTTGATTTTGAGCCGCTTTGGACCAAATTATTTCTTTTTCCATTGCTCAATTTTATCTTTAATCTCTTTATGAGAATAAAAATTTCCATTTTGAATATCCTCTTCTGCGACTTTAAGGTCTTCATTATAATGGGATGAATAACTTTTGAAAGAATTACTGCGACTATCTAAAATAGTTTTTAAAGCAGATAAAAATGATTCATCATCAATTTTTGAAATTTCAGAAATTAAGATATTTTTCAGTTCAAGAGTATTCATATCAATATAATTTACACGAAGTTACAAAACAATAAATTAAAAAATCATTTAAGAATCTTAAAACTTCCACGCTTTTTGTTGACTTTCACTCAAAAAACTCCACGCTACAATACGGCTTGTTTTTTGACCCTGAGCCATATCGATTGTTTTTATCGAGGATGCATTTACTTTGTTTAGGGTTTTATAAATGCTGGAAAGGTTTTCTCTTTTTGAAACTAAAGTCGTAAACCATAAACATTGCATGGCAAATTTTGAGCTTTCGTAAATCATTTGAGTTACAAAACCAATTTCACCGCCATCGCACCATAATTCGGCATTATGACCGCCGAAATTTAAAACAGGATTTGTTTTTTTTCTTTCTTTGGTTAAATTCGAAACTTTACGAACGGTGCTTTGATTGGCATCTTCGGCAGAAGAATGAAAAGGCGGATTACATATTGTAAAGGTAAAACGATCTTCGGGCGTGATGATGTTTTTAAAAATGAAACGAGACTCCGTTTGTTGCTGTAAACTTATAGCATCAATTAATTTAGGATTGGTTTCGATGATTTTGCTGCAATTTTCGATCGCTCTTTCGTCTATATCAGTTCCCACAAAACTCCAGTCGTAAATTGCATTTGCTAAAATAGGATAGATGCAATTGGCTCCTGTACCAATGTCTAAACCTAAAACTGAAGATCCTCGCGGAATGATTCCGTTATTGGTTTCTGCCAATAAATCGGCCAGGTAATGAATATAATCCGTTCTTCCTGGAATGGGCGGACAAAGATAATTTTTAGGGATATCCCAGTTTTGTATGTCGTAATAGGTTTGAAGCAAAGCTTTATTAAGCAATTTTACCGAGACAGGATTGCTGAAATCGATAGTTTCGATTCCGTGAACATTTACGGCAACTTGTGCTTTTAATTCAGGACAATTCGCAATAAGGAGATCAAAATCATAACGGGAACGATGAAGATTTCGAGGATGTAAATTGTTTTTTTCGGAATTGTCTGTTTCTTTCATTTTGTAAATTTCCGTGCAAAGATAGTCATTCCTTTTGGAGGAAAGTGCAATTATAAAAACGATTGCCTTAGCCCTGATGGAAGCGGTATCCTTTTTCTGGCTCCTTTAGCCAGGAAAAGATATAGTGGACAGCAGGAAATAGCTCCTGACTCTTCGACTTCGCTCAGAGTGACAATAGTAAAAGTCGAATGATGTTTTGACTTCGCTCAAGATGATAATTGGTTAATCCATGCATTCCATTAGCAATAAATCGCCATTAGTATGGGTGATGGTAACAAGACCATCCTGGGCAACGGCATTGCTGCTACCGGTTCTGTAACCAATTGTTAAGGTGTCGTTTTGTAATGGATATTCTAAATTGATGGAATTAATACCGTTAACAACACCAATTGGAATCAATGAAATTGGTGTTTTTGCCGTATACCATTTTTCGAATTTATTAGGCAATAAAAAGATTTTAGAATGATCGTCGAGAATGACAATTTTAAGCAAATTGCGATAACGAACAATATTCGTAAGGTTCGTAATAGTATGATCTGCTCGTTTTCCGGTTGCCCAAACGACATTTACAGCTGGAATTTTTCTTGCTATTAAATAATCAAAAGCTTTCTCTAAATCTGTTTTGTCCTGGTCCGGTGTATGTACAATTTCTATGGGATATTGGGATGTTTTGTAAATTTCAGGATCAAAGCCGCGATCGAAATCCCCTAAAAGAACATCGATTTTGATCCCTAAATCAATTACTCGCTCGATAGCAGAATCCAACACGATAACCAGTGGAGACCATTCGAGCAATTGTCCTAATAATTCAGGATTGCATGCTGCACCGTTGGCAATAATTAATGCGGGTTCCTGGTCGTCGCGTACGATATGGTGTGAAGACATTTAGATTTTGATTTGAAATGTGCTGCAAATGTACGAAAGGATAAGATTGTAGAGGTTAGATTTTAGATTTTAGATTTTTTTTGACAGAGATTAAGAAAAGTTTCTTTTGCCACAGATTTCACAGATTTAAAATAATTTATTTGTTTTGTCTAAAAAAGGAATGGAAGCAAAAAATGTCTTTTACCATTAAGAGATTAAGAAAATTAAGCTTTTTGATGTTGACTTTTTTTGCCACTCCCGATAGTTATCGGGATATTAAGATTAAAAGGATTTTTAAATGGTTTATAAGTAATAATCCAAACTTAACTTTCTTAATCTCTTAATGGTAAAAAAATAATTATTTTGTTGCTTTAAAAGCTATTGCGTCGACTTCGATTAACATTCCGTCGATGGCTAATTTAGGAACAGGAATTAATGTACTTGCGGGAAAGGGTTTGTTTTGCCATACTTTTCTAATCTCTTCATTCCATATTTTTAGTTTTTCCGGAGAATGATCTACGATTAGAATGGTTATTTTCATGATGTTTTCGGGTTTTAGATTGTAGCTGTCCAAAACGGTTACAATGTTTTGTAATGCTACTTTGGTTTGTTCTCTAAAACTATTGCTTAACGTGTGTTCTTTTCCTAAACCGCCGCTTTGTCCGGAAATATAAACTAATTCGCCTGATGTCGAAACTGATGATGCATGGCTAAAACCATAAGGCGTTGGGTCGAATAATGATTCGGGATTTTTGAAGGTTTGCGCTTTTGTGGTAAAAGCACAAAGTGAAAATAGAGTAAAAAGTAAATGTTTCATGTTTTAGAAATATTGAATTAATGATGCAAAGTTTGCACATTTCTAATTTCTAAACCTTTACATATGTTGAGGGTTTTGAGAAAAGTTTTCAGTTTACAGTCACAGTTTTCAATCTCACTTTACTCAAACTGTGACTGTGACTGTAAACTGTTACTGATACTGAATACCGAGACTGTAAACTTTTATTTAGTCTAACAACCTTCTATGATAATTAATTTGTCCTAAATGATAGGCTAAATGTGTTGCAAGATGAACTAAAAAATAACCTGTTGTCATTTCTTTTTCGAAAACAATTTGTGGGTAAATTTTTTCTAAGTCAGCTTCGGTTAAACTGTCAAGTGCATTATTTACAACCCAATTAGTTTTTTCGATTGTAGAGATAAGTGCTGCTTTTGGGACATTTTTTGTCGAAAACTCTAAGGGACGATCGCGAACGTAACGTGTTTTGCCAATTTCGGCACCAATAAAACTATTGATGTTTCCCATTAAATGCAAACAAAGATTTCCGGCAGAGTTAGAGATGTTTTTATCAATTACCCAAATCTGACTTTCGTTTTGATACGATTCGATCTCGACTTTTAATTTGTTGAGGTCACGGTCAAAAAGGGATTTTAGTGTTTCGATTAGCATAATTTTAAGCTTTGTTGGTTATAGGGATCCAAATTTCTTCTTCGGAGTCCGGATCTTCTTTTTTATATTGATCTCCCATTACGGCAAAATGGGGTCTTTCGTCTACGGTATATTCTGAATTTGGAAGCCATTCTACAAAAATAGAATGATAGGTTTTATGACCTTCACTTTGTGGACCTTTGTGTACAAATACGGCATATAATCCAGTTGGAATGGTTAAGGTTTCCATTTCTGACGGGATTTCATCAAAGTGAGAAACTTCGACAGCGGCCCATTTTTGAAAACTGTTATTGGGATCAAAATTGTCAAAATGGCCATCCGAAAAAACTTCAAGCGAATATAAATTAGAGTCGATTGTATTTTTGATTTCCTTGCGCTGGGGCATAAAAGAGCTCCACAATTGGAATGTTTTATTTTCGATAAACGACATTATAATGTGTTTACCAATTAGTTTTTTCTCTGATAAAGTTTCAATTCTGGCTTCCATGATGGTACTGATATTATTGAATTTTGTATTTTTTTATGTCAATTTCACTGAGCGAGAAATAACCTAACGGATAGTTGGCTTTATCAGTCATATTCATGATATTTCCTTTTACAGTTGCCGGTGGCGATTGAAAAGGTCCGCCAACATTACTTCCGGCAATACTAACTAAGATACTCATATAGTTATAATATTGTTTTGAAATTCCGTAATGTGTCATTTCGACTTCATCTCCAATTTTCAAATCATCATCGTCTGATGAACTGAAATATTCATTTCCCTGAAAAAATTTATCTTCACTCACATAATAGGTTGATGTAATTTTACTCGAATATACATATTTAAACAAATAAAAATTATCGACATCTGCCGGATCGTTAAAAAAAGCTTTTGTTTCGATTTCTTTTCCTGTAATCCCGCCTTCGTTATTTTGTTCTACTCGTGTTATTGGTGCTACAGACTTCATGATTTCGGTTGCAGTATAGGTAATCCCTTTGTTAATTACGGTTAAGGTATAGGTCTCGTCAATTACAGGTTTGAAATTTGTACAAACGTATCGTCCTGTTTTTGGAAGTTCAGTAAAAACGAATTGCTCATTTTGACTGTTTTTTATAAAAATGGTTGCGCCTGAAACTGTGGGTATAACATTTTCGAAATATCCGGTAGTTGTAGTCAATTTTATGGTTTGCTGTTTTCCGGTTGTTCCTTTTTGCCAGTTTATTGCAGCTTCAATTACTAATTTTGGAGCTGCGGTATCAAGATCAACATTAACGACTTCTTCGCAACTTAGGAAGAAAATCGATATAAAAACTACGAGTAGTAAGGTTGCTTTTTTCATGGTATATCTTTTGTTTTCTTTTTACAGAAGTTGTTTTAAAATTTAAAATTATAGCTAACGGCAGGAACCATCCCAAAAATCGAAGTTTGAACGGCTTCATTTGCTCCGGTATCAACATTCTGACGGAAATTGATCGAAGCTGCATTATGGCGATTGTATAAGTTATAAATACTAAAAACCCATTCGCCTTTCCAGTTTCTGTCCTTATTTTTTCTAGGTGTCAAAGTTGCCGAAACATCTAAGTGATGATATGCAGGCAAGCGGTTTTCGTTTCGTAGACCATAACTGGGAACCGTGATTCCTAAATATTCGTATTGACCGTTTGGATACGTAACCGGCTGACCGGATTGTAATGCAAAGTTGGCACCAAATGACCATTTTTCGTTCAGTGTATAGGCTGATGTAACGGCTAAATTATGGGTTTTATCATAGGCAGAACTGTACCATTGTCCGTTATTGATTCCTGTTTCGTCTGCAGTTCTTCCCGGAGTTTGTTGCTGCGATTTTGATAACGTATAGGAGATCCATCCGTTAAATTTACCTTCATTTTTCTTTAGCATAAATTCTACGCCGTAAGATCTCATGCGTCCGTTTAGAATTACCTGTTCAATGGCATCATTGGCAATCAAATCTGCACCATCAATATAATCTAATCTGTTCTGAATTTTTTTGTAATACGTCTCTACTTCTACAGAATAAGCGCCATTGTTTATATTTCTAAAATATCCCAGCGCCACCTGATCTGCAATTTGTGGTTTGATGTATTTATCACTTGGCATCCAGACATCCAGCGGAGTAGGAGATGAGGTATTTGAAATTAATTGAAGGTATTGCGCCATTCTGTTATAACTTGCTTTAATTGCCTGATCGTCGTTTAATTGATAAGAAGCTGAAAATCTTGGTTCTAAATTATTATAACTCTGGATCTCTTTGTTTTTGCCAAAATATTTCGTTGAGGTTGGTGTACCTTTTTCATAAATCTGCATATCGGTATTAAAAATTACCGGATTATTATTCTCATAATAATTAATTGTAGAAGAGCCTAAGCGGTAAAATAAGCTGTAACGTAATCCGTATGAAACGGTGAACTTTTTCGAAAGTTGATTTTCGGCCTCAATATAAACAGAAGGTTCAAAAGCATATTTTTTGTCTAGTTGATCCGGATTAATTCCTGATGTTTCATTGCTTGGTCTGATCGTTCCGGGATTAAATTCATAGTAAATTCCGTTTAAGCCATAATTTAGTTTGAATTTATCTGAAATATAATTTTTGAAATCGTACTTGATATTATAGTTTTTAATTCCGGAATCCCATTTAAAGCCTACAAAGTCCAGGTCTAGACCATAATAATAATCGCTGTAAATCAAGGATAAATTGGCAAATAATTTATCAGAATACAAATGATTCCAACGCAGGTTTAAAGTCGAGTTACCATAAATATTGGTAAAACTTTTGTTGAGGCTAAAGACGTCACGACCAAAATAACCGGATAAGTACAAACTGTTATTATCGTTTAGTTTATAACTTAATTTGGTGTTTAAATCATAAAAATAAGCCGTATTGTCTTTTTGATCTTTTGACAGTTTTAAAAATAAATGTGCATACGAAGCTCTTCCGCCAATCAAAAACGAACCTTTATCTTTTACGATAGGTCCTTCGGCAAGAATTCTGCTTGAGATTAGTCCAATTCCACCATTGACATGAAATTCTTTACTGTTTCCGTCTTTCTGATAAATATCCAAAACCGAAGAAGCCCGTCCGCCATATCGGGCAGGAATTCCGCCTTTGTATAGTTTTAAATCTTTTATGGCATCAGGATTAAAAACAGAGAAAAAACCAAATACGTGAGAGGAGTTAAATATAGTTGCTTCGTCTAATAAAATTAAATTTTGATCTGCACCACCACCGCGAACATTAAACCCTGAAGCGCCTTCGCCTGCATTGGTAACTCCCGGAAGTAATAAAATTGATTTTAAAACATCGACTTCGCCCATAACTACAGGCATTTTTTTGATGGTGGCAATCGAAAGTTTATTGGCACTCATTTCCGGTGATTTAATATTGATTTTACCTTTATTGTCCGTAATTATAACTTCCTGGAGCTCTTCGCCACTTTCGTTTATTGCAAAGTTGTTTTTAGTGTTTTGATTTAAAACAACCGTTTTTTGAATGGTTTGATACCCCACATAACTTATTTCGATTTCATGTTCGCCTTTAGGAACGGTAAGCGAATAAAAACCATATTCATTGGTGGTCGTTCCTATTTTTAAAGAAGGAATGTAGATGTTTACGCCAATTAAGGTTTCATTATTTTTAAAGTCTGTGATGGTACCGCTTAAAGTAAATTTTTCCTGAGAAAATGAAGTTAAAGTCGTTAAAAGGAAGATAAAAAGAAGGCCAATTTTTTTTGTAATCATTGTCTTGGTTTTGAAACACATAGTTAATAATTCTTACTAAATATTTTAGGGGAAAGATTGTTAAACATTAGTTAAGAATGCACGCTCTTTGTTACAGGTTTTGAATTCTTTTTTACTTTAAAAATGGTTTCAACAGCTTTTTGATCTTTTTACGGGCAGATTCAGATAAAACCTAAAAATATTTGGCTGTTCTTATTTCTTATAAACAAAAAAAAGACANNTGTCTTTTTTTTGTTTATAACATATCGTAGAGACGCACAGCAGTGCGTCTTTCAAATTGATTATTTTATTTCAGCAATAATTGCATTAAATGTTGCACTTGGACGCATTGCTTTGCTCACTAACTCAGGAGTTGGCTGGTAGTAACCGCCAAGAGTTTGAGGTTTTCCTTGCGCACCAATTAATTCAGCATCGATTTTAGCTTCGTTAGCTTCAAATTGAGCAGCAATTGGTGTAAAGATAGCTTTCAATTCAGCATCTTTATTTTGAGCTGCAAGAGCTTGTGCCCAATAATAAGCAAGGTAAAAATGAGAACCACGGTTATCAATTTGACCTACTTTACGAGCTGGAGATTTATCGTTTGCCAGGAATTTATCGTTTGCTTCGTCAAGAGTTTCAGATAAAACAATTGCTTTAGAGTTGTCTAAAGTTTGTCCCAGATGCTCTAAAGAGGCACCAAGAGCTAAAAATTCTCCTAATGAATCCCAACGTAAATATCCTTCTTCTGTAAATTGCTCAACGTGTTTTGGAGCAGATCCACCAGCACCAGTTTCGAACAATCCACCACCATTCATTAACGGAACGATAGATAACATTTTAGCCGAAGTTCCTAATTCTAAAATTGGGAATAAGTCAGTTAAATAATCACGTAAAACGTTTCCTGTTACAGAGATAGTATCTAAACCTTTGATGATTCTGTCCAGAGTAAATTCTGTAGCAGCAATTGGGTTAAGGATACGGATATCTAAGTTTGTTGTATTGTGGTCTTTTAAATATTTTTGAACTTTTACGATCAATTCTCTGTCATGTGCTCTGTTTTCGTCTAACCAGAAAACAGCAGGAGTATCAGACAAACGGGCTCTGTTTACAGCAAGTTTAACCCAATCCTGAATAGGAGCATCTTTTGCCTGACACATTCTAAAAATATCATTTGTCTCAACGTCTTGTTCCATCAAAACAGTTCCTTTATTGTCGATAACGCGAACAACACCATCAGCTTTTATCTGGAAAGTTTTGTCGTGAGATCCGTATTCTTCTGCTTTTTGAGCCATCAAACCTACGTTAGGAACACTTCCCATTGTTTTAGGATCAAAAGCACCGTGTTTTTTACAGAAATCGATAGTTGCAGTATAAATTCCAGCATAAGAACGATCTGGAATAACAGCAAGAGTATCTTGTTGTTTTCCTTCTTTATTGTACATCTGTCCAGAAGTACGAATCATTGCAGGCATAGAAGCATCAACAATAACATCAGACGGAACGTGTAAGTTTGTAATTCCTTTGTCAGAATTTACCATTGCAAGAGCTGGTCCGTTTTCGATAGCTTTAGTAATATCAGCTTCAACTTCGGCTTGTTCTGGTCTTCCGGCAATTTTTGCGTAGATATCACCTAAACCATTTCTGGTATCAATATTTAATTCTGCAAATAAAGTTGCATATTTTTTAAAAAGATCAGCAAAATATACTTCAACGATAGCGCCAAAGATAATTGGATCTGAAACTTTCATCATTGTAGCTTTTAAGTGCACAGAAAGTAAAATTCCTTCTTTTTTAGCATCGGCAATAGCATCAGCAACAAAACTTTTTAAAGCTTTTAAGTGCAATACAGAGCTGTCGATGATTTCACCTGCTTTAAGCGGAGTACTTTCTTTAAGAACAGTAGCTGTACCGTCTTTTGCTACAAATTCGATTTTTACATCATTAGCTTCTGCAACAGTAAGCGATTTTTCGCTTCCGTAGAAATCACCGTTTGGCATAGAAGCAACTTTAGTTTTTGAGTCAGCAGACCAAGCACCCATTGAGTGCGGATTTGCTTTTGCAAAGTTCTTCACCGCTCTTGGCGCTCTACGATCAGAGTTCCCTTCACGTAAAACCGGATTTACCGAAGAACCTAAAACTTTAGCATATTTTGCTTTAGTCTCTTTTTCAGCATCATTTTGAGGATTTTCCGGATAATTAGGAATTTTATAACCGTGAGATTGCAATTCAGCAATAGCAGCTTTTAATTGCGGCACTGATGCTGAAATGTTTGGTAATTTGATAATATTAGCTTCAGGTTGTGTTGCTAATTGACCTAATTCAGCTAAAGCATCTACCGTTTTTTGAGCATCTGTAAGAACCTCAGGAAAATTAGATAAAATTCTACCCGCCAAAGAGATGTCTCTAGTTTCAATAGCAATACCAGCAGTCGCAGTAAATGCCTGAACAATAGGTAAAAAAGAGTAAGTCGCTAATAATGGCGCCTCATCAGTTAAGGTGTAATAAATTTTTGAATTCTTTGTCATTTTTTTTTTTTTTATAATCGTATCGCCGGGAAATGGCAATGTAAAGGTATAGTCGGCTCAAAATGAGCGGAGCAAATATAATAAAATCAGTCCGAAATCGGTGTAGTTTTGATGAGAAATGCTGAAATTATCAGATTGTTATTTCGGGCTCGTTTAATTGTCAAATCGATGATTTTGGTATTAAAAAATTACAGTTTTGATGAATCATAAGTAAAAGCCCAACATTTCGAAAAACGAAAATACTACAGTTGCATAAAATCATTTTAGTTTTGTTTATTTTTGTATGAAAAGGTGTATTTTTGGCTAAAATGCAAGAGACATATAACAAATGTAAGATACATTGTTTAATATGTTTTTTACTTGTTGTTTAGTATTACGCTTAATCATTATCTTTGAATTATGAGCACACTTACAAAACCAAATCATATAGGGCGAAAAATAAGCCGTATTCGTGAACTTCGAGATATGAAGCAAGAAGCTTTGGCACAGGCTTTAGGAACAAACCAACAAGCTATATCTGCTATTGAAAACAGTGAAACGATAGACGAAGAAAAATTGGCAGAAGTTGCAAAAGCGCTTGGCGTAACTGTTGAAGCAATCAAAAATTTTTCAGAAGACAATATGATTAATTATTTTAATAGTTTCCATGATAATAGTTTTACAAATGGAACAGCATTCAGTACAAATCATTATTGTACTTTCAACCCATTGGATAAATTAATCGAAATTTTTCAGGAAAAAGAAAAGCTTTACGAACGTTTGCTACAAGCTGAAAAAGACAAAATCGAATATTTGGAAAAACTATTAAAAAAATAGAACACCAATTTTCATTAAAATACAAACCGATGCTTTAGGAGTGTCGGTTTTTTTATTTTGGGCGTGCCCCGCCGAAAAAGGCGGGTCGGGCTATCCGCTGCAAGTCCTCGCACTTCCTTCGTCAGGCTGTGGGCTTTCCACTTCTATCCCTCACGCAAACCGTAAAACAAGAACATTTTAATGGATGGATTAAAATCCATCCTTACAAAATAAATCGAGCCGAAGGCTCTTTATGCAAAGTTCCGTAGGAACGATACATTTTGTAGCAACGGATTTTAATCCGTTGAAATAATGTATGTCGCGCAATCTGAGAAACCTGTTAGGTTTTTAAAACCTAACAGGTTTTGCGTAAACTAAAAGCTCTTATGAAAATGATTGCCCTAGCCCCGATAGAAGTGGAAATCCTTTTGCTTTTTTCTTTAAAAAGCAAAAGATTGAAACGAATAGCGGGATTAGCTCCTGAAAAAGATTATGATATTTTAAAAATCAGGCATAAAAAAAACTCGTTTCAAATAAATGAAACGAGCTTTTTTATAACAAAGAGATAAATGATTATCTTCTTTTATCTTTAATCTTAGCTTTTTTACCAGTAAGTTCTCTGAAGTAGAAAATTCTAGCTCTACGTACAGCTCCTTTTTTGTTGATTTCAATTTTCTGTAAAGCTGGTAAGTTTACTGGGAAGATACGCTCAACTCCAATAGCTCCAGACATTTTACGGATAGTAAAAGTTTCTGTGTTACCAGAACCTCTTCTTTGAATAACAACTCCTTTAAAAAACTGAGTTCTTGTTTTTTCACCCTCTTTAATTTCGTAGTAAACTGTGATAGTATCTCCAGCTCCAAAAACAGGGAAATCTTTTTTAGCAACTAATTCGGTTTGAACGAATTTCATTAAATCTGCCATGATATCTTATAATTATGGTTTTTATATAGAGCAACATTCACGGATCTCGCCAGAGGTTAGTCTAATTCGGGTGCAAATGTAGAAAATAATTATGAATTATAAATTGATAATTGTAATTTATTTTAAGTTATTGATATGTTGTTGTTTACAGTCGCAGTTTACAGTCACAGTATTCAGTCGCAGTTTACAGTTGCAGTTTTATCACGCAGAACACTGCGACTGCGACTGAATACTGTATACTGCCACTGAAAACTGCAAACTTACTTAGGTTGCTGTTGCGTAACGCAATGAATCATTCCTCCATTTGCGTATAAATTGCGAACATCGATGCCAATTACTTTTCTGGAAGGATATAAATTTTGAATCAATTGATTTGCAACGGCATCATTTGGATCATTGTAATTAGGGACTAAAACAACTGTGTTTCCAATATAATAGTTTACATAAGAACCTTTGTATCCTAGTTTTTTGCCATAAGTTGTTACAACATCATTCTTGGATAATGGCAGTTTTACAAAAGTATAGTTTTTGCTATTTATGTCTTTAGAATTGTACAAAGTTGCAATGTCAGTTTCCGGAACTTCCCAATACAACAAATCATTTTCATTCATGGTTACGATTGTGTTTGTGTTGCCAAAACGAGCAAAACCATCAATGTGCATATCGGTAATTTCTCTTCCTGCTTTTCCTTCAAGCCAAATAAAATGGGTTATTCCTAAATACTTTCTAAAATTTGCTTCGGCTTGTGCCTGCGTCATTCCGGGATTACGATTCGAATTTAATATCGCGCTTTTGGTAGCTAATAAAGTACCATTTCCGTCTATTTCTACCGCGCCGCCTTCATTAATCATTACGCTATTTAAATCTATAACTGTCGTTTTTTGATCTTTTGCAATTTGCGAAGGAATGGTATTGCAATTCTTGAAAGCTGCCTTTTTGCCCCAGCCATTAAATCCCCAATCCTGAATTACCAATTGATTGTTTTTGTCTTTTACATAAATAGGACCATTATCTCTGATCCAAACATCATCGGTTTTAAAAATTTTAAATTCAATTGAAGATAAAGAAATCCCTGCATTTTTTAATAACTCAGTAATTCTGTTTTTTTCGGTAATATCGTAAGCAATAATATGTACTTTTTCGCTTGTAGCTAATGATTTGGTCATTGTGATCCATGTTGCATCTAAATCATTTCTGTAATCAATTCCATATTGATATTGATGAGGCCATTGCAGCCAAGTTCCTTCATGTGGTGCCGATTCTTCGGGCATTGTATACATAATTTCGGTATTTTTTGATTCATCCGGTTTTGCTGTTGCTTCGTCTGGCTGACAAGAAGAGAATAAAGGCAATAATAGCAGGGTTAGAAATAGTTTTTCCATCTTAGTTGTTGTTAATTAAATGTTTAGTGTCATTTGATACCGGTATTTTGACAGTACAAATGTATTTCTAAAGTGTAATTGCTCAGTTGTCCAAAATGGACAAGTTAAAGAAGAGGAATAAAAATCGCCGTAAGATAATCAGATGGAGTATCACAATTTCCGTTGTTTGTAATATAATGTTCGATTACAGGTAAATGAGAGAATTCAATATTGTTACTTAAAAACCATTTTCCAAAGATTTGCTGATACGTATCTTCTAAGGTTTCATAACATCCATGATGAAAAAAACAAGCATATCGACCTCCAAAAATCTTTTTTATCGGAAGGTTTTTAGTAATAGCTTCGGTAACAATACAAGCTTCGTAAGTGCACTTGGTTTTCTCGGTAATCACAATATCATCTGTTATGATACCGTAGAAATCTGTAATAGGTTGGGGAAATTCATTTTGTAATAAAGTATCCCAAAGGTTTTCTATTTCCGGATTGATATAAGAAGTTTTACAACTGGAATAATAAACTGTTTTTTCGGGAATAAAAAGAATCTCAGGTTCTAAAACAGGAGAAATCGTTTGTTGCAGAGGAACGTCGTTTAATAAAAGTTCTTTTTGATTTCGCGCAACAGAAGGCGAACAATTGAAATGTTTTTTGAAAGTTTTCGAGAAAGACTGCACATCGGCAAATCCTACTTCAAGCGCAATATCTGAAATTGGCGCATTCGAATATAAAAGTTTTTTATAGCCGTTTTCTACTTTCAATCGGGTTTGATAAGCGCCAATTGTTTCCTTAAATAAAGAATAAAAAACACGCTGCAAATTTCTATAGGAGTAACTGGAAATATCTTCAAGAGAATTTATTGAGATGATTTGATTGTAATTCATCTCAATATAATTCCGAGTATTGTAGATATGTTTTAGATTCATCTTTTATCCAGTTTGCGGTCGCAGTCTCAGTCTCAGTTTGCGGTCGCAGTCTCAGTCTCAGTTTGCAGTCACAGTTTTCAGTCTCAGTATTCAGCACGTTGAGACTGAAAACTGCAAACTGGGACTGAATACTTTCCTAATGTCCTTCAAGCAAATCCGGTCTTCTGTTTTTTGTATGTTCAAAAGCCATATCCTCGCGCCATTTGTCAATTTTAGCAAAGTGACCGCTTGTTAAAACCTCAGGAACTTTCCATCCTTTATAATCTGCAGGTCTTGTATATATAGGTCCGGAAAGTAAATTATCCTGAAAACTATCTGTCAAAGCAGATGTTTCATCACTCAAAACACCAGGAATTAATCTAATTAAAGCATCTGATAAAACCAAAGCGCCTAATTCTCCACCCGATAAAACATAATCACCAATCGAAATTTCTTTGGTAATAAAATGATCACGAACACGCTGATCTACACCTTTATAATGTCCGCATAAAATGATAATGTTTTCATACATCGACATTGTATTGGCCATTTTTTGGTTCAGCGTTTCTCCGTCCGGTGACATATAAATGATCTCGTCGTATTCCCGTTCACTTTTCAAATGTGTGATACAAGCATCAATGGGCTGAACCGTCATCACCATTCCGGCGCCTCCTCCAAAAGGATAATCGTCGACGCTCTTTTGTTTGTTCGTAGTATAATCACGTAAATTATGAAAATGAACTTCGACCAAACCTTTGTCTATAGCACGTTTCATAATCGAAGCCTCAAATGGGCTTCTTAATAATTCCGGCAAAATCGTTACAATGTCAATTCGCATTTTTTTTCTTCAATAGTTCTAAGTGGCAAAGATACAAAGTTAATTTTTGAGAATTTTATGGAATTTTTATTTGAAAGGTTTAAAAACAAATAGTCAATTATTAAGTTCGTTCAGGAAAATAAGTAAGGGACTTTTATTCAACGGGAGAAAATCATATTATTGTAGAGTTTATTTCGACAGGAACCGCACCAGATAATTCAAAATCAGAATTGCCTATTTGTACTATTTTCACAATTGACAATGGATTAATTACCAAAGATTTTACGTATTTCGATAATTTTGAAGATGAAGGCGAGAAGTAGATTCTGATTGTAAATAGTGTAGTCCCTACGGGACAAACAGGTCTTATTAAATATTATTTTTTCTACCGATATTTAGTTCCTAACGGAACATTTCTTTATTATTTCTTTGTTTTATGGTGTGTAGAATCTTTGATGTGTATTGTTTTGGAAATTATTCCATGTTTTTATTGGTGTAGTGCCTACGGGACAAACAGGTCTTATTAAATATTATTTTTTCTACCGATATTTAGTTCCTAACGGAACATTTTTTTATTATTTCTTTGTTTTA
>NZ_MUGS01000100.1 GCF_002222055.1 Flavobacterium araucananum
TTATAAAAACCAAAATTAAAGTTTTATCTTACATTAAAATAATTTTTTAACTTATTTTACGCACAATATTAAACTAACTCTTTAAAGTACTGTTTCAAAATGACATCATTTTCCAAAGTAGGTGTAAAAATTTCTAAAATAGCCGGCGAATCATTTTTATCATAAAATGATTTTAGATTTTTTTCTAAAGATATCCCATCATTTGCTGTATAATAATCCATACCATACATCTTTGCGAGATGTTCTGCCGTTAAGTGGTGAGAGGTTTCAAAATAGGTATTAAAAACAGGTTTTTCTTCATGTCCGGGTAAAATCCTGAAGATCCCTCCTCCTCCATTATTAATTAAAACAATTTTGAAGTTTTTAGGAATATACGAATTCCATAAAGCATTACTATCATACAAAAAACCAATATCGCCGGTGATAAAAACGGTTTGTTTTTCGTTTCCTACCGCGGCACCAATTGCTGTAGAGGTACTTCCGTCGATACCACTTGTTCCTCTGTTACAAAAAACTTCTATAGTAGGATCAATATCTATTAATTGTGCATATCGAATTGCGGAACTGTTGCTAATTTGCAACTGACTTTTTGCAGGCAGAGATTCAATTACTTTTTCGAAAACTTTAAAATCAGAAAACGGGATTTTATCTACATATTCCTGTCTTTTGTTTTTTCGTAGCGCATATATTTTATCAATTTTTGCAAAATAGTCACTTTCTGTAACCACACTTTTAGCAAATAATGCTTTAAAAAAATCGTTGGGTTGCATTACAAAATGCTTTGTTAGCGCACTAAAAGTATCATAAGCACGCAAAGTATCAATATGCCAGTGTTCTTTTGGTTTGTATTTTCGTAAAAATGCTTTGATACGTTTAGAAACGATCATTCCGCCAAAAGTAATTAAGATTTCCGGCTGAAAAGCCTTAAAATCAGCATCATCAAAAGGTGTGATTAAAGTATCTATACTATTGATAAAACTGGGATCGTGCAGGTTTGAAGTAGTTTCTGTCAATACGACTACAGACGGATCATGAGCAAAATTAGCGACTATTTCGGGATCAATACTATTGGCTTCATTTACGCCAACGAGTATCAGTTTGCTCTCGGCAGCATTATAGACAGAAATAACATCATCTATATTTTCGATAATTTTTGTTCCGATAATCTCTTCAGAATGGGTGATTTTTGATTGTACCGAAAGTGTATCGACCGTTTCGTACAAAGGTTCTTCGAAAGGTGCATTAATATGAACAGGACCTTTTTGAAGAATAGCAGTCTCGATTGCTTTATTGATTTTTAAATCATTTTCTACCGAAGCTTCTTCGTTTAAATTGGCATTGAAAACGGAGTGGTTCTGAAAAACATTTTCCTGACGAATTGTTTGTCCGTCGCCAATATCGATCTTGCTTTGCGGGCGATCTGCCGAGATTACTATTAACGGAATCTGACTGTAAAATGCTTCGGCAACTGCCGGATAATAGTTTAATAATGCAGATCCTGATGTACAAACAATTGCTGTAGGTGATTTGGTTTGCTGTGCGATTCCTAATGCAAAAAAGGCAGCGCAGCGTTCGTCTGCAATGCTATAACATTTAAAATTAGGATTCTGTGCAAATCCAATCGTTAAAGGTGCGTTTCTTGATCCGGGAGAAATTATAATATTGGTGATTCCTTTTGCTAAACAAATTTCGATAATGCTTTGAGCAAGCGCTATTTTGGGGTAAATCATTATTATGGCGTATTATTTTTTAAAGAGAATCTAAAAGTCGAAGATTTCTTTTTTTTATTACACAAAGTTACAAACTTCGTACTGGATTTAACTTATAAATAGGAAGATATTAAGGGCTGTTTATCGAAAAAGGGAATATATTTGTAAAACAGATTTTTTAATAAAAATAAACTCTTTATGCGTTTCTTCTATCTATTCTTTCTTTGGCTTTCGCTACAAACTGTACATTCTCAAAATCAATTTGTTCCTGATGATGTGCCTTACAAAACAGCTCTGGAAAATGCAAAAACACAAAGAAAACCTCTTTTTGTGATGCTTTATGCTGATTGGTGTCCACATTGTAATCAAATGAAAAAAGAGGTATTTAGCGATCCTGCGGTGATGGATTTTTTAAAGAAAAACTACGTTTGTGCCTGGAAAAACATCGAAAAAGAAGAAGGTATCGCTCTTAGAGATAAATTCAACACAAAATCATTGCCTACCTTTTTGTTTATAGATCCCGGTACTGAAACACTTTTGTACGGTTTAAAAGGCGAACTAAAAAAAGCGGATTTCATGACCGAAGTTAATTATGCTTTAAATCCTAAAATGCAATTACCCTATTTAGAAAAAGAATTTCTTGCTGACCCCGGTAATTCGACTAAGTTTTTTGCTTATTTGAATACCTTAAAAAAAGGAAAAGACAGAACAGATTTATCGATCCCGACTCATATTTATCTTAACACACAATCTGATGCACAATTGGTTAGCGAAACAAACTGGCGTGTTATCGCAAATGGTGTAACGGATATTAATTCGAGAGAATTTCAATATGTTTTAAACCATCAGAAAGATTTTGCCGCTGTGGCTTCTCAAAGTCGTATTGATCGCAAAATCGAAAATATTGTGACGGAATTGCTTCGTCCTTATGTTGATAATTTAGACACGATAAACTACTATAAACAAAGGGAAATTGCAAAATCTATACGATTGCAAAAAACAGATTCTATTGTTTTTAAATTTGACTTGACTTTAGCAGAAAGAACAGAAAAATGGCAGTTTTATAAAAAAGTAACCCTTGAAGATACAGAAAAGTTCGTCTGGACAGATGCCAGTTTCCTAAAAGATATTGGTCAAACCTATTTAAAGAATATCTCAGACACAGAGAGTTTAAAAAAAGCAATTACATGGGTAAAACATTCCTTAGAACTAAATGATTCTTATGATGGGAATCTCCTTGTCGCACGACTTTACAACAAAATAAAGGATAAAAAATCTGCTTTAAAATACGCAAAAGACGCAAGGGTTATTTGTACGGCAATGACCTGGAGCACAAAAGATGTAGATGATTTATTAGCTGAACTCAATAAGAAATAAAATTAAAATAACGATTAATAAACACCATGAACCCAATACTAAGACCAGCCACAACAAAGGATTTAGAAAAAATTCTGGAAATTGTAAACCATTCTATTTTACATACAACCGCAAATTATAATTATGATATTCAAACTATCGATATCCAGACTAAATGGTTTGAAGATAAAACCAACAAAGGGTTGCCAATTGTTGTAGCAGAACTGGACGGCGAAGTTGTAGGTTTTGGAAGTTATGGTCAATTTAGAGAAAAAATTGGGTATCAGTATACTATCGAACATTCTGTTTATGTAGTTGATACTGTAATAGGAAAAGGAATTGGTTCTAAACTATTACTTGAATTAATTCGTTTGGCAAAAGAACAAGGCTATCATGTTATGATTGGTGCTATTGATGCAGATAATGCGGGAAGTATTGCTTTTCATGAAAGATTTGGGTTTGTAGCAACCGGAACGATTCGCGAAGTGGGTTATAAGTTTGATCACTGGCTCGATTTAGTTTTTATGCAATTGATATTAGTTTAACTCAAAAGTTTTCCTGCAAAGAATAAAGAATTACGTGACGTTCTAATAAAAAAAATCCACAAACTTGAAATTACATTCAAATTTGTGGATTTTTTGGTTGAGATAGTTATTGCTTAACTTTTTATCCAATTGATAACTTCAGGATCTGTTGGCAACGTTCTTGGTTTAATTACTTTAACCAATTCGCCTTTTTCGTTGATAAGGTATTTCTGGAAATTCCATTCTACGTCAGAATCCTGCAAACCATTTTTAGCTTTTTGTGTCAAAAATTTATAAACGTCGCACATATCATCCCCTTTTACAGAAACTTTGTCCATCATAGGAAAAGTTACCCCGTAATTTTGTTGACAGAATGTTTCGATTTCTTTGTTTGTTCCCGGCTCCTGAGAGGCAAAATTATTTGCTGGGAAACCTACAATAACAAAGCCTTTGTCTTTATATTCTTTGTAAATCGCTTCAAGATCTTTGTACTGAGGTGTTAATCCGCATTTTGAAGCCGTATTTACAATCATTACTTTTTTGCCTTTTAAAGAGGCGAAATCAAATGTATCTCCGGATAAATCCTGAACTTTAAATTGGTAGATGTTTTCTTTTGCCATGACTTTATCTGTTTTAGACAATTTGTTTTTGCTCGTTTGAGCCTGAAGTTGCGTGCTTAATAAAAATACAACGCTACAAGCTATAAATACTATTTTTTTCATTTTTTAATTTTTTATAAAATTAGTCAAAATCTGTTTTGCTTAAATATTTTGCCTCCTTTATTTTTATTAAACATAAGTTAAATAAAAAATGAAGCCTAACGTTAATCAGACGTTAGGCTTCCCCCCATACAAACAAATCAAACCATGAATTAATTGTTATGCTTTTATATTTTTTTCTTTAATTAAAGTTGATGCCCCGGTTATGTTGAAAATTTTAATTTTAAATTTCTAATACCTTCAATGTTTATACATATTTCTATAGGCG
>NZ_MUGS01000101.1 GCF_002222055.1 Flavobacterium araucananum
ACTGAATACTGTGACTGTAAACTGTGACTATTTTTTTAAATAATAATTCTAAGGATTTCTCCATTTTTATTAATCATTTCAAGACGTATACTTTGTCCTTCATCTTTTTTATTTAAAAGTTTAGAAACCGTTTCAATATTTGTTGCTTTTACATTATCAATACTTAATATAATATTGCCTTGTAATTCATTTTGATATTGCGCCAAATTTTCATTATTGATCGTTCTGATTTTTACACCGTAATCAATTCTAAATTTCTTTTTATCGGCAGCATCAATATTTTCTAGTTCAATCCCTTTGAATTCGGTACTGTAAAATTCGTTTTTGCTTAAAGTTACCGGAACAGTCTTTGTTTTTCCATCTTTAATATAAGTTACTTTCACAACGTCATTTGGTCGTTTAGTATTGATATATCCGGAAAGATCAGCGTATGTCGAAATATTCTGATCATCAAGTTTTACAATAATATCACCTTTACCCAGTCCGGCTTTTTCAGCTCCTGAATTTTTAGAAACTTTACTAATATAAAAACCTTGTGTTTCAGTTACCCCTAATTCTTTTGAGGCAGTACTGTTTAGTTCGCCACCTTCAACGCCAAGGATTCCTCTTTGAACATTTCCAAATTCCATAATATCTTCGATGATTTTTCGAGCAATATTAGAAGGAACTGCAAACGAATATCCAACATAAGAACCTGTCATTGACGAAATCATAGTATTGATACCAATTAGTTCGCCTCTTGTGTTTACCAATGCACCACCACTATTTCCGGGATTTACTGCAGCATCAGTCTGAATAAAAGACTGGATTCCGTTAGTATCTAAATTTCTGGCTTTGGCCGAAACAATCCCTGCGGTTACTGTCGATGTTAAATTATAAGGATTTCCAACTGCCAAAACCCACTCTCCAATTTTTACAGAATCTGAATTTGCAAAAGCAGTATAAGGTAATTTTTCATCAGCGTCGATCTTCAACAAAGCGATATCCATTTTTGAATCCGTACCAATTAATTTTGCCTTATAAGACTTTTTATTATTTAATGTAATTTCGATTTCTGTTGCGTCCTTAATTACGTGATTGTTTGTTACAATATAACCATCTTCAGAAATTATGACACCAGAGCCCGTTCCAACTTGTTCTTGCTGCTGTTGACCTCCATATCCATAGAAAAATTCCATCATAGGATTGCTTACGGTTCGTCGCGAAACATTTTTTACGTGAACAACAGTGTGAATTGTTTTATCTGCAGCAGCTGTAAAATCGACCGTTTCAGCAGATAAAGCTACATTCCTTCCAAATGAATTTGGGGCAAGAGTTACAACAGAATTTCCTCTTCCAAAAAAAGAGTTGTTGCTTTCAAATAATAACTTGTAAGCACCAAGAGTAATAGCACCACTAAGTAGTGAAACCAAAAATAAGGTTGACAATCTTTTCATAGTTATAATTTATGTTTAAGTTATTTTATGTAAAAATAATTCAAAAAATTAACGAATAAAATGGTTTAACTCTCTTTAACATTGATTAACATTTCATTAATTATTTGTTCGTACTTTTGTACTATTAATGTAAAAAAAATGCAAATAGAATTTTATAAATACCAGGGTACCGGAAACGATTTTGTTATGATTGATAACCGTTCCGGTTTTTTTCCAAAAGAGGATATTAAATTGATTGAACGTCTCTGCGACAGGCGTTTTGGGATAGGAGCAGATGGTCTTATCTTGTTAGAAAACGATACTGAAACAGACTTTAGAATGGTATATTACAATTCAGATGGAAATCAGAGCTCGATGTGTGGAAATGGGGGTCGTTGTCTCGTGGCTTTTGCGAACCAATTAGGTGTTGTAAAAAATAAAGCAACTTTTATTGCTACAGATGGTTTGCATCATGCATCTGTAGGAGATGATGCTATTATTTCGTTGCAAATGATTGATGTTGATGAAGTACAAAAGAAAGATTCTTATACTTTTTTAAACACAGGTTCTCCGCATCATGTTCAGATCGTTGATGATTTAGAACATTATAATGTAAAAGAAAATGGCGCAGCAATTCGTTATGGTGTATTATATGGAGAGAAAGGCAGCAATATTAATTTTGTAAAGAAAGTTGATGACAGTACTTTTTCACTTCGTACTTACGAAAGAGGTGTTGAAGATGAAACACTGGCTTGCGGAACTGGTGCAACTGCAGTTGCTATCGCTATGAATGCAATTGGTCAGACGGATAAAACCTCGATAAATCTGAATGTTGAAGGAGGAAAATTAGTGGTTTCTTTTGATAAAGAAGGAGATCATTTTACTAATGTTTTCCTCACAGGACCAGCAAAATTTGTATTTAAAGGAACCATCGAAATTTAAAAATCTACAATAAGCAATCTACAATAAACGATGATAACACTAAAAGGCGATTCAATATATCTGCGTGCATTAGAACCTAATGATCTGGAGTTTGTTTATGCTATGGAAAATGATGAAAGCATTTGGGAAGTTAGTAACACACAAACACCTTACAGTCGATTTTTAGTTCGTCAATATCTCGAAAATGCACAACAGGATATTTACGAAGCCAAGCAATTGCGTTTGGCAATCTGTCAGGATCAGGACTTTCCGGCTATAGGATTGATTGATTTATTCGAATTTGATCCCAAGAATAACAGGGCAGGAATTGGAATCGTTATTCAGAAAGGGGAAAATAGAAATCAAAAAATTGGATCAGAAGCTTTAGCACTTTTGATTAAATATTCCTTTCATAATTTAAATTTACATCAATTATATGCAAATATTGCTGTAGGAAATGTAGCAAGTATAGCACTTTTTACTAAATTTGGCTTTGAGAAAATAGGAATCAAAAAAGATTGGATTTTGCAGAACAACCAATATCAGGATGAAGCAATATTTCAATTAATTAATAAACAAAATTAAACTTTATACTTTGAGCTTAAAAAAAATCATCACGATATCTGCTGTAGCCGTAATTTCAGTTTTAATGATTTACGGGTTTATTTTAATCAATAAAATCTTTAGTGCCAATACTAAATTTGAGGAAAAAGAAGTTTATGTATATGTTCCAACAGGAGCAAATTATACAGACGTTAAAAAAATATTAGCCCCTTATATTAAGAATTTTGACAATTTTGAAACGGTAGCGGATAAAAGAAGCTATCCTGAAAATGTTAAATCAGGTCGTTTTTTACTTAAAAAAGATATGAATAACATTGATTTGGTTCGCGCAATGCGCTCTAATATTCCTGTAAAATTAGCCTTTAATAATCAGGAACGTTTAGAGAATTTTGCCGGAAGAGTTGGTGCAGAAATCGAAGCAGATAGTTTGTCTTTAATGAAAGCAATTAAAGATCCGGCTTTTCTAAAAGAAAATGGTTTTAACGAAGACAATGTCTTTGCAATGTTTATTCCAAATACGTATGAGATTTATTGGAATACATCTGCTGAGAAATTCCGTGATAAAATGATCAAAGAGTATCATAATTTTTGGACTCCTGAAAGAATTGAAAAAGCAAAAAAACAAGGTTTAACTCCTGTTCAGGCTACAATTTTGGCTTCTATAGTTCATAAAGAATCCGTTAAAAAAGACGAAAGACCCCGTATTGCAGGTGTTTATTTGAATCGTTTGCGTTTAGAGATGCCTTTGCAAGCAGATCCAACAGTTATTTACGCTTTAAAACTAAGAGACAATAATTTTGATCAGGTAATTAAGAGAGTTTTTTATAATGACTTAGTGATGAAATCGCCTTACAATACTTACGTAAATATAGGTCTTCCTCCGGGGCCAATTGCAATGCCTGATATTACAGCCCTGGAAGCAGTTTTAAGCCCGGAGAAAAACGATTATATATATTTTTGTGCTAGTGTAGATCGTTTTGGTTACCATGAGTTTGCATCGACATACGCGCAACATACCATAAATGCAAAAAAATATTCAGACTGGATTGCCAGTCAGGGAGTAACAAGATAATTTTTATTATTTATTTTAAGGTCTAAAAGATATAACCGAAGTTTTAAGCTTCGGTTATTTTTTGTCTTTTATTTCTTGGATCTCCTTTATATAGAAATAAAATATTTTTATTGAATTTA
>NZ_MUGS01000102.1 GCF_002222055.1 Flavobacterium araucananum
GTATTTTGTTTACTTATTTATATAATACCTCGCCATTATTGCTTGATTGCAATAATATTAATAAAGATAATAATGATATTTAAGTTTTTCATTTCAGATATTTGAAAGGCAAATGTATTAATTATTTTTTAACCGGAGGATATTGTGCTAAAACTTTCGATACAATTTCTTTTACTTTGGCGTCTTTTTTATCGATGTTTTTAGTCAAAGTTCCAACTCCTTCACCTTGCCAGATCATTTCTTTCTTTTTAGCATCGATCAGGTCAATAAATAAAGTTCCTTCTGTAGATGTTGATACTGTTGTTTGATTTCCTCCGTACATCATATAAGGATTCCATCCCCAACCCCAACCATAACCCCAACCGGCGCTAAATTGGTTTACATTAACTTGTTCTCTTGATTTTGTAAAAATGTTTACTAATAAATCAGGATTTTCACTTTTGGTAAAACCTTTGGCTTGCAATTCTTCGTCTATGGCGTGTAGAATACGTCTTTTATCCAAATCAGAAATTTCGACCTTATCAATTCCGGGCTTAAAAAAGGCATAAGTCTTATAAGGGGCAAAATCTACGTTTTTGTCGTAATCAGAATAAACACTGACTGTGCTGCAGGAAGCTAATAGGAATAGCAAAAAAACGGGTACTAATTGGAATGTTTTCATATGTTTAGAAATTTTAATGTTCTTGCTTTTTACCTAAAATAGATTTTCATCTACGATATTAGGTAAAGTAACTTTTAATAAAGGCTCAACTTTCATCGCTCTTTTTATGGCAAAAATAGCTTCGTCATTTCTGGCCCAGCTTCGTCTTGAAATTCCGTTGTTAACATCCCAAAAAAGCATTGATGCTAAGCGTTTTGAAGCTTCCTTAGAACCATCAAGAACCATACCAAATCCGCCGTTTATAACCTCTCCCCAGCCAACTCCTCCGCCATTATGGATCGAAACCCAGGTTGCACCTCTAAAGCTGTCTCCAATCACGTTTTGTATCGCCATATCTGCCGTAAAACGGGAGCCGTCATAGATATTAGAAGTTTCTCTGTAAGGAGAATCTGTTCCGGAAACATCATGATGATCGCGGCCCAAAACAACCGTCCCGATTTCGCCTTTGGCAATTGCCTGGTTAAAGGCTTCGGCAATTTTAATTCGACCTTCGGCATCAGCATATAATATTCTTGCCTGAGAACCTACAACCAGTTTGTTTTCCTGAGCACCTTTGATCCATTTGATGTTGTCTTGCATTTGCTGCTGAATTTCATTTGGAGCTGTTTTAGCCATTTCTTCTAAAACTTCGCTGGCAATAGTATCTGTTTTTTGTAAATCTTCGGGTTTTCCTGAGGTACAAACCCATCTAAAAGGACCAAATCCGTAATCGAAACACATTGGTCCCATAATATCCTGAACATAACTAGGATATTTAAAATCGATATTATTTTCTGCCATTACAGCTGCTCCGGCACGCGAAGCTTCTAATAAAAAGGCATTTCCGTAATCAAAAAAATATGTTCCTTTTGCAGTATGTTTGTTAATTGCTTTAGCCTGTCTGCGCAAAGATTCCTGTACTTTTTCTTTGAACAAGTCAGGATTATTTGCCATCATTTCATTAGCTTCTTCAAACGAAATTCCAGCTGGATAATAACCTCCGGCCCAAGGATTATGAAGCGAAGTCTGGTCAGAACCCAAATCAATTTTGATGTTTTCTTTGTCAAAACATTCCCAGACATCAACCACATTTCCTAAGTAAGCAATCGAAACCACTTCTTTATTGGCTTTTGCCAAAGTCACTCTTTTTACCAATTCATCTGTCGATGTTACGATTTCATTAATCCAGCCTTGCTCGTGACGAATTTTAGTAATTTTAGGATTCACCTCGGCACAAACCGTAATACAACCTGCAATATTTCCTGCTTTTGGTTGTGCACCGGACATTCCGCCAAGTCCTGATGTTACAAAAAGATTGCCTTCAGGATCCTTTTTTATTTTTCTAAAACCATTCAAAACTGTAATCGTAGTTCCGTGTACAATTCCTTGAGGTCCTATATACATATAACTTCCGGCTGTCATTTGCCCATATTGCGAAACACCCAGAGCATTCATTTTTTCCCAATCATCCGGTTTTGAGTAATTAGGGATCACCATTCCGTTTGTAACCACAACTCTTGGAGCTTCGGCGTGCGAAGGAAATAATCCCATTGGATGTCCGGAATACATCGTTAAGGTTTGCTCATTTGTCATTTCAGACAAATACTGCATCGTCAATAGATATTGCGCCCAGTTCTGGAAAACAGCTCCGTTACCGCCATACGTAATCAATTCATGAGGATGTTGTGCCACAGCATAATCCAGATTGTTCTGGATCATGTGCATAATCGCTTTTGCCTGTATCGATTTTCCCGGATATTCGTCAATTGGTCTTGCATACATTCGATAATCAGGACGTAAGCGATACATATATATACGACCGTATTTTTCTAATTCTTCAGAGAATTCCTGAATTAATTCAGCATGATGTTGAGGTTCAAAATAACGTAATGCATTTTTTAAAGCCAGCTTTTTTTCTTCCTTAGAAAGAATTTCTTTTCGTTTTGGCGCATGATTAATAGCAAGATCGTATGCTGCCTTTGGAGGTAATATGTTTGGTATTCCTTGTTTTATTTGTTCTTGAAAAGTCATTTTTTTAAAAGGTGCTTAGTTGCTATGTTGCTAAGATAATTTAGCCAGATTAACAACAGATTAATTTTTTTGTTCTTTAGATTATTTCGCCCCGCTGGGGCTGAAATTCTGATCGCTAAATTCTCATCTATAAATATTGCACTC
>NZ_MUGS01000103.1 GCF_002222055.1 Flavobacterium araucananum
TGGTACGTAATGCTATAAGTACCGGATGGTGTATTGGCGTCTAATGTCAATTGTCCGTTGGCATCGATACTTAGTGGTCCTGTTTTTATTGGTGTTACATTGGTGTTTACTGCGGTAACAGGTTGTCCGTTTAAGGTATCGTTTGCTGTAACATCGCCAATAACGGTAGTAGTCGCTGATGTGGTTTGACTGGCAAAGGTATTGTCTGTATTGGCAACAAGTGTGTTTCCTACTACAACTGTAGCGGTGTTTATGGCGCAATTGGCATGGCTCGCGCCTTCTTCACAAATTTGGTACGTAATGGTATAAGTGCCGGATGGTGTATTGGCGTCTAATGTCAACTCACCGTTGGCATCAATACTTAGTGGTCCTGTTTTTATTGGCGTTACATTGGTATTGGCTGCGGTAACAGGTTGTCCGTTTAAGGTATCGTTTGCTGTAACATCGCCAATAACGGTAGTAGTTCCTGATGTGGTTTGACTGGCAAAGGTATTGTCTGTATTGGCAACAAGTGTGTTCCCTACTACAACTGTAGCGGTATTTGTAGCGCAATTGGCAGGGCTCGCGCCTTCTTCACAAATTTGGTACGTAATGGTATAAGTGCCGGATGGTGTATTGGCGTCTAATGTCAATTGTCCATTGGCATCAATACTCAGTGGTCCTGTTTTTATTGGCGTTACATTGGTATTGGCTGCGGTAACAGGTTGTCCGTTTAAGGTATCGTTTGCTGTAACATCGCCAATAACGGTAGTAGTTCCTGATGTGGTTTGACTGGCAAAGGTGTTGTCTATATTGGCACAAATTTTAGAATCGATAACAGCGCTTGAGCTTAAAGATTCGCAACCATCAGCTTTTGCAATTATAGTATAACTTCCAACCGGAGCTGTTATGGTATTGCCTGTTTGAGTAACTCCTGCTGAAGGATTTACTATATAGATATAACTTGCATTATAATTGGTAATCGTAAAACTACCTGTTGCAGTCGAGCATGTTTGTTGCGTTACAGAACTCAATAAAGGTCTTGCCGGTGTTGCATTTACCGTTACGGATACTGCAGTTCTTGCACTCTCGCAACTGCTCGCAGAAGTTTGACTTACATAATAAGTTCCGGTTGCCAACAACTCTGTGCCGGCATAAAGTGTTCCGCCTGTATTTGCAGAATACCATTTTAGGGTAGTTCCGGTAGCGACTAAATCGCTTACTTTTTTAGCATCGGCTGAACAGAAATTTTGAGGGGAAGCTGTTGGTGCTGCAGGTGTTGCATTTACCGTTACCACTACTGCAGTTCTTGCACTCTCGCAACTGCTCGCAGAAGTTTGACTTACATAATAAGTTCCGGTTACCAATAATTCTGTACCGCTATAAAGTGTTCCGCCTGTATTTGCAGAATACCATTTTAG
>NZ_MUGS01000104.1 GCF_002222055.1 Flavobacterium araucananum
TTTTTTTTAATATGTGTTTTTATTTGATATAATTTATGAATTAAATAATTTTAAGAATACGCTGATATTTAATACATTTATAGAAAAATTCCAAAAACGTATGAGTTATTATAAAATTGAAAATTTAGAACAATATTTTAAACATTACAATAAGTCAATAAGGGAACCAAGAAAGTTTTGGGGGAAAATAGCTGAAGAAAATTTTACTTGGTACCAACAATGGGAAAAAGTAGTTGATTTTAATATGGCTGATGCCGAAGTGAAATGGTTTACTGAAGCTAAAGTTAACATTACCAAAAATTGCATCGATAGACACTTAAGTAAAAGAGGAGAAAAAACGGCGATTATTTTTGAGCCAAACGATCCTTCTGAAAGTGCTTTACATATAACATATAACGAATTATACGAACGAGTTTCGAAAATGGCAAATGTTTTGCGTGAGCAGGGTGTTCGAAAAGGAGACAGAGTTTGTATCTATTTGCCTATGATTCCTGAGTTGGCAGTTGCAGTATTGGCTTGCGCCAGAATTGGAGCGATACACTCCGTAATCTTTGCAGGATTTTCGGCTTCTGCAGTTTCTGCCAGAATCAATGATTGCGAATGCAAAATGGTAATTACTTCTGATGGAGGTTACAGAGGAAATAAAACTATTGATCTTAAAGGGATTGTAGATGAAGCATTGGATACTTGTCCAACTGTTTCTAAAGTATTGGTTGTAAAAAGAACCAATACTACAATTAAAATGAAAGAAGGTCGTGACGAATTCCTGCAACCTTTATTGGATGCAGCTTTAGACAATAGTGTTGCTGAAATTATGGATGCAGAGGATCCTTTGTTTATTTTATATACTTCAGGATCAACAGGAAAGCCTAAAGGAATGGTGCATACCACAGCCGGATACATGGTTTATACTGCTTATACTTTTAAAAATGTTTTTAGCCACGAAGAAAATGATATTTTCTGGTGTACTGCAGATATTGGCTGGATTACAGGTCACTCTTATATTTTGTACGGACCATTATTAAACGGTGGAACAACTGTTATTTTTGAAGGCGTTCCGTCTTATCCTGACTTTAGTCGTTTTTGGGATATTATCGAAAAACATAAAATTACACAATTCTATACCGCGCCAACCGCAATTCGTTCGTTAGCAAAAGAAAGTTTAGATTATATCCAGAAATATCCTCTAAAATCACTTAAAGTTATTGGATCCGTTGGAGAACCAATCAATGAAGAAGCATGGCACTGGTTTAATGACCACGTTGGCGATAAAAGATGCCCTGTTGTGGATACATGGTGGCAAACTGAAACTGGTGGAATCATGATTTCTCCAATTGCTTTTGTTACACCTACAAAACCAACATACGCAACTTTGCCATTACCGGGAATTCAGCCTGTATTGATGGATGAAAAACGAAATGAAATCGAAGGAAATCAGGTTGTAGGTAGTTTGTGTATTAAATTTCCGTGGCCAGGAATCGCCAGAACAATTTGGGGAGATCACCAACGTTATAAAGACACTTATTTCTCTGCTTTTCCAGGAAAATATTTTACTGGAGACGGAGCCTTGAGAGACGAAGTAGGATATTACAGAATTACCGGTAGAGTAGATGATGTTGTAATTGTTTCAGGCCATAATTTAGGAACAGCACCTATCGAAGATGCAATCAATGAACATCCTGCAGTAGCAGAATCTGCTATTGTTGGTTTCCCACATGATATAAAAGGAAATGCTTTGTATGGTTACGTAATTCTGAAAGAAACAGGAGAAGTTAGAAATAAAGAAAATCTGTCTAAAGAGATTAATCAATATATTTCTGACCATATTGGACCAATTGCAAAACTGGATAAAATTCAGTTTGTTTCCGGTTTACCAAAAACACGTTCCGGAAAAATTATGCGTAGAATTTTACGTAAAATAGCCGAAGGAGATTTTTCTAATTTTGGAGATACTTCGACGTTATTGAATCCTGAAGTTGTAGAAGAAATCACAAAAGAAAGAATTGCTTAATTCTCAACAGATATGAAATAAAAAAGCCTCTTAAAATTATTTAAGAGGCTTTTTTTTATTTAATTCCTAATCTCGATTTTAACTTCAAAAACAAAAGTGCAATTTTATAAGCATCTTCAGAGGAGGAGTTTCTATCACTTTTTGGAATTTTGTATATTTCGCTTAAATCGTCTAATGAAAATTGTTTATCGTTAATATCCATTAATTTGCGATACATCATATCGACATCAAGAGCTTCGTTTTTTAGTCTTCCACAATCCAGTCGTTCCAATGCTGCATTGAGCATTTCTACATCAAAATTTATATGATGTCCCACAAGAACAGCATTACCTATAAAATTTACAAATGCTTCCAAGGCATCTGGTTCCGGCATCTTGGTCATTTTACTTTCAATCATGAATTCATTAGAAAGTCCGTTATCCTGCAAAAACTTGTATTGTAATAAAGCAGCCTCAAAACTTTCTTTGATGATAATGCTGTCATCAATTACAGAAAAAGCACTTAAAGATAAAATAACGTCTTTGTTGGGGTTTAGGCCTGAAGTTTCAGTAGATAAAACCACAAAACGGTTTGGTTTTGTTTCGAATTTGGTCAGATACTCTTTCCAGAAATCCGGATACTCTTTGTTGATATTTTTAATCCAGTCCAGCATACTTATGAGAATTGTGTCAGTTGAAATTTACTCTTAATAAGTTCCTCTAGGTCTTTCATTGGGGTTAAAGCATTCTTTAATTTTTCTTTGTCTGTTTTAGACATTTCTCTTAAATTAATATATTGTCCGGAATCATCATTTTTTAGTCCTTCAACAGTTCTAAATTTTGATAACGTCAAAAAAGCTTCTGCACAACTTAGATAAATCTCCGCGTTTTTAGAATCGGTGATTGCCAATTGTTTAAATCTTAAATACGTGTTTTTGATTCCTTTTATATTTGAATTTAAAATTAATAAACGCGCAGCATCAATTAATGGCATTAATGCACGGGTTTTTATATCAAATTTTGTTTTTTGCGGACCTTCTTCTTCTACAATAAATTTCTTGAAAAAGCTTAGAGCCGAATTCTTCTTTAAAGCATCGTTTCCAAGGAAATCAAAGAACAAGGTATTGTTAACCGCATTTTTAAAAATAACATTTTCGATTACTTCTTCGATTTTTGATTCACCAAAAACAATCTCATAATCAAAGAAAATACTACTTAAATCATTGCTGTTTTCACCTGGAGTATTCATCCAGCTATTGTATTGTTTTGTCCAGTCTGTCAATGACTTACACCACAACATATTACTTCCCATGTGTCCGTTTGGACAATATTCATAACCTACTTTTTCTAATATAGAGGTAGTTCTTTTGGCTAGTCTTAAAAAATAATCTTTTACTTCTCTGTATTTCTCCGGTGCTACATCTTCAAAAATCAAAATACTATCCTGATCTGTAAGTAATAATTGTTCCTTTCGACCTTGACTACCAATACTTAACCATGCAAATCGAGCAGGAGGTGAGCCTAGATCTAAAATTGATAACTCTACAGCACGCTTTATGATTGCAAGATTAATTTCGCTGGCAATATTACTAACATGAGAAATTGGAATATTCTTCTGAATTGAGTTTTGAATCAAATCAGACAAACGCTCACGTATTTGTTTAAGGTCTTTAGGTAACTGAGAACGTTTAATTTCTTTAATTAAAACACCCGGGTTACTGGCTTGAGCAACAATTAAATCGTGCTCAGAAATAATTCCCTTAACAACAGATTTACTTGTACCATCTTTGGTAACACATAAATGCGTTACATTATTTTTTAGCATCAGTAATTGTGCTTCTGCCAAAGAAACATTTTCGATTACTGTAACAACAGGCGAAGACATAATCTTATCAATTGTTTCAGTAATAGGGTAACGTCCGGTTGCAATTTTTGATGATAAATCGGCATTGGTGACAATACCAATAGGGTTATTTTTTTCGCAAATTACAATATTATCGACCATTGATTCTGTCATCAAAATAGCAACATCTCTGATTATACTATTAGATTCAGTTGTTAATGGCGAATTATTATAGACAAGTGATTGTATATATTGCATTTCTGATTGCTGATCTACGTAGAACGAAGTGTCAGAAATTAGTTTTCCGTTAGAATTTACGTTGTCTTTTGCATGTCTTGAATTGATGGCAAAATTCTCCAATAAAAAGTTTAAAACGTCTGAATTGTTAGCTACGAAAGGTCTGAAAACAGCAATAGGAATAGCATATATAATGCTTTCTTCACGTGCTTTTGCTGTCATCATGTAGTTATTTTTGGCAAAAAACGGACGTAAGCCAAAAATATCGCCTTCATGACATTTGTTTATTAGCGTTTCTTCGGCATCAGCAATTGTCGTTAAATTTATGACACCCGAAGCCACCACATAGAAACTATCATGAAGTAAATCGTTGATTTGAAACAATACCGCGTGTTTTTCTAAATTAATTACACGAATATTGGTAGCAATATCAGATAATTCCTGGAAAGTTAAATTGTTAAATGGCGGATATTCTTTTAAAAAATCTGCAATATGCTCAGCAATTGTATTCATAACGTTTGATAATTTTTTTTAAAGTATCGAATGTAAAAATAATAAATAAACCCGTACAACGAAAGCATCTGTAAGAGAATATAATTATTTTAAATAAATGTTTAATTTTCTTGATTTCAGGATTTTAAAAATAGTTTTAAATCAGGTGTGCGATTTAAATTTATCCAATATTAATTTTAAAGAAGATAAGCAGAGTTATAAAGATTGGTCTGAATGTGATTCGTTAGAATTTTTAAGAAGATTGAAAAGATATCGGAGAATGTTTTAAAATATTCTATTTTACATAATATAAATTATAGTTCATTTATAATACATTATAAAAGATAGCTTTTGAGCTGATTGATTGCTTTTACTAGTATAACTTCGTTAGAATCGCTTCTTTGGGAACTAAATCAGCGCCACCTCTTTTATCGAATTGTAGAGAATCATCATTAGCAAAAAGAACTGCACTTACAGAACCATCTTTGCTTTTAATGCTTATTTGAGCTTTTTCACCTAATGCATATACGTATCCGGTAACTTCCATAACGCCGGTCACAAATTTTTCATTTTTACTTGTTATTTCTGCAGTTCCAAATATCTTACTGTTAGATTGCGCTATATTTAAAGTAAAAATATATTCCTTATTACAGTCCTTGCAATTTTCATTACTCCATGTTCCTGTAAATCGATTTGTTTGTGCCTGTGCCGAAAAAGAAATTAACAGCAATAATAGAATAATTTTTTTCATTATAGATTAAAAAAATGGATTGAATAAATACGTTTCAAATATAAACCAAAAAAGCATTCGCCGTAGTGGCAAATGCTTTTTGTTTTTGAATCTAAAATGCTATTATTTAATTTTTTTCAAATAAACTGATTTCCCGTTTAGTGCAACGTTTATTTCATTGTTTTTCTCTGAAAAAGTTGTTCTTAATGCGTTTCCTTTAAAAATTTGAACATCACCGTAAACTTTTCCGGTTTCATCAGAAACATATTCAAATAATAATTTTTTGTTACTCGGTTCAATTCCTAATTTATAACTTGAAAATTTTGAAGTTGTCAAATTAAATTCTTGTTGGGTATCAATAATTTTTCCATCAGCATAAAAATTTGTAACTGATTTGTTTAAAGTAATGTCCGGATAATATTGATTTACTTTTTGGAGTAAAGCATATTGTTCCGGTGTTGCATCTTCAATTTTTGTTGTAATTGACTGTGCGAACGAAATTGTTGTAAAAATTAGTGCTAATAGTAAAGTGAAATTTTTCATAAATTTTAATTTTAAGGATTAGTATTGAATCATTCTATAATATTCAATTAGGCAGATAATAAACGTATATTTTATATAAAAGCCCGTTTAATTATACAACAAGGTAGTAAATATTTACCTTTGCAGAAAATTAAAAGCAATTTTTTAAGAAAATGACAACAAAAAAATACATTACGCTCATCCTCATTTTAGGTTCTTTAACAGCCCTTGGTCCTTTTTCAATCGATATGTATCTACCTGGTTTTGCCGGTATTGCTAAGGATTTGCAAACCACTGTTGCAAAAGTTTCGATGAGTTTATCCAGTTATTTTATCGGTATTTCTGCCGGACAATTGCTTTACGGACCTTTATTGGATCGTTTTGGACGTAAAAAACCGCTTTTTATTGGTCTTTTAGTTTATATTTTAGCGTCTTTAGGCTGTGTGTATGTTACTAATATAGATACTTTTATAGGCTTGCGTTTTATTCAGGCAATTGGTAGTTGTGCTGCTACAGTAGCTTCTGTGGCGATGGTACGGGATCTTTTTCCGGTAAAAGATATTCCTAAAGTTTTTTCTCTTTTAATGCTTGTTTTAGGACTTTCGCCAATGTTAGCACCAACAATTGGTGGTTATGTTACAGAGGATTATGGCTGGCATACCGTATTTTTTATTTTAATGTGCATGGGAATTGCTATTTTAATTGCGGCACAAGTTGGTTTGCCAAATAGTTATAAACCGGATACTTCCATTTCATTAAAACCAAAACCAATCATTGCAAATTTTTTGAAGGTATTTAAAGAACCTCAATTTTTTACGTATGCTTTTACAGGTTCCATTGCTTTTTCTGGCTTATTTACATACGTTGCGGCCTCTCCTATAGTTTTTATGGATATTTATCATGTAGACGCTAAAACATACGGATGGATTTTTGCTTTTATGTCTGTAAGTTTTATAGGTTCAAGTCAGTTAAATTCGGTTTTATTAAAGCGATTTTCAAGCGAGCAAATGATTTTTGCCGCATTGATTCTACAATCTGTAATTAGTATTGTTTTCCTTATTCTTGCAGTAAACAACTTATTAGGATTGTATGTAACGATTGCAATGCTTTTTTTATTCCTGGGTTGTTTAGGAATTTCAAATCCAAATACTGCGGGATTAACAATGGCTCCTTTTGCTAAAAATGCCGGAAGCGCTTCAGCTTTAATGGGTGCAATTCAGTTAGGTTTGGGAGCATTGGCTTCATTTGCTGTTGGTATTTTTGTAAAAAATTCTGTAGTGCCAATGGTTCTTATTATGACCACAACGACAATTATCGCTTTTATAGTTCTAAATATTGGTAAACGTTTTATTAAAGAAAAAGTAGCAATATCGGCAGATGACGATGTTTTGGTTGGACACTAAAATATCGTATTCTATTTATAAATAAAAACGCCAGAATCTCAATTTCTGGCGTTTTTACTTATTTTTAATTTATTTCTTGTTTTTTATCAGGTCTGATAATCATTCTGAGTGATTGATCACTGGCAAAATAAGCAACCATCCAATTCCAGAAAGTATTAAGTCTGTTTCTGTAAGTTATCAGAGAAATTAAGTGAATAAACAACCAGATAATCCAGGCAAAAAATCCTTTAAAATGCCATTTTGGACTTGGTAAATCTACTACAGCTTTATTTTTCCCAATAATTGCCATAGAACCTTTGTCGTTGTAGCTAAAAGGTTTTAAAGGCTTATTTTGAGCTAATGCTTTAAAGTTTTTGGCTAGATTTAATCCTTGCTGAATGGCAACCTGAGCGACTTGCGGATGTCCGTCAGGGAAATTTTTATCTCCGGCTAAAATTGCTGTATCCCCAATTGCATATATATTAATAAGTCCGTTTACCTTATTATATTGATCTGTTGCCATTCGTTTGCCACGACCATAACTTTCGGTTGGAATCCCTTCAAAAATTTTGGCAGAAACTCCGGCAGCCCAAATCAAATTTTTGGTCTTGATGGTTTCTCCGTTTGCAAAATATACCGTATCGTCAACATAGTCAGTTACTCTGGTATGTAATTTAACTACAACCCCTAATTTTGTTAGTGCTTCTAAAGTGTCTTTTTGAGAAGCCTCACTCATTGGTGCGAGTAGTGCGTCTCCCCCATCGACCAAATACACATTACTGGCTGAAGTTTCTAATTCCGGATATTCTTTTAATAAAATGTTTTTTCGCATTTCGGCAAACATTCCTGAAACCTCTACTCCTGTTGGTCCGCCTCCGGCAACAACAATTGTTAATAATTTACGGCGCTTGCGAATATCTTTGGTAATAGCAGCTTTTTCAAGGTTTTTAAGTAACGCATTACGCATTTCGATGGCATCATTTAAGGTTTTCATCGGAATGGCGTTTTTCATTACGTTTTCCATACCAAAATAACTGGTTTCAGCTCCTGTAGCAAAAACCAAATGATCGTATGTTAATTCGCCGTTGTTCAGAATGATTTTATTTTCGGCAGGAACTACAGATTGTAATTCGCCTAAACGAAATTGCAGGTTTTTTTTGCCAGCAAAGAATTTTCTAAAAGGATAACTAATACTTGAAGGCTCTAAAAAAGCTGTAGCAACCTGATATATAAGTGGTGGAAAAAAATTATAATTATTTTTGTCTACAAGGGTTACTTGTATTTGAGGATGGTTTACAAGCTCTTTTGCTAGATTTAGTCCTGCAAAACCACCTCCAATGATGACTATCTTCATATATATTGTCTTTTAAGTAGAATTTATAAAATTACTACCTAAATGTACAACATAAATTTGCAATCTCTGATGTTTAAAATACTACTTTTTGAATTTTTTAACAGGTTTTTCGGTCACTTCTACTTTGTTTTGCAAAACATAATTTGCCAACAATTTTTCGATAAGTTCCTCTTTAGTCAGGTGATGAAAAACAGTTTTTACTTTCGTTTTTAGATCTGCCGAAATATCGTGGTTCGGTTTTGTTTTAAAGATTTGTTTCGCCCATAAAAGCGTATTATTCTCTTCTAAACTTACTACTGAAGGTTTTTGAAATTGCGTAAATTTAATTCCTAATTCTTTTTCAAATTCCGGAATCTCTATTACTTCTTCCTCTTGCAAAACGGTTAATGATAGTCCCTTTGCTCCTGCTCTGGCAGTTCTTCCGCTTCTGTGAACATAGTTTTCATACGTATCCGGCAAATGATAATTGACCACATACGAGATTTCTTTTACATCGATTCCTCTTGCTGCCAGGTCTGTTGCAACCAGAATATTGATATGTCCTTCACGAAATTGTTCCATGATTCTGTCACGGATTCCCTGAGATAAACTTCCATGAAGTGCTCCTGAAGAAAAACGGTTTATCGCCAGGTTTTTGGCCAGTTTATTAACAGCAGCTTTGGTTTTACAAAAAATAATTCCGCGTTCGCCCTCTCTGGAATTCAAAAAATGCATTAAAACATCCAGTTTTTCAATCGGGTCAACTACAATATATTCGTGATCAATTCCCTGATTACCAACGGTTTCCATGTTGGCACTAATTTGAACTACATTTTTATTTAAATAGTTCTGAATCAATTGTTTGATTGTTCCCGGCAAAGTAGCAGAGAATAATAAAGTGCGGTGTTTTTTAGGCAGTTCAGCTACAATTTCATCCAGACTTTCTTTTAGGATAGAAACCATTTCATCAGCCTCGTCCAGCACTAAATATTGTGCTTGTTTTAAGTCGATTGCTTTACGCTGAATTAAATCTATTAAACGTCCCGGCGTTGCTACCACAATATGTGTTGGTTGCGACAGACGTTCAATTTGTGGTTTTATTGGGATTCCTCCACAAGTTGAAGCTATAGATATATTTGGAATATGTTTTCCGAAATCTTCTAAATTTCTAAAAATTTGTTGCCCAAGTTCTCTGGTTGGTACCAGAATAACAGCCTGAACAATTGCAGATTGAGTATCTATCAATTGTAATAGTGGTAAACCGAAAGCAGCTGTTTTACCGGTTCCGGTTTTGGCTAGGCCTACTACATCATGGGTTTCAGATAACAGTAACGGAATTGTTTTTTGTTGGATTTCTGTTGGTTCAACAATGTTCAATTCGCTTAACGCTTTTAAAATTGGTGCTGAAATTCCTAATGATGAGAATTGTTTAGACATACTTTGTATTTTATATTTTAGAGTTTTGATTTTAGATTTAACTCCAAAATGTTTTTATTAAAGATGGGTACTAGCCACGAATTATGATTAATTCGACTTATTCTTGTGTAATTATTGACACAAACTTGTCAGACTGAGCGAAGTCGAAGTCCCGCAAAGTGATTCTAAACAGAATTTCTAATTTCAAACTTTGAATGCGCTTAGACTTCGCTCAGCATGACAACCTGAAACCTGAAACAAAAAAACTTTAAACAAATTTTTCCTATTCGTCCGGTTCGTTCATGATTTTTTCACGATACTTTTTACCTATTAATAAGACCAGTTTTAGTTTATAATCATCAACGAGCCATTCGCGGTAATTTTTACTACACTGGCTCAGACATTTAGAGTAACGTTTGATACGGCAATCGATGTCGTCATCAAGTTCTTTACCTAATGATTTTGCTTCCTGAAGTGTTTCTGTATTATCAACACACATTGCAGCATGTTGCTCCAATGATTTGTCTAATACTACTTTTGAACGCAAATTTTGTTTGATAATTAGTTTGTGTTCTTCATCAACATCAAAAGTAACATCGGCAGTTTTACTGAATTTAGCACGTAATTCCGGTGGCATACTGTATTTAAAATACAATTCGATTTCAGTATCATCACGAAGGTTTTCCAGATAAAACTCAGGCGATTTAAAGATATGTTGCCAGTTTACAGGCTCACTCCATAAACCAAAACGAGCCGCATTATTACCTAAATCAATCACTGTAAACTCGTCTTTACCCGGTAATTTACGAGATCCACGACCAATCATCTGATAGTATAATGTTAGCGATTTTGTTGCTCTGTTTAAGATAATAGTTTCTACAGTTGGTTCATCAAAACCAGTCGTTAAGATCCCTACAGAAGTCAAAATTGCATCCGGTGTTTTCTTGAACCATGCCAAAATATCTTTACGCTCCTCTGAACTGCTTGTATTATCAAGGTGTCTAATGTCGTAACCTGCTTCTCTAAACGTTTCATACACATACAATGAAGTGTGAATACCGTTGTTGAAAATCAAGGTTTTTTTGCCTAACGAACGCTCTGTATACGCATGCAATAGTTTTTCCTGCATGATGGTATTTGTATAAAGATCATCTGATGATTTTACGGTGTAATCTCCGTTGATACCTACTTTTAGTGATGTCAATCCTACATCATAACTATAGGTTGTTGCTCTGGCAAGGAAACCTTTGTCGATCAATGAACTAATGGTGTCTCCCACAATAAGTTCATCATAACTCTGGTGCATTGGTAATTTTATATTCGAACTCAATGGTGTTGCTGTTACTCCAAGAATAAAAGCATTTTTGAATGAGTTTAATAATTTTCTGAATGAATTGTAGTGTGCCTCATCAATAATAACCAAACCAATGTTGTCAAGATGTAATTTCTCATCATTGATACGGTTTTTTAAAGTCTCAACCATTGCCACAAAACAAGAAAATTCGTTTTGATCCGGTAGTTCTTTTACTTTACTATTGATAATTTTGTTTGAAACACCAAACCCTTTTAACATTTTTGAGGTTTGTTTGCAAAGTTCGATACGGTGCGTTAAGACCACAACTTTTTTATCATTATTAGCCAAATAACGACGTACGATTTCGGAAAAAATTACTGTTTTTCCACCACCTGTTGGTAATTGGTATAATAAATGATGTTTCGAAGGAGCATTGTCTAAACGTTCAAAAATGGCATCGATATCGCCTTTTTGGTATGCATAAAGTTCTTTTTTCTCTTCTCTTTCTATTTCTAAAGTGTTTTGAGACATTGTTTATTTTTGGATTTTTGCAAAAATACACCGAAAAAACAGTTATTCATCTTATTTTAACGTAAAATAAATGATTTTTTTAAATAAGATTTTTTATGAGAAAAGCCTTTATAAGTAGTTTTTATCTAAAATTGCTTCAAAATCGTATCTATTTTTCCATTTTTGTTGAATAGTTTGCTGTTCAATTGCAATAATCCTTTCTTTAAAATCAGCTAAAATTCCGTTAGAAATTGCGAAATTTACTGCTTGCTCAAATGAATTTAAAATACTTTTGTAAAATAATTCCTGCTTAATTAAGTTGCTTGAGGAATAAGTTTGTGCTATTTCGATATTATAAAGCATGATATCGACAACTACAAAAGGATCAACACCCAACATAATATAGTGTTTGATTATTTTTTGTGCTACAGAACGTCGCATTTTGGCTTTGGGTTTCCAACGAGCACCTGCTTTTTTAATCGGAAAATATTCGTGTGATATTTTAATTTTACTTTCCTGCAAAAGTTTGTCTTCCTTAGGATTAAACACAAAATCGTAATAGACTTTTACGGGACTAAATTTCTCGTACAACTCAATAATTTGTTCTTCGAGTTGTTCCTTATTTAATTGGGCTAAATATTTTTTTAAATCGCGTTTACTCATTATCAAAGTTTAAGATTACAAAAGTAAATTAGTTTTTTGTTTGATATCGCAAAAACCAACGATAATACTTAATTTTGCTCCTGTAAAACTCAAAAAAATATATACATGCTCAGGATTTTCAAAGTTACCGCAATTTTAGAAGGAATCTCTTATTTAGTATTATTTACTAATATGCTCGTGATCAAAAACAACAATCCAGAGCTTTATCATACCCTGTTACGCCCTTTAGGAATGTCACATGGCGTTTTATTTATTGGTTATATTGTATTAGCGATTTTATTAAAAAAATCTCAAAACTGGGATCTTAAAACTTTTGGTATCATCTTAATTGCTTCTCTTATTCCTTTTGGGACTTTTTATATTGAGAAAAAATATTTAGAAAATAATGCATAAGCTTTTGGATAAAATATTTAACTTTTTATATCCGCTTTTTAGAGATTGGGGAATGAGTCGCAACTTTGCGTCATACATCAGCCTATTCTTTAATATTATTGTCATGGTAGCGTTGGCTTTTGCCATTTATTATGTAGCAAAATTTGTTTTAGTGACTTTGACGGCTGTTTTTGCACAAAAAACAAAAACCAAATTCGATGATTATCTAATTCATAACAAAACCACAAAATACACCGCTTATTTAATTCCGTTTTTCTTTATTTATAAAGCAGTTCCAATCATTTTGGATAAATATGAATATTGGGAATCATTGTTTGGAAAAATAGTTGGTATTTATATCGTTTTGATCAGTTTGTGGATCATTAGAACCATTTTTAATGCTTTAAGGGATTATCTAAAGCAAAAACCGGAATATAGCGACAAACCAATCGATAGTTTTGTTCAGGTTATTATGATTGTGCTTTGGATTTTTGGGGTTGCAATGATTATTTCGACTTTATTTGGAATTAAAAAAGGCGAGCTTCTTACGATTCTTGGAACACTTTCGGCAATTATTATCTTGATTTTCAGAGATACCATTTTAGGATTTGTATCCAGTGTTCAGGTGGCGATAAACGATATGGTCCGCATTGGTGATTGGATTACAATGGATAAATTTGGTGCTGACGGAGATGTTATCGAAATAAATCTAACGACTGTAAAGGTTCGAAACTTTGATAATACGATTACCACGATTCCTACTTATGCTTTAAGTTCAGACTCGTTCCAGAACTGGCGTGGTATGCAAAAATCTGACGGAAGACGCATAAAAAGACATATTTTAATAAAAAGCAGTAGTATTCGTTTCCTGAATAATGATGATCTAAATCACATGAAACGCGTGCAATTGATAAGTTCTTATATCGAAACCAGACAGTCTGAAATCGAAAAATACAATGATTTGCGTGGTGTCGATAAATCTCTGGCTCTTAATGGTCGAAATATGACCAATCTGGGGTTATTCAGGAAATACATCATGCAATATCTGGTAACACATCCCGGACTTAATAAAGACATGCATATTATGTGCCGCCAGTTGCAATCTACAGCACATGGAGTTCCGTTAGAAATTTATGCTTTTTCGAGTGATAAACGCTGGGCGAATTATGAGTATATAATGTCGGATATTTTTGATCACGTTATGGCTTCTGTCATTTATTTTGATCTTGAAATATTCGAATTGCCGTCGACAATAGGACCTTTAAATTAGTTTTCATTCACGGTTCTCAGTCACAGTTCAACTAAAAAACTGTGACTGAGACTGAAAACTCTATTTTTTGATTTCTTCAAAAACATACTTGCTGTCCTTATAATCGATCTTAGTTCCCGGCATAAAACAAGGCAGGTTCATGTAGGTTCCTATAATACCGTTTCCTAAAAACAGCTTGTTTTCTTTTTTTAATAAAGCTAATGGTATCCTTTTCCAGTTTCCTCCGTTAGAAATATAATGAAAATCGCCTCTTAGCGTGTCCCCTACTATATTTCCTCTTACATCACCAGAATCTTTTCCGGTTTTATAATACGAAATTTCATAACGGCCGTAAAATCGTCTGTCATTTATATTTATTGCCAAAATTGCTGTGTCTTTGCCCCGTACAGCATGATATACAATATGATTATACTTGCTTTTCTCCTCTTTAGAATTGCAGGAAACTAGTATAATAAGACTTAAAAAAAGAAAAAATAAAGATTTTATATTCATAGGTTCAAGGATTATTTTTTAACCATCTAAGTAATATAAGTTTATTTAAAACGGTACACTTATTTTTTGCGATCATTTAAGTTGAACCCATTTTACCTTCAACTCATAATATCTTATATGGTGAAATTTAATATATAACTTATAGGTTCAAATTAATTTTGCATCTGATTTTTTTCTAAATTTAAAGAAAAAACATGGAAAATAGAGATGCTTTTTTAAGAGAATTCAGAGGCGAAACTTTAGGAACCGTAAATGAGCAGTCCTCACCGGATGAATTATTTCAAAATCAAACGATTAGACCTATTCTTAAGCTTCAAAATGATTTGTTTATTGCTGTTTTTATCAACTACGTAAATAAAAATAAAGCCGATTTTTATTCCTACACCGTCGAAAAGAAAATTCAGACGATAGAGAATTCCATACAAAAAGATATTAAGTTCAGAAATTCTCTTAAAGGAATTGTTATGGCGCTTTTTACTATCGAAGAATATGATACCTATATCCAAAACTCTTCCAGTTTAAACAAAAGAATGATGAATTTACTAGTTGATCGATTGAAAAGTCAGGTTCAATTGTTTGAATTAGAAACTAATAATTAAATATAACAAATGTCAATTAGAACCTTTTGGGTAATCTTAATTAAAATTTTAGGATTATTTTTAATTTCTCAAGCTTTAACTATAATTCCGGAATGGATTTCTTCAATTTATTTTATATATGAAAATGGAGATAATAAAAATTTAATTATTCTTATTGTTAGCATTTTATTCGTCCTTTTTCTTTTTTATTTAATATCACGGTTTTTTCTATTCAAAGCGAACTGGATCATTGATAAATTAAAACTTGATAAAGGTTTTGAAAATGACAATATAGTGTTAAATTCAAATGGAAATAAGATTATTTCTATTGCTATAATTGTCATCGGAGGTTACATGCTTCTGCAGAATATACCAGATTTATTCCGACAGTTTTTTGTATTCTTTCAAGATAAAAATCTATTCAGAGATTATCCAAAATCTGGTTGGATTATCTATTATTTTTGCAAAGCTATAATTGGTTATTTATTAATGACAAATAGTTTTAGGATTGCAAAATTTATAGAGAAGCAGAAATAATAATTTAAGTATTTATGTTTGACCAATTCCGAAATAAATTTCCATTAGCCGATGAAAAATGGAATGAATACATCAATTTGTTCAATCGTATTGAAGTTCCGGCAAAAACGGTACTTTTAAAAGAAGGTGATATCTCAAAAAAGCTTTTTATTATTGAGAAAGGCTGTGTACGTGTTTGGTTTAATAATAACGGAAAAGATCTTACTACTCAATTTTTCTTCGAATATCAAAGTGTTGCTTCGATTGAAAGTTTTATGAAAAAATTTCCGAGCCAGGTTGTTATTGAAACTATTGAACCAGCTGTTATTTGGTGGATTCATAAACAGGATCTGGATAAAATTCTGGAAGAAATTAAAGAAATTTCAGTGCTCAGAGATCGGTTAATCGATATGCTTTTTCAACGTACATTTGATTATATGAAGTATTTTGTTTCGTTTATAAAGGACTCCCCTACTCAGCGTTATCTTAATTTGATAGAAGAAAGACCTCAGGTCATTCAGCGTGTTCCTCAGCATTATATTGCCTCTTATCTTGGTGTAACTACCGTACATTTAAGTCGTATTAAAAGTAAATTAGTCCACAAGAAATAAGCAAATTTTACCATATAAGTTATATAATGGCCTTTAGATTAGACTTATAATTTCTTAGATGGTTTATTATTTTATTTGATAACAAATGTTATCGCCCAGCCATAAATGACTCTCTAATTTTGCTTCATAAAATTTAATATTTATGAAAGCAGCAGTTATTTACAAAAAAGGCGAAATGCCAAAATTTGCAGAATTTGCAGATCCAATGGTACAAAACGAAAATGAAGTTTTAGTATCGATTAAAGCAGTTGCCATTACAAATCTGGATAAAGGAATTGTAAGCGGAGATCATTATTCGTCAGAAAATGAAAATCAATCAGGAACTGTAATTGGCAGCGATGGTGTAGGTTTACTGGAAAACGGAACAAGGGTATATGCTCGCGGAATTAGCGGTACAATTGCCGAAAAAGCACTTGTAGAAAAAAACAGAATGGTGCTATTACCGGACGCAATAAGTGATGCAATTGCTGCAGCAATGCCAAACGCGGTTGCTGGTTCTGCAATGGCTTTACGATTTAGAGCCGCAATACAACCCGGAGAAACAGTTTTGATAAATGGCGCAACCGGATTTACAGGTCAAATGGCGATACAGATTGCAAAACATTATGGGGCAAAGAAAATAATTGTAACCGGACGAAACGAAAAAACACTTCAAAGCCTTTTAGCATTAGGTGCCGATGAAATTATTTCTCTTAAACAGGACGATCAGTCGATTATCAATCAATTAAAAACAATTCAGCAAAATACACCAATCGATATTGTTCTGGATTATTTATGGGGACATTCGGCTGAGTTAATTTTTGCTTTTTTAAAAGGAAAAGGAAATTTTACGCATAAAGTAAGGTATGTCTCTATTGGCGCTATGTCAGGTGATAACATACAATTATCTGCTGCAATTTTAAGAAGCGTAGATCTGCAATTATCAGGTTCCGGTTTAGGGAGCTGGACAAAAGAACAGGTAAAATTATTGTTCTTAGAAATACTTCCCGAAATGTTTCTATTGGCAGCTCAAAACAAATTGCAGGTAAATATTCAAACTACTAGTTTAGTTGATATCGAAAAAGCGTGGAATATTGAAGTTCCGGATGGTAAACGATTGGTAGTAACTGTCTGATAATAAAAAAGGTTTGACAAATTATTTGTCAAACCTTTTTTAT
>NZ_MUGS01000105.1 GCF_002222055.1 Flavobacterium araucananum
ATGCAGGAGTTGTTAATACGCTGGATGCTTTGTACGATATTTATGATAATACAGTGATAAAAAAATCAACGGCGTATACAGCTTATGTTTTTGATGTGTTTGTTTCTGAGGTTTTTGCAAGTATTGTGCGAGGATTAGAGTTACATATTTTATCAAAAAGGATTAGAATGGATAGTATTTTATTGTCAGATTATTTTATAGCTAATGAAATCAATCTGGTATATGTACCACCGATTGTATTAAGTAGCTTACCTCAAAGAATATATCCGGATTTAGAAATTATTATATATGCGGGAGAGCCTTGTGATAAAAAAACTGCTAGTTTATATTCAGGAAAAATAAAACTCTTTAATTTTTATGGACCAACAGAAGCGTGTATCTATACGACATCTAAACAAATAGTCTTGGATGAAGTTGAACAAATAGGACGTGCTATTCCAAATGCAAAGGCTTATGTTCTTGATGTAAACAGTATACCAGTTCCAATTGGAGTAGTTGGCGAGCTTCATATAGGCGGTGCCGGATTGGCTCGTGGCTATTTAAACCTTTTGAATCTGACAGCGGAGCGTTTTATCGCTAATCCATTTGTTACGGAATCAGATAAGTCAAAGGGTTATGGCAGGTTGTATAAGACTGGAGATTTGGTACGTTGGTTAGTAGATGGCAGTTTAGAATATATCGGCCGCAATGATGACCAGGTAAAGATTCGTGGATATAGGATTGAGCTTGCCGAGATTGAGTATTCCTTATCACAAATTGCGGGTATTCAACAATCATGTGTATTGGCAAAAGAAAGAGACACCTCTAATGGCGTTATTAAATCTTTGGTTGCTTATTATGTATTGGATAAAAGCTATTTATCAGAAAATGATGCTGATATATTAAGCGGTTGGGAAAGCCTTTATGATTCTAATTATGAAAATAGTATTGAAGTAGGTCAAATAAAATCTGATTTTTTAGGTTGGAATAGTTATATTACTGGAAAACCAATTATTATATCTGAAATGGAACAATGGAGAGATGGTATAATAAATATTATAAAAAAATTAAACCTAGGTTGCGTTTTAGAAATCGGTGTTGGTTCAGGTTTATTGATGTATCCTTTATTAAGTGAGGTTGAAAAGTATGTTGGTTTAGATATATCACAAACAGTTATCAATCGACATATAAAATTTCTTAAGGATAAAAATTATAATACAACTCTATATCATTTAAAAGCTGATCAAATTGATCAATTACCCGAGGGGGATCTTTACAGTACTATAATTATTAATTCTGTTTGTCAGTACTTTCCAAGTATTAAATATTTTGATGATATACTTGAGAAATCTATTAATATACTTTCTGAAAAGGGTTCTATTTTTTTTGGCGATATTAGAAATTATGATTTGCAGAAGGAACTGATCAAAGAAAAATTTGATTATGAAGATATAAATTATACAAATCAAGATATTTTTAGAATTGCCTTAAAAGAAAATGAGTTATTAATTAGTCCAAACTATTTTATTAATTTAAAAAATAAATATAAAAATATAGAGGTTAATATTTTTGAAAGGGTTGGTGATTATGTCAATGAGTTAAGTAAGTATAGATACGATGTGGTTATTTCATTTAATGGTGAAAAAGATATGATCAATATTACTGATTTGAGTATTAAAAATTCAGTTAATAATTACAATATACCTTATCTAAATCAATTAAATAAAGATAGTATTCTGGATAAGCTGACACAAGTTTTACCAGAGTACATGATACCAGCCGCCTTGGTGTCCATGGAATCTTTTCCATTGACTATCAATGGAAAGTTGGATAAGCGTTCTTTGCCGGATCCTGATTTCAGTAGTGCTACAGAGGATTATACAGAGCCTAGAACGGATGCAGAGATTTTAATATGTGGTATCTGGAAAGAAGTCTTAG
>NZ_MUGS01000106.1:0-9596 GCF_002222055.1 Flavobacterium araucananum
GAATTGAATAAAATTCAGATCAAAGCAGACGATAAAACCATGAAAGTTTTTTATACGGCATTGTATCATACCATGTTTGCGCCTTCAATTTTCAATGATGTAAACGGAGATTACAGAGGAACAGACAAGAAAGTGTACGAAAAAGCAAATTTTACAAATTACACCACTTTCTCCCTTTGGGATACCTACCGTGCTTTACATCCTTTATACACGATTACACAACCCGATAAAATCAATGATATTGTAAAATCATTTTTGGCAATCTACGAACAACAAGGTCGATTACCGGTTTGGCATTTAATGGGCAATGAAACCAATACCATGAACGGAAATCACTCGATTGCCGTGATTGTAGATGCTTACCTGAAAGGTTATAGAGATTACGATACCGCATTGGCATACGAAGCGATCAAAAAAACGGCGATGCAAACCCGTGACGGAATGGATTATGTTCAGAAACTGGAATATATTCCTGCCGATAAAATGCTGGAATCTGTTGGTAATGCTTTAGAATATGCCATCGATGATTATTGTGTGGCACAAATGGCAAAATCGTTGGGTAAAACGGATGATTATAATTATTTTACCAAAAGAGCCAATTTGTACAAACTGTATTTCGATAAAGAAACCACATTTATGAGAGGAAAATTGACCGATGGAAATTGGAGAACACCATTTAATCCGCTTTCATCTGCACACCGCAAAGACGATTATGTCGAGGGAAATGCGTGGCAATACACGTGGTTGGTTCCTCAGGATCCTTATGGGTTAATTGAATTATTTGGAAGTGAAGATAAATTTTTAGCCAAATTAGATTCACTTTTTCTACTTACAGATAAAGTCGAAGGCGAAGAAATTTCACCGGACATTAGCGGATTAATTGGGCAATATGCACAAGGAAACGAGCCTAATCATCATATTCCGTATTTATATGCTTTCGCAGGGCAACCTTGGAAAACGGCAAAATTAATTCGTGAAATCGATGATAAATTCTACTCGACAAAACCGGACGGATTATGTGGCAATGAAGATTTAGGACAAATGTCGGCTTGGTATGTTTTCTCTTCAATGGGATTCTACTCTGTTAATCCGGCAAACGGAATTTACGTTTTAGGAAGTCCGTTGGTTAATACGGCTACAATCTACCATAAAAAAGGTATTTCGTTTACTTTGAAAGCAATCGATAATAGCAAAACAAACATCTATATTCAAAAAGCAGAATATAACGGAAAACCGTATACAAAATCATACATCACACACGATATGATCGTAAAAGGAGGAGAATTAAAATTGTTTATGGGAAGTAAACCATCGACAACTTTTGGAGTTAGGAAGGAAGATAGACCTATTTGATTTTAGAGTATAGATTTTAGAATATAGATTTTAGAATATAGATTTTAGAAGTTGGGACATTGAGTTTTCTAACAGGTTTTTAATCCCGAAGCTTCGGGACTGTTAGGTATGATTTAAAGTTTAAGATTTAGGCTCACGGTAGCTTTTTCAAAGTTTTAAACTTTGAAAAAGCTTAGACAAACGAGATTTATATTAAAGAAATAAGAGTTAAGTCACAGTTTTTAGCTTAAAGCCTATCGCTTAAAGCGTAAAGCAAAAAAATAAAAATATGAAAATAAAGAGTTTAATTTTTTTAGGGGTAATGCATTGCTTTTTTGCAGGAAACGCACAAGTTAAAACTTTAGATCCTGTAGAATATGTAAATCCTTTAATGGGAACACAATCTTTGTCTAATCTTTCGAACGGAAATACGTATCCTGCAATTTGCCGACCTTGGGGAATGAACTTCTGGACGCCTCAAACCGGTAAAATGGGCGATGGATGGGCGTATATTTATACCGCAGATAAAATTAGAGGATTCAAACAAACGCATCAGCCATCGCCTTGGATGAACGATTACGGACAGTTTTCGATCATGCCGCTAACCGGAAAATTGACTTTTGAAGAAAACGAAAGAGGAAGCTGGTTCAGCCATAAAGCTGAGGTTTCGAAACCGTATTATTACAGTGTATATCTTGCAGATTATGATGTAACGACCGAAATTACAGCGACTGAAAGAGCAGCACATTTTCAGATTACTTTCCCTGAAAACGAACAATCTTCTATTGTAATCGATGCTTTCGATAAAGGATCTTACATTAAAATAATTCCATCCGAAAATAAAATTATCGGTTACACGACTCGCAATAGCGGTGGAGTTCCGGAGAATTTCAGGAACTATTTTGTATTGCAATTCGATAAGCCATTTGCGACTAATTATACTTGGCATGATAAAGTTCTGGAAAAAGACAAATTAGAATTAAAAGACAATCATGTTGGTGCAGTTGTAGGTTTTAAAACTAAAAAAGGAGAAATCGTAAACGTAAAAGTTTCTTCTTCGTTTATTAGCCCAGAACAAGCTGAGTTGAATTTAAAAAATGAATTAGGAAAAGCATCTTTTAATGAAACCGTAGCACAATCTAAACAAGAATGGAATAAAGTTTTAGGAAAATTAAATGCCGTAGGCGGAAGCGAAGAACAACTAAAAACGTTTTATTCTTGCTTGTATCGCACCGCTTGTTTTCCGCAAAAGCAATATGAAATAAATGCAAAAGGAGAAATCGTACATTACAGTCCGTATAACGGACAAGTTTTGCCGGGTTATATGTTTGCAGGAACCGGATTTTGGGATACTTTTCGCGCCTTATATCCTTTGCTAAATCTGGTTTATCCTTCGATCAATACAGAAATGCAGCAAGGATTAATCAACGATTATAAAGAAGGCGGTTTCTTGCCGGAATGGTCAAGTCCGGGATTTAGAAACGTAATGGTTGGGAATAATTCAGCTTCTGTAGTTGCTGATGCTTACATCAAAGGATTGCGAGGATATGATATCGATAAATTATACGAAGCCTTGTTGCACGGAGCCAATAACGAAGGACCACTAGAAGCTGTAGGAAGAAAAGGAGTAGAGTATTACAATACTTTAGGTTATGTTCCTTATGATGTAAAAATCAATGAAAACGCAGCCAGAACATTAGAATATGCTTACGACGATTTTGCAATCTGGAAATTGGCAAAAGCCTTAAACCGTCCTAAAAAAGAAATTAGTTTATACGAAAAACGAATGATGAATTATAAAAATCTTTATAATCCGTCAATTGGTTTAATGAGTGGTCGAAATAAAGACGGAAGTTTCCCGAAAGATTTCAATCCGTTTAAATGGGGAGATGCTTTTACCGAAGGAAATGCTTGGCATTACAGCTGGAGTGTTTTTCATGACGTACATGGTTTGATTGATTTAATGGGAGGCGAGAAAAAATTCACCGCAAAATTAGATGCTGTTTTTACCACTCCGCCAATTTTTGATGATAGCTATTATGGATCTGTAATTCATGAAATCCGCGAAATGCAAATCATGAATATGGGACAATATGCTCACGGAAATCAACCCATTCAGCACATGATTTATTTGTACAATTATGCGGGTGAACCCTGGAAAACGCAATATTGGTCTCGCGAAGTCATGAACCGTTTGTACAAACCAACTCCTGACGGATATTGCGGAGATGAAGATAACGGACAAACTTCGGCCTGGTATGTTTTCTCGGCAATGGGATTCTACCCAGTTTGTCCCGGAACAGACGAGTATGTTCTTGGAGCACCATTATTTAAGAAATTAACCCTGCAATTAGAAAACGGAAAAAAATTAGTAATTAATGCGCCAAACAATTCTGAAACCAATAAATATGTTCAGGATCTAAAATGGAACAATGCAACTCATACCAAAAATTTCATCAATCATTTTGATGTATTAAAAGGCGGAGAGTTAAACTTTGACATGATTAGCAAACCTAATTTACAAAGAGGAACTTCGGCAAGTTCTTATCCATATTCTTATTCAACTTCAAAATAAAACGATGCAATCACGTAGAAAATTTATAAAAAACACAGGGATTTTTTCAGCAGGATTATTAGCGCTTCAAACCGATGTTTTCGGAATGAATTCAGATGCTTTCAATTTTGCATTAAAAGATTTTATTACCAAAAGACCACCGCTTGCCGAAAGAAAATTTACGAGTAAAGCAGTTGAAGCAGCAATTGTGAGAATCAAGAAACAAATCGCAAATCCGGAATTGGCCTGGTTGTTCGAAAACTGTTTTCCAAACACTTTAGATACCACTGTAGATTTTGAAATTATCGATGGCAAACCGGATACGTATGTCATTACAGGAGACATTGATGCCATGTGGTTGCGTGATAGTACGGCGCAAATCTGGCCGTATATTCCGTTTGTAAAAGAAGATAAAAAGCTGGCCGAATTGGTAAAAGGAGTAATCAACCGCCAGACCAAATGTATTTTGTTAGATCCGTATGCGAATGCTTTTTACAAAGATTTTAATCAGGTAAGCGAATGGAAAAATGACATGACCAAAATGCAGCCCGGTATTCACGAACGCAAATGGGAAATCGATAGTTTGTGTTATCCAATAAGACTGGCACACGGCTATTGGAAAGAAACCGGAGACATTAGTTTGTTCGACAGTAAGTGGAAAGAAGCTATGCTTTTGGTTATTCAAACTTTCAAAGAACAACAACGCTGGACAGATAAAGGGCCGTATAATTTTCAGAGAGTTACGGCTTGGGCTACAGATGGTGTGCCGTTGAGCGGTTACGGATATCCTGTAAAACCTTGCGGATTAATCGTTTCGACTTTTAGACCAAGTGATGATAGTACTCTGTTTGGGTATTTAATTCCGAGTAATATGTTTGCGATTGAAGTGCTTGGATATCTTCAGGAAATTTTCTCTTTGCCGGCATTAAAAGACGATAATTTAGTGGCTAAAGCCAAAGAATTACAAGGACAAGTTCAGAAAGGATTAGAAGAAAACGGAATCATCGATCATCCAAAATTCGGAAAAATCATTGCTTTTGAAGTAAACGGTTACGGAAGTTTTCATATGATGGATGATGCCAATGTTCCATCTTTATTATCACTGCCTTATTTAGGCGCGATAGAACCGGACAATCAGCTTTATTTGAATACCAGAAAAGTAGTGCTTTCAGAAAATAATCCGTTTTTCTATAAAGGAAAAGCAGGCGAAGGCGTTGGCGGGCCACATACCGGAACAGATACAATCTGGCCAATGAGTATTGTTTTAAGAGCGATTACAAGTGTAGATGAAAATGAAATAAAACACTGCATCAGCAACCTGATCAAAACAAATGCCGATACAGGATTTATGCACGAATCTTTTCATAAAGATGATGTAACCAAGTTTACCCGTAAATGGTTTGCGTGGGCCAATACACTATTTGGCGAAATGATTGTTCATACCAGCATACATTATCCTCAAATTTTAAAAGACAAAAATATCTAAAAATAAATTTACCATTAAGAGATTAGTATCCTAACAGGTTTTTAAAACCTGTTAGGTATGAATTGAAGATCAAAGGTCAGATTCGATTCTTTTTTAATCCCTTAAATGTTCAAAATAAAATAAGAATGAATAAAGAATATGCCGTTGGATTAGACATTGGAGGTACACATATTACCGCAGCAATTATTGATATTGTAGCTATGAAAGTGATTGATTTTTCGTTGCATAAAGAGTCTTTCGATTCTAATTTGCCAGTAGATGAAGTAATGACTATTTGGGAAAAAGCAATTCGTACTTCTATCGAAAACTCTAAAGTCGAGAACACGACAGGATTAGCGGTTTGTATGCCGGGTCCGTTTGATTATATTAATGGAGTTTGCTGGATCAAAGGGCAGTCTAAATATGAGCATTTTTACGGATTAAATGTTCGCGATTTATTTCAGGACAAACTAAATCTTTCCAATGATTTTCCGATTCTTTTCGAGAATGATGCCGTTTGTTTTGGTAAAGGAGAAGTTTTTAAAGATGCTGAAAATCTTTCTAAAAAAGTAATGGCAATCACACTTGGTACAGGACTAGGAGCTTGTTTTATAGACAAAGGCGAATCGATTAGTACAGGAAATTTGGTTCCAAAAGATGGCGAGATATATGATGTTCCCTACAAAGAAGGAATCGCTGAAGATTATGTTTCGGTACGCGGGCTTATAGCGGGTTATTTTGCTTTAAGCGGAAAAAAACTGAACAATGGTCTAGAGCTTTTTAATCTTGCAAAAACAGGAGATGAATGGGCTATAGCGGTATTCGGAAAAATGGGAGAAGATTTAGCCGCAATTGTGACTCCGTGGTTAGAAAATTTCTCTGCCGACAGTTTTATTATTGGAGGAAAAATTGCAAATGCAAGTGAATTTTTCTTACCGGTTTTCAATAAAAAAATAAAAGAAGCAAGATGCGAAGTCAGCGTTTCTATTTCTACAGATAATGAAATTGCAGCATTATTAGGAGCAACAAGTTTGCTTTATACAGCTTAGATTTTTATAAATTTACATTGCAGATAATTTTTGACTCAGATTATTTAGATTAAAATGATTTTAGGTTATGTTGATTGAAAATTTTATTAATAAAAGCGCCTGTGTATCGCACGTCCATTCATATAATAATTTGTGTAAATTCGTGTAATTCGGGGCAAAAAGAAAGATTTTTACAGATAAAGGAATCCTTTTGAATCCTTTAATCTGTGGCAANNGCGATTTGGAATCCCCGCAAATGAAGCGGCCTGGGAAGTTTTAAAAAATAAAGGAACTGCTCTGGACGCTGTCGAAGCAGGAGTTAAAATCCCGGAAGCCGACCCAAAAGAAAGAAGTGTTGGTTATGGCGGACGACCGGATAGAGATGGTCGTGTAACGTTAGACGCTTGTATTATGGATGAAAATGCCAATATAGGTTCAGTTGCCTGCTTAGAATATATAAAACATCCCATATCAGTTGCAAGAGCAGTAATGGAAAAAACGCCACACGTAATGTTAGTTGGCGACGGAGCATTGCAATTTGCCGTTTCACAAGGCTTTAAAAAAGAAAATCTGCTAACAGAAGAGTCTGAAAAAGAATGGAAAGAATGGCTCAAAGACAGCAAATACAAACCAATTGCCAACATCGAAAATCATGATACAATAGGTATGATTGCCCTGGATGTCAACGGAAATCTTTCGGGTGCATGTACCACAAGCGGAATGGCTTTTAAAATGCACGGACGTGTTGGAGATTCCCCAATTATTGGAGCCGGTTTATACGTCGATAACGAAATTGGAGCTGCAACAGCAACAGGTCATGGCGAAGAAGTCATTAGAATTTCTGGCTGTCACCTCGTTGTAGAATTAATGCGACAAGGAAAATCTCCTCAAAAAGCCTGTGAAGAAGCCGTTGCAAGAATTGTAAAATTAACCAAGAACCGAAACAAAGATTTAAAAGACATTCAGGTAGGATTTATTGCCTTAAACAAAGCAGGAGAATATGGCTCATACTGTATTCAGGGAGGCTTTAACTACGCTGTTTATGATGATACAGGAAATAATTTAATCGATGCCGATTATTTTTTAAAGTAAAATAGTATTAGTTAGCTCTCCAAAGAGTTAATTGTTTTTGTGATGCGCAAAGGTCTTTTGATCTTTGCGCATTTTTTTNNCATTTATCATCTCCAAATCAATTAGGATAATAAGTAAATTACGACTAAATTAGCCCTGAAAAAATCAATATTTTAGCTTTAGAGATATAAATAAACCATAAAAAACTATTGAATGAAAAGAACTCTACCCATTTTTATTGGCACTTTTGTGCTTACATTATTATTGTCAAACACGGCATTTTCGCAAGCCGGAACACTTGATACAACATTTGGAACAGGAGGTAAAGTGATTACGCTTACCGGAGTTCCGGGCAACAATCAGGCCTATGATTCGGCTTTACAAGCTGATGGAAAAATTATCGTAGTTGGTAATTCCAATTCTTACTTAGACGGTTCCTCCTTTTTAGTTGCACGCTATCTGCCCAACGGTGCTTTGGATACCACTTTTGGTACAGGTGGTTATGTAACTACTTTGTTTGGAAATCATTGTACTGCACAAAGTATAGTCTTGCAAAAAGATGGTAAAATTGTAGTTGCAGGCAGTACTTATGTTCCGTCACAAAATGTAGTTTACAGCGATATCATGATTGTAAGATACAACGAAAACGGAACTTTAGATACAAGTTTTGATACTGATGGTATTAAAATCGAAACCTTAGACTATCCTCAATTTGTAAATGCATTACTAATTCAGGCAGATGGTAAAATGGTAGTTGGCGGTGCATTTGAATCTGTAGAAGATCCGGGGTATAGTACCTTTGGTTTAGCCAGATTTAATACCAACGGAAGTTTAGATCAAACATACGGTACAAATGGTTTTGTATTTACTCCGGATCTTATGAGAGGAGAAATACTAGATATGAAATTTACAGACAATGAAAATATTATAGCAGTTGGAAGAAATAATTTCGGATTAGATTGTGTCATTGCAAAATACGGTAGTAATGGTGAAATTATAAAGAGTTTTGGGCCAAACGGAACCGGACGTATCGAAGAAGATTATAGACAAATTTCGCAATTGAACAAATGTGTAATCTCAAAAAACAATGATATTTATATTGGAGGTTCCTCATTTGACGGAGTAAAATATTGTGGTTTTATATCAAAATACAGTGCAAATGGTGTTGCTGATACTTCTTTTGGAGTAAACGGTAAAATTTTAAGAGATTTTGGTACTAACATTGCAAGTTTTGCAACCGATATTACAATCGATCACAACAATGATTTACTTGTAGGATATGGCGTAGGGCTTACATCAGATTATAATTTTGGTATAGAATCATATAGTCTGAGTGGCGTTTTGAACGCTTCTTTTGGTAAGAATGGTTATTTTACTACCAATTTTGGACCAGGACATGATTACTTTCAAACGATGCTTGTTCAACCCGATAATAAAATTGTTATGTCTGGAAATAAGGGAGGTTTTGTTATAACAAGAATAAATAATACGGCAACGCTATTATCAACAATTGATTTTTCTAAAAAAGCAAATGAAATTACGATTAGCCCAAATCCTGTAAATGAGTATCCATCCTTGACTTTACAATTAGAAGAGTCTGCTAATCTTACTGTTGATTTATATGACGTCAAAGGAGTTTTAATTTCTAATTTGGTTAGAAATAAAAATTATAGTGAAGGTTTAAGTACCGAAGAACTAGATTTATCAGGAAAAAATTTATCAAAAGGAATTTACCTCTTGAAAATAAATGGCGATGGTAAAGTGGCTAAAACAATAAAAATTGTAAAATAAAAATAGATTTTTCGTATTGATTCAAGTCAATTATGCAATACAAAAGCCACTTCTTACGGAGTGGCTTTTGTATTTATAATAAATAAGAAAAGTCTTATAATTATATTTTGATGTCTTATTGTGAGTGATTATAAATCGTGATAATAATAATTTTGATTCGGGTAAAATAAGGCGCTTAATATTTTTGATTTAAGCGAAACTTAAAATAGCCCAAATTATTAATTAGGTAAATAATGAACAAAATGATTTCAAATAAAGTAAATTCGTTATTAGCACGAAATACTCAAAATGCTCCCAAAAGTATCGGTCCATATTCGCAAACCGTAGCTTTTTCTCATTACAATAATCTTTCGGC
>NZ_MUGS01000106.1:9601-12828 GCF_002222055.1 Flavobacterium araucananum
TGTTTTAAAAATATTAAAACAATTTTAGAGAGTATCGACCATGTTATGAGCGATGTTGTCAGGATCACTGTATTTGTTAAGAATATTAAAGATGTTGATGCTGTAGACGAAGTTTATAAAACGTTCTTTTCAACCTATGTTCCTACACTTACGACAGTTGCAGTTGCAGCTTTGCCTCTGGATGCACTGGTACAAATAGAAGCGCTTGTTTCAAACGGTGAAGGTACCATTACAAATGCACCACAATCAGGTGATCTTGTAAAGCTTACAAATAATACGGCACACGCACCTGTAAGCACTCTTTCTTCCCAAACGGTATCATTCTCCCATTACAATAATCTTTCGGCTCAATTGCCTATTGATCCTAAAACGGGCAGATTGATAGTAGGTGATGTAAAACAACAAACAGGGCAATGCTTGAAAAATATCAAGGCAATATTAGAAAGTATCGATGTTCCTTTTGATGACATTGTTAAGATCAATATCTTTCTTAAAAACCTCTCGGATATTGAAGCTGTAAATGAAGTTTACACAACATTTTTTCCAGACTCAGCTATTGCCAGAGCCACAGCTTATTTTCCGGCACGAACAACGATTGCAGCTTCAGGTTTGCCTATGAATGCTTTGGTACAAATTGAAGCAGTAGTTTCTCACGGAGATGGTACACCGCCACAAGCTATCGAAGACAGACACGGAATCGTTATAAACGCCAATAATACTAATAATGCCCCAAAAAGTTCTTTATCGACACAAACAGTAGCATTTTCTCATTACAATCACATTTCGGCTCAACTGCCTTTGGATCCAAAAACGGATAAAATAGTAGCTGGTGGTGTAAAAGAGCAGACTGAACAATGTTTAAAAAATATCAAAGCAATTTTAGAAAGTATCGGCCATGTTATGGACGATGTGGTCAAAGTAAATTTGTTCCTTAAAGATATCGCAGACATTGATGCTGTTGATCAGGTTTATACCAAATTCTTTCCAAACGGTACTCCGGCACGAAGAACAGTTGGAGTATCTGCTTTGCTTAAAGACGCATTAGTTCAAATAGATGTTGTTGTAGCAAACGCTGAAGGAACGCCTCCAATAAAAGCATAACAGTTATGCGATAAGAAATTTAAATTATAATCATAAAAAAGCCGTCTCAAATATAAATGAGACGGCTTCTTTTTTTAAGAATGGTGAAGCAGATGCTTAAAAATTAGTATTTACCTTTTTAGAACGATCTGCAATATAGGAGATAAGCCAGATTACTTGCCCTTCCTTAACAAAGTATATTTTCTTTGTCTCTAAATTTGGAATACTTTCCAAAAAGTTTACAAGTATATTATTTGCAGAAATTAGATATTTCTGGTCATAAGTACTCAAAACTCTGGCAGCTTCTTTATTGGTTTTAGAAAGATTACTATACTTATTGAAATTATTTTTTAGGACTGCATCATAATTGACAACATCTTCCAGGTTAAAGGAAATATAGTGATCCTTAACATTCTCATCAAAGTATAGAGTTGCAAATGCCCAGACTGCTCCTCCGGATAAATAGACTTTTTCTTTTTTTAATATAGGAGGATTTGCGTCAAGTAATTCTTTTATTTTCTTGCGTAGAACCGGGTTAAAATCAAAAGACTTTTCCTGATAGGTTGACATATCATTTACTTGGTTTGGATTTACAACCGTTTTTTTTACGGCATCAGTAAGTGTCATTGTACCAAAATCAAGTTCAAGAGGGATAAACTCCAATTTGTTGTCTTTAAGCTCATCGATGTAACCACCTCTGGTAGTTTGTGCACCAATATCAAGCAATAAAGCATTAGAATAATCTACAGGAGGTATTGCACCCTTAACTAGTATTTTAGCTTCTTCATCAACGTTAATGATATCAAAGCTTTTGCTAGTTAGAGTAGNNCTTCAGGAATTTTAAATTCGGCTCTTATTTTCTGCAATTGATCAACAATTATACTACTAATTTTGTTGATATCATCCTGAGGAAGTTCCCCGTAACTGGCTATATGCTCCGCAAGACTAATTCTGTCATTCGAGAAATAGAGAATTTTATAGTCAGCTTTCTTGATATTATTTACCTCAAGAACTGAAGTTTTTATTGCTCGGCGTCCGATTTCAATTCCGGCATAAATATTTTTTTGAGAAAATGAATTGATGGAAAAAAATAAACTGAAAAGAATAAAAATTAGAATTTGGGTTTTGTTTTTCTTAAACATTGGATTTAATTATTGTTATACTATAATTTTTGGATAAAGACTCTTACGTAATTATGTGAAAGTCATAATTTTGAATTGAAAATAACGGGTTTCAATACAAGATTGCAAATTTATAAAAACATTTACTAATATAACCGCAGTTATTAAGAAAACATGTTATTTAATTATTAAGGTATTATTTTAGGGTTGATTTTATTTGATTATATATTTCAATCATATTGAAGAATAATAATTATCGAAAATAATTTTATCAAAAGAATAATAATGAAGTTCTTTGCATTCTTTAAGATTCCAGTTCAAGTAGTAGAGAAGTATCTGATTTTGCGCATTTTTTTCATTAAATGCAAACAATATCATCATCTAAAACTTTAAACGATGCCAAAAGCTAAAGCTTTTCTTTCTGTTTTTCTTTTAATTAATTTTTGCTCGTGTGATAAAGTAGATACACGGGACTTACATGTCAAAAATAATTCTGATAAAGTGATATTTAGTATCTTATCAAAAAAGGACGATATGAATGATGCACCATTTTATTATGAATATACAGATGACTTTTCTGAAAGTAAAAGGGGGGATTATGATGCGCCTTTTATTTTTATGGAAATTAAAAAAGGGAGAAATAATAGCAAACTACGATAGACCTCGATATTGGGATAATTATTTTAACAGGCTGGAAGATAAAAAAGCAAGATTATTTAAGTTAAGTACAGGAGATGGAAAAACATCTTAAGTTTATATTTAATAATGGTCACTTTGAAGAACTAAATCCATATCAATATATTAACAAATTCCACAAGTTTCCTACTTATTAATTAAATAAAGTTTATATGATTACTAATTATACAAAAGGTTTTTATCTAATCTTAATGGATTCAGATAGTGATGTAAGCCGAATATCTTCAAATTTTAAAAGTTTCGTGTCTGTTAATCTAGGTATAGAAAAATCGATTATGGTGCAAAAATTTTTTAAAAGGAGAAATTTAAAAATTTTGAAAAGCTCACTTT
>NZ_MUGS01000107.1 GCF_002222055.1 Flavobacterium araucananum
AAAATAGGTGATATTCGTATTTAGCAACACCAAATCAGAAATCTTTAATTGTTAATCTTCAATCTATATCTCTTGAAATAAAGTGTTATTTTTAATTTTTGATAAAAGTTGAAGTAAAAAAAAAACTATGACATGATTTTTATAGATTTGTAAAATCTATATCTTCCTGAAAAATCAGTTGGGAAACAATTATAAAATCTAAAGACAATGAAATCTGTTACTTCAATTTTTTTATTTTTAATGTTTGTCTGTACAAATTCTTACGCACAATTAAGTTCAGATAAAATATTTGAAAGCTTTAAGCAAGGAGAACGTACCAATTGTTCCTCGATTGCTTTTATTAAGGCTTCTTTAAATGTTTATGGATTAGACAGTCTTTTTGTAACTGAAAAAATAAATGATGGTTTACTAAAAATTACCTTAAAAAATAATGCAACCTTTAATCTTAAAGAGGACGAAATAAATAAAGCAAAGTTATCTGCCGACTTTATATACATCAAAGACAACTGTGAGAGCGAAAAAATAACAGAATACGCGATCCTGACCTACGCAGTAATGGCAAAATACAAGCAAATTATCAATAAGGAAGCAACTTTTGAGAGAGCGTTAGAAGATTTAGAAGATGGTGCCGTTTATACCCCAACAATCTATAAGTATTTAGGGTTCGAAAAAGGAAAACAAATACTAAAGTTAAAGAGAGAATCCGGAAGTGAATTTTGCGGAGTTGTAGCGTGGTCAACAGCACATGCCGTTTTTGTCTGCGAAGATTTTATGGATTATTATGGCAACAAAAAAAGTATCTGGATAAAATATCCGGGACGTTTTAGAATTATAAAGTCATAAAATTTCTTTGAAAGAGGGTAAATCCCGATATGATTTCTTTTTAAAGTAGTCGTTATACCAGTACATAAACAGGCGAATAGAACGGTATAATACTAATTGTTAAAAAAAATAAAAAAAAAGAAATCAATAAAGTTGCAATTTAAGTTAATTTATATATTTTTGTTTTTATCAACAACCAATTACATTCATCAAATGAATAGCAAAATTATTTTACTAAGTGTCCTTTTCTTCTTGACAACAGGCGCTATTTCAGCACAAGCAAAAAATGCTCCCAGAAGTATTATCAGTACAACAGCTCTAATCCGTAAATACCATGATCAAAAAGAATTGAGCGGTATGCAAAAAGGAGAACTTTTGGAGTTGTACATTGAGCGTATCAAAGTATTAGTGAAAACGCTTCCTTACATCGCTTTGGTTACTAAACCGGGTGTTACTATGGCAGATTTAGGTATTCCGGACGATAGTGAGCATAAAAAAGTATTAGATGCACAGGCAGTTGGTACTACAACATTCTTAGATACTACAGTAGATTTTCAAAGAAAAATGATGCCTTACTCTGATAAAGGAAATCTTATTGCTGCGATTTTATTTTACGAAAGCACATTAAAATCATTACACGAGTTCAATGATTTGAACGAAATGTAATCGAAATAGATTTTATAAAAAAAAAGTTTATGCTGTAAAGCATAAACTTTTTTTTTGGTCTGTAAGTACTTTCTTAATTCATACCCGCTGCACTTTTATCTACAAGAAATAATAATTCTCCGGTTACGGGTTTAATCAACTGCATTGGGTAAGTTGCAGGATTGTAGGCTCCGGTGGTTACTTCTTTTAAGGCAGGTGCTTTTTTCTCTCCAAAAGCGATTACAATAATTTTATCGGCTTTGTTTATTAGTGGTGCCGTCAGCGTAATGCGGTGCATTTTTTGAGGTTCAAGATAGTAGGCAGCAACCCACTTATTTTGTTCGTCTAAAACTGTCTGACCAGGAAAAAGTGATGCTGTGTGTCCGTCATCTCCCATACCTAACAAGATAAGGTCAAATTTGCCTTCATTGCCCAACACTTTTTTTATAGATTGTTCGTAGCTTACAGCATAATCTTCGGGTGTTACACCGGCTGCATACATCTCAAAAATATTATCTTGTGGGATAGGAACGTGGCTTAATAAGGTTGCATAAGACATTTTTGCATTACTAAGATCATCAGTAAGAGGCACCCAGCGTTCGTCGCCCCAGAATATAAAAACGTTACTCCAGTCTATTTTATTTTTGTATTGGTCTGAAGCTAATAATTTATAAATTCCGGCAGGAGATGAACCTCCCGTAAGTACGGTTGTAAATTTGCCTTTTTCGGCAATTGCTTTTTGTGCAGCTGCCACAAAAAGGTTTGCTGCTGCCGTATTAATTTCTTCTGTATTATTGTATATCTGTATCATCAGCAGTTGCTTCTTTTTTAATATTTTGTGTGTTTGGAATCCAGGAGTGTCCCTGGCGCGCCAATAACTCGTCAGCTTCTTCAGGTCCCCAGCTTCCTGCTTTGTAATTAGGGAAATTGGTTGGTGCTGTAGTTTTCCATACTTGTTGGATGGTATCTATAGCATCCCAGGCTTGTTCGACCTGATCCCATCTCATGAATAGGGTAGGATCTCCTGCGAGGGCATCGGCAATTAGAGTTTCATAAGCTTCAGGCGACATTGTAGAGCAGGAGAAATAATCAAAAATCATTTCTGCAGGTTCCAGCGAAAGTGACAAACCGGGCTTTTTGGTCATGAATTGCAACTTAATATCCATTGCTGGCTGAATATTGATAATAAGCCTGTTGGGTGTCATACCTTCTTTTCCATACGAAAATGCGGAGTGCGGAACGGGCTTAAACTGTATGATAATCGAAGACTGTTTTTCTTCCATTCTTTTTCCGGTGCGCAAATAAAACGGGATGCCCTGCCATCTCCAGTTATCGAGATAAATTTTCATCGCCACATAAGTTTCCGTATTCGAATCAGGAGCAATTCCTTTATCCTGACGGTATCCCGGAACAGGATTTCCTTTTATAGCTCCTGCATCATACTGACCTCTTACAATATAATGATCCACTTCATCCGGTTTGATGCGACGAATAGATTTTAAAACATCTGCTTTTCGATTTCGAATATCATCTGCTTCCAGTGAAGCGGGTGCTTCCATAGCTGTCATACAGAGAATTTGAAGTAAATGGTTCTGGATCATATCTTTTAAGGCACCAACTCCTTCATAAAATCCGCCACGTTCTTCTACACCAACTTCTTCGGCTACCGTAATTTGAACAAAATCAATAAAGTTACGACTCCACAAAGGCTCAAACATCGAATTTCCAAAACGGAAAGCAAGGATGTTCTGAACGGTTTCTTTGCCTAAATAATGATCGATTCTGTAAATTTGTTCTTCTTTGAAAGTCTGCGAAAGCATTACATTCAGTTCAATTGCAGAACTTTTATCGTAACCAAAAGGTTTTTCGATAATAATACGATCCTGCTTAGGGTTTGAAGCAAGACCAATTTTGTTAATATTACCTGAGATTGTAGTTATGAACGATGGCGTGATAGAAAGGTAAAAAAGACGATTGGCACGTTCTCCAAAAGCCGCATCTATTCCATTTATCTTTTCGTTCAGTCTGTGGTAAGATTCTTCTTTGTCAATGTCAAGACTTTGGTAAGTAATGTGAGAAAGAAACTTTTGGGTTTCCGGATCATCAGTACCTTTTTTTCTCGAAAATGTCTCTAAATTTTCTAAGACATAGCTACGAAATTCTTCCTCGCTTTTTTCTGCTCTTCCCAGTGCGATAATCTGAAACTTATCAGACATACGCCCGTCAAGGTACAGGTTTTGAAATGCGGGAAAGAGTTTTCTTTTTGCCAGATCTCCGGTTCCTCCAAAAATTACAATGATGGTAGGATTTATATTTTTGAACTTATTCATTTTTGTATGTTGTGTTGCTTAAAGTTCTTTATTCAGACCATTGTGTATGAAAAACACCTTCGGTATCAATACGTTCGTAGGTATGTGCCCCAAAATAATCGCGTTGTGCCTGAATAAGATTTGTTGGAAGATTCTCAGATCGGTAGGCATCAAAATAAGCCAATGAGTTCATAAGTCCTGCTACAGGTAATCCTTTTTGCACGGCAAATTGCACAACAGTTCTTATTCCTGCCTGATTGTGGGTTAGTTTTGAAGCGATTCCGTTATCCAAAAGTAAGTTAGGTAAATCTGCTTTTGCAGCAAATGCTTTTCTAAAATCTTCTAAAGCATGAGCCCGAATAATACAGCCACCACGCCATATTTTGGCAACAGTTTCCAGATTTAATCCGTAATTATATTCTTTAGAAGCCGTATGAAGCTGTGCCAATCCTTGTGCATAAGTTACTACAATAGAAAAGTACAAAGCCGATTTTAATGCAGCAATTGCTTCGCTTGTACTTGCAGTATTTTCGGGAGCATTCCAGACCAGTTTAGTAGCGGCTTCGATTCTTTCCGGTTTTGTTTTAGACATATCACGCATGACAACTGCTGCATCGATTGTAGGAACCGGCACTTGCAGATCCATTGCGTTTTGAGATGTCCATTTTCCTGTACCTTTAGATTTTGCCCAGTCCGAAATTTTATTGATCAGTCTGCTGCCATCTTCGTCTTTTTGTTTGAGTATATTTCCGGTAATTTCGATCAAATACGATTTAAGATCGTTGGTTTGATTCCATTCTTCAAAAGTTTTCTGGATCGTATCTTCGTCCAGATTATACCCTCTTTTCATCAGGTCATAAACCTCAGAGATCAGTTGCATGATTCCGTATTCGATTCCGTTGTGCACCATTTTTACATAGTTTCCGGCAGATCCGTTTCCTAAATATTCTACACAAGGTTCTCCATCTACCTTTGCAGCAATGGCTTCAAAAATAGGGCGAAGTCTCTCGTATGCTTTCTGGTCCCCGCCAGGCATCATTGCAGGACCAAATCTTGCTCCTTTTTCCCCTCCGGAAATTCCCATTCCAAAAAAATGAATCCCTTTAGCAGATAATTCCAAAAATCGTCTGTCCGTATCCGTAAAATAAGTGTTACCACCATCAATTATAATGTCTCCTTTGTCCAGATGCGGGAGCAAACTTGCTATTGCGCTGTCTACAGGTTTTCCCGCAGGAACCAGCAGCATAATAGCTCTTGGTTGTTGAATAAGCCCCACAAAATGCTTTACATCTGTAGTTGCTTCAATGGTATGGTCAGCATCAGCTTCTTGTTGAAGAGAATTGACTTTTTCAGTATCTAAATCTAAACCTGCTGCCGCAAAGTTATGGCTTGCAATATTCAAAAGTAAGTTGCGGCCCATTACACCAAGTCCTACAATTCCAAAATCAAATTTGTTCATAGTTTTCAATTAACTAAAATTATTAGAAAAATGCTTTTTCCTGAAAAAAGTAAGAGAAAAAAAAGTAATGCTTTTTCAGTCAGTTCTTTGCAGAAAAATAACGTTTGTTTTAATCTTACATTTAAGATTTACTGTGCTAAGTTAAAGAAAAATGATGAAATATAATGGCATTAATCCCCCTCTTTAAGGCTTTATTGTGATACTTTTTTGGGAGGTATGTGTGCCTTTAGGCACTAAATATTTGTAGTCATTAGATTTAAAATTCATTGGCGTGCCGTTGGTATGCGACAAAAAGAGAACTATTGCTTACCTACGGCATGCTAATTTGATTCTAATTGATGTTTTCTGCCACTATATTAGTGCCTAAAGGCACAAATTGAGGTCTATAAATCCTTGACAAGCATTTTTTATTATTATTTTGAGAAAAGAGAATCTGTAAAAAAGCGTGATAATTTTTTTGATAATCTTATTTAATTGCTCTTAAATTACAGACTTCTCATCTATATTTATTCTTGATTTTTTATTTTGAATAAAAATATAAGTATTTGATTATTAGTTAATTGATATAACGAAATCGTTGTATATATCTTGATTTTTGACTCATCTTTTTTTTAATTTCTCCTTTAAGTCTAGTTTCGTTATACCCTAATTGTAGGAAAAAACTAATTTAAAAAACCGAAATTATGAAGGAACAATTACATGTTATTTTTTTTAAAAGAGATAGATTAAGCGTCCTGCTTTGGCTCTTTTTTGTACTATTAACCTCAACTTTATCTGCACAGCGTGGTTATTATGATGCCGCTTACAAAAGGTATGAAGCAAACTTGGGGCAATTGTCTAATGGTAGTACAACTACATCAAAATCATACGTTCAGGCAGATCTTCAGTCTGAAGCTTCAGACCAGCAATGTGTCAATATGTCTGCGACAAATGCCACAGTTCAATGGACCGTTACAGAAGCTGCCGATGGACTTGTAATTCGCTACAGTGTTCCTGACGGGCAAACCGGGACTTTGGGCGTGTACAACGGAACCACAAAAATTACGACACTTACGCTGACTTCGACCTGGTCGTGGGAATATTTGTGGAGTAACGGAAATCCAAATAATAACGGTATTACAAATCAAAATCCAAGAATGCGATTTGACGAAGTGCGTTATAAACTTCCTGCAAAAATAGCAGCTTCCGGAACGTTAAGATTAGTAAGAGAGTCGGGTACTATTCATTTGGATTTTGCAGAGCTGGAACCGGTTCCAACAGCGGTTACGGCTCCTGCAGGTTCTGTAACTTATACCGGAAACGGCAGTGATCTCCAAACTTTTATCGATGCAAACGGAGGTAAAAAAATATTTGTACCAAGTGGTGTTTTTAATGTGAACAGGGAATTGTATTTTGGTACAGCAAACACTTCGTTAGTAGGTGCCGGAATGTGGTATACTCAGCTTAATTTTACCAATACCAGCAGTGGCAACGGAGGATTAAGGGCTAATGCAAGCAATATTTCATTTACGGATCTTTATCTCACCACAAATTCAGCTTCGAGAAGTAATTCTTATAAAGCCATCAATGGTGTTTTTACATCAGGTTCGACGGTAAAAAACATTTGGGCAGAACATTTTGAATGTGGTGCCTGGATTGCACAATATAATGTGGGAGGTCCTGCAATTGCCGATGGGTTTACAGTATCACATTGTCGTTTTAGAAATAATTATGCAGATGGAATTAATCTTTGCAAAGGAACTGCCAATTCAGTAGTTGAGCATTGTAATTTTAGAAACAATGGCGATGACGATCAGGCGATCTGGTCTGCAGACGGACTGGAATGTATCAACAATACTTTTAGGTACAATACTTCAGAGAACTGCTGGCGTGCCTGTGGTCTTGCTATTTATGGCGGAAAAAATAATAAAGCTTACAATTTAATTATAAAAGACAACCTCGAAGCGGGTATCAGAGTTAGTAATAATTTTCCCGGAGCGCCATTTAACAATGACGGGATGCATGAAATTCATGATATTACAGTAAGTACATGCGGAACTTTTAATGATACTTATAATAATCCGGTGGCTGCGGTAGATATTTTTAGCGCTACGAATGCCGGAAGTCAGGTAAAAAATGTTCAGCTTTATAATATCGATATTTTAGATTCCAGAAATGATGCGATTTCGATAAGCAAAAGATCAGGAGACGGTATTTATAATCTTAGTTTCAAAGATATAACGGTTAACGGGACAGGTAAAGAATATCCAAATAATAATGCCCTAAACAGAAACTGGGGCAGAGGCTTTTTTGTACTTATTGCAGGTTCTCCTGCCGGAAATGGTACCTATTGCAATATGAATTATTCTAATAGAGGAGGTAATGCTTCGTCTAATGAAGAAACAAGTGCAATTGGTACATTTTCATGGACACCAGGTTCTGGCTGTTCCACCACATCTGTTCCTGTAACAGGAGTTACCGTTACGCCAACAACAGCGAATTTGAGCGTTGGTGCAACACAACAATTAACGCCAACTGTTGCGCCTGCCAATGCAACAAACAAAACCGTTACTTACAGCTCTAATAATACAGGTGTTGCAACTGTAAGTGGGGCAGGTTTAGTAACAGCAATTGCTAACGGAACAGCGACGATTACGGTAACCACTCAGGATGGCGCCAAAACAACAACTGCTGCAATCACGATAAGTACCGCTACAGGAAACTATTTTACCATAAAAAATAAGTGGACCAATAACTATTTGTATGATGCGGGAAACAATGTAGGATATGGGGCAAATGTTGCGAATAATAATTATAAATGGGAAAAAGTAGCTGTCGATGCCACCTATTTTATCTTAAAAAATGTAGGTACGGGAGATATAATGCATATCGAAAACCTGACAGGAGCGGTACAATGTACTGCCGGATCAACTGGTTGGTATAGTGCACAATGGTCTAACGAAAATGTTGACGCTACATGGGTAAGAATTAAAAACAGATGGCAAACAGGAAGTATGATCCATATCGAAAACCTAAATGGTTCTGCTCAATATGCCGGAGCACAAAACAATTGGGAAAGTGCACAGTGGCAATTTCAAAGTACTTCGACATCTAAAAAGATTGGAGTTATTGAAGATGAAGTAACAGCCGGGAATAATGCGGCAGTTAGCCTTTATCCAAACCCATCGACCAATAATGAATTTAATGTGGTCTTGCCGGAATTAAAAGCTGGTGATGTAGCAACAGTAACGGTTATTGATATAAACGGAAGAAAGGTTTTGATTAGCAAACTCGATAAATCAGGAAAAATCAATCATAATTTAGCTGCGGGAATATATGTTGTTACGATTAGCTCTGGTGCTTTTACTATTTCAAAAAAGCTGATTGTTCAATAATTAATCTTAATTTAAGGCTCTTAAAAAAAAATGCTAAACCGTAAGGTTTAGCATTTTTTATATTTTTTAACCCGTTGGGTGTAATTACTTCGTCTGTTCGCTTCGCTTGGGTCAAAAAATATATATTTAACACATAGAAACATAGATTTTTTTAGCCAAAAAGAATGCCAAAAGAAATACATTTCTTTCACATAGCCAGGCTATGTGCATTTTAAACAAGTGAAATGCCTTTTTTTAAAGATCCAAAAGCTATGTTTCTATGTGTTAAAATTAATTACACCCAACG
>NZ_MUGS01000108.1 GCF_002222055.1 Flavobacterium araucananum
CAAATTAATATCTTGGTACTTTAATTTCTTTCCAATTTTTTTTAAAAGTAATTGTTGATCTACAAATAAATTTATTCCAACTCTTTTACCATTGTTTAATTCAAAACAATAATAATGAATTGCTTCCCATGGTGAACCATAAGATTGTATTGCAATAGAAATATTAATGATATTATTTTTATCATAGTAAATTTCATAATGTTCAAATCCTGAATTAGATTCTCTTAAAGTATTTTTCAAAATGCGATAAGAGATCGTATCTTTTTTCATTTTAATCCTTTCCTCAGGCTTCCCTACAAAAGGTTTGTCAAATATTTCATAAGTATTCTGCGTAATTGAATATATTTTATTGCTTGCCTTTTCAATATTTGAATTAATTTTTAATTCTTCAATTATAAAAAAGCTAGAATCTACAAGTACAGAGTCTTTTAAAATTCTAAGATTTTGACTATTTACTGAAATTGCAAAAAATACAAGTCCTAATGCTATAAATTTGTTTATCATTTCTTTTTAGATTTTACTTCTTCTTTTTTTGTAGGATTCTTTTTTTCCTCTTCTTCGAGAATTTTTGTAGCCTCTTCATCGCCATTATTTTTTTGCTTTTCTAAATAGTTTTTTGCTTCTTCTTTTTGTTTATCGTCACCATTTTCTAACATAAGTTTATAATGTCTATTAATATCAAAAACGCCTTCTTTTCTAGCTCTTTTAAAATTTGCTCTTCTGTTATTTTTTCCATCTTTGCCATCATATTCATTAACGCATTTTATGACAAGTTCAATATCATCATTATCAGCATGTTCTTTAGCAAATTTTTTATTTTTCTTTGTCCCATCATTCCAAAAATATAGTGCAGATTGTGTTGCGTACATTGCATCATCTGATATTTTTAAATAGTTCCCTTTTAGTTGGCTTCCATCTTTTTCAGCCGTAAAATCTATTTGTCCTGAAGTATCGTCAGTAAAGGTGTTTTTATTTCTATAATTAGTAAAATTCAGATAATTACCTCTTCCCGTTAGTTGTTTTAATCCTCGTCCTTTAAATTTCCATCCATCTCTAGTTAGTTCGTCTCCGTTCCCTAAACCTCTCTTATCTCCAACATAAGGAGCATAAGCTCTAGACATCAAAGGAATTCCAAAGTGTGAATGCGACTTTAAGTAAATTTTATAATCAACTGTTTTATCAGTCTTTAATATTTCTTTAATTAATTTATCATTATATTTTTTCTTGTCCTTTGAATCCTTTTCACCTTTATAAGCTGCATATAGCTCTTTATCAACAATTGATGGCTTGTCTTTAAGAAGAAGTGTTTTTAGTTCATCGTTTGTTTTAATAATTACTTCTCCTTTTGCATCAATTATTTTGAATATTGAAGTAAGATTATCCTTCAATGAGCTAACTATAGTACTATTTATTTGTATGAGACTTGAACTAAAAATGCCGGGTGGATTAGAATAATTTTCATATTCAGAAAAAGTTGTAAAATTTGCACTTTCAACCCCAATCTGGGAAAGAAAGTGAGCTTTACGTAAACACGTATCTAACCCAAAGTTTTTTCTATATTTATTCAGGTAAGGCAAAAACAAGTCTATTATCTCCGCCTGTTTTGACGATAATTTTTTAGCACCTATTGTTTTTCTCAAAAATTCAGAAGTAATTTCTTCTTCGCAGTGAGTACATTTATAAGGCTCTGTCTTAACAACACTAGGCACAGGCGCGCCTGTAGTATCAATTTTTTCGATCACGTTACGTTGTGCCGAATCCGTAATTGTAACATCAACACCTCCATATTCGCATTTTATGGTACTTTTAAGAAGTAACGGAAATTTGTCCTGAAAATATACTGTCCCTACATCTTTCCAATCGGCAAGTTTCATTACTGAAGCACATGGACTGGCACTATTGGGGCTTTTTTTGCAATTGCCTT
>NZ_MUGS01000109.1 GCF_002222055.1 Flavobacterium araucananum
ATCTCTATAAAATTAGTTACAATTTTAACTATTCACTAAATAGATTTATTAAATTAAAATCAAATATTAAAGTTACAGAGCCTAAATTACTATGCATACATATTATTTTTAATCAAAATAATGCGGATTTAATAAAAATACAGTAGTAAGAAAAAAAATATGATAATAAAAAAAAGCGAGACCTAAATTTCGCTTTTTTAACATTTGTAGTAGTGAGAAAACGGCACTTTATTTCTTCGACAATTCCTTTTCAACCCTGGAAAGCCTGTCCGACAAAGTTTTAAGAGTTTCGTTTTCTTTTTTTAAGTTTTTAATTTCTCTATTTTGCTCAATCATATAAAGCGTCATTTCCTCCATTTTCTTAAGCAAATTCAGATTCATTTCTGCCAGCATCAACCCATTCTTTTCTATTTCCTGAGCCGATGGTATTTCGGGCAAATGGCTATTTTGTTTGATATACTTCTCTACATCGTCCAGCGATTTTAGTTTATAATCATTTGCAAAAACATAATCAGGAACTGCACCTGCACTAACCGTTACTTTTACTTCGCGTGCGTGAATGTTTCCGGCAACAGTAAGTTTTGAGTCTGGGTTTGTTGTGCCAATGCCAAAATTACCCTTAGGATTTACTACGAAAGAAAACCTATTGTTCATTCTATCATATAATTCAAAACTTGGTCCAGACGATATACCCATTCCTAGTTCTCAACGATATTGAGCACCCCTAAAATATTGAACTGATGCATTATACATAGCATTGGCTGACTCTAAACGTAAATGAGCTGTTTGACTTTTAACATGCAAATTTACCATAGGATCAATAGTTCCAATACCTATATTTCCATTAGCCAAAAATGACATAAATTGATTTCACCAGTCAGCTCCAATAAAACCATTGGCAAAACTAGAAACTCCATTTACTGATTTTCCGTTAGCCCCCATCGAAAATTAATGCTGAGTTCCTGTTTCATTAGAAATAAAATAACCTCTGATCCAAGTACCATTATACCCAGGAAAATTGGTTTTGATATTTACACCTAACGCCGGATCATCTAATCCTACAATAACATTATTAAACGTTGTAGTTTGAGCATTTACAAGAAGTAAATTACTTAATATAAATAATCCTGTAAGTATTTTTTTTCATTTTATAATTTTATCAATTCTTATTTTGTTTGATATCCTTTTAGACATCTTTCATCAACCTTAATGATAGAAAATAATCTATTCTTTTCAAAACTTTAAAAAAAATCATCATCTCTCACTAATTCGATCTCTTATATATTACTCACTCTCTTTTGATGGAAAACATCAATACAAACCCAACTTTCCTTATGATCTAAATTATACCTTGATTATAATTAAAAGTCATTTTTATTGAAGTAAAACAAAAAAAACAGAACACAAAAAAAGCGATCGCCGTGGCGATCGCTTTTTACTATTTAAATATTTTAATCTATTTATTCTACCGTAACTGATTTTGCCAAGTTACGGGGTTGATCTACATTACAACCTCTCATTACAGCAATATAGTACGAAAGTAACTGCAAAGGTATCGTTGTGATTAATGGAGACAACGCATCTGAAGTTTCAGGGATCTCAATAACATAATCAGCTAACTCACGAACCTGAGTATCACCTTTGGTAACTACTGCAATAATTTTACCACTTCTTGATTTAATCTCCTGAATGTTACTTACAATTTTATCATAATGCCCTTGTTTAGGTGCAATCACGATAACCGGCATGTGCTCATCAATAAGAGCAATTGGACCGTGTTTCATCTCTGCTGCAGGATAACCTTCGGCGTGAATATAAGAGATCTCTTTAAGTTTTAAAGCTCCTTCTAACGCCACCGGAAAATTATAACCACGACCCAGGTACAAACAGTTTGGTGCATCTTTAAAAGCTGCAGCAATCTCTTTTGCTCTGTCATTAGTTTCTAAAGCTTCTGCTACTTTTTCAGGAATAATTTCTAATTCTTGCAGATAGGTATGAAAATCAGTATTTGACAAAGTTCCTTTAGCCTTACCTAATCGCAATGCGATCATCGTTAAAACTGTGATTTGAGTTGTAAATGCTTTAGTAGATGCTACTCCAATTTCAGGACCTGCGTGTGTATAAGCACCTGCATGACTTTCTCTTGAAATAGAAGATCCAACAACATTACAAACACCAAATACAAAAGCACCGTTTTCTTTTGCCAACTTAATAGCCGCCATCGTATCTGCCGTTTCTCCAGATTGAGAAATTGCAATAACAACGTCGTTTTTGTTTATAATTGGGTTTCTGTATCTAAACTCAGAAGCATATTCGACCTCTACAGGAATACGCGTAAACTCCTCAAAAATATATTCTGCTACTAAACCTGCGTGCCATGAAGTACCACAAGCTACAATGATTATTCTGTCAGCGTTAAGAAATTTTTCCAAATTATCTTCAACACCAGCCATCTGAACAATTCCTTCATTTGCATGAAGTCTGCCTCTATAAGTGTCTTTTATAACACTTGGCTGCTCGTAAATCTCTTTTAACATGAAATGATCGTAACCTCCTTTTTCAATTTGCTCCAAATTCATTTGAAGTTCCTGAATGTAAGGATCTACTAAAGAGTCATCTTTAATTTTTCTAACTTTAAGAGGTTTGTGCAATCTGATATTTGCCATTTCACCATCTTCAAGATAAATTGCATTAGAGGTATACTCGATAAAAGGCGAAGCATCTGAAGCAATAAAATACTCTCCTTCTCCAACACCAATAGCCAAAGGACTACCTAATCTCGCAGCAACAATTTCGTTTGGATTTTTTTTATCAAAAACAGCAATTGCATACGCACCTACAACTTGATTTAAAGCAATCTGAACTGCTTTACCTAATTTTAATCCTTCCTTTTTTTGAACCTCTTCGATTAAGTTTACTAAAACCTCCGTATCTGTATCTGATTTAAAAGTATACCCTCTTTTGATTAATTCTTCTTTAAGTGGTGCATAATTCTCAATGATACCATTATGAATAATTACCAATTCTCCAGAATTAGAAAGGTGCGGATGAGAGTTCACATCATTTGGCACACCATGTGTTGCCCAACGTGTATGCCCAATTCCTATAGTACCGCTTATATTAAAATCATCTTTGACTTTAGCTTCAAGATCTGAAACCTTCCCTTTAGTTTTACAAACTTTTACACCGGCTTCATCATCATATAACATGACACCAGCACTATCATACCCTCTGTATTCGAGCCGTTTTAATCCCTTGATAACAATAGGATACGCCTCTCTATGACCGATATATCCAACAATTCCACACATATATTATTTATTAATTTGGTTTCGTGTAGTAAATTTCAAGTTGTAGTTTTTTTCCAGCCGGAATATTCGAACTTGAATTCCCTCCAAATAATATGGTCCCTAACGGACTCATCACTGAAGCTCTTGGCGCATCTGAGATAACGGTGTTTTTTAGTTTTAATTTGCTTGAAGTTATTGTATTGATATCTCCCGTAACCACCAAACCTAATCTCACGTTTGCTACAGTTGCATTCTTGATTATATTACGAATATGATTCGTTAATCTAATTTTGTATGTCGTTCCTCTTTTTGTAGTAGCATCTACATTGATAATACCGCTATAAACAACCTTGGTCATTTTGGCATCTGTAGTTATACTTGAACTTCCGTCTGAAGTGTAATCTAAAATTGGAAGACTATTATCTAAGTCATACAAATAAACACGCTTTGGCTCATAAGCTCCGGTCATTTTATCTGAATCGATAGAAAAAATTAAATTAGCCTCATTTACCAACCAGTTCTTTGTTCTAATTTCATCTAGTTTAGCAGCAAAACCCGTAAGTTGTATTACAGCAAGCGAACCCTGTCTTCCTTTTAGATAAAGTCGATCATCTCCTGTTGTTTGATTTGGACTTTTTATTGCAGCATCAAAATCAGGATTTCTATTATCCTGGTATAAACCAGCCTGAGCTCCTGTTAGATTTATAATTATCGATTTGTCTTCGGTTGTAGCATCCGGGTCTGTTGTTACAGCCGTTTTTGCCTTGTACTTAATCGTAATTTTAGCATTCCCACTTTTTGCAAAATCCATCAATGCTAAATTTGTTGGGCTACTTCCGGATTTTTCTACCTGAAAATATAACCCTCTAAAATATTCCTGAAAAATAGCCGCAGAAGAAAGTTTTGAAGCCGGAGCTTTTAAAATTTTATTTAGAAAATAATCTTTATTTAAGTTTAAATGCATTTCAGGCGCAATGTAAGTATAGGTATACTTATCTGTTGAACCCTCTACCAAAGTTGAATCTTTTCTTTGTGCTGCACTAAAAAAGAATTCGTCATTTTGTGCTTTATCCGCATCATCATTCAATCGTGTTCCAATTTTACTTAAATTAAAATTGATATCATTTGAATCCGGCGAATCCTGATTGGTATAATACAATTGTGCAAATTCTGAACCTCCGTTAAAAAACGAAGAACGCATTTGAACACCTGACTCATAAACACTTAATTTAATTTTTCCTTTAGGATCACCATAAATAGAATCTAATGCATAAACATTACCTCCTTTAGCATCTGCAGCAGTTGCATGACTAAGATAAGGAACACTAAGTACAACACTTTGAATCACATTATCGACACCTGTTATATCCCCAATCGTTGGCGCATCTGTAGATAAGGCAACCTGAGTTACAAAATTTGATGTATTTGTTCCAAAAACAGAACTATCATAAATACCCAAACCATAAAGTGTCAAACCATTTGACTGAACAGGAGTTACTTCCTGATTATAAGCTAAAACATCATATTTTTCAGATACAAGACCAAAATGGTCATCTGCGATTAATCCATCACCAATTGCATTAAAATCTTTATCGCAAGAATATAAAACAACAACCGTTGCAACCAATAGAATTTTCTTAATAAAAGAAGTATTGTACATGTTTAATAATAAAGTTAAAATTTAAAGACCCATCGTTTTGTAGAAATTTGTATACGCTTCAGCGAATGCATCTTTCGTGGCGAAAGGTAAAAAAGGTTTTCCTGAAGATTCTATAAATTTTGTTAAACTTGGAGATACGTTTTCAGATGCGATAATCACAGCATCCGAGTGTAAGATGCTCGCTTTTAAGACATTTTCGTAATTTGGCGTTTCTAAATCAGCGATTGCTTCATGCGGAACACCATCGAATTTAACCTTATTTATCATTTCTAAATCTAAATTTTCATCAAAAGATTGCCCATAAACAGAGGTAACAATTTTTGTTTCAGAAAATAAAGCTTCGTTTTTGTAATAGTGTTTCATATAGATTGGCAACATTGCAGCCAACCAACCGTGTACGTGAATAATATCCGGAACCCAGTTTAGTTTTTTCACCGTTTCGACAACTCCTTTAGCAAAAAATATCGCTCTCTCGTCGTTATCTGGATACAGAACACCTTCTTCGTCAGCAAAAGTTGCTTTACGTTTAAAATATTCATCATTATCAATAAAATAAACCTGAATTCTTTCTTTCGGAATTGAAGCCACCTTGATAATCAACGGCATATCTAAGTCATTCACTACCAAATTCATTCCTGAAAGTCTAATAACTTCATGTAACTGGTGTCTTCTTTCGTTGATATTTCCATATCTTGGCATGAAAATTCTTATCTGGCCTCCTTGATCGTTGATCATTTTTGGAACGTCATAAGACATTAAAGAAACCTCATTTTCAGCCAAATAAGGCACGACTTCAGATGATACATATAATATCCTCTTATCTTTCATAATAGTATTTTACTTAATTTTTGGTAATAAAAACGTTGCAAAATTACAAAAATTTATGCAGTTTATAACTAATATATTATGTTTGCACTAAATTTTAATAATACTGCCATGCATATTTTCTACGGTAAAGTAGCTTTGATAGCCTATTTGAAAACTATCAAAACCGCAAATTCAACCATCGGATTTGTACCAACTATGGGCGCTTTACACCAAGGTCATCTGGCGTTAATGCAAAGATCAATCAAAGAAAACGACGACACCGTTGTGAGTATTTTTGTAAATCCAACCCAATTTAACAATCCTGAAGATCTCGAAAAATATCCTCGAACACTTGAAGAAGACGTAAAAAAAATGCGCAATCTGAGCGATAAAATCATTCTGTACGCACCGTCTGTAGATGATATTTATGAAGGGCATACTATTTCGCAATCTTTTGACTTTGACGGACTGGAAAATCAAATGGAAGGAAAATTCAGACCCGGGCATTTTAACGGAGTTGGAACTATCGTAAAACGTTTGTTCGAAATCGTTACACCAACCAATGCTTATTTTGGAGAAAAAGATTTTCAACAATTACAGATCGTAAAAAAAATGGTCGAAAAAACTCATTTACCTGTAAATGTTGTAGGCTGTCCTATTTTTAGAGAAGACAATCAACTGGCAATGAGCTCCAGAAATGAGCGTTTAACTCCCGAAGAACGAAAAGAAGCGGCTATAATATATAAGATATTAACCCTGGCAAAAGAAATATTTCAAACCGAAAGTCCTGAAGAGACCATTAAATTCGTAGAAAATTCTTTCAAAGACAACGAGCGTTTCGACCTCGAGTATTTTGTAATAGCTGACGAATCAACATTATTACCTATAGATTACAAAAGTAAAGACAAAAACTATCGCGCATTTATAGCGGTATTTGTTAATTCTATAAGACTGATTGACACCATTTCATTAAATTAATTTACCTTTGCACCATGCAAATTCAAGTTATAAAATCAAAAATTCATCGTGTAAAAGTAACTGGAGCTGATTTAAATTATATTGGCAGTATTACTATTGATGAAACTCTACTGGAAGCCTCAAACATTATTGAAGGCGAAAAAGTATCTATTGTAAATATCAATAATGGCGAACGTTTTGAAACTTACGCTATAAAAGGAGAGAAAAATTCAGGCGAAATTACCCTGAATGGCCCTGCAGCGAGAAAAGTACAAAAAGACGACATCATTATCATTATATCCTATGCAACCCTGGAATTTGAAGAAGCTAAAACCTTCAAGCCGTGGATCATTTTCCCTAATGAAAACGATAACTCGCTAACCTAAGTTTTTCCTTTTACACCTTTGTATTGCCCCTGTTTGTCAAAGTTATTTTTTGAACAAACGATATTTCCTATGTCTTAATCAAAATAAGTTTAAGCAGGTAATTTCATCGCTTTTTTAAATTCCTACATAAACAAAAAAGCAAATAAAGTATTATATTGCTACACTATTTCAATACTTTTTAATTCACTGAAATGCCCCAACTCATGAAAAAAGTTTATTTACTGCTTACCTTAATCTCTGTTTCTGTATTCTCACAGAAAACATTCGACAACATCAAATCCGAAAAGCTTGGCACAGAACGAAGAATAACTATTGGACTTCCTGATTCTTATGAAGCTAATCCCGAAAAAAAATATCCGGTTCTCTATTTATTAGATGGAGATTATCTGTTTGATCCTTTCTCCGGAGCAATAAGTTATGGTGCTTATTGGGGAGATTTACCCGAAATGATTATAATTGGTATTCATCAAAATAAAAATGACGAACGCGAAGACGATACTACAATTGATCAAAATACCGGTCTTCCTTTTGAGAAAGGAGCGGACTTCTTTGAATTTGTTGGTGCAGAATTGGTTCCTTATATCGAAAAAAAATACCGCACATCGCCTTTTAGAATTATTGCCGGTCATGACGTAACAGCAAGTTTTATCAATTTTTATCTGTATAAAGAAAAACCTCTTTTTAATGCTTACATCTCTTTTAGTCCCGAACTTGCCAACAAAATGGAAGTACGAATTCCTGAAAAATTTGCCAAGACAACAGAACCGTTATTTTATTACCTGTCTGTAGCAGACGGTGACAATAAAAAAATTAAGGAACCTATAGAAAAATTAGACAGCAATATAAAAATTGCCAATAATCCGTTAGTGAGCTACAAATACGATGTTTTTAAAAACACAACACACTATACTGAGGTTTTGCACGCTATACCAAGTGCTTTATACCAAATATTTGAAGTTTACAGACCTATAAATTCTGCCGAATACAACAACAAAATTGCAGTTCTTGAAACAGGCTATGCCGATTATCTGGAAAACAAATACAATGTTATGTCTAAAATCCTTGGCGTTCAGATTCCGGTAAGAATGGGCGATTTTAAAATTATAGAAACTCTTATTCTAAAAAAGAATGCCTACGATGAATTAGGAAAAATGGCCGAAATTGGAAATGTAAATTATCCAAAAGCCATGTTAGGAGAATACGAATTAGGGTTGATGTACGAAAAAATGGGTGACCCGAAAAGAGCTTCAAAAAAATACCAAAATGCTTCCCAAATGGAGCCAATTGGAGATCTGAACAAAGATTTGATGTACGAGAAAATCGACCAGATGAATACACTTGCTAAAACAACCAAATAATGTCAAAAGTTAAAACTTCCTTTTTTTGCCAAAATTGCGGAACCCAATATGCCAAATGGCAAGGGCAATGCAACGCCTGCAAAGAATGGAATACTATTGCTGAAGAAATTATCCAGAAGCAGGAAAAAGTGGCCTGGAAAAGCGAACCCACTTCAAGTGGCAAAGCCCCGCGTCCCTTAAAAATTAATGAGATTGACTCTACTCAGGAAATCCGTATGGATACTACTGATGGCGAACTGAATCGCGTTTTGGGTGGTGGAATTGTTCCCGGATCTTTAACCCTTTTGGGCGGTGAGCCCGGAATTGGAAAAAGTACCCTTTTACTTCAAATCTCACTAAAATTACCTTATAAAACTTTGTATGTTTCGGGCGAAGAAAGTCAGAAGCAAATAAAAATGCGTGCCGAAAGAATTACGCCAAATAGCGACAATTGCTATATCCTGACGGAAACTAAAACGCAAAATATCTTCAAACAAATTGAAGCAATTCAGCCTGAAATTGTCATTATTGACTCGATTCAGACTTTACATACCGATTATATTGAATCAACTGCCGGAAGTATTTCTCAGATTAGGGAAACAACTGCCGAACTAATCAAATTTGCTAAAGAAACCAATATCCCGGTTATTTTAATTGGACATATTACCAAAGACGGGAACATCGCCGGACCAAAAATTCTGGAACACATGGTCGATACCGTTTTGCAATTTGAAGGAGATCGAAATCATGTTTACAGAATCCTGCGTTCTCTAAAAAACCGTTTTGGCTCAACTGCCGAATTAGGAATTTATGAAATGCTGGGAAGCGGCTTGCGCGAAGTAAGCAATCCATCAGAAATATTGATTTCGCACAAAGACGAAGAAATGTCAGGAACTGCAATTGCTACAACCATGGAAGGCATGCGCCCGTTGATGATCGAAATACAATCACTGGTGAGTACCGCAGTTTATGGAACACCACAACGAAGTACGACCGGATACAACGCCAAAAGATTAAACATGATCCTTGCCGTTTTAGAAAAAAGAGCCGGATTTCGCTTAGGCGCAAAAGATGTCTTTTTGAACGTAACGGGCGGAATTTCTGTCGATGATCCCGCAATAGACTTAGCCGTTGTTGCCGCCATTTTATCCTCAAACGAAGATATTCCGGTTACAAAAGGCTGTTGTTTTGCCGGCGAAGTGGGATTGTCAGGAGAAATTCGTCCCGTAAACCGAGTAGATCAACGTATTCAGGAAGCAGAGAAACTAGGATTCACGACTATCTTTGTGTCAAAGTACAATAAAATTGCTTTAAAAAATACAGGAATCAAAATTGAGCTCGTTGCTAAAATTGAAGATGTTGCCGGTATTCTTTTTGGATGATTTTTTTTTGCCACGAATTTCACAAATTAAACACTAATTTTTATTTAATTTTATTGCAAATCCAAATTTGTTCGTACTAATCTAATTCGAGAAATTAGTGAAATTCGTGGCAAAAAAACTTTTCATTTTGCGAATAATCGCAAATTTTTATGAAATCAACTTTATGAAATTCCCAAAACAAAAAATATTCAAAGCACTATTAATACTTGTCATAGTATTAATAGTGCTTTTTTTAGGCTTTTACTTTTTTCGTGATGCGTTGTTAAAACAAGCTATTGCGAAAGTAAAAACTAAAATGGATACGGAATACAACAGTACATTTTCTGTAAAATCGGCTTCGTTTGATGGTTTATCCGGCATCAAATTAACTGATGTTGTGTTAGTACCAAAAAATGCTGATACACTTTGCAAGATTCAAAAAATCGAAACCAGCATTAGTTTGTCAAACTTATTAATTGGCGATGTACAAATTGGAACTTTAAAAGTCAACAACGGCTACATTCAATTGGTCAAAAAAGGAAATGTCCGCAATTTTGATGCTTTCCTAAAAAAGGACAAAGCCGATTCTGATAAAAATGAAAAACGCAAATACGCCACTTTTGCCTACCGCATTATCTCAAAATTACTAAATCTGGTTCCGACAGATATGAAACTGGAAAACCTGAATTTTAAAATCGATGATAATGGCAAAAAAACGTCTGTAGCGGTCAATAAATTGGTTTTAGACAACAAACAACTCGAAACCAGTCTTCATGTACAAAGTAAAGATTTTGATCAGCGCTGGAACATAAAAGGTTTTGCAGATCCAAGAAATAAAAAAGCCGATATTCGTTTCTTTAATTTAGATACCGGAGCCATTCGGGTTCCTTATTTAGATGAACGTTACAACCTAAAAGCAAGTTTTGATTCTATCAGACTTAATGTTCAAAACATAGAAAAAGAGGGTAGCGAATTGCATATCGACGGCTATACTTCTATTGTTAACCTAAAAATCAATCACCCAAAAATTGCCAGCAAAGACGTTGTTATCAAAAACGCCCGTTTTGATTATCGCTTTTTATTAGGAGATGATTTTATTTCGATTGATAGTACTTCGACGATGCAATTGAACAAAATAAAAGTAAAACCTTATATTTCGTACAGTACCGAGAAAGACACGGTTTATACCCTGAAAGTTGATATTCCTAAAATGCTCGCGCAGGACTTTATCGTTTCGCTGCCTGACGGATTGTTTACGCACTTTCAGGGAATGGAGGCAACGGGAAATTTTGACTATAAACTCGATTTCAAATTCAATAAAAACAAACCAAATACGTTAGTTTTTGATAGTAAACTAAACAAAGAAGATCTGAAAATCACCAAATACGGAGAAGCAGATCTTAATAAACTAAACGGAGAATTTGTCTATCGTGCTATTATCCAGAATGTATTACAACGCCCGGTTTTGGTAGGGAATGCAAATCCTAATTATACGCCCCTGGACCAGATTTCGCCTTATCTTAGAAAATGTGTTTTAACAACCGAAGATCCTTCTTTTTTCTCGCATCGCGGATTTATCAATGAAGCTTTCAAACAATCTATTTTAAAGAATATCAGAACCAAAAAATTCTCTCGCGGTGCCAGCACTATAAGCATGCAACTCATAAAGAATGTCTTTTTGACCAGAGAAAAAACACTTTCACGCAAGCTGGAAGAAATTTTACTGGTTTATATTTTAGAGAACAATCGTGTTGTGAGCAAAGAAAGAATGCTCGAAGTCTATTTTAACATCATAGAATGGGGACCAAATGTATACGGAATTGGAGAGGCAAGTCATTTTTATTTCCAAAAAAGCCCATCAAATCTAAGCTTAAACGAATGTTTGTTTTTGGCAACCATTATCCCAAAACCTCGAAAATTCATGTATCAGTTTAACGATCAGGGAAATTTGAAAGATTTTGCAGTCCAAAACCAAAAGTTCTTAAGCAACTTAATGTTGCGTCGTGGCGTTTTGGTTTCCGAAGATACAATTGGTGTTCTCTCTCCTGTTTATATTTCAGGAAATGCCCGTTCTTTAATCCGTATTAAAGCTCCTGATTCTACTGCCGTTCCAGCAGATTCTTTGTCTGCAGGAGATGAATTTGATTTATAGATTTTGCCACAAAGGCACAAAGACGCTAAGTTTTTTCTATAGCCCCTGGCTTCAGCCAGGGGAATAAGATTGATTCAAAAAAAGGGCTTTAGCCAAACAAGACTGTTTGGCTAAAGCCCTTTT
>NZ_MUGS01000011.1 GCF_002222055.1 Flavobacterium araucananum
GCAGCCAATACCAATGTAACACCAATAAAAACAGGACCACTGAGTATTGATGCCAATGGACAATTGACATTAGACGCTAATACACCATCGGGCACTTATACCATTACGTACCAAATTTGTGAAGAAGGCGCAAGCCCTGCCAATTGCGCCACAAATACCGCTACAGTTGTAGTAGGAAATACGCTTGTTGCCAATGTAGACAATACCTTTGCCAATCAAACCACATCAGGAACTACTACCGTTATTGGCGATGTTACAGCAAATGACACACTAAACGGACAACCTGTTACCGCAGCCAATACCAATGTAACACCAATAAAAACAGGACCACTGAGTATTGATGCCAACGGTGAGTTGACATTAGATCCTAATACACCATCCGGCACTTATACCATTACGTACCAAATTTGTGAAGAAGGTGCAAACCCTGCCAATTGTGCCACAAACACCGCTACAGTTGTAGTAGGAAACACACTTGTTGCCAATACAGACAACACCTTTGCCAATCAAACCACATCAGCGACTACTACCGTTATTGGCGATGTTACAGCAAACGATACCTTAAACGGACAACCTGTTACCGCAGCAAACACCAATGTAACGCCAATAAAAACAGGACCACTAAGTATTGATGCCAACGGACAATTGACATTAGACGCCAATACACCATCGGGCACTTATACCATTACGTACCAAATTTGTGAAGAAGGCGCGAGCCCTGCCAATTGTGCCACAAATACCGCTACAGTTGTAGTTGCAAAAGGAACAATCATTGCCTTGACCGAGACTACACTTTCTATAAATGGTAGTATTGGAGGAACGACATTTTCATTAACAGATAATGATACCTTAAACGGAAATCCTGTTGTTATCAAAAATGATGCGGGAGGAGTAATCTTGACACCAGTAAGTGTACCTAAGGGATTAGTTTTAAATTTAGACGGAACAGTAAAAGTAGGTGCCGGAACTCCAATAGGTAATTATGAAATAATATACACAATTTGCGAATATCTGGATCAAAATAATTGTTCAACCGTAAAAAGTTTTATCCCTGTTACAGCAGCTACTTTGCAGGCAAATAATGATAATGCAGGAACAGTAGATAGTAATAAAGGACAAACTTCGACAACGAGTGTATTTAATAATGATACATTAAACGGAGTATTGATTAATCCTTCGGATGTTATTTTAAGTACAGTTGTTTTTAATCCTAATTTAAATTTAAAATCAGACGGTACTATCGAAGTAAAGCCGGGAACACCTTCTGATGTTTATGAATTGACCTATCAAATTTGCGAAGTCTTAAATCCAACATTAAATTGTAGTCAGGCAGTTGTGAAGATTTCAGTAGTAAATTCTGTAGATCCTAACCCGCCAATAACACCATCGACACAAATTGTTCTAACCAATGATGGCTTAATAAACGTTGATGGAATAAATGGTTCGCTTGAGTTTATCAATGTTTTAGATAATGATTTACTAAAAGGGTCGCCAATTAATGCCTTAGATATTGTGCTTTCAGACACACCAAAGAATCCTTATTTCGAATTTAATCCAGACGGAACTGTAAATGTAAAACCAAATACGCCAGGCGGAAATTATAGCTTAACATATCAGGTTTGCGAGAAAGCAAATTTATCTAATTGTGCTACTGCAACGCTTGAAGTTTTTGTAGAAGTTCCTGCAATTGCAATCATAAAAACAGCAGTATTTAATGATGAAAACGCTAGTGGTTATGCAAATGCAGGCGAAACGATTACGTATAAATTTAAAGTAACCAATACAGGTAATGTTCCTTTAAGAGGTGTTACTGTTTTGGATCCTCTGCCGGGAGTTGTAGTTTCAGGACAACCAATAGATTTAGAAGTAAACGAATCTGACGAAAATAATTTTACAGCGACTTATAAAATCACTCAAAACGATATCAATAAAGGTAGTGTAAGCAATCAGGCAACTGCAAAAGGAGCTAGTGACAAAGGAGTAGTTGTAGAAGATAAGTCAGATGATGAAAACAATGCAGGAGATAAACCTACAGTATTGCCTCTTAATGGTTGTATGATAAAAGTCTTTAATGCATTCTCGCCAAACGGAGATCAAAAAAACACCAGATTCTATATTCAGGGATTAGAATGTTATCCTGAAAATACAGTAGAAATTTATAACCGTTGGGGAGTTCTGGTTTACGATATTGACAATTATAATAACGAAGACCGTGCTTTTAAAGGTTTCTCTGAAGGACGTACAACCGTAAAACAAGCTGATGGATTGCCTGTAGGAACCTATTTCTATATATTGAAATACAAAGACAGTGCATCAATATCTCATGAACTTTCAGGTTATTTATATATTAACAAGTAAAAAAATATAAGCGGTTTCGTTAAACACAAAAACCGCTTTTTAAAAGCCTTTTTAAATGAAAAAGATAGTTTTAATTTTCATGTTTTTTACTGTTGTGTGTTCCGCACAGCAAGATTCTCAGTTTACGCAATACATGTATAATACCATTACTATAAATCCTGCTTATGCCGGTTCTCGCGGCGTATTGAGCGTTTTTGGATTATATCGTACACAATGGGTTGGACTTGACGGAGCACCGGAAACAAGTACTTTTTCGGTAAACACACCATTGAGTAATACAAATCTGGGATTGGGAGTTTCTTTGGTAAATGATAAAATTGGACCAACCAATGAAAATACTTTATCTGCGGATTTATCGTATAGTATTCCAACTTCTGAAACCTTCAAACTTTCTTTTGGAGTAAAAGCCACAGCGAATCTTTTTAATCTGGACGTTAATAAATTAAGCTTTGAAAATCAGGATGATCCACAATTTCAAAATTTAAATAATAGAATTACGCCCAATGTTGGAGCCGGAGTATATTGGCATTCAGATAAAGCCTATTTAGGATTATCAGTTCCTAATTTTATCGAGACAAACAGATACAACGATGATGATACTGCTATTTTTAAAGATAAAATAAATTACTATTTCATGGCAGGTTATGTTTTTGATGTTGATTACAATGTCAAATTCAAGCCGGCATTATTAACAAAAATGGTACAGGGAGCACCTTTGCAAGTTGATGTTTCCGGTAATTTTATGTTCAATGACAAATTTGTAGTAGGGCTTGCCTACCGTTGGAGTGCCTCAGTAAGTGCGATGGCTGGTTTTCAGGTTACAGATGGTTTATATGTAGGATATGGTTATGATCATGAAACAACCAATCTAAGAAGGTACAATTCAGGATCGCATGAAATTTTCCTTCGTTTTGAGTTTTTTAATAACTATAGCAGAATTACATCACCAAGATTCTTTTAAAAAAAAAGTACTACATGAAAACCAAAAAATTAAACCTTACCATTTTGTTTTTACTGTTTTTTCTAAATGCAATTGCACAAACTACAACTATAAAGGAGGCAAATGATAAATATGAAAAATACGCCTATGTCGATGCGATAAAGCTCTACGAAAGTGCCATAGAAAAAGGATTTAAAGACGAAAAAATACTTCAGCGCCTTGGTAATTCCTATTATTTTAATGGAGAATTGATACAGGCACTAAAATGGTATGAGGAATTGTTTGCGTTCAATGACCAACAAGAATCCGAATATTTGTACCGATATTCACAATGTTTAAAATCGAAAGGAGATTATGCAAAATCAGATGCAGTTTTAGATAAATTCAACCAAAAATTAACCACAGATAAAAGAGGCGTTTTGTTTGAAGGCAACAAAAATTATTTAGAAGAAATAAAATATAACTCCGGACGATTTGAGATTGCCGATGCCGGAATTAATTCTAATTATTCAGATTACGGAAGTGCTATTTTAGGTAATAAATTAGTCTTTGCCTCTGCCAGAGATACCGGAACAGTGGTTAAGAAAAATTTTAAATGGACCAATAAATCCTTTACCAATTTATATACTGCCGAATTAATGTCTGATGGAAGCGTTGGGAATCCGCAGCGCTTTCAGAAAAAAGTAAATACAAAATTCAACGAATCAACTCCCGTTTTTACAAAAGATGGAAGAACAATGTATTTTACCCGAAACAATTTTTTGAACGGGAAACGAGGCAGAGACGAAAATAAGATTACACTATTAAAACTCTATAAAGCCAATTTAATCGATGGCGAATGGAAAAACGTACAGGAACTTCCGTTCAATAGCGATCAATATAGTGTGGCACATCCTGCCTTAAGCACCGACGAGAAAACATTGTATTTTGCATCAGATATGCCTGGAACTTTAGGACAGTCTGATTTGTTTAAAGTAAAAATAAACAATGACGGAACCTTTGGCAAACCAGAAAATTTGGGCACTACGATTAATACCGAAGGAAGAGAAACTTTTCCTTTTATATCAGACGATAATGAACTTTATTTTGCCAGCGATGGTCGACCGGGATTAGGCGGACTTGATGTTTTTGTGTCAAAAATAAATAAAGACGATTCTTATGATGAAATTCAAAACCTGGGGGAACCAATAAACAGCAAACAAGATGATTTTGCCTTTATAATAAATACCAAAAACAGAAACGGTTTCTTTTCTTCAAATAGAGAAAACGGACAAGGAGTTGATGATGTTTATCGATTTACAGAAACGCGCAGACTAATTTGCGAACAGGAATTAACAGGCAAAATTACAGATGTTGAAACAAATGAAATCCTTTCGAATGTAACCTTAATTTTGTTTGATGAAAACCGACAAAATGCCTTGCAGGTAGTATCGGATCAAAATGGTAATTATAGTTTTCCAAATGTAAGATGCGGTAAAAAATACACCATAAAGACCTCAAAAAACGATTATGAGATAAGAGAAATTTCGGTAGCCATAAAGCGAGGAACCGGAAAAACAATTTTACCTGTTTCTTTAGAAAAGAAAGCAATTCCGTTAGTCGCTAAAACGATAATGATAAAAACAGTATCCGTAAAATCAGTAATCATGAAACCTATTGCGGTAGGAACAGATTTGGCAAAAATACTGAATATTCCCATGAACTTTTTTGACTTAGGCAAAGCAACAATCAGAAAAACCTCTGAGCCTCAATTGCAAAAAATCGTAGATATCTTAAAGCAATATCCAACATTAAAACTAGATATTCGCTCGCATACAGATAGCCGACAATCAGCCTCAAACAATATGATATTGTCAGAGAAACGAGCACAATCGACCAAAAACTGGCTTATTAGTAAAGGTGTCGATGGCAATCGCTTAACAGCAAAAGGATTTGGAGAAACACAATTGGTAAATAAATGTGCCGATGGTGTAAAATGTTCAGAAAAACAACATCAACAAAACCGACGAAGCGAGTTTATTATTACCTATTTATAAAAAATAAAAACCCTTTTCTAAAGTTTAGAAAAGGGTTTTTAGTTGAAAAAAAATGACACAATTGGTCTGTATCCTCAATCATTTACTAATGTTTTGAGAATCGGTAACAAGTTTTTCAATAATATCACTTAAGAATTCAAATTGATCCATAGGAAACAACTGTAATGCTTTTTCTAAAACAAGACTCACATTAATAGACGCATTATAATCGGTTTTTGAAATTTTATGAGCCTCGTGATCCAATGCCAAAATGCACAATTTTAGTATGCTGGTAAAAGTACAGCCCAACTCATAATAATTTACAAACTTAATTTGAGCAATGTGATCTCCCGTATTATTATTCGTAGGACTTAAAGTATTGAAATACTGAGCAGTCACTTTTCGAAGATTCTCTAATGTTTTAATTTCATTTGTTTCCATAATGGGATTTTTTTAAACAAATGTACGAAAAACTTTAAATAACATACTATAGTATGTTAAAAATGATAAATAGAAAACGCAAATTGTCTGAAATAAAATGAAGTGGATAAATCAGAAGAATTAAAGCGGTTAGGTGCTCGCATTAAAGAAGTTAGAAATTTAAAAGGACTATCACAAGCTAAATTGGGATTGTTGATTTTTAAAGATCAACAATCTATCCATAAAGTGGAAGCAGGTGAATTTAATCCTACTTATCTTTATCTGCTAGCATTATGTAAAGGTTTAGATATGTCAATAAAAGAACTTCTTGATTTTGAGTAAATTCCAATTTTTTTAATTTTAAAGTAGCACATAACAAGATATGTTATTTGAGTTTTTTTCGTACGTAAATAATTGCCTGGATTTGGAATCATAATTCTTCCTAGATTTGAAAATGGGCTGAAAGCCCAAAATCAATAGCGTAGTGCATCGCACTACGAACTATATTAAACGTGGAAATCGCCCTGAAAGGGCAAAAGCAAATAAACATATTCAAAAAAATCTTTAGCTTTCTTAGAAACATAATATTTAAAATAGGACTAAGGTTTTCTTTGAGATTAGGCTTTTACCCTTTCAGGGTTAAAACTGCAATTGCCTTTTGATTCATAGTGCTCCGCACTATACTTTTGCTAAGGCTCTTTCAGAGCAGGTTTTGCATGTTTATTGTTTTCATTTATAGCGCTCACCATGTTGCCATAGGCTTTTACCCTTTCAGGGTTAAAACTGCAATTGTCTTTTGATTCATAGTGCTTCGCACCATGCTTTTGCTAGGGCTCTTTCAGAGCAGATTTTGAATGTTTATTATTTTCATTCGTAGTGCTCCGCACTATACTTTTGCTAAGGCTCTTTCAGAGTAGGTTTTGCATGTTTATTGTTTTCATTTATAGCGCTCACCATGTTGCCATAGGCTTTTACCCTTTCAGGGTTAAAACTGCAATTATATTTTGATTCGTAGTGCTCCGCACTATGCTTTTGCTAGGGCTCTTTCAGAGCAGATTTTGAATGTTTATTATTTTCATTCGTAGTGCTCCGCATTATGCTTTTGCTAAGGCTCTTTCAGAGCAGGTTTTGCATGTTTATTGTTTTCATTTGTAGTGCTCCGCACTATGTTTTACTAAAGTTCTTTCAAAGTAGGGCTCTAAAATTCATGATTTAGAATCTGTTATCAAGGCAAAAAAGTTTTATAATCTCAAACAAGGACCTAATTAAGCATAATTATAGGTTTTTTCGTACTATATATTGTGTAGATTTGCATTCATAGTTCTTCTTATGTTTTGAAAATGGGCTGAAAGCCCAAAAATCAATAGCGTAGTGCATCGCACTACGAATCAAAATATTAAATGTGGAAATCGCCCTGAAAGGGCAAAAGCAAAAAACAACAGTAATTAAAAATAATAATATGTCGCAATCACTATCGAAAGTATATGTTCATTTGGTATTTAGTACCAAAGGGCGTTTCCCGTTTATTGACCATAATATACAGGAGAGTTATGGCAATACCTTGGCGGAATTTGTAAAGGATTGGAATGCAATCCAATTCAGATAGGAGGATATAAAGATCATGTCCATATACTATGTCTGTTATCTAAAAAGATTACTCAAATGAAACTAGTAGAGGAAGTAAAAAAACATTCTTCAAAATGGATGAAAACAATAGACAATGATTATGCAAAATTTTATTGGCAAGATGGCTACGGTATATTTTCTGTCAATCCATCAGAAATAGAAAAAGTTGTACAATACATTAAAAACCAGGAAGAGCATCATAAAAAACGCGCATTCAAAGAAGAACTGGTTGTCTTTTTAAATAAATACCAGGTAAAATATGATGAACGTTTCCTTTGGGATTAGGCTTTCATCCTTAAAGAGCTTTTACCAAAAAACATTTTTATTCATAGCTGCTCAATATGCTTTTTCTAAGGCTCTTTAAGAGCAGGTTTTGAATGTTTACGATTTGTAATTCGTTTCCAATACAAAAAAAGGTTTAATAATCTCAAATAAGCATCTGCTTAAGGAAAACAACCTTTCTAAACTTAGAAAATTTGTTTATTATTTGGAATAAATCTAAAACCATTAAAAAATGCTGCGATTTTCGTAAAAAAGTATTAAAATTCATTCATTTTTTTAAAGTAAAATTCCTTTATGGTAAAATTTAGATTATTATGTTTAAAATGAATGTGTTAAGTGTGGAAGTGTGTCGTTTATGTTCATTTTTTTTTAACTTTATAGATCTAAAATTTTTCAGATATGACTGTAGATCAAATACTAAACGCAAAAGGAAAAAATGTTTATTCGGTTCTTTCGACAACAACGGTTTATGAAGCCTTAAAAGTTATGGGAGAGAAAAACATAGGTGCTATTCTTGTTATTGATGATACCAATTTAAAAGGAATATTGTCTGAAAGAGATTATGCTCGAAAAATTGTTTTGAAAGACAAATCTTCAAAAGAAACTTTTGTACATGAAATTATGGAAAGTAACGTTTTCTCTGTAAAACTATCCAATAATATCGAAGATTGTATGGAATTGATGAGTACAAAAAGAATCAGACATTTGCCCGTTTTAGAAGACGGAATTGTGGTAGGAATTATTTCGATAAGTGATGTCGTAAAGGCGATTATAGAAATTCAAAAAGATACCATAAACCACTTAAACTCTTATATTTCTCAGTAAAAGAAATTCAAAAAATAAACATTATCAAATAGTCCAAAAGATATTGGACTATTTTTTTGGGTACCTATAACTGTTATTTTAAGAAAAGAAAACTATAAAAATACGCCATTTTAAACCAAGACTTATATCTTTGTAAGCTAGAATAAAAGCTAAAAATAATGAACAAAGAGAGTAAAAGAAGAGAAGCGTTACTGTACCATTCAGAACCAACTCCAGGAAAAATTCAGGTAGTTCCAACAAAAAAATACGCAACCCAAAGAGACTTGTCTTTGGCTTATTCGCCAGGAGTTGCAGAGCCATGTTTAGAGATCGCAGCAAACGTAGATGACGTTTATAAATATACTGCAAAAGGAAATTTGGTTGCCGTTATATCAAACGGTACAGCAGTTTTAGGACTTGGAGACATAGGACCTGAGGCTTCGAAACCAGTAATGGAAGGAAAAGGATTATTGTTTAAAATATTCTCTGATATTGACGTTTTTGATATTGAAATCGGAACAAAAGATATTGAGGAATTTATTCAAACCGTAAAAAATATAGCTCCAACTTTTGGAGGAATAAATCTGGAAGATATTAAAGCACCGGAATCTTTCGAAATAGAAAGAAGACTGGTAGAAGAATTGGATATTCCTGTCATGCACGATGATCAGCATGGAACAGCAATTATTTCTTCGGCAGCTTTAATAAATGCACTTGAATTAGCAGGAAAAAAAGCAGAAGATGTAAAAGTAGTAGTTTCCGGAGCAGGTTCGGCTGCGATAGCTTGTACTGATTTATATGTTTTATTAGGTGTTAAAGTCGAAAACATTTTAATGTTTAATAGTAAAGGACTTTTAACAAAAGACAATTCTTCGTTATCAGAGTTGCAATTGAAATATGCTGTTGATGGCGCTAAAATTGATTTGGCTGAAGCTGTAAATGGTGCAGATGTTTTTATCGGATTATCTTCAGGAGATATTTTGACGCCTGCAATGTTGTTGACGATGAAAGACAATCCAATTGTTTTTGCAATGGCAAATCCAAATCCGGAAATCGATTATAATTTAGCTACAGAGACTCGTAAAGACGTTATTATGGCTACAGGACGTTCAGATTTTCCTAATCAGGTAAACAATGTTCTTGGTTTTCCATATATTTTTAGAGGAGCACTGGATGTTAGAGCTACAAAAATTAACGAAGCCATGAAAATGGCGGCTGTAAAAGCGTTAGCGATCTTGGCAAAAGAGCCAGTTCCTGAGCAGGTAAATGTAGCATACGGAGCAACAAAATTAGGTTTTGGTAGAGATTATATCATTCCTAAACCATTTGATCCAAGATTAATTACAATAGTAGCGCCGGCAGTTGCAAAAGCAGCAATGGAATCTGGAGTTGCAAAAAATCCTATTACAGACTGGGCAGCTTATGAAGATGTGCTTCGTGAACGTATGGGTAACGATAATAAAATGGTGCGTTTGATGACGAATCGTGCTAAAATGGATCCAAAAAGAATCGTTTTTGCCGAAGCAGATCAATTGAATGTATTAAAAGCAGCTCAGATTGTTTATGAAGACGGTATTGGTTTCCCGATTTTATTAGGAAACAAAGAAGTTATCTTAGAACTTAAAGCTGAATTAGGGTTTGATGCTGAGTTAGAAATCATTGATCCAAAAACAAACGAAGAAGAAGGAAGAAGAAACAGATTTGCTACTTCGTATTGGGAAACAAGAGAAAGAAGAGGAGTTTCGTTACTTGACTCACAAAAATTCATGCGCGAAAGAAACTATTTTGCTGCAATGATGGTCAATGAAGGAGAAGCAGATGCTTTGGTAACCGGTCATACAAGAAGCTATCCAAGTGTAGTAAAACCAATGTTACAATTGATCGACAAAGCTCCGGGAGCTTCGCTTGTTGCAACCGCAAATATGATGTTGACATCTCGTGGACCAATGTTTTTATCAGATACTGCAATTAACATCAATCCATCAGCAGAAGATTTAGTTAATATTGCAATTATGACTGCAAAAACAGCCAAAATGTTTGGTGTTGAGCCAGTGATTGCAATGGTTTCATTCTCGAACTTTGGGTCATCTACTAGTCCTGGAGCGTCAAAAGTTAGAGAAGCAGTAGCCTACTTGCATAAAAATCACCCGGAATTGATTGTTGATGGAGAAATTCAGGCAGATTTTGCTTTAAACCAGGAGATGCTTGCAGAAAAATTTCCTTTCTCTAAATTGGCAGGTAAAAAAGTAAATACATTGATCTTCCCTAATTTAGAGTCGGCAAATATTACTTATAAATTGCTAAAAGAATTATATAAAGTAAATTCTATTGGTCCAATCATGATGGGAATGGGTAAACCGGTTCACATCTTTCAATTAGGAGCAAGTGTCGAAGAAATGGTTAATATGGCTGCGATTGCAGTTATTGACGCTCAGGAAAAAGAGAACAAAAAAAATAAGTTAGCGAAATAGTACAAATAGTAAGGATCGAATAATATTGTCGTATTTTTATTGCATTTTTATTATATTTGACCCTAATAAATTATACTATGATAGCACATTTGCAAGGGAAGTTGGTTGAGAAAAATCCTACAGAAGTCGTAATAGACTGTGGAGGAGTTGGTTATCAGGTAAATATATCTTTACATACCTACTCCTTAATTCCCAATGCTGAACATATAAAACTGTATACGCATCTTCAAATCAAAGAAGATGCGCATACTTTATTTGGTTTTGTCGAAAAATCAGAGCGAGAAATTTTCAGAATGTTATTGTCTGTTTCGGGAATCGGGGCAAATATTGCCAGAACAATGTTGTCCTCAATCGAACCAAGACAAATTATTAATGCAATCGCCTCTGGAGATGTTGGTGTTATACAGTCGATTAAAGGCATTGGAAACAAAACAGCACAAAGAGTAATCCTTGATTTAAAGGAAAAAGTGTTAAAGTTGTACGATTTGGATGAAGTTTCGGTAGTACAAAACAATACAAATCGAGATGAAGCGTTATCTGCTTTGGAAGTTCTGGGTTTTATTCGAAAAACTTCAGAAAAAGTAGTAGAGAAAATCGTAAAAGAAGATCCGGAAGCTACAGTAGAAACGATTATCAAGAAAGCCCTAAAAAGCTTATAAATTCAATTTTATATAACCAATTGTATGCGTAAAATTTGTATATTTTTACTGTTATTGTTTTGCGGTAATGTTTTGCGTGCGCAAGTAAATCCAGCAGTTAAAGATACAACGAAAACACAATTCTCAGTAGGAAAGGTTGAGCTTGAAAATCCACCAAGCATACTTTCGGCGTATAGATACGATCCTATTACAGACCGTTATATTTATACCAGTTCTGTTGATGGTTTCTCGATCAATTACCCAATTGTTTTAACGCCTAAAGAATACGAAGATTTAGTTTTGAAAGAATCCAGAAGAGATTATTTCAAAAAGAAATCAGATGCCATCGATGGTAAAAAAGCGGGTAGCGAAGCTGCCAAAAAGAATTTATTACCACGCTATTATATTAACTCAAGTCTTTTTGAAAGTATATTTGGTAGTAATACAATCGATGTAAAACCCACAGGATCAGTAGAGATGGATTTGGGTGTTCGATATACCAAACAAGATAATCCCTCTTTTTCTCCCAGAAACAGATCCAGCCTTACTTTTGATTTTGATCAGCGAATCAGCATGAGTTTGATGGGGAAAGTAGGAACCAGATTAGAGGTAAATGCGAATTATGATACCCAATCTACATTTGCATTCCAGAATTTATTTAAACTTGCCTATACACCATCAGAAGATGATATCGTTCAAAAAGTAGAAGTTGGTAACGTTAGTATGCCCTTAAACAGTACCCTTATTCGCGGTGCTCAAAGTTTGTTTGGGGTCAAGACTCAGCTACAATTTGGTAAGACAACAGTAACAGGAGTTTTCTCAGAACAAAAGTCACAAACAAAGAGTATAGTTGCAGAAGGTGGCGGAACAGTTCAGAACTTTGATCTGTATGCTTTGGACTATGATAATGACAGACACTTTTTCTTATCTCAATATTTTAGAAATAAATACGATGCTTCGTTAAAAAATTATCCTTTTATTGATAGCCGTGTTCAGGTTACCAGAATAGAAGTCTGGATAACCAATAAACAAAATCGAGTAAGCACAAACAATAATAACCTTAGAAACATTATTGCACTTCAGGATTTAGGTGAGGGGCAGATTACCGGAATTCCGGATAATCAGGTAGTGGTTATAAGTTCTACAGCAGGATTTTTTAATGGTGGTATTGATGCACCAACAGATAATGAGAATAATAAATATGATCCGGCGACTATTGGTCAGGCAGGAGCATTCTTAAATTCAAATATTAGAGAAATAGTTACAGCAAAGAGCGGATTCAATAACCCAAACACTAGTGAGGGAACAGATTTTTCTGTACTGGAAAATGCCAGAAAATTAACAGCAAACGAATTTACTTTTAATGCACAATTAGGATACATCTCTTTGCAACAACGTTTGGCAAATGATGAGATTTTGGCAGTAGCATTTGAATATACTGTAGGAGGAAAAGTTTATCAGGTAGGAGAATTTGGTAGTGATGGAGTTGATGCAACCGTAGTAACCGGAAACAACAATACAAATCAGGCAATTATTACACAAAGTTTAGTGTTAAAAATGCTGAAAAGCAATTTGACAAATGTTCAAAATCCGGTTTGGAATTTGATGATGAAAAACGTGTATCAAATCCCTCAGGCCTATCAAATCAAGCAAGACGATTTTAGGTTAAACATACTTTATACAGATCCTTCGCCAATAAATTATATCTCGCCGGTTCAGGGAGCGCCATTTCCTGCAAACCCAACAGCAGATAATAAAGTCGAGCAAACGCCTTTATTGAATGTCTTTAATCTCGATCGATTAAACTATAACAATGATCCGCAAACAGGCGGAGACGGTTTCTTTGACTATATTCCGGGAGTAACAGTAGACGTTCAGAACGGACGAATTATTTTTACGACAAAAGAACCATTTGGAGAACTTTTGTTTAAAAAATTACAAAATACAGGTTCTGGAGAAAACTACAATGATCCAAACACCTACAATGCCAATCAACAAAAATATGTGTTTAGAAACATGTATCGAAACACACAATCCGGAGCTTTGCAGGATAGTGATAAAAATAAATTTTTGTTACGGGGTAAATACAAATCTTCAGGAAGTAACGGTATCCCTATTGGGGCATTCAACGTACCGCAAGGGTCAGTTGTTGTTATGGCAGCCGGAAGACGATTAGTAGAGGGTATCGATTATAGTGTCGATTATCAATTAGGCCGAGTTCAGATTTTAGATCCGTCACTTCAGGCTTCGAATACCCCAATTGAAGTTTCGTTAGAAAACAATTCAATTTTTGGGCAACAAACCAGAAGATTTATGGGGTTCAATATTGAACACAAAATCTCAGACAATTTTGTTATTGGAGGTACTTATTTAAAAATGACAGAAAAACCATTTACTCAAAAATCGAGTTATGGGCAGGAATCTGTAAACAATACCATTTTTGGATTCAACGGAAACTATTCTACAGAAGTTCCTTTCTTTACCAGATTAGTAAACAAGTTACCCAACATAGATACAGATGTCCCTTCGAATCTTTCGATACGAGGAGAAGTTGCCTTTTTAAGACCGGATGCACCAAAAGCTAGTGATTTTGAAGGCGAAGCAACCATATATGTAGATGATTTTGAAGGCTCGCAATCTACAATCGATATGCGTTCAGCTTATGCGTGGAGTTTGGCCTCAACGCCATTTGTAAATTCTGTTAATGACAATACATTCAATGCCAATTCAAACACATTAGAATATGGTTATAAACGAGCAAAATTAGCCTGGTACACCATTGATCCTATATTTTATTCCTCAAAACCCTCTGGTATTTCAAACGATGATTTGTCATTGAATACTACAAGACGTGTTTATAGTAAAGAATTATATCCAAATACAGATATTGCTCAAGGGCAAATCCAGGTAATTAATACACTTGATTTAAGTTATTATCCTTCGGATAGAGGACCATACAATAACAATCCAAATTTTGGAACAAATCCTGCGACTTCTAATTTTGGAGGTATCATGCGTGCTTTGACATCAACCAATTTTGAGCAGGGAAATGTCGAGTATATTCAGTTTTGGGTTCTTGATCCTTACGTAGGAAATGCACAAGCACCCACTAATAATACCGGAAAAATATATTTTAACTTAGGTGAAATTTCTGAGGATGTCTTAAAAGACGGAAGAAAGCAATACGAAAACGGACTAGGACCAGGGCAGATAATGGTAAACCCCCAACCGCTTTGGGGAGATGTTCCTGCATCGCAATCCTTGATCTATGCATTTGATACCAATGCTGATAATCGTAAAAATCAAGACGTTGGTTTAGATGGTTTGCCAAGTTCAAGAGAAGGTTCCGTTTATACAAATTATGCAGGAGAAGCAGATCCGGCGGCTGATGATTATAAGTATTATTTAAATACAGACGGAGGAGTTCTGGAGCGTTATAAAAATTATAATGGTACAGAAGGGAACTCTGCAGTAAGTGTAGATGATCCCAATCGTGGGTCTACAACTTTGCCGGATGTTGAGGATATTAACCGAGATAATACAATGAGTACCATTAATGCTTATTATGAATATAGTATTGATGTGAAGCCGGGAATGCAAGTAGGGCAAAACTTTATTACAGATATACGTGAGGTAAGTAATGTCGAACTGCCAAACGGATCAACAACAACTGCAAGATGGATTCAGTTTAAAATACCGGTTTCTCAGCCTCAGAACACAATTGGTAATATTACAGATTTTAGATCTATTAGATTCATGCGTATGTTTATGACTGGTTTTAGCAACCAGATGACCGTTCGTTTTGGAGCGTTAGATTTAGTAAGAGGGGAGTGGAGAAGATATACAGGTACACTAGATGCCAATGATACCAATCCGGATGATGATGGAACTGAGTTTGATGTATCGGCAGTTAATATTCAGGAAAACGGTACAAAATGTCCGGTAAATTATGTAGTTCCGCCAGGAGTACAAAGAGAGCAATTGTACAATAACAATACAATTATCAATCAAAATGAGCAGGCGTTAGCGTTACGTGTTGGAGGAGCAGGTTTGCAATATCAGGATTCAAGGGCAGTTTTTAAAAGTGTAAGCGTTGACATGCGCCAATACAAAAAATTAAAAATGTTTTTGCATGCTGAATCTTTACCTAGCGAAACCACTTTGCAAGACGATGAACTGATTGGTTTTATTCGTTTTGGAAATGACTACACACAAAACTTTTACCAAGTCGAAGTTCCGTTAAAAGTAACCAGAACCGGTGGGTCTTGTACTATAAGTGCAGATCAGGTTTGGATGGAAGACAATAATATTGATTTAGCACTTGAATTCCTGACCAAAATGAAGATTAAGGCGATGAGTATCGACATTAACTCTAATAAGCGAGACATTAACGGAATTTATTATCCTGATGATGATTTAAGTGTAAGTGGTGGTGATGGAGATGGTAAGCTAAGATTAGGGATAAAAGGAAATCCTAACTTTGGTTTGGTTCGAAACTTAATGGTAGGGGTAAAAAGTAGAGCAGATCACAAAAATTTAAAAGGAGAAGTTTGGTTTAACGAACTTCGTCTGGCTGATTTGGAGAACAAAGGTGGTATGGCAGCAATATTAAATGTTGATACCAATATGGCTGATTTTGCTACAGTTTCGGCTACAGGTAAAAAAAGTACAATAGGTTTTGGATCATTGGAGCAAGGAGCGAACGAAAGAGATCGTGAAGATCTGCAACAATACAACATTGTTACCAATCTTAATTTAGGTAAATTGTTACCACACAAATGGGGCATCAATCTTCCGTTTAATTACGCTATTGGAGAAGAGGTAATTACCCCGGAATACGATCCGTTTAATCAGGATATTAAGTTAAATCAGTTAATAAGAGAAACTACAGATCCTGCAGAAAAAGACAATATCAGAACACGTGCTGTTGATTATACAAAAAGAAGAAGTATCAATTTTATTGGAGTAAGAAAAGACAGAGCACCGGAACAGAAACCACATGTTTATGATGTAGAAAACTTTACATTCTCGCAATCGTACAATGAGGTAGAACGTCACGATTATGAGGTAGAAAGTTATCTGGACGAACAATCGAATACAGCCGTAAACTATGCATACACTTTTCAGCCAAAAGAAGTAGTGCCATTCAAGAAAACTAAATTCATGAAAAAAAGTGAATATTGGAAAATGCTAAGTGATTTTAATTTTAATTACCTGCCTTCTAATGTTACTTTTAATACCAATATTTTAAGACAAAGCAACCGTCAGCAATACAGAGAAGTTGAGGTACAGGGAATTGGACTTGATCCTTTATACAGAAGAAATTTTGCCTTTAATTATCAGTATGGTTTTGGTTATAATCTAACAAAATCATTAAAAATAAATTATACAGCAGCGTCTAATAATATTGTGCGAAACTTTTTAAATGATGATAATTCGCCAAAACAAGATTTCAATATCTGGGATGATTATCTGGATATTGGTACGCCAAATCAACACTTACAGCAATTAGTATTGAATTATGATATTCCAATTTATAAAATTCCTGTTTTAGCGTTTGTAAAAGCCGCCTATTCTTATACGGCAGATTATAGCTGGCAACGTTCTTCGACGGCATTCTCTGAATATGTTGATCCAAACGGGAACCAATTTGATTTAGGAAATACGATTCAAAATGCAAATTCGAATACGCTTACGACGACTCTGACAATGAATACGTTGTATAAATATTTAGGGCTGACACCTGGTTCAAAATCAGCTGCGAAACCTAAACCAACAGGACCGCCAAAACCGGGGGAGAAAATCGTAAATACGGCAAAAGCAGCGACAAGCAGCAGCCCATTTTACGACAGCATGATTGGTATTTTGACAAGTGTAAAAAACATTCAGGTTAATTATACCAAAAATAGCGGAACCGTATTACCGGGATATACACCAAGTGTTGGTTTCTTTGGGACATCAAGACCAACTCTGGGATTCATTTTTGGTAGTCAGGACGATGTGCGTTACGAAGCAGCCAAAAGAGGATGGTTGACAGATTATCAGGATTTTAACCAAAGTTTTACTCAGGTTACCAATAAACTTTTAAAAGTTACCGCCAATATTGATTTATTGCCTGATTTAAAAGTCGATTTGGCTATGGATCGTTCGTATTCTCAAAATTCATCAGAGCAATATAGCGTTGTAGATGGAAACTATACAGCATTATCACCATACACTTATGGGATGTTCTCGATTTCGACGGTATTGATAAAAACAGCATTTTCGGCAAGTAGCGAAACAGAGTCGGCTGCATTTGATGATTTTAGAAGTAATCGTTTGGTTATTGCCAATCGTTTGGCCGAGGAGCGCTATGGAGCAGGAGCTGTAATCCCAAGATATGGAGATGCAAACAATCCGATTCCTGCAGAGACAGATGCAAATTACAAAGTATACGTTGCGAATCAGGGATATCCAATTGGGTTTACAAAAAGTAATCAGGCCGTTTTATTGCCTGCCTTCTTAGCAGCCTATTCCGGAGGAAACGCTTCAAGTAGTTCAACAGATATTTTTAGAAGTTTTCCAATTCCAAACTGGAGTGTAAAATATAATGGTTTGATGCGTTACAAATACTTTAAGGATAAATTTAAGCGTTTCTCTTTGCAACACAATTATAGAGCATCGTATACAATAAACCAGTTTAGGTCGAATTTTGATTACACCGAAAAGCCGGACGGGCAAGATGTTAATACCAACTTCTTTAACAAAACGATCATGTCAAATGTCAATTTGGTAGAACAGTTTAGTCCGCTTATCCGAGTAGATTTTGAGTTGAAAAGCTCTTTGAGAGTCCTTACCGAAATTAAAAAAGACAGAGCTTTATCAATGAGTTTTGATAATAACTTATTGACCGAGGTAAAAGGAATGGAGTATATAGTAGGTTTAGGATATCGTTTTAAAGATGTAATATTCTCCTCAAGACTCGCAGATAGTCCAACCGGAATTATCAAAAGTGATATTAATATAAAAGCAGATTTCTCACTTAGAAACAACGAAACGTTAGTGCGTTACTTGGATTATGATAACAACCAGTTAGCCGCAGGACAAAATATATGGTCACTAAAACTTACGGCAGATTATTCGTTTAGTAAAAACCTGACCGCTATATTCTATTATGATCATTCGTTCTCGAAAGCGGTAATTTCGACATCGTTTCCTTTAACGAATATCCGATCAGGGTTCACACTTCGATATAATTTCGGAAATTAATTTTTTTAGTTTCTAAACCAGATTTCATTAGAAGATTATTACATTTGTGACTTAATTATTAAAATATCAATTTTCAAACATAGTATTATGAGCATACCAGCAAATTTAAAGTACACAAAAGATCACGAATGGGTTAGCATCGAAGGAGATGTTGCAACTGTAGGAATTACTCATTTTGCACAAAAAGAGTTAGGGGATATTGTGTATGTTGAAGTAGAAACTTTAGATCAGACACTTGATAAAGACGAAGTTTTTGGAACAGTTGAAGCTGTAAAAACAGTATCTGATTTGTTTTTGCCTTTAACAGGAGAAATTATTGCTTTTAATGATAGTTTGGAAAGTGCTCCGGAAACTGTAAACTCTGATCCTTACGGAGCAGGATGGATGATTAAAATTAAAATTGCTAATGCTTCAGAAATAGATGAGTTATTGTCTGACGAAGCTTATAAACAACTTATCGGTGCCTAAGCAATTATTACTACTCTGGGCTCTTATTTGCTCAGGGGTTATTACTTACTTTTGTTTAACGGATTCAAGCAATATTCCTGCTGTAAATTTTCCGAGCATAGATAAAATTGTACATTTTTGTTTTCATTTTGGATTTACAATTTCATGGATATTGTTCTTCAAAAAAGAACTTAAAGGAAAAGCGCCTGATGATTACAAAGCATACCTGATTTCGTTTATATTTTCTGTTTTTTTTGGAATTACAATCGAGATTTTACAAAGTGTTTTTACAACCACAAGAACGGCAGACGTTAGTGATGTATTAGCAAATGCACTTGGAGCTTTAGCGGGTGTTTTTACAGCAATAGCTTTAAAAAAGCAAATCGACAGATTATAAAAATAGAATGACCCACTTCGGTGGGTTTTTTATTGCCAAAAAATCAAGCTTTAAAAAGTGTGTTTTTTTCTGAATATAAAATGTATTTTTGTCGCAATTCTATACAGTTATGAACGTTAAGCAATATTTAGACTCGACCTACTTAAAAACTGCCTCGCAAGCCGGACTTTCGGAAGCAGAAAATAATATCGTGGTCAAAAATGCCATTAACGAAGCGGTTCATGAAGGATTTAAACTAATTATGATCCGTCCGGAACATGTGGTTTTAGCAAAAGAGATTATCTCAAAATCTCACTCGGCTTTACTGATCGGTACTGTAATCGATTTTCCGGAAGGTAAATCAAGTTTAGAAACAAAAATTAAAGAAGCCAATAAAGCCATTGAAGACGGAGCAGACGATTTGGATTTTGTCTGTAATTATGAAGCTTTTAAAAATGGAGATACTGCTTTAGTAAAACAAGAAATTTTTATAGGGACCCAAATTGGTCTGGCAAATAATAAAACAGTAAAATGGATTATCGAAGTTGCCGCTTTAAATGATAAAGAGATTATTCAGCTTTCGGCGTTGATTAAGAATGTAGTCATTTCAAATTTTAAAGAAGAAGATTATACTTCTGTTTTTGTAAAATCATCAACCGGTTTTTATAAAACTCAAAATGATTTGCCAAACGGAGCAACGATTCCAACCATAATAATGATGCTTGAAAATGCATCGCCCTTGCCGGTAAAAGCAGCCGGTGGAGTGCGGTCTTATCAAGATGCAACAGAAATGATTCGTTTAGGCGTTAAACGCATCGGAACTTCGGCTGCAAAAGAAATTGCAAATGGAGAAAATACCACAAATCAATATTAAATGAAAACCAAAAATTACGTAAATAAGATTTTTCTATCTTTTATTTTGACATTGTCATCCTTATTTGCTTTTTCACAAGAAAACAATAATTCTTCGATCAGACCCGGTTTTGTATCAGAACAATTTCCGGTTTTTTCTAATTGCGAAAATTTGCAATCAAAAAAACTGGAGAATTGCTTTTATAAAGAAGTTCAGGATTTTGTATTTAATAATTTTCAGGTTCCTGAAAATTTAAAACAATCCAATTATAAAGGCGAAGTAAGAGTGCTTTTTGAAGTAGATGCAAACGGAGCCTTCAAAGTGCTTTATGTAAATGCTGTAAGCGATGAACTATCAGAAGAAGCAAAACGTGTTTTTGGAAAATTTCCTAAAGTAAAACCATCTACTTATAATGGGAAACCAACCTATTCAAAATATACGATTTCGATAGATATCCCATTAAAAAGTGCTGATCAGATTGCAGCAGAAGCTTTGGCAGCAGCCGAAATTTTGAAACCTGCCGAAAAACCTATGACAGAGCTGGATAGTATTATTTATAAAAAGTACAACAATCCGGAATTTGAGAGTCATTTAAATATTCCTTTTTCTCATAGTTATTATGCGCAATTTGATGGCGCTATGAATCAGGTAGGGAGCAATAACCATACGGCTTCAAAACCTTATACTTATGCCGAGGTTTCTAAATATTATAATCTAAAAGCAGTAAACGAATCACTTCATAAAAATGTTTCGACCTGGTTAGGAAGAAAATTCTGGAACGAAAATTTGGTTCAGATTCAGGGAGAAGATTATTGGCTGTCATTAAACCCAATTCTTGATTTGCAAATGGGTAAAGCGTCAGATCTTAATGCTTCATACACTTATGTAAATACACGTGCCTTAAATTTTAGAGGAGGTTTAGGCAAGCAAATTAATTTTACCACAACAGTTTTTGAAAGTCAGGGACGATTTGCGGGTTATTTTAATGATTATGCCGAAACATTAAAACCTTCAGGAGGAAATCCGGCGATAATTCCGGGAATGGGAATTGCAAAACGATTTAAAACAGATGCCTACGATTTTCCTTTGGCAGAAGCAAATATTACCTATGCGCCAAGTAAGTTTTTTGATTTGCAATTAGGGTATGGCCGAAATTTTATTGGAGACGGATATCGTTCATTGCTGGAAAGTGATGGGGCAAGCCCTTATCCATATTTTAAAATTAATACCACTTTCTGGAAAATAAAATATACCAATACCTATATGTGGCTTAAGGATGTGCGTCCGGATGTTACTTTAGACAAAACGTATGCAACAAAATTCATGGCGAATCATTACTTAAGCTGGAATGTTTCGAACAAGTTGAATTTAGGTTTTTTTGAATCAGTAGTCTGGACAGATACCAATAACAGAGGGTTTGATGTTAATTTTGTAAACCCGATCATTTTTTATCGTTCTGTAGAGTTTTCGTCATCATCGAGAAGTGGTAATGCCCTTTTAGGAATGTCAGGAAAATACAAATGGAACAACAATGTTAATTTGTATGCTCAGTTTTTGCTTGACGAATTTTCAGTAAGTGATATGGCAGCCGGAGAAAACAGCTGGAAAAATAAATTTGGATATCAATTAGGGGCAAAATATTACAATGCATTCAAAGTAAAAGATTTATTACTACAATTAGAGTACAACCATGTGCGCCCTTATGTGTATTCGCACAGTGCTATTATTACAAACTATGGTCATAATAATCAAAGTATGGGGCATCAATGGGGTGGTAATTTTGAAGAATTTGTTGCAATTGGCCGTTATCACAAAGGACGTTTTTATACCGATGCAAAATTTACAATTGGTAAACGCGGTTTAGATTTTGATACTCCGGAAGACAGCTACAATTATGGTGGAAATATCTATAAAAGTTACAACGAAAACCGTCCGTATGATACGGGTGTAAAAGTAGGGCAGGGAAACAAAACCAATATTTTTATTGCAGATATTCAGGCAGGTTATTTGATAAACCCAATGAGCAATTTGAAATTTTTTGGAAGCTTCTTGTATCGAAATTTTGATCCAACACAAGAAACAGCGACAACTTTTAAGCAAAGTACAACTTGGTTTAGTGTAGGCTTGCGTTCAGATATCTTTAATTGGTATTTTGATTACTAGTCAATTTAATAAGATTTTTCGAAATAATTGTGTTAAAGATTTGCAAGTCCTTATTTTGTAAAGGTTTTATTGAAAAAAATCTAATTTTATAGGTCCATATTCTACAATCTAATTTGTACATTTGCACCACTCAAAAAAACATACAAATAATTACCGTATTGAACGCTACTAAAAATACATTTTCAATAAAATCAATATTTAACGATTTCAAAGAGATTACAAAGGCTGGTTTAGCGATCAGTGTATTGTTTTCTTCGATTGCTGGATATTTATTAGGGGTAAATGAAGCACATCCTTTTAAATGGAGTGTTTTGGTCGTTTTAATGATAGGCGGATATTGTATGGTTGGAGCTTCTAATGCTTTTAATCAGGTAATAGAAAAAGATATCGATTCGTTAATGGATCGTACAAAAAATCGTCCCGTACCTTCAGGACGTATGTCGCCAACAACAGCTTTGATTGTTGCCAGTTTGCTTACCGTTATTGGTATTGCACTGCTGTATACGATCAATGCAAAATCAGCCATGTTTGCTGCGATTTCAATATTTTTATATACAAGCGTTTATACACCTTTAAAAACAGTAACTTCGTTATCAGTTTTTGTGGGTGCTTTTCCCGGAGCGATTCCTTTTATGTTGGGCTGGGTAGCAGCAACAGGAGAATTTGGTATCGAAGCCGGAACCCTTTTTCTAATTCAGTTTTTCTGGCAGTTCCCTCATTTTTGGGCAATTGGCTGGTTTTTATACGAAGATTATGAAAAAGCAGGTATCTTTATGCTTCCTACAGGAAAAAAAGACAGAAAGACTGCATTGCAGATTATTTTATATACGGTTTGGCTTATTATAGCGTCATTATTACCAGCTTTGGGTTTTACGGGGCAATTGTTTATTACGCCAATTGCAGCGATACTAGTGTTTTTATTAGGATTATGGATGTTGTTTTATGCCGTACGTTTGTATCAGTTACGAACAGCAAAATCAGCAAGAACATTAATGTTAGTAAGCGTTTCGTATATCTCCCTACTGCAAATCGTATTTATAATAGATAAATTTTTAAGATAGTTATGGAAATGACAATGACAACAGCAGAAATAGCAAGTGAAGAAAAAGTAAGGAAATCAAAATCGGCAAAACTGATTTTGTTATTCGCAATGGTTAGTATGACCATGATGTTTGCCGGACTTACCAGTGCATTTGTGGTGAGTAAATCAAGAGCAGACTGGTTGAAAAATTTCGAATTGCCTACTGCATTTTATTACAGTACAATAGTTATTATTGGTTGCAGTGTGACTTTTTATCTTGCTAAAAAAGCAATTCAAAAAGACAATAGAAGCGCAACTACAGCGTTACTTTTAGGTACATTAGCGTTAGGCGTTTTATTTGTGGTTTTACAATTTGTAGGTTTTGGACAAATCGTAAAAAGTGGTTATTATTTTACGGGAGAAGGTAGTTCGATTACTACAACTTTTCTTTACGTAGTAACCGTTACCCACTTATTACACTTGGCTGGAGGTTTGATTTCACTTTTAATTATAATTTATAATCATTTTAAACAAAAATACAATTCGACTCAAACTCTTGGTATAGAACTAGGTGCGATGTATTGGCACTTTTTGGATTTATTATGGGTATATTTATTTTTATTTTTATATTTCTTTAAATAAGAAAAAAACGTAAATTTGGGAACTTTTTAACGAATATCTTTTATGGAAGCGACAGTTACTACTGCAAATAACAACGAAAAAACTTGGGGAGGCGGCAATGAGCCATTAGGAGCAAGTTATGGTAAAATGATGATGTGGTTTTTTATCGTATCAGATGCCTTAACATTCTCTGGATTTCTGGCAGCTTATGGTTTTTCTAGATTTAAATTTATCGAAACCTGGCCATTGGCTGATGAAGTGTTTACTCACTTCCCATTTATGCATGGTGTTTCGGCTCCAATGTATTATGTAGCCTTAATGACTTTTATTTTAATTTTCTCCTCTGTAACAATGGTTTTAGCTGTTGATGCAGGTCATCAATTGAAAAAAACAAAAGTTGCAATCTACATGTTTTTAACTATTATTGGAGGTTTAATATTCGTTGGTTCTCAAGCCTGGGAATGGAAAAACTTTATTAAAGGTGAATATGGAGCGGTTGAAACAGTAGGTGGAAGCTTATTGCAGTTTGTTGATAAAGATGGTAAAAGAGTAGCTCTTGAAGAGTTTGCTGTAAAATTACCAAATCAACCGGAAGAACTTACCAGAGCAAAAGCAAAATGGTTTATGGAAAGTGCTGAAACAGTACCAACATATTCAGTTGCTGAAATTCAGGCTGGTTTTAAAGCGCATCCTGACTTATTGATTAGAACTGAGCATTTGACTGCTGAAAAGAAAAAAACAGTTTTAAGCAGAGCCGAATCTGAAGCTCGTTTAAGTACAGCAAAATATGTTGTAGAAGGTGCTAACTTAACAAGAAACGAATACGGAAGTAAATTATTTGCTGATTTCTTCTTCTTCATTACAGGATTCCACGGTTTTCACGTATTTTCTGGAGTTATCATTAATATCATTATTTTCTTTAATGTATTAGTAGGTACTTACGAAAAAAGAAGAAGCTACGAGATGGTAGAGAAAGTTGGTTTATACTGGCACTTTGTCGATCTTGTTTGGGTATTTGTATTTACAGTTTTCTACTTAGTTTAATTTTTAAGATTTATCATTATGTCACACGATCACGAATACGTATCAAATACAAAAAGAATCTGGTTTGTTTTTGGATTACTGTCAGTTGTAACAACATTTGAAGTTTTCCTTGGTATTGTTAAACCAGGATTCCTAGAATTTAATCATTTTGTAGGTTTGAATTTGTTGAATTGGATATTTTATATCTTAACAATATTCAAAGCATATTATATAGTATGGGCATTTATGCACATGGAAGGTGAAAAAAGCAGCCTTAGATGGTCTGTTGTTTCACCAGTTATTTTCCTAGTTTTATATTTATTGTTTATTCTGTTGACAGAAGGACATTATATTTATGGGGTTTTTAAAGATTCTACTATTAAATGGAATTTTTAACATGATATTAATTCAAAAAGAGTCCCGATAACATCGGGATTTTTTTATTTTTGTACCTCAATAACTTCCGGTAATAAAATGAAAAAAAATATAGTTCTTTTTGTCCTTTTTGTTTTGCCAATTGTAGCCTATTTGTTTTTTGCTTCAGGTGTAAACAGCTTTACTAAACTTCCCACAATAACTCCTAAAATTGCCGATTTTGGTAATTGGAAATCCCTTAAAGGAGAAAAAGTATCCCTTAATAATAAAATTACAATCCTTGGTTTCTCCGGAACTGATATTCTAAAAAACAGAGGGAATTTTTTTAACCTGAACGAAAAAATTTATCAGCGTTACAATGGTTTCAAAGATTTGCAATTTGTAGTGATCTGTCCTTTAGGAACCGAAAAAGATGCAGAGAAAATTGTTGAATCATTAGGAGCATTTACAGATGTTTCAGGATGGCATTTTATTTTTGCAGCTCCAGAACAAATTAAAGTGTTTTATGATCAGTTGCACCTAAAAGGAAAACTGGATCAGAACATGGGGACTGCTAATGTTTATATCGTCGATAAAGAACGAAATCTAAGAGGACGAAAAGATAAAGGAGAATACAAAGAAGGATACGATACCTTTCATCCTTCTGAGTTAAGCAACGAAATGCTGGATGATTTCAAAATTATCTTATACGAATATCGTGCAGCGCTAAAAAAGAACCACAACGCAACAAAAGAACTTTAATCTATATAGTATGTTTAAAAATAAATCATATATCGGAATTTCGTTTATTATTTTAATCTTCGGTATTTATGCCGTGCCTAAAATAATAGACAGAATAACAAATGGTGAAGTTGTAAAAGGGAACCGTTTGGATAATGTGGGATTGAAAACTTCAAAATCTGATGCCAAATTAATGACAATTGGACCAGCTCCTAAATTTGAATTAACCAATCAGGATAATAAAAAAGTTTCAAATCAAACCTATAAAGGTAAAGTGTATGTTTTAGAGTTTTTCTTTACAACCTGTCCTTCAATTTGTCCAAAAATGAATTTGAGTATGTTAGAGATTGAGAAAACATTTTTTGGGAATCCTAATTTCGGGATTGTTTCGATTACCATCGATCCTAAACACGATACACCACAAGTATTAAAAGATCATGCCAAATTATTGGGTGTAAAATCTTCTAACTGGAATTTTTTAACGGGTGATAAAGCTACTATCATGGATTTATCAAACAAAGGGTTCAATTTATACGCCGGAGAAAATGACAAAGTAAGCGGTGGTTTTGAACATTCTGGTTTGTTTGCCTTAATTGATAAAGATGGTAATATTCGTTGCAGAAAAGATGAATTTGGTAACCCAAACATCTATTATGACGGACTGGATAAAAAAGGAGTTAGAGATATTCAAGAAGATATTAAAATATTATTAGCCGAATAAAAATGGAAGATCATTCATTAGAAAAAAAATACAATAAGTACATTATTGCCGTTTCAATTTTAATACCGGTTGCAGTAGGTATTTTATTTGTTATTAAGTTAAAAGATTTTGGGATCAATGTTGAGCCTCTTTCATTTTTGCCGCCAATATATGCTACAACAAATGGGTTGACAGCAATTGCTTTGGTTTTGGGTGTTATTGCTATTAAAAACGGAAAACAGAAGCTTCATGAACGATTAATGACTTCGGCTATTGCTTTGTCTTTAGCTTTTTTGGTGATGTATGTTGCCTATCACATGACAGCTGATTCGACTAAATTAGGAGACTTAAATCATGACGGAATTGTCGATGCTGTCGAAAAAGCAAAAGTAGGAGCTGTTCGATATTTGTATGTCTTTATTTTACTGACCCATATTGTTTTATCAGTTGTAATTATTCCATTTGTACTTGTTACGTATGTTAGAGCTCTTTCTAAGCGTTTTGACAGACACAGAAAAATAGCCAGAATAACTTTCCCGCTTTGGCTTTATGTTGCTGTTACAGGCGTAATAGTTTATTTAATGATATCTCCTTATTATGCTTAAAATAGAAAATAAAATAAAGAATATAGAATATAGAACACAGAATAAAGAAAATAAAAGTAGCGTCAATAGATCTTCGTCAGTAAGATTGATCTATATTCTTTTCTCTGTTTTCTTTTCTCTTGCAGCTAATGCTCAATGCGCTATGTGTCGTGCGGCACTTGCGGGAGATTCGAATGTAAAAAAAGCTGAAGCTGTAAATAACGGAATCGTTTACCTAATGGTTGTTCCGTATTTACTGGTTGCTATAATTGGGGTTCTGATTTATAGAATGTACCAATCAAAAAAGAAAAAAGCAGAATAGTAATATTCTGCTTTTTTTTTGTCTTATTTCAATCCGTCGACCGATACATTTACCGTTCCGTTGATCTTTATAAAAGCGATAATTGCCTGATTGGTTAATTGTATTTTATCAAACTGAATGTCCTCCATTTTTCCGTTTACAAAAACACCCGGCATTGGCGAATAGTTTTTAAGGTAAGTCGCCATGCTTTTTTTGCCTTCTTCTAAGTTGGGTTGTATCGAATAACGGCAGCTTTCTTCCATTTTTCTTAAAATATAACCCTGACCCAGCCAGCTTGCTGTTCGCATTAATTTGCTTTTGGTATCTAAAACATAATCCAGCTTTTCAAAATAAATTTCTTTCGTCTGCGGATTATACTGCGGAAATCCGTTTAAGTAAAGCGTTCCGTTTATAGATCCCAAAACATCAAGAGCAATTACCATTTTGCCATTTTTGTGCCAGATAGAAACGTTTTTTACCGTTATTTTCTTGCTTCCCGAACCAAATTCCTGTCCTGCAAAATTTTTAGTCATGATTTTCGACGCATCAATATAAGTTGAAATTGCAGCGATATTTGCCTGAATCTGGTTTGGAATTTTTGCCACAGGTTTCAATACAATTTTACTCGCATTGAATCTTGATTCCGGCTGCTTGCCCACAATGGTTTCCATGTTGCATTTCATGCCCATATCCAGTAAAAACAAATCATTCTTGAGCTTTGCATTGGTAGAGTAAACTTCGACAGGAACAATTCGCAGCCAGCTTTCATAAGTATCACTCATTTGAAATGGAGTGCAGATTTTTTCTAAAGCCGACAAAACATTCGGTTTAAAATCCATTGATTTTTCGATAGCCTCGTCTATTTTCTTTTCGATTTTCGATTTAAAAATAGAAATAGCCGGATTTACCAGATAGGTTATCGGCATGCTTTTCCCAAATACCAGCATTGTTGGGCTTTCGCTCCAGTCTAATGATTTGAACTCTGTTTTAGTATTTAATTTCCAATTGGTCAAAGCGACTTCGCTCGATAAAGTAATTATCCCGTTTAGGTTAAATTCTCTGGTGTCGTAAAGAGCAACGCCTAGTTTTTTGGTGCCAATTCTATATTTGATTGTCGCTTTTAGAGGGAGAATTGTTTTGATCTTTTTGTCCGGATTTGCAGGATCGTTTTGAATTTTTATAGGAGCCTGTTTCCAGATTTTCATTTCGATATCATCATCTTCAATATTGTTGTCTTCATAAATTAAACCATTCAATAAAGTGTTGGTTTGATTTTCGATATCCGTCAGTTTTACCGTAATGGGTAAGTTAATAAACGAGGGATTTGCCTCATAAACTAACGGACTTGCATCATCTGGTTCCGGTTTTAAGGTTTCTAATTTTTGAGTTGTAGAACAGCTGGTAAGAACCGTAAGTGCCGTAAATAAAGAGATAAGTGAAAAAAACTTCATCGTTAAGATTTTTTAAAGTCATGCAAAATTAAGAAAACAATTATATTATCTTAAAAAAGTGTAACAATTGGTAAGCAATTGAGTCTTATTGTAATAACTAAACGGAATTATTAACGTTTTCTTATCATAATTTACTTAATAAAAATGTTATTATTGTTTTAAAATTTAACAATATCATGATCGAAATCAAAGATTTACACAAATCCTATAAAATGGGAAATTCAGCATTGCATGTGTTAAAAGGGATTAATTTTAATATCGAAGAAGGTGAATTGGTTGCTATTATGGGATCATCCGGATCGGGAAAATCAACTCTTTTGAATATTTTGGGAATTCTTGATGAAGCAGATTCTGGTAGTTATATTTTGGATAAAACACCCATAAAAAATCTTAACGAAACGATAGCTTCACGGTATCGAAATAAATTTTTGGGATTTGTATTTCAGTCTTTCAATTTAATCAACTATAAATCGGCACTTGATAACGTTGCTATGCCGTTGTATTACCAGGGTATAAAACGAAAAGAACGTTATGAGATTGCACTTAAATATTTAGAAAAAGTAGGTCTGGCTTCGCATTCACATCACTTACCCAACGAACTTTCAGGAGGTCAGAAACAACGTGTTGCAATCGCAAGAGCTTTGGCATCAAATCCTAAGGTTTTATTGGCAGATGAGCCAACGGGAGCTTTGGATACTAAAACTTCGTATGAAGTTATGGAACTTATTCAGGGAATTAACGACGAAGGCAAAACGATTTTGATTGTTACTCACGAACCTGATATTGCCGCAATGTGCAAAAGAAATGTAGTCCTGAAAGATGGATTAATCATCGATGATAAAATGGTAGAACAAGTTAGAGCTTCATCATATGTTTAATATTGAGCGTTGGCAGGAAATATTTGAGGCCATCTCGAAAAACCGGTTGAGAACATTTCTTACCGGAGTTTCTGTAGCTTCGGGTATTTTTATTTTAGTGATTTTACTTGGTGCGGGTAAAGGACTACAAAATGGAATCGAAAAACAATTCGAGCGCGATGCTGCAGGGCTTATAGAAGTTTGGTCCGGTACAACAACCAAAGAATACAAAGGGTTAAATCCCGGAAGACAAATTCAGTTTAGAAATAGCGATTACTCACAATCAGTTCAAAAATTTCAGGATAAATTAGACCTGAGAGCGGCGACATATAATTTTTGGGGAGGAGCTTTTTCATACGGAAAAGAGTCGGGAAGTTATCAATACAGAGGAGTAGATCCGGATTATGGTGCCGTAGAAAATCTTGTTGTGGTTCAGGGGCGATTCATAAATAGTAGTGATTTGGCCAATAACGAGAAAGTAGCCTGTATTGGGATGAAAGTAAAAACAGATTTGTTTAAAGATAAAGACCCTTTAGGTAAAGAAATCGCTATTAATAATATCAATTTCAAGGTAGTAGGCGTTTTTACAGATCCCGGAGGAGAAAGAGAAGAAGCAAGAGCCTATTTGCCTAAAACAACGGTACAAAGAGCTTATGGTGGCGGAGATAAAATAAGTAATTTGTTTTTTACTTTAAAAAAGACAAATAATTATGACGAAGCATTAGCCCAATCCGAAAAATTTACACAAGATTTAAAAGATTTACTAAAAAGTAAAAATGTTGTCGCTCCTACAGATGATGGCGGAGTAGGTGTTCATAATTCTGTAGTAGAAGCTAAAAAGTTTTATGATTTGAACCTTTATATCAGATTGTTTTTCTGGTGGGTTGGTATTTGTACCATTATTGCAGGAGTTGTTGGGGTAAGTAACATCATGTTGATCATCGTAAAAGAAAGAACTAAAGAAATAGGGATTAGAAAAGCATTGGGCGCATCACCATTTTCTATTATTTCGATGATACTTCATGAATCTATTTTTATTACTACTATAGCTGGTTTTGTGGGATTATTGGCAAGTTTATTATTATTGGAGTTTGTTGGACCGATGGTTCAGAGTGAGTATTTTCAAAATCCTGAAGTAGATTTTGGTGTCGCTTTGACCACACTTGCATTACTTGTATTTGCAGGAGCCATGGCTGGATTTTTTCCCGCATACAGAGCAGCCAAAATAAAACCTATTGTAGCACTTAGAGACGAATAATTATGTTTAATAAAGATAATTGGGACGAGATTTTACAGGCCTTAACAGCCAATGTTTTCAGAACGGTTCTAACTGCATTTGGAGTATTTTGGGGAATATTTATTCTGGTAATATTACTTGCAGCCGGAAAAGGACTCGAAAATGGAGTAAAAAAGGATTTTGACGGAATCGCCACTAATACAATGTTTATGTGGAGCCAGACCACATCAAAAGCCTACAAAGGTTTGCCTAAAACACGCCGTTATGAGTTTAGAAATAGCGATGTTGCGGCATTAAGAGCAGCATTTCCTGATTTGTTGTATGTTTCGCCCAGAAATCAATTGGGAGATTCTAATAACGGAACAAATAATGTGGTGCGTGGTACAAAAACAGCTGCTTTTTCTGTTTACGGAGATTATCCGGAATTGATCAAACAACAGCCAATGGATATCATAAAAGGACGTTTTGTAAATCAACAGGATATTTCGCAAAGAAGGAAAGTAGCCGTGATTGGAAAAGGGGTTATTAGTGAACTTTATGGAAAAGAAGAAGAAGCTGTTGGAACCTATTTAAAAATTAACGGAATCAATTTTATGGTTGTTGGGGTTTATAAATCCAAACAAACCGGTGGAAATGCAGAACAGGAGCAAAAGAATGTATTTGTGCCTTTTACTACTTTTCAGCAGTCTTTTAATTATGGAGATAAAGTGGGATGGATGGCTCTTACTGCAATAGATGAAGTTTCTATTACAGATCTAAAACCAAAAATTATAGACAAGATAAAAGAACTTCATTATATAAATCCAAAGGATGATCGGGCAGTAGGAAATTTTGATTTGTATGAACAATTTGGTAAAGTACAAAGTTTGTTTGATATCTTAAAAATCATTGCTTATTTTGTAGGATCTTTAGTGCTGATTTCCGGTGTAATCGGAATCTCCAATATTATGCTGATTGTAGTCAAAGAACGTACTAAAGAAATTGGGATTCGCAGAGCTTTGGGAGCAACACCCGGGGCAATTCGAGGTCAGATTTTATCAGAATCTATATTTTTGACTATTATCTCAGGGATGTTTGGCGTTGCTGTAGCAACAGGAGTTATTGCAATCCTGAATATGTTCCTGGCTTCTATGCCGCCAGAAAGTAACATAATGTTTGTTAATCCAAGCGTAGATTTAAGAGTTGTATTTGTTGCATTATTAATATTAGTAGGATCTGGTTTGCTTGCAGGATTTATCCCTGCGCAGACTGCAATTAATGTAAAGCCTGTGGATGCTTTACGAACAGAATAAATTATCAATCAAAATATAATCGATTAAACCAAAAAACAAAATGAAAAAAGGAATAACCGTAACCATTTTAATCTTTATAGCTATAGTTTTCTTTGGCGCACTTTATTATCTGTATGCTAAAAATCAAGAATCTCCAATTGTTTTTAAAACGGAGAAAGCAGAGGTTAAAACAATCGTAAAAACTGCAATTGCAACCGGTAACATTCAGCCTAATGAAGAGGTTCTCATCAAACCAAACATTTCAGGTATTATCGAAGAAATTTATATCAAAGCAGGAGAGAAAATTAAAGCGGGAGATATGATTGCCAAAATTAGGGTTGTGGCAAATGTATCTAACGTTAGTAGTACCCAAAATCAGGTACAAACAGCTAAAATTGCTTTAGATAATCAGGAAAAAATTTATAAAAGGCAAAAAACATTATTTGACAAAGATGTTATTTCGGCCAATGATTTTGATGCAGCCCAATTAGCTTATACACAGGCAAAACAAAATTATCAGGCAGCAAAACAAAGTTTAGATATTGTAAAAACAGGAACAACAACATCATTAGGCAGTTATGCCAATACCTTAATTCGTTCAACAGTAACCGGAATGGTTTTAGCAGTTCCGGTAAAAGTAGGAAACCAGGTTATCGAAAGTAATAATTTTAACGAAGGAACAACAATTGCAAGTGTTGCAGATGTTGGAAGAATGATTTTTATTGGAAAAATTGATGAATCTGAAGTAGGTAAAATCAAAGAAAAAATGCCAATTGAGATTACCGTTGGTGCGATCGAAAATAAAAAATTCGATGCCGTTTTAACCGATATTGCGCCAAAAGGAGTTGTAGAAAATGGTGCTATTCAGTTTGAAATAAAAGCTTCTTTAGAAAATAGAGATGCTACTTTTATCAGAGCTGGTTTAAGCGCAAATGCTTCAATTATTTTAGAGAAAGCAGATAAAGTTTTGGCAATCAAAGAATCATTGGTTCAATTTGATAAAAAAACACAAAAGCCCTATGTTGAAGTAGAAACTGCAGCGCAAAAATTTGAAAGAAGAGATTTAGTGTTGGGAGTTAGTGACGGAATCTATGTTCAGGTTAAAAGTGGAATTAAAGCTACGGATAAAATTAAAATCTGGAATCAGGGGTTGATAAATGAAGGAGAAAAAAAATAATTTGAAACTATAAAAGAGTTTTTGGTTTTAAAAAATGTTAAATTTGCGTAGCATGTTTGCTGTGCTTTCATTCAAAATATATGAAAATAAATAAATATAATAGTTTTGCTTTTATCCTGTTATTTGGGTTTGGTTTATCGACTCAGGCACAATCAAAACAATGGACATTAGAAGAATGTGTGCGTTATGCATTAGATAATAATATTAAAGTAAAACTATCTGAATTAGATATAAAAAGTGCCGATATTGACAAAAAAGGGGCATTGGGTAGTTATCTTCCATCAGTAAGCGGAAGCGCTTCACACTCCTGGAATATTGGTTTGAACGTTAACCCGGTTACAAATATTGCTACGACACAAACAACCCAATATTCATCTTTGGGAGTGAATGCAGGTGTCGATATTTATAAAGGTTTGCAAAATCAAAATAATTATAGAAAAGCTAAACTTTCTATTATAGCATCGCAATATCAATTGTTAAAAATGCAGGAAGATATTTCTCTAAATGTAGCCAATGCATTTTTGGAGATTCTTTTTAACAAAGAAAATTTAAAAGTAAAAAAAGAACAATTGTCGATCGATCAAAAACGTTTGGCCCGTTCTGAAGAGATGGTAAATGCCGGAACAATTCCGCGTGGCGATTTGTACGATCTAAAAGCTACAGAAGCAACAGATCAACAAGCTATAATTGTTGCCGAAAATAGTTTGTTAATCTCAAAATTAAGTCTGGCGCAGCTTTTACAATTAAAAGAATTTACAGATTTTGATGTTGTAGACGATACAAATGCAAAAGATGAAAATAATATCATGGCACAAAATCCGGTTGATATTTATAATAAAGCCAAAGAAATAAGAACAGAATTAAAGCTGGCACAAACCAATCTTGAAATTGCAGAGAAAAGTGTTACTATTGCCAAAGGTGCTTATCAGCCAACACTTAGAGGTTTTTATGCCTTTAGTACAAGTGCAAGTTATAGTGACAGACTTATAGGGACAGACGTTAGCGGAAACCCGGTTTATGCAGGGCCACATTCAGTTTTAGACCAGTTTAGTGATAACAAAGGGCATAATTTTGGTTTTCAATTAAATGTGCCAATCTTTAACGGATTTTCAGTTAGAAATAATGTAGAAAGAAGTAAAGTAAGTTTAGAGAAATCTAAAATAGATTTAGAGCAAAAAAGTTTAGATTTGCAACGTAACGTTTATACTGCTTTTACAGATGCAAAAGGAGCGTTGAATGCTTATCAGTCATCAACAGTAACTTTAGAAGCCAGACAACAAGCTTACAACTATGCAAAAGAAAAGTATGATGTAGGTTTGATGAATTCATTCGATTTTACTCAGGCGCAGACATTGTTGACCAATGCACAGTCTGATGTAATAAGAACAAAATACGATTACATGTTTAAAATAAAAATACTTGAATTCTATTTTGGAATTCCAATAGTTCCAATTATCACAAAATAATTTATTATGTCAAAAAAAACAATTTATTTCTTACTTGGCGGTGCATTAGTTCTTATCGTAGGCTTAATTGGTCTTTCAAAAGCGGGAGTAATAGGGAATAAAGAGGAGGGAAAAGAAGTAGAAATTTCTAAAGTAGCAGCTTCAACGATTATAGAAACCGTTTCGGCAACAGGTAAAATTCAACCGGAAATTGAGGTGAAACTTTCATCAATGGTTTCGGGCGAAATTATAGCACTAAATGTCAAAGAAGGACAAGTAGTTAAAAAAGGCGATTTGCTGGTAAAAATCAATCCTGATTTATATACTTCAGGATTAGACAGATCCGTAGCAAATTTGTCCGGTACCAAAGCCGGTTTAACACAGTCTGAGGCAAGCTACAAAGAAGCAAAAGCAAGTTACGAGCGTAATAAAACACTATATGATAAAGGTGTAATATCAAAGTCTGATTGGGATAAAGCAATTTCTACTTATGAAGTAGCAAAAGCAACCAGACAAAATGCCTATTACAATGTTCAGAGTGCATCAGCATCTGTTACAGAAGCCAAAGATAATTTAGGGCGTACCCTAATTTATGCTCCGGCAGATGGGACAATTTCAGTACTAAATGTAGAATTAGGCGAGCGTGTTTTAGGAACCCAACAAATGGCGGGAACAGAACTCTTGCGAGTAGCGAACCTAAACAATATGGAAGTTGAAGTTGATGTAAACGAAAATGATATTGTAAAAGTAAAAATTGGCGATCAGGCAAATGTTGAAGTAGATGCTTATTTAAAAAAGAAATTTAAAGGTACTGTAACCAGTATCTCTAACTCTGCAAGTACCACACTAACATCAGATCAGGTAACTAATTTTAAAGTTAAAGTTCGTATTCTAAAAGAATCATACCAGGATTTATTAGAAGGTCAGCCAGGTACTTATTCGCCTTTTAGACCGGGAATGACAGCTACTGTTGATATCATGACAAGAACAAAGAATAATGTTCTGGCAGTACCTATTAGTTCTGTTGTAGTAAAATCAGATACTACAGCCGTAAAAGATTTTAAAGTCGAAGATCCTAATGCTGATAAAGACGATAAAAAAGTAGCAATAAAAAGCGATAAAAAATTCGAATGTGTTTTTGTAAAAGTAGGTGATAAAGCTAAAATCAGAATCATTAAAACAGGCATTCAGGACGATACAAATATCGAAGTGATGTCAGGATTAAAACCAGGAGATGTTGTAATTACAGGACCTTATACAACGGTTTCTAAAGATCTGAATTCCGGAGATAAAGTAAAACTTAAAAAAGCAGATCTCCCTAAAAAATAATTTGAATCTTATTTTGAAAATATTGTTGTCACTCTGAGCGAAGCCGAAGGCTTATGATTTATAAAGTTTCGACTTCGCTCCGCCTGACATAAGTAATTAATTTAAATTTATACACATTGCCTTTTATCCTAAATATAGAAACTGCAACCAAAAATTGCTCCGTGTCCATTGCCAAAAATGGAGAAACAATTGTATGTAAAGAAATCGCAGAAGAAGGATATTCGCATGCAGAAAAACTACATGTTTTTATCGAAGAAGTAATTGCTGAGGCAGGTATTTCAGTTCAGGATTTAAATGCAATTGCGGTAAGTCAGGGTCCGGGTTCTTACACCGGTTTACGCATAGGCGTTTCGGCAGCAAAAGGATTGTGTTTTGCTCTAAACTTACCTCTGATAGCAGTAGATACGTTACAAACTTTAGCATCGCAGGCAAATGTTGCCACAGGAAAAATTATTCCCATGCTCGATGCCAGAAGAATGGAAGTTTACAGCGCCATTTTTAATGCTGGTTTAGAAATCGAAAGAGCAACTGAAGCAGAGGTTATTACAGAGGATTCTTTTGCAGACTATACAGAAACCATTTATTTTGTTGGAGATTGTGCAGATAAATGCAAGGCAGTTTTAACCAAAGAAAACTTTGTGTTTTTAGAAAATGTCAAATACCCATCTGCAGCTGCAATGAGTAAAATAAGTTATGATAAATACCAAAAAAGCGACACCGTAGATGTCGCTTATTTTGAACCTTATTATTTGAAAGATTTTATCATGGCACCGCCATCAAAAAAACAATAAAACGATTTTATTTTTGAAGTGTAAACGGCTGAACAGAAATTCCTGCTTCGTCCAGTGCTGTTTTGCAATTCTCTAAAGTATCTGAGAAAACAGATCCATAATTTGCATTCTTTGCCCACGGGCGTACCGCAAATTCTACAGAGCTTGCCGTTAAGTTTTTTACAAAAACTTCCGGTGCCGGTTTTTTAAGCACTTTAGGATTTTTTTCTAAAACATCGATAAGGACATCTTTTGCTTTTTTAATATCAGAGTCGTATGAAATTGCAAAAGTCAAATCGGCCCTTCTTTCACCTTGCATTGAATAATTGATGATCGTTCCGTTAGACAAAGCGCCGTTTGGCACAAAAACCGTTTGATTATTACCCGTAAGCATTTTGGTTACAAAAATCTGAATTTCTACCACAGTGGCAATCACACCTTGTGCCTCGATTGTATCACCCACTTTAAAAGGTTTAAAAACGATAATCAACATTCCTCCCGCAAAATTAGAAAGTGATCCCTGCAATGATAAACCTACTGCAAGTCCCATCGCACCTAAGATGGCAACAAATGATGAAGTCTCAATACCCAGTTTTGAGATAAAAGTAACAAACAATAAAATTCGCAATGCCCAGATTAAAATATCCGAGAGGAATTTTGTTAATGTGGGATCTAAATTCCTTTGAACCATTACTTTTGTAATGACCCTGTTTATTAATCTGATGGCATAAATACCAACAAATAAAATAATAAATGCCGAGATTAATTTAGGAGCGTAATCAACTAGTACGTCAATAAATTTAGTGACATAATTACTCAGTTGCTCTGGATTGATGTTCATATTTTTCGAATAAAAAAACCTTCTCAAAGAGAAGGTGTATTAGCGCTGCAAATATAGAGATATTTATCGTTATAAGAAAAAAGGAGACTCTATTCCTTTTCAGGAATAACGTCAGTAGTTTTGTCTGCTATGTGGTCTGTTTTTTCAGTAACATCAGCGATATTTTCAGTTACAGTAGTTTTGGTGGCAGTAGTAGTATCGCTTGCTTTTTCTTTTACAGAATCGATTACATCACTTACAGAATCTGACGCTTTTTCGACATATTCGCTTACGATATCCTTTGCCTTATGGGCATATTCTACTGCGCTATCAAGTATGGGCTCTGAAGCTTCTTTTGCCTTTGCAAAAGTTTCCTCGGCAAAAGTTTCAACTTTATCGATATAAGGTTCAGCAGCCTCTTTTGCCTGTTCAAACTTAACCTCGGCCTGAGTCGCCAAATCTGACGTAGAATCTTTGGCTGTGCCAAATAAATTCTTAAAAAATGAAGATAATCCCATAGTTATAGTATTGATTAGTTTAGAGTACAATATTAACTATTTTATCTCATAATCGGGTAATAATTTACTGAAAATTAGATAGATATGGGTTTAATAAAAAAGCGCCTGCCAATGGCAGACGCTTTCAGTATTTTTGATCATAAATTATTTATGCATTTATAGCCTCTACTTTAATTGCCTCATCGTTTAGCATGCTTTTTAGCATATTTTCGATTCCGCTTTTCAAAGTAAACGTAGATGACGGACAACCGCTGCAAGCACCCTGCAAAATTACTTTTACCGTTTTGTCTTCCTCATTATAAGAGTCAAAAGCAATGTTTCCGCCATCAGCCGCAACCGCAGGTTTTACATATTCTTCTAAAATATTAATGATTTGTTGCGAAGTAACATCCAGTTTGTCAAATGCTTCGTCTTTTGTAATATCATTTTTTGTAGCAACTTCAATTAGATTTTCATCTAAAACAGTTCCTCCATTTTCGATATATTGCTTGATAAACGTTCTTACTTCCAGCGTAATTTCATCCCAGTCATTAATATCATATTTAGTTACCGAAATATAATTTTCGTCAATGAAAACCTCTTTTACGTAAGGAAATTTAAACAATTCTTTTGCCAGAGGAGATGAAGCAGTTTGGTCGATATTTTTGTACTCAACAGCATTTTTGGTCAACATTCTGCTCACCACAAATTTTAAAGCCGAAGGATTTGGAGTTGTTTCTCCATAAACTGTGACAGGTTGTTTTTTAGGCTGATTTTCATCCACTTTTATAATAACACCGCCTTTGTCTACAAACGCCTGAATTTGCTCGGCAACAGCATCTTTTACATCATCCCATTCTACAATGCTGTATCTTTCGATCGCGATAAAGTTTCCTGAAATATAAACCGTTTTTACAAACGGAAGATAAAATAATTGTTGTGCTAAAGGAGATGCTTGTGCTTCATCTATATTTTTAAATTCAAAATTTTGATTTTTTGTAATGAAATCTTCAAACTCGAACTTTAGGATCGTTGGATTTTGAGTTTCTTTTATAGTGATTTTCGTCATGATTTGTAATTTTCCACAAATTTACTAAAGTTATTTTCTACTAATACCTATATTTGATTTTTTAATAAAATAATTAAGACTCTTTTCAAATTAATCGTATTAAATTGAATATGTCTAAAATTTATTTAAACAAAATTGCCTTTATGGAATTTAGAATCAGGGTTTTATTTATTTTTTTCGTTACAACGTTTTACTCTTATTCGCAAGAAGGACTTCCAGTTTATTCAGATTATTTATCAGATAATTATTACTTAATACATCCCTCAATGGCCGGAGCTGCCAATTGTGCCAAAATAAGATTGACAGCCAGAAAGCAATGGTTTGGTCAGGAGGATGCACCAGCTCTTCAAACTTTGACTTTTAACGGAAGAATAGGGGAGCGATCCGGAGCCGGAATTATAATCTTTAATGATAAAAATGGCTACCATTCGCAAAAAGGAGTAAAACTTACGTATGCACATCATATCATGTTCTCCAGAGACGAAATCGATCTCAATCAGCTTTCGTTTGGTATAAGCGGAGGAGTTATTCAGAGTCAGCTTGATGAAACCAAATTTGGCGGGAGTTTTGATCCCATCGTTTTTGGCTCCATTCAAAAAGATTCTTATTTTAATCTCGATGTAGGAGCTTCTTATAACTATCTCGATTTTTATGCCCATGCCACTGTTCAGGGCGTACTTGAAACCCGAAGAGAATTGTATACAGAGTATGAAAGTGATAATTTAAGAAAGTTTCTTTTAAGTGCCGGATATGTTTTTGGTAAAAGAGAAAACATTACCTGGGAGCCATCAGTATTGTTTCAATTGTTTGATAAGACGAAACAAAAATCGATAGATTTAAACTTAAAAGCTTACAAAAGCATGGATTTTGGAAGTCTTTGGGCTGCACTGTCATACAGACGAAGTTTTGACGGAGCAGAATATGCTACATCAAGTGGAGTATCAGCTCAAAAACTGCAATATATTACCCCTATAATTGGACTTAATTACAATAATTTTATGTTTGCTTATACGTATTCGCAAGTTACGGGCAACGTAAAATTTGATACCGGAGGTTACCACCAAATTACTTTAGGAATCAATTTATTTTGCAAAAGAGAACGTTACGATTGTAATTGTCCTGCTATTAATTAAATTTTTTATTATGCTTATAAAATCTGTAAACGGAAAAACTCCGGCTATTCCGGAAGATTGTTATGTTGCCGAAAACGCTACAATTGTGGGCGATGTTACTTTTGGCGATTCTTGCAGCGTTTGGTTTAATGCTGTAATTCGTGGCGATGTAAACTTTATTAAAATAGGAAATAAAGTAAATATTCAGGACGGTGCCATAATTCATTGCACATATCAAAAGCACCCAACAATTATAGGTAACAATGTTTCTATCGGGCATAATGCAATCGTGCACGGATGCACAATTCATGACAATGTTTTGATTGGGATGGGCGCTATCGTAATGGATAATTGTGTTGTAGAAAGTAATTCGATTATAGCAGCAGGAGCTGTTATCACACAAAATACAGTTGTAGCTTCCGGTACTATTTATGCAGGTGTTCCTGCAAAAAAAGTAAAAGACATCGATCAATCTGACTTTGCAGGAGAGATTGAGCGCATTTCCAACAATTATGTAATGTATTCAGGCTGGTTTAAAAACGAAGAAGAACTATAAATTGATCCTTTCGAAAAACGAATTTTTATAACTTTCGCTAATAGGAATTCGTTTATCACTAATCAAAACTTTGTTTTTCTGAATTGATTTTACATGTTTGATATTAATGATATAAGATCTGTGAATTCTGGAGAATCCTTTGCTCGAAAGTAAGTTTTCCAGTTTTATTAAACTAATTAAAGTCAGCGTAAATTTATTATCAGTAGTATAAATTTTGACGTAATCTTTTAAGCCTTCGATAAATAAAATATCCGAAAAGTTCATTTTTACGTTTTCATATTCTGCCCTTACAAACATAAAATCCTGCTCTAATTCCGGAGCAGTTGTGTTCTCTGAAATGGCCTGAATGGCTGTTGCCGGATTTAAAACCTGTTGCGCACGCACTACCGATTTTAAAAAACGATGAAACGGGATTGGTTTTACTAAATAATCTACAGCACCCAGATTAAAACCTTCAACAGCATAATCAGAAAAAGCAGTTGTAAAAATAACCAAAGGCTTTTTTTCGATCGTATTCAGGAAATCAATTCCGGAAAAATGAGGCATCTGGATGTCCAGAAAAATTAAATCGACGTTGTTTTGATTGATAAACGAAACGGCATCAATGGCATTATTAAAGGTGCTGATCAATTCAAGTGAATCTACTTTTCGAACAAAATCTTCTAATAATTCAACCGCTAAAGGTTCATCGTCTATAATTACACATTTCATTTGTTGAAGTTTAAGATTTAAAGATTTGCTTTTGGGGTCAAAAGTAGTTTTAAACCAGTAAATTAAGTTTTAAAATTATCATAAAATACTGATTGATAAAAAATTATCCGTTTACAGTAACGGTTTTGCTCAAAGTGTAACCATCTGTTAAGTTGCCAGTTAAAGTCGCTAATTCATCTGCTAAACTATCTGAGAAAACATTGTCTTTTGTGTTCGAAGTGTCTGCCTGGCCATGAGCAACATAATTGGTGCTCGAATATACCGTACTCGTAACATTTTCAGGAAAAGCAATTTGTGTTACTAACAAGGATGAACCTGTACTACTCAAAACTTCGACATGAACGTGTGGCGCCCTGCCCTGGTACCAACCCGGAAAAATCGACAGAAACGAAACAGCACCTTTTGAATCGGTGGTTTGCCTGCCTCGTAAAAAGTGAACCGAAGTATAATCTGTTTGCTGCATCGAAGTCCCGCCATATTCAGAATAATTTCCGTCTTTATCACAATGCCATACATCTACCAAAACACCCGCCAGAGGCGAACAGTTGTTGTTTTTATTTTCGATAACTAAATTGATAAGCAAAGCAACGCCAACGCGGTCAGATTTTATGTTTTCTAAAACCAGCTGACTTGGTGTTTTGATAGGGAAGGGGCCTTTTGTTTCTGATGGAGAAACAGTGCAACTTGCGTCGTCTGTAGCAGTTGTGCCGGAGTCATCATTGTCATTTTTAGAACATGATTCTAAAACCTTAGCGGCAGTTGCCAGCGAAGCAATGCCTAAAATACTGTTTCGAATGAATTTTTTTCTGTCCATAATAAGTGCGTTAAATCCGTTAATTAATCTATTGCAGTCTGAATTTTATCTAATTTTAAATTCAGGTGTACACGGTAATATTGATTGTCCTGTGTTATAGTAAGTTCATGCGCGTTTGGATATAGTAAATCCAGTCGGTTTTGAATGTTTACCAATCCTATTCCTGAATTTTCAGGATCTTTGACATAGTTTTCAATCGTGTTTTCGATCCAGAAATCGAGATTATTTTCAAGAATAAAAATCTTGATCTTGACATGCGCGGCACCTTTGTAATCAGTTCCGTACTTAAATGCATTTTCTACAAACGAAATAAGCAATAAAGGTTCAATAAACTGATTTCTGGTATCGCCATGAACGTTGATAACGATGTCTTCGATATTGTTGAGCCTGAGTTTTTGCAACTCAATATAATTCTGGATATAATTGACTTCTTTTTCTAAAGCCACCGTTTTGTTATCCGTTTCATACAGCATATACCGCATTAATTCTGATAATGTGACGATGGCATCAGGGACCAAATCAGATTTTTTGTGTGCCAATGAATAAATACTGTTCAATGAATTGAATAAAAAATGCGGGTTTGTTTGTTTGCGCAAGTAAATCAACTCAGTATTTGTTCGGTGTGTCTCGGCAATTAATTTATTTTGTTGATTGTTATAAAATTCTGTAAGCGTTCTTATAATGGCACTTATGGTAATAATTAAAATATAGAAAAAAGAAGGTCCAATTTTAAAAAACAAAGGCTGTCTGGTTGCCATCATCATTCTGGGTCTTGTCTCTTTAAATATTAGTTTAAGCTCTTCAGGCGGTATCATTCGCGTTCGTGCGTGCCTAAATTCAGGAATGAAATAATTGATCCTGATGATCATAAACAGTAAAATAAGAGCAAATGCAAAGACAAAATAAAGCCAGTATTTTTTTTCTAAAAGTAAGACCGGAACCAAGTAGAAATAGTTCAGATAAAACAAAATAATTCCTGTGGTCCATTGTACATAAAAGTCATTATTGATCTTAAACGGACTTTCGTAAAACTGAATTAATGAAGTCAGGATAAAGAAAACCCAAATGATGCAATGGAATAAAATTTTATTTGAACTCGTATTTCTGATGGTATCTATTTTCATTTATAATTTTATTTTTAATAAAATTAAATCATTTTTGGTTACCGTTGGCGATATGTTTTGTTTGAGTTTCGTTACAACCAGATTGCCTACTTTAAGAGCATCTTTTTCTGATGTAAAACTTTTAGTGTCGCTTATTGCCGGAATAATCGATTGTTTGATTATAACCTTCTCTTTGTAAGCAACAGTATATCCCCAGCCAAAAGCCGTTTTAAAAGATCCTGTTTTTAAAACTTCCTGTTTTGAACAAGCTGCAAATTGCAAAACCAGTACTATAAACAGTAAATTCTTCTGGATTTTACTCCAGAAGAATTGCATTTTTGTTTTAGTTATCATCACTGTTTTGTTCTTCTAATGGTTTAAATTCCCAAGCATCGTCAAAGTAAGTAGAACCTACTCTGCCTAACATATAAAAACCACGATTATTGATTGCAAACCCAACAGCATCTGTTCTGCTTGCTCCTTCCATTGGAGTTCTTTCTACCCATAAATCAGTCGATGGAGTGTATTCCCAGATTGTTTTTATGCTTTCTCCGCCTACAACATATCCTAAACCATTCATAGAAAAACTAGAGGCATTCGAACGAACAATTGCATAGTCATCATTATAACTGTAATCATCGTCAGTATCTTTGTCAATATCACGTTTTCTGGTCCATACATCTGTAGCAGGATCAAATTCCCAGAAGTCTTCCTGATAGACCCCGTTGTTAATTCCGGTTCCAAAATAGGCTTTATCAGCAATTATAAAAACGGTAGCATTACGTCTTTTGTTTCCGCTAAATCCGTTTACAAGCGTCCAGGCATTTGTCTGATCGTTGTATTGGTAGAAATCTTTAAGATAATTTCCGTCATAACCAGTTCCAAAAAAAGCTTTCCCGCCCACCTGAAAACCTACCGCAGCATAACGACCTGTTCCGGCAAAATCTGCTTTTTGAGTCCAGCTATTACTAGTAGGATCGTATTGGTAGAAATCCTTTAATTTGTTTGTCCCATCATAACCAAGACCTACATAACCTTTATCGTTAAGGGTAAAACTAGAAGCAGAACTTCTGCCAATTCCTGTAAAATCTGCTTTTTGTTCCCAGTAATCACCAGTAGAATTATAAGCCCATAAATCTTTTAAATAAACATCACCCGTATAACCAGTTGCTACATAAGCATAAGTTCCAATAACAAAACTAGTTGCGCTAGATCGCGCAGGTCCGTCAAATGCTGATTTTTTGACCCAGTTTCCCATTAAATCATCATCGTCGTCGTTACTACAGCCTACAAAAAAGAGACTCGATAACAATGCCCCGAATAATATTCCTTTTTTTAAATTATTCATAGTGTATTAAATTTATTTATTGTTTGTATTTGATCCCAATTCCTAAAACATAACCGTTGCCCGTATTAAAATCATATACCTTATGATTATCAGTATCGATTAAGTTGTATTTTTTGTCAAAATCATATCCGGCTTTAAAATTCAGAAACCAGTTTTTGTCTACATTTCTTTCATATTCAAGTGCGGTAGTCATTTGCGATAAACTAACTTTTGTGGCATTATTATTTAAATTGTTTTGTGAATCTAAATGATAAAAATTACCATTAAAGCTATTGCTCAGACTGAACTTATTACGGATATTATTAGCGTATGAAATTCTGGAATCAGGAAACCCAATTGACAAAGAACCTGCATTGTTTATAATATAGTTCAGAGATAAAAGAGGCATGAATTTAGGAGCACCAAAAACGGTTGTTCTGGCAACACCTATGTTAATACTCGTATTGGTATTTAATTGCTGTTTAATTTCAAAACTTCCAAGAACTGTAAAAGCAGCAGCATCTATATTACTTTGAAAATTTACTGTTGGAGTAATCGAAAGATTTAGATTTGTTGCAGTCGAAATTTCATGTGTAATTTCAAATCTGTTCTTAATCTGATTAAACCGATCTAAATTCTCATACGTATTGTAACTCCCTAGTTCATAATTCACTTTCAAATTCGAATACTCTAATGTGTTTGTTATTTTGTTTTTGGTATCTATTTTTTTGTTAAACAATACACCAAGACTCGTTTCATTAAAATCAATCTTATCAGTTGGTTCTGTTTTGATGTTCATACGAACCGAAAAGTTCTCCTGAGCTTTCATATTAAAAATTGAAATCAAAAAAACGGACCAAATTAAAAACCTTGTTTTCATTACTTATTTATTGGTTCAAAAGTAGGAGGCTAATGGTTTTAAAAAAAAGAAGATATATGTATGACACTTTTTGATAGACTAAACAGCCTTTTTTAAGGTTGAATGATCTATTTGAGCGTAATTATATATTGTAGATGTTTTTTTGGTGTTTATAGTAGAAAAACGCACGACTGTATATGTTATAGTGCGGTGCAGGAGAGTGCATTTTATATTTGTTCAAAAAATTGATTATGCACAAGTTTATATTGATGTTGTTTTGCGCAGTGACGATGATTTCATGCGGAACTGATTCTGATGCCGGCGAATTTGTTGTTGGATCTGATTATTTGGCTTTAGGCAATAAAGTTATTTTAATTGATACCGTAACAGTCGATATGTCTACGATCAATTTTGATTCGCTTGTGACCTCCAATCAAAGCCGAATTTTAATCGGGAATTACGAAGATCCACTTTATGGGAAGGTAAAATCAAATAGTTACTTTCAGCTAGCTTCAAGTTCATACGCCTTAAATAATAGCGGATCTGATACAGAAACGGCTAATTATGTTTTTGATTCTATTTCTATGATTCTTAAATATGACAACTATTATTATGGTGATACGACCAAGGTGCAAACGTTCGATATTCATCGACTTACCCAAAAAGTAAAACCAAATACAGATGATAATAGTTTCTACAATAACTCGGCATTAAGTTACAGCGACGAAAGTTTGGGAACAATCTCTTATAAACCACGCCCTAAAGAAAAAGACTCTATCAATATTAAAATGAGTACCGTGTTTGGAGCGGCTCTTTTTCAGAAATTAAAGAAAAGAGAGATTACAGATTTTGATAGTTTTAATGAATATTTAAAGGGGCTTGTTCTGGTACCCTCAACCGGAAATTCTGCCAGTATGATTGGTTTTCATGTCACGACCAGCAAGGTGCGGCTTTACTACTCAAAATACCAGGCAGAGACAGAAGAAACACCTTATATCATAGATTTTACTATTGCAGATGCTACAAAACAATTCAACGCCATTTCATCAGATAAAACAGGAACTTTAATCGAAAATCTGCCCATCTCGACCAGTAGACTGTCGAGTTTGTCAACAAATCATCAGGGCTTTATTCAGTCCGGTACAGGAGTTGCCTGTAGGATTGATTTCCCGAATATAAAGCAGCTCAAATACATTTCGGCAAACGGAGCCATAGTCGACGCGCAGTTGCTTTTGAAACCGGTTAATAATACCTATTCTGAAAAATATCCCCTGGCAGATTCCTTAAAGGTTTATGTAGGCGATAATCTAAACAGAATAAGTGGCTCATTAGTGAATTCTGCCAATACAGCGGTTTTTGGTACACTGAATAAAAAAACGGATGAATTTAACGAAAACATAGGGTACACAATTCCTATAGGTGCTTTTTTGCAGAAAGAAATGCTCAAACAATCCGATTCCAAATCGGCTCTTATCCTAACATTGCCGGGAATTTCTAAAGCAGTAAACCGGGTTGTTTTAGGAGATCAAAAACATCCGAACAATAAAATCCAGCTTAAAATTTATTACATCTCTTATTAAATGAAAAGTAAAATAGTATATTTAAGTGGCGTCATTTTGATCTCGCTAACTTCATTTTCTCAAAGTATTTCAAGTTCTCCATATTCGTTATATGGAGTAGGTAGTCTGTACGATGCTGATTTTGGCGTACTTCCGTCAATTGGTTCTTCAGGAATGGCTTTACCATCAGATACTTTTATAAATAATCTAAATCCGGCATCATTAGGGTCTTTACCTCAAAATCATTTTATGTTTGATGTAGGAGGAAAAGCTATTTCGACCACTTACCAAGGTGGTTCAAGAAGCGAAAGCCGTAATAATTTTCAATTTTCTCATATTGCTTTTGCTTTTCCGGTTACCAAAAATTCCGGATTTAGTGTAGCTTTACGACCTTATTCCAGTGCGGCTTTTAAGATCTCTAATTTAAAATTACCCATAGACAATAGTCAGGATTCTTATTATTTGACCGCAGCAGGTTCCGGGGGATTAAATAATTTCGATTTTTCGTATGGATATCGATTTGGGAAAAAATTATCGATAGGAGCATCAGCATCTGTATTGTTTGGAAGCACAAGTGATGATAGAAGTTTTCTGATTATGAATTCGATTACGAGCATTCAGAAAAAAACAAATTACAGCGGTGTCCGTGCTACATTAGGGGCGCAATACAAAATAGATTCTACTCTTACCGTAGCCACAACATTTAAAGTGCCAACGAGAATTAAAGCCTCTAAAGTTCAAACGGTTCAAACTGTTGCTGATAATGTTGTTACTACTGTAGAGTCTAATGTAGCATCAGATACAGATGATTATTATATGCCTCTGGAAATGGGTATAGGAATTAGCAAGCGTTTTAAGAACAATTTGAATATGACGCTGGATTATGAGAAGAGTTTGTGGGATGATACAAAGCAATCTGAATTGTACGGTAATTTTGTAAATCAGGATCGATTTGCACTTGGATTTACGTTTAGCCCTAAAAAGAATATCCGTAAATATTGGGACAGGGTTCAATATGCAGCGGGTGCAAATTTTGATACCGGTTATCTTGAAGTCGACGGGAAAAGAGTAAATAATGCGGCAATTTCGGTTGGACTTACTTTACCAATAGAAAACACCTATTCGGCTTTGCATATTTCGTATTCCTACGGACAAAAGGGGAGTGTCTCTGATAATTTAATTAAAGAAAACTACCATAAGATATCTCTTAATTTATCTCTGGACGGAATTTGGTTTATCAAACGAAAAATAGACTAGTGGTCTAGAAGTCTTTTTCGATTACAGGAAATTTATAGTCTAAAATTGATTTTAAAACCTCAGGATTTGAATTGACATAAAAAACAGGATCACTATTTTGCTCGTCTGTAAAACCTACTTTCTCGCGCAATACATTTTGAGTTTGTCGTGCAACGGCTTCTCCGGAATCGATAATTCGGATGTGCTCCGGCAGTATTTTTTTAATCTGAGGAATTAGATAAGGATAATGGCTGCAACCTAAAACCAGATAATCAATATTGGCATCAATCATAGGTTGCAGGTATGAATCAAGTAATTGAGTCATCTCCGGCGAATACAAATTTCCATCTTCGATTAGCTGAACAAGTCCATGACCTACTTGTTCAATAATAGTAGTATGCTGAAACATTTCTGCAGTTTTATTAAACAACTCACTGTTTAGGGTTCCTTGTGTAGCAAGAATTCCAATTACCTGGGTTTTAGAATTGTTTGCAGCAGGTTTTATGGCAGGTTCGATTCCTATAAACGGAATATCATAAGAGGCACGAAGTTCTACAATAGCATTGGTTGTGGCAGTATTGCAGGCAACAACAATAAGTTTGCAATTCAGGTCTAATAATAAATCAACATTTTTTTTGCTTAAAGCAACAATCTCTTCTTTGGTTCTTTGACCGTAAGGAGCATTTTTGCTATCTGCCAGATAAATAGTTTTCTCGTTTGGAAGTAAGTCATGAATGGCGCTCCAGATGGAAGTTCCTCCAATACCAGAATCAAAAACGCCTATAGGATTGTTGTTCGTCATGATACAAATTTAGTGTTTTTTGAAATCAATTGATATTTCAATTGATATGAAATATGCTAATATTTTGATTTATTACTTTTAATTGGATGCAATAAAAAAACTGCTTAAACTTTTGAAGGTTTAAGCAGTTTTTTATTTTTTAAGGAATTCGTTTTTTAGAATCCTAAGTCTTTTTTAACGTCAGCAGTAATGTTTGGACCATCAGCTAATAAAAGAGTAGAACCATCTAATACATATTGGAAACCTTTCGCTTTTCCAACTTTTTGGATAGAAGCTCTCACTTTTTCCATTAATGGTTTTACGATGTCAGTTTCTTTTTGTTGTAATTCTTTTTGAGCATTGTCTCTGTAGTCAACAATTCTTTTTTGCATGTCCTGAACTTCTTTAGAACGTTCTCCGTTTACAGCATCAGTTACAGTTGCAGCTTCACCTTCGTATTTTTTTATTTTTACTTGGTATTCGTCAACCATTTTTTTGTATTCTGCATCGTATGTCCCACTTAATTTTTGTAATTGGTTTTGTGCATCCAGCATTGCAGGCATTTTCGACATAATCTCGCTAACATCAACATGAGCTACCTTAGCTTGTGCGTTCATTGTGTTACTTGCTCCTAAAATTAGTATTGCAGCAATTAGTAAAGTTTTGATTTGTTTCATCATTTTTAAAAATATTAATTAATTATTGGTCGTATTTGATTTTTGTGTTTCGGCTTCTTTTGCTTTTTTAGCCGCTTCTCTTTCTTCTATAATTTTCTTTCTTCTTTCTTCTAATTCTTTCTTGCGCTGTTCGTAAAGCTTTTGTCTTTCTTCTGCTTTATTTACTGCAGGATCCGTTGTTGTTTCGGTTGTCGTAGCAGCAGGTTTTGCTGTTGCGTCAGTTTTTGTTGCATCTGTCTTAACAGCATCAGTTTTGGCTGTTTCAGAAGTTGTTGTTGTTTTAGCTGGTTCAGAAACCGTGCCATTTTTTTTAGCTTCTCTTTCTGCAGCAATCGCTTTTCTTCTGTCGTCGTATTCTTTTTTCTTAGCTTCCTGCTCTAAACGTCTGTCTTCAATTAGTTTTTCTCTGGCTGTTCGTTTATCATCCAACGCTTTTTGACGATCTGCCATTGCTGGATTTTCATCTATAGCGTTTTCAACTTTTTCTTTAGCTTCCTGATCTTTTAATTGTTTTTTAGTCAGTTGTTCTCTTTTATCAGTTCGGTTTAAAACCCGTATAACCTGATCGCTTATGTCAAATCTTTTGTTGCTAAAAAGCATGGTTAAATCGGATGATTTATCAAAAACAAAATCATAGTTTTTAGCTTCTGCAATATCCTGAACAGCAGTAAACACCTGATCCTGAATTGGCTTTACCAATGCTGCTTTTTGATGCATTAAATTTCCGTCAGACCCAAATTGTTTTTGCTGATAATCCAGCATTTCAGTCTCCAGAAATTTAATTTCAGTTTCTCTTTCGTCAATAAGTTCTTTAGTAAGCAAAGCTCTTTCGGCTTTAAGACCTTCTTTAATAGTACTGATTGCGAGTTTTTTTGCCTCTATTTCCTGTTTCCACTTTTGAGCTTTCAGCTCTAATTGTGCTTTTGCTTCTTTGTAATCTGAGACATTTTCTAAAATATATTCCATGTCGATATACCCAATCCTTGTTGTTCTAGTCTGAGCCTGACTTGTATTTGCAACAATCAGGGCTAAAAAGATAAATAAAAATTGTTTTCTCATAACATTAGTCTATTTTAAAAATTTCAAACAAATGTACTAAAAATTCTACTAAAATTGTTGTCCAATAATAAAGTGAATTTCTTTACCGTGTGCTTTAGTTTCTCCCGGCTGAGGATCGAATCCGTAACCCCAGTCAATACCTAATAATCCAAATGCTGGCATGAATACACGTAAACCAACACCGGCAGAACGATTTAGATCAAATGGGTTGTATTCTTTAAAAGTTGGGTATGATGATCCAGCCTCTAAGAAAGCCAACGCATAGATGGACGCAGATGATTTTAATGTAATTGGATAACGTAACTCCATAGAGAACTTATTATAAATAGTTGCTCCAATTTGCTCTCCTTTTGCATTTACAGGAGTCAATGAGTTATTTTCATAACCTCTTAACTGTATTGTTTCTCTACCATCCATAGAGTAATTCGCCATTCCGTCTCCTCCTAAGTAAAAACGCTCAAATGGTACAACACCTCTTGATTGATCATAAGCACCTAAGAAACCAAACTCTGTCAAAGTTCTTAAAACTAATTTACCATAGATTTTAGTATACCAGTCTGCTTTAAATTTAATTTTATAGTATTCTAACCAGTTATATTTCTTTTGATCGACTTTTCCCTGATCCGTATCAGCATTTGCATAATCAGATCCTACACTTGCATAACCTGATTGTCCATTTACAGTTTCAGTTTTTACATAATCACCAGGATTAAGTGGCTGACCATCTATACCAGAAGTTGCTGTTCCTGTATATTGTGTTTTGTATTCTTTTTGATTTTGCAAATCTCCGTAATTAACCCCGTTGAATAGCGAGTATGGAGGCGTAATTTTTGCCGAAATACTAAAGTCTGAACCGTAAGTTGGGAAAATCGGGTTAACCCCTTTATTACTTCTTGAAAGTCCAATTGTATACGCTAAGTTTCTTGATGCTCCGTTACCAAAAGTAAATAATCCTGTATTATAATTATTCAAATCATAATGTTGGTAACTTACAGATTGTGACAATACAAAATAATCATCCGGCACAGTAAGACGTTTTGCTAAACCAACTTGTAAAGTCAGGATGTTAAAACTTTTACTTTTATCGACTGTTCTTGTCGCATAATTGTTTAAGAATTGTTTACTGTAAGAGATAGAAGAACTAAATTGTACAGGCTTTTTACCACCAAACCATGGTTCTGAGAATGATAAACTATACGTTTGAAAATAGGTACTTCCTTGTAAACGAAGTGCTACTTTTTGACCATCTCCCATAGGCAATGGCTTATAAGATTCTTTGTTGAATAAGTTTCTTGCAGAGAAGTTGTTGAACGATAATCCTAATGTTCCAATGAAACCTCCGCCACCGTAACCTCCTTGAAGCTCGACCTGGCTGGATCCTTTTTCTACAACGTGGTATTCGATATCTACAGTTCCTGCTCCGGCATCAACATTTTTGAATTTTGGATCAATAGCTTCAGGATCAAAGAATCCTAATTGTCCAATTTCACGAATAGTTCTTACCAATTGTTCTTTACTGTATTTTTCTCCTGGCTTAGTTCTAAGCTCACGGTAAATTACGTGGTCATTGGTTTTATCATTTCCTACAACAGATATTTTATTAAAATAGGCAATAGGACCTTCTGTAACTCTAATTTCAAAATCGATAGTATCGTTTACCGTTTTTACCTCTACAGCATTGATGTTAGAAAACAAATAACCATTGTTTTGGTATAAGTTTGTAATATCTTCTGCATCAGGTTTTGTTTTGTCTGCAATACGTTTTTCAAGTAAAACACCATTATAGGTTTCTCCTTTTTTGATTCCTAAATAACGGTTTAATAATTGATCAGAATAAACGGTGTTTCCTAAGAATTTAATATTACCAAAGTAATATTTGTTTCCTTCTTCCATTTTAATTTTGATAGCAAGCATATTTTTGTTCTTGTTATAAGTAACAGAATCATAAATAATACGAGCATCACGATATCCTTTTTCTTTGTAGGCAGCGACAACTTTTTCTAAGTCGGTTTTGTATTTTTCAGGAATAAATTTTGAAGATTTTAAAACACGAAAAATATTTTTTTGCTTGGTATCTTTCATGGCAGATCTCAATTGGTTTCCGCTAAGTTTTGTGTTACCAATAAAATCGATACTGCTAATCTTTACTTTATCACCTTTGTCTACCCGAACAAGCATGTTTACCTGATGTCCGTTTATGGTATCAGGAGTATTTGTAATGGTAACTTTGGTGTTATAGTATCCTTCTTTTTTGTATTTGTTTTCGATGTAGTTTTTGGTCGTCGTGATTAAGTTTTCGTTGACAATTTTGTTTTTGGTCAAATTGTTGTCCTTGATTAATCCTTCGACTTTACTTTTCTTGATACCAACAAATTTTACTTCATTAAGTTTAGGAAGTTCAACAATATTTAAGTCAAGATAGATACTGTCATTTTCTACTTTATTTACATAAAAAGCAATTTCATCAAAAAGACCAAGTTTGCCCAGTTTTTTAATAGCACCACTAATTTCTTCACCTGGTACAGCTATTTCCTGTCCTTTTTGAAGACCTGAAAAGGTAACAACAGTTTGCTCATTGAAGCTTATTTTACCAACAACAGAAACTTTAGCAAGAATGTATTTTTTTCCCTGATCAAAAGGAACTCTTTCTTGTGCTTTTATTTGAGAAAAACTACCCAAAAGAATTAGGGTAAAGACTATTTGTATTCTTTTTTGTAACACTAAAATATTATTTAATTTGTTCACTGGTTTTTCCAAATCTACGTTCTCTTTTTTGATAACTAATAATAGCCTCATATAAATCTTGATCTTTAAAGTCTGGCCACAAGACATTAGTAAAATATAGTTCTGCGTAGGCTATCTGCCACAGCAAAAAATTACTTATTCTATGTTCTCCACTTGTTCGTATTAATAAATCTACGTCAGGTAAATTTTGCGTGTAAAGATGCTCATTTATAATTGAATCGTCAATAGCGTCTATTGAAATTATATTATTTTTAACTTTATCACTGATGATTCTCACAGCATTTACCAATTCTTCTCGTGATCCGTAACTTAAAGCAAGGGTTAAGGTAAGTCGGGTATTATTTTTTGTTTTGTCGATTACATCCAAAAGCTCTTTTTGAGCTGATTTTGGTAATTTATCAATATTTCCAATTGCGTTAAGCTTGATATTGTTTTCTTCTAATGTAATAAGTTCTTTTTTTAATGAATTGATTAGTATTTTCATTAAAGTATCAACTTCTAATTTAGGACGATTCCAGTTTTCTGTCGAAAAAGCGTACAAAGTCAAATACTCGATGCCAAGTTTAGCACAAGTCTTAATTGTTTTTTTTACAGATTTTGTTCCGTTTTCGTGACCAAATGCCCTTAAAAAACCTTGTTGTTTTGCCCAACGACCATTTCCGTCCATAATAATGGCCAAATGTTTGGGTAAGTTTGTTTGATCTATAGAGTCTAGTAAATTCATTTTATTATTCTGCGCAATAGCAAGGTTTTTGTCCAAAGGTATACGTTAAAGTGATACCTGAAAAGACATACCAGTCATTATTATTTAAATTTCCAAAATGCAATGGTTTATAATTAGCATTGCTTGGGTTACTTCCGTCGATATTGTCTGTAAAGGTGTAGCGGGCTCCAACTTCGGCACCCAAAACCCAATGAGGTGCTATATTCGATTTGATTCCTAATGTTATAGGTATGGCAACAGAACCTGAACTTTTGTCTTTTTTGGTTTGTCCTCCTAATATGTATAACTCATCGTACATGAAGTAACTTAATCCGGAGTATATATAAGGAGTAATTTTTGGATGATAATCATGAAGATTAAAGTCGAAAAAATTAAACTCTAAACCGGCAGAAAGCTCTTTTACAGTGTTTTCAAAACTATAGCCTCTTCTGTTTCTTCCTGTTTCTTTCGAATCGAAGTCATTTCCTGCAATAGTAGATTGTGTGTAGGAGAAGCGATACGAATGACGCGGGCTTTTATTCCATTTGTACAAGATACCAAAAGCCAGTTTTTCAGGAGCAATATAAGTTGTACTTCCTACGTCGCCTACATAGTTACTTCCGCCAAGAAAAACACCAATCTCATTGATTTGAGCGTTTAGTGTAATAAAGGGGATAAAACATAACAATAAATTAAAAATTTTCTTCATTTAATTCAAAATTGCGTGCAAATATAATAATTATCAATACGAATCAACGTTCCTTTAGTTAAATGTGCTTTTTTTTCAATTTACAATATGATTTTGAGACATTTAATGATGATTCAATACATGCAGAACGGCAAAAAGTGCTATTATCGTATAGTGGTGAATCAGAAAAAGACTTAATTTCTTTTATCTTCTCCCCAAAGCAATTTATTTCTTAAGGTTTTCAGGAAAGTTTCGCCAGGAATTTCGATCATCTTTATTTTAAAGTCAGTTTTGCTAATCGTTAAAACAGACTCGTTTCGTACAGAAGCAATTCTGGAATCTAACGAAATTAAATATTGGTCTTCTCGTCCTGAAACACGAAGTTTTATCTCTGTGTTATCCGGAATAACTAGTGGTCTGGCGTTTAGATTATGAGGAGCTATTGGTGTAATTACTAAACTTTCGACATTTGGGGTTAATATAGGACCTCCGCAACTCAACGAATATCCTGTAGAGCCTGTTGGGGTAGAAATAATCAAACCATCTGCCCAATACGAATTCAAATATTCATTGTTTAAATACGTATCAACTGTAATCATCGATGTCGTATCTTTTCGGCTTACCGTAACTTCGTTCATTGCAAAATTCAGGTCATTCTCTATAGCGTCATTCTTGGGGGCGCAAGTTATACTTAGCAATGTTCTCTCAGAAATCGTGTAATTTTTGTCAATAACAAACTGCAAAAAGTTGTCAATACTTTCTTTTGGCACAGTAGCCAGAAAGCCCAATCTTCCTGCATTGATTCCTAATATAGGTATTCCGGAATTGCGAACTAAAGTTGCCGCTCTCAAAATTGTCCCGTCACCACCAATACTAATTAGCATTTCGTAGCTATTATCCAAAGAGGTACTTACTGAAAAAGTTTCGTATTCTTTTTTTACGAGTTGCTTTTCGTGTAGCATTTCCAGAAAATTCTCTTCAATTACCATTTCGACATTATTGGTTTTGAAAAAGGAAAAAATGTCTTTTATGATAGGCTCGGTACTGTTTTGATAATATTGTCCGTAAATAGCTATTTTCATTTTTTAAAATTAGATAATGAGGCAATTAGATAATGTGGCAATTCGAAAATTCGACACTGTTTAAATTAGAGGAACCAATAAATTATCTGATCTTCTAATTGGCACATTTTCTAATCGTACTATATATTAAGGTATTTGTCTAAGTAATCTGAGCGCTCTTTCAAGCTGTTGATGTAAGCATCTTCCTGATGTTCAGAAATGATTTCATAGCCATATCTTCTATAGGTCTGAATAATTTCATTCATGGGGCCAACACCAATCTTTACGGTAATCTGAACATTTTCTAAATCAGCTTCGGATACAAAACAGCCCAGAATTTTGCCATTATTGCTTTCTACAATCTGAGTTACCTGACCCATAGAATAATCTAAAAGGCCTTTTTGAACAATAATAATCCCGCCCTGTTCCTTTAAAAATGGAGTTTCCTGAAAAAATTTCATGATATCTTCCATTTCATAATATCCCGTGTAGGTATTATTCTCGTCAAGAACCGGAATTATATTGGTATGGTTTTTAGCAAAAACTTCTAAAACGTCAAGCCAAATCATTGATTTTCGGGCAAAAAAACGTTCTAATGTGTATTTGTAATCAATGACCTTTTTGTCCGTATCAAAAGTTTCAACATCATCAGAGGCGATACTTCCAATGAAAATTCCGTTTTCCAGAACCGGAAAATGCGAAAAATTCAAATCAGCAAAGAAGTCCTGAACCGATGCTATCGTTTCCTGACTGTCTATCGCTCTGAAATCATTGGTGATATAGTTTATAATTTCTGTCATAAATCTCTAAAGGATATTTCATGCAAAATAATCAAAAAATAGCAAAAACTGCTACGTTTTACTTTGTATTTTTGTCGTAACAAATATAGTGTTACTAGAATTAATTATCTATTTATATGACAAAGTTAAGTGTAAATATCAATAAAATTGCAACCCTTCGAAATGCACGTGGAGGAAATGTTCCGGATTTATTAAAAGTGGCGACCGATATTCAGAAATTCGGCGGACAAGGAATCACCATTCACCCACGTCCGGACGAACGCCATATTCGTTATCAGGATGCCCGTGATCTCAAAGAAATCGTTTATACCGAATATAATATTGAAGGAAATCCTCAGCATAATTTTATCGATCTGGTTTTAGAATGTAAGCCAACACAAGTAACATTGGTTCCGGATGCCATTGGTGCTATTACCTCTTCGGCAGGTTGGGATACTCTAAAAAATCAAGATTATCTTACAGAAGTAATTCAGGAGTTTCAGCGAAACGGAATCAGAACGTCGATTTTTGTAGATCCTGTTCTGGAAATTATCGAAGGAGCCAAAAAAACAGGCACAGATCGAATCGAATTGTATACCGAAGCTTTTGCACATCAATATGATTTAGGAAATAAAAACGGAATCGATCCTTATATTAAAGCGGCAGAATTGGCAAACGAATTAGGATTGGGCATAAATGCAGGTCACGACTTAAGTTTAGACAACATTCAGTTTTTTAAACAAAATATTCCCGGTTTATTAGAGGTTTCTATTGGGCACGCTTTGATTTCAGAAGCACTTTATCTTGGTTTGGATAATGTAGTCAATATGTATTTGAATAAATTGAAGTAAGATGTCGTAATTTCCATAATCTAAATACTTGATAATGCTTATAGATCAGTCTTCTTTGTTTTCTGAGGTTAAGGAAATCATTCTTCAATCTCGGCAGCGCGTTTTCAGAATCGCAAATTCTACATTATTAGAAACCTACTGGCAAATAGGGAAATTAATAATCGAAAATGAGCAACAGGGTAAGGAACGTGCTGATTATGGAAAAGCTGTATTGAAGAATCTTGCAAAAGAACTCACGCTTGAATTTGGAAAAGGATTTGATGATAGTAATCTCAGGAATATGCGTTCTTTTTATAAAACATTTCCAATTCGTGACGCATTGCGTCACGAATTGAGTTGGACACATTATAGATTATTATCCCGATTAGATTCTAAAGCGAAAAGTCTATATTATTTACAAGAAAGCATTCATAATAACTGGAATAGCAGAACGTTACAGAGACAAATAAATTCATTGGCATTTGAACGTGTATTGGAGCATAAAGCTGTTGAATCAAATCCTGAAACTATTGAGAATTTAATAAAAGATCCTTATATTTTTGAATTTTTAGGATTAACAGCTGATGTAAAAAATTCTGAACGGAAGATAGAAACAGCTATAATAAATCATTTACAGCAATTTTTATTAGAATTTGGTAAGGGTTTCGCTTTTGTGGCAAGACAGCAACATATTGTAACTGATACCTCAGATTTTTATATTGATTTAGTGTTTTACAATTATATATTAAAATGTTTTGTAATTATTGATCTTAAAACAGGGTCTTTGTCGCATCAGGATATTGGTCAAATTGATATGTATGTTCGTATGTATGATGATTTGAAGAAAAGTGAATCAGATCAACCAACTATTGGGATATTACTTTGTTCTGAAAAAGATGAGACAATTGTAAAATATTCTGTTTTGGCAGATAAAAAAAGTATTTTTGCAAGTCAGTATTTGTTGTATATGCCTAAAGAAGAAGATTTAAAGGCTTTAATTGAAGCGGATATTCAAAGATTCGAACTTGATAATTAGAAAAGAGAGGCAATTATAAAATAAAGCAAAATAACCTTTAGAAAATTGATTTATAATTGTTTACTTTCGCACTTTTCTTATTAAAATAAAGTGCCAAAAACAATACTCCTCTTTTTTTTATGCTGTTTTTCAAATGTATTTGCGCAAAGTAAAGCAACTATAACAGGAAACATAAAATCGTCTGAAAACGAAAACCTCGTTGGCGCAAGTATTTCTATAGATACAAATAATCAATATTACTATACCATATCAGATACTCTGGGTAATTTTCGGGAAAACATTCCGTTAGGGCAAGTCAAAATAACGGTTAACCAATTGGGATATTTAAAGAAATCTATCCCTTTTAATTTCTTGAAAGATACGGTACTTACAATCGAATTAGAAAAAGATATTTCGCTTTTAAAAGAAGTCATAATATCCAATGATAAAAAAAACGGCATTACCACTTTGTCAGGAGGCAAGTTATCTTTTAATCTAAAAGAATTGTCTGCTGTACCAACAGTATTAGGAACCACAGATATTATAAAGCTTTTGCAACTAACGCCGGGAGTGCAAAACTCCGGAGATGCAAACGGATATTTATACGTTAGAGGTGGAGATCCCGGACATAATGCAATTTTATACGACGGAACTCCTATATATGGTATGTCGCATTTATTAGGTGTTTTTCCTTTCTACAACACAGATCATATTAAAGAAGTAGAGTTTGATAAATCAAGTTCGAATGCAAAATATGGCGGACGTTTGAGCTCAACAACACTTTTAATTCCTAATAAAAAAATACCTGCAGAGTTTGGCATTCAGGGAAACGTTGGACTACTGGCATCACAACTTACTTTGGCTGTGCCTCTGGCTGGAAAATCAGGATTTTATATCTCCGGAAGAAGAACTTATATCGACGAAATTGTTGCGCCATTACTCTCTTCCGATTCAGAAAGTAGCGATGTTCAGGACATGAAATATGGTTTTGCAGATGGGAATATGACTTTTATTTCTCAAATTTCTAAAAATAATTTACTATCAGTCGATGCCTTTATTAGTGGCGATAAACTAAACATAAAAGATGATAATCTTGCTTTGAAAACCAGTTTAAAGTGGAGTAATTTTACCGTTTCTCCTACGCTCATAACTACATTTTCGCCTAAAACGACAATGTCAAATGCCGTTTATTTTAGTACGTACAAAAATGAATTGAATATGGAGCAAGCGACAATTGAGTTTGGAGTTTCGTCGTATGTAAAAGATTTTGGGTTTAATAACGCGTTTCGATATTGGCTAAAAAATATTCCGGTTGAATCCGGTTTACAATATGTTCACCATAATTTGCAACCTCAAAAAGTAAATGTCGAAAATCTGACAGATCTTAATAATACCGCACAAAACAATATCATAAATGCAGATGAAGCCGCTGTTTTTACTACAATCAGACCTAAAATAACAGAGCGTTTAAATGCCGAATTAGGGCTTCGAATTAATTATTATACCTCAGGAGCTAATACCTCTTATTTGCATTTTCAGCCAAGGATTTTAATAAATTATAGCGCAAGCGAAAAATATTCTTTTTACGGATCATACAACAGACAATATCAGTACTTGAGTTTAATAACAACTTCGAGCGTAGGAATCCCAACCGATTTCTGGATCGCAAGTTCAGATGGAATAAAACCACAATCATCAGATGAGTTTTCGATTGGTTCAAATCAGACTATTTCAAAAAACTTTTCATCTTCTTTAGGCGGATTTTATCGCTCGATGAAGGATTTACTTGAATATCCATACGGAATAACACAGTTTAATGAGGTTACAACCCTAAAAAATGATTTGCTTGTTGGAAAAGGAAAAGCATACGGGTTTGAAATGATGCTGCGCAAAAACAACGGAAAATTTACAGGCTGGTTGAGTTATACGTTAAGTTGGTCTGATCGAAATTTTGATGAACTTAATAGCGGTAATACTTATTTTGCAAAATACGACAGACGACATAATCTTTCGGTAGTCGGGATGTATGATCTTAATCAAAAATGGAACTTGGGAGTCACGCAGATATTTAGTTCCGGAAATCGTTTTACAATGCCTACTTCCTGGTATTTTATTAATAACAATCCTGTCAAAGAATATTCAGAATATAATAATGCGCAAATGCCCAATTATATCCGAACAGATCTTTCTGTGAATTACTTTTTCCTGAAAACAAATAAAAAAGAAAGCGCCTTAAACTTTTCGATTTACAATACCTTCAATATCGATAATCCAATTTATGTTATCTTGGATGTTAAAGTCAATAAGGATAAAAACAGTGTAGTTGTAAGACAGGAAAAAAAGACTTTGTACCGCATATTGCCTTCTATAAGCTGGAGGTTTAAATTTTAAAAAGATGAAAAAATACATACTGTTTCTCTTTGTTCTAATAATAATAAGTTGTTCCAAAGACGATTTTAAAGAGCAAAGTCTCGAATCTAAAATTGTAGTCGAAGGCTGGATCGAAGAGGGCGATTATGCTCAGGTTCTATTGTCAAGCAGTATTCCGGTTACAGATGCTATTGATTCTACCAATGTGTTAAATCACGTGATACGATCTGCAAAAATCACAGTCTCTGATGGTCAGACATCGGAGGTCCTGAGGGTAAAAAATGATAAAAACAGAGTGCCGCCATTTGTTTATTTTGGATCAACTTTGATGGGAGAATCAGGAAAAGAATATTCTTTAAAAATCGAATATTTAGATCGTGTTGTCCGGGCGGTAACAACAATCCCTAAAGCTGTAAAACTAAATAGTGCTCAATATATAAAAAAGGTTCCTACAGATACAACTGGTTATGTTTTTGTAAATTTTGATGATCCCGTAAACGAAAAAAACTATTATCAGATCGCTACCAAAATCGATACCAAAGAACCTGTTTTTGTTCCTGCATTTTATGGTAATCTGGATGATAAAAACTTTAGTACAGCATCAATTTCAGTGCAAGTAAACAGAGGTATTCTACTTTTTCCAAAAACTAAATTCACCCCTTATTTTGCCGATGGAGATTTGATCTATGTCAAACTAAGAACTCAGAACAAAGATGCTCTGGATTTCTGGAACAGCTGGCAAAACGAAATTGTAAACAGTAAAAATCCTATTTATCCATCAAATACAAGTTTAAAATCGAATATAAACGGCGGAATTGGTATTTGGGCAGGATATGGGCAAAGTACGTTGATTGTTAAAACTCCACCTAAAAAATAAAGCCGATTTGAAATCATTCAAATCGGCTTTAAGTAAAACTTCAATTGCTTTTTATTTGTTAAAAGCTTTTGCGAATTCTTTGAATTTAGCTTGGAAATCAGTAAATCCAGTCGAGAAATAAGCACTAACGGCTACTTCTGTATTATCATTGAATCTTAAGTAGTCTACTTCATCATAATTTTGTAGAAGTACTATTTGACTGTTGCTTGTTACATCCCAATAACCAGGGTCAGATTTAGGAGTTATCCATACAGGCAGGTACCATTCAGAAGTATAGCTTTTTTCTGAGTGCTGAACAACATCGGCAATTTTGGTTCCGTCTTTTTTCGAAACTAAAATCAATTTTATGTTCTTGTTAAAATTAGTTACAGTTGCTTGAGAATTTTGTTGGTAGTATTTATTTCTTGCTGCAAAATAGGCAGGATAGTCAGAATTAGCCTTGTAGCGATCCGGGTATGTAGGATAGATTAGTGCTTTTTCTGTAGCAATTTCTTCACTTGCAGCAGTAGCTAAATCCATATCGGCAACAATAACAAAATTGTCCATTAATTTAAACAATCCATTACCTTTTCCTCTATATTGTTTAAGCTCATCGCTGCTATCGATTAAACCATCGATATTTGCAGTACTTGCCGAAGTAAAGTCAAGTAAAACTTTTCCGTTGTAAGTAAGAGCAGCTTTTGCAGTGTTTTCAGCACCTTTTTTACCACTCATTTCCCAGGTATAACCTTCGCTCAAAGTCATTTTGTAAGCAAATGCATCCGGAGCTTGTTTTCCGGCAGTATAACTCGCTGTTTGAGTAAAAGTAGCAGCTTGATTACCATTAATCGTTAAAACTGCATCTGCAGATGAAGGCAAAAAGATTTGATCGTATTTTGTAGCTGTTTCAATGTAATTTTTAGTTTCAGGATCATAAGTATAACTTCCGTAAGTATCTGTAAATTTTACTTTTACAGTAGATGCTACACTTTTAGAAGAAAGTGTTGCAGTGTTTGAAGTTTCTGATGCTTTAGCAGGGAAAACAAATTTCAATTCAGTCGTCGAAGCTGTTTTAACCCAGATTTTTTCAGATTTATTCCAGGTATAAATACCATAAACATCCGATACATTTATTAATTCTTCTATTTCGTTACCATTTTTCCCGCCAAAAATATCAACTGGACTAACGGTTAATAAATTTCCTAAGTTTATAATGGCTTCAATAGCACCAGAACTTTTAGTTTTGTCTAACTGAACCAACATGTCATTCGCTTCGGCTTCAGCTTTAACTTTTTGTTGTGCAGGAGTTAAGGCAGAATAAGGTTGCTTAAGAAGTGCAGCAATTTGCTCCGCAAGAGTTTGCTCTTTTACAGGTTCTTGTTTTGGCGGTTCTTCTGTTACTGGATCTGTTTTAGGATCAGTACTGTCGTCGCTTGAACAGGAAACTGCAAGTTGAGAAACAACTAATGATAATAGAAGTAGTTTTTTAATCATGATAGAATGTTTAATTAATTGAATTAAATCAATTTTTTGATTTGATTTTTTGATGGTGCAAGATACTATATGCTAATCTATATTCTTTACGGGAAACCGTAAAGCCGTACACTTTTTTTTATTAAAATAAAACTAAAATTAGTTTCGTAATTTTTATTAGATAAAGATTGACAGATAAGTTTTTTACCTTTGTGTTCAGTTTTTAAAATCAAAATATAAATGTTATACTCAAAAATAGAAGGAGAAGGAAAACCCTTTATCATCATGCATGGTTTTTTAGGAATGTCTGATAACTGGAAAACCCTTGCTTCTCAATATGTAGATGCCGGATTTCAGGTTCATATTTTAGATTTAAGAAATCATGGCCGCAGTTTTCATTCCGATCAATTTACTTATGAAGCCATGGCGCAGGATGTTTACGAATATTGCCAGGCAAATCAATTGACTAAAGTTGATATTCTGGGGCATTCGATGGGAGGAAAGGTAGCCATGCTTTTTGCAACCACACATCCTGAAATTGTCGATAAATTAATTGTAGCCGATATTGGACCTAAATTTTACAAACAACACCATCAGGATATTTTGGCAGGTTTAAATGCAGTTGATTTTTCGGTAAAACCAAGCCGAAATGATGTCGAAGAAATTTTGGCGCAATATGTTCCGGATTTTGGAACACGACAATTTTTATTAAAAAACTTATATTGGATCGAACCCGGACAATTGGCATTTCGATTTAATCTGGCCGTTTTTAATAATAATTTAGACGAAATAGGAAAAGCCCTGGCTGATAATTTAGTCTTCGATAAACCAACGCTGTTTATTCGCGGAGGAAATTCAGGATATATTCAGGATGCTGATTTTGATGCCATACGCCAGCATTTTCCGGATGTTAGCTTCGAGACCATTCCAGATGCAGGACATTGGCTTCATGCCGAAAATCCTAAAATGTTTTTCGAATTAACGACTGAATTCTTAAAAGAATAATTAAGTTCAATTTCTTATAACCACAAGTTAAAAAGATTTTCACAGATTTAATAATTAGAAATAAAAAAATCCTTGTAGTCTTTTTAATCTGTGGCAAAAAAAGCAACGAAATAGTTGATAAATATAAAATTCATTACTTTTATTATAACTTTAAATCAAAAAAATATGAAACTATTACTTAGACTCCTTGTAACCGCAGCTTTGGTGTTGCTAATTGCTAATTTTTTAACAGGGGTTCATGTTGCAAGTTTTGGCACGGCAATAATTGTTGCAATTGTTCTGGGTTTATTAAATGTTTTTATAAAACCAATATTAGTAGTCCTGACATTGCCTGTAACATTTATAACATTAGGTTTGTTTTTATTGGTCATTAATGCGATCATAATTTTATTGTGTACCAATATTGTTGGCGGTTTTAAAATCGATTCATTCTGGACAGCATTGTTGTTTAGTATTATATTATCTGTGCTTCAGTCTATTACTTACAAGATTTTGGCAGACGATAAATAATTCAAAATATAACGCAGGTTAAAAACCATGCTAAATACAATAGATTAAAAACTTGGTTGGGTTGCAAAAATTTTATAATTTTGCAACCCAATTTTATTATGTAAATTAAAGAAGAACATGGATATTAAGAGAGTAGCAATAAACGCTGTGAATGAAACAATTGTAATGACAGTTGTTCACATGGATTATAAAGGTCAGGTAGCAAAAAGAATAAACGAAAAAATGCCTTTGGCTACTGTTAAAGGTTTTAGAAAAGGACAAGTACCTAAAGACCTTGTTGAAAAACAATACGGAAAATCTATTAAACAAGAAGAAGTAAAAAAAGTAGTTGATTTGGCTTTAGAGCGTTTTGTTCAATCTGAAAGATTAAACCTTTTAGGAACTCCTCTTGCTAAAGAAAACGAAAACTTTGACTGGGATGCTGAAGAACTAACTTTCGAATACGAAATTGGTTTGGTCCCTAGCTTTGAAATTGATTTAGAAGCTAAAAACAATATCGTAAAATATATCGTTACTGCTGATGATAAATTAATCGACGGTCAGGTAGAGCGTATCCAGAAACAATTTGGAAAAGCAATCCCACAAGAAGTGGTTTCTGCTGATTCTGATTTAACCGGAACATTCTCAAACGAAGAAAAAGAAATCAACAATACCACTACAATTGCATTATCTACATTCAATAAAACTGCTGCTGATAAATTTATCGGTAAAAAAGTTGGAGATGTTGTTACTGTAAGTACAAAAGGTTTATTTGAAGATGATCACCAATTAATGGATTACCTAAAAGTAGGTCATGATGATGTTCACGGTTTAGATATCGAAGTAAACTTTACTATCGAAGCAATCAATGGTGCTGAATTGGCAGAATTAAACCAGGATTTATTTGATAAACTTTTTGGTGAAGGAAAAGTAGCTTCATTAGAAGATTTGAAAGCTAAAATAAAAGAAGATGCTGAAGCTCAATTCGCGCAACAAGCAGATCAAAAATTATTATTAGACGTTCAGGATTTCCTTATCGAAAATACAAAATTTGATTTACCGGCTGAATTTCTTAAAAAATGGTTGCAAACTGTTGGAGAGAAAAAACTTTCTGCAGAAGAAGCTGAAGTTGAATACGCAAGATCTGAAAAAGGATTACGTTTTCAATTAATCGAAGGAAAAGCAATGGCTCAAAGCAATATCCAAATTACATTTGAAGATTTGAAAGCATTTACAACAAACGCAATCAGACAACAAATGGCTCAATTTGGTCAAACAAATCCAACTGACGAAGAAGTTCAGGGAATTGTGGCAAGAGTTTTATCTAATCAGGAAGAAGTGAAAAGACTTTCTGAGCAGGTTGTTGCAGAGAAATTGTTAGAAGTGTTTAAAGAAAAAGCAAATCCAACAACTAAAGAAGTAACTTACGAAGAATTTATTGCCGCTTCATACGGAGAATAATTTCTAAAAATTAAGTATATTTGAGCGTCAAGAGAAATTCTGTTGACGCTCTTTTTTTGTTTAAGGTTCAGGTTCAATTCGCAAACAGAAGGAACGGGCAGAGCAACTTGAAACATAAAACCTTTAAAATAAAAAGAAGACAAATTGACATCCTTTAGAAAGAGGTACAACCTTTGATAAAAGAATAATACAGATATAACGTAAAACTTAGAACACTTAAAATATGAACTACGGTAAAGAATTTAAAAAATTTGCTACAAAGCACCAAGGAGTAAATGCTATGTACTACGATAAAATCGTAGCAGCAATGAACCCAACCAATATGACTCCATACATTATTGAAGAGCGTCAATTGAATATTTCTCAATTAGACGTATTTTCAAGATTAATGATGGACAGAATCATCTTTTTAGGAACAGGTATCGACGATCAAATCGCTAACATTGTTCAGGCTCAGTTATTATTTTTAGAAAGCGCTGATGCATCAAAAGATATTCAGATTTATCTAAATTCTCCTGGAGGAAGCGTTTACGCAGGATTAGGGATTTATGACACTATGCAATACATCAAACCTGATGTAGCGACAATTTGTACAGGTATGGCAGCTTCAATGGGAGCCGTTTTATTATGTGCAGGAGCAGCAGGAAAACGTTCGGCTTTGCCACATTCAAGAGTAATGATTCACCAGCCATCAGGAGGAGCACAAGGAGTTGCTACAGATATGGAAATCAACCTGCGTGAAATGTTGAAACTGAAAGATGAATTGTACAACATCATCTCGCAACATTCAGGACAAACTTTTGACAAAGTGCACAAAGACAGTGAACGTGATTACTGGATGAAAGCTGATGAAGCGAAAGAGTACGGAATGATTGATGAGGTTTTAAGAAGAAGCTAATTTTTTTTTTAAGGTTCAAAGTTGCAAAGGGACTAAGGTTCTAAGATGACTTGAAACTTGAAACAAAATTAAACTTGAAACAAAAAATAAAAAGTTAATAGGCTACTAAGTTTATGAGGTTTTATTGTTAAATCTCATAAACTTAGTACCTTTGCGACTTATGTAACTAAAAAAGAATGGCTAAAGTAGTATTAGAATGTTCGTTTTGTGGAAGAAAAAAGCCAGAAACCAATTTATTAATCGCAGGTATCAATGCACATATCTGTGATAAGTGTATTGAGCAAGCACACGGAATTGTATTAGAAGAATTAAAATCTAGTGGAAGTGCTAAACTTGTTGGGGATTTAATTTTAAAGAAACCAAAAGAAATCAGAGCTTTCCTGGATCAATACGTTATTGGTCAGGATCAGACCAAAAAAGTAATGTCAGTTGCGGTTTACAATCACTACAAACGTTTAATGCAACAGCAATTGGACGACGAAGTAGAGATTGAAAAAAGTAACATTATCATGGTAGGGCAAACCGGAACCGGAAAAACATTGGTAGCAAAAACTATCGCAAAAATGTTAGACGTTCCTTTGGCAATCGTTGATGCAACAGTACTTACAGAAGCTGGTTATGTAGGAGAAGATGTCGAAAGTATTTTGACACGCTTGCTACAGGCAGCAGATTATGATGTAACCAAAGCCGAAAGAGGAATTGTGTTTATTGACGAAATTGATAAAATTGCCCGTAAGAGCGATAATCCGTCTATAACACGTGATGTTTCTGGTGAAGGAGTGCAACAGGCTTTATTAAAATTATTGGAAGGAACAGTTGTAAACGTGCCACCAAAAGGAGGACGTAAACATCCGGATCAAAAATTTGTTGAGGTAAATACCCAAAACATACTGTTTATTGCAGGTGGAGCTTTTGATGGTGTTGAACGTATTATTTCTAAACGTTTAAACCGTCAGGCAGTTGGATATTCAACTTCAAAAAATGTAGATAATATCGATAAAGACAACTTGTTGCAATATATCATTCCAAAAGACATTAAAGATTTTGGTTTAATTCCGGAGATTATTGGTCGTTTACCTGTATTGACGCACATGGATCCTCTTGATAGAGAAACGTTGCGTGCAATTTTGACACAACCTAAAAATGCCTTAATCAAACAATATCAAAAGTTATTCTTAATGGATGATGTTGAGTTTAATATCACAGACGAGGCATTGGATTTTATTGTTGATAAAGCTTTAGAATATAAATTAGGAGCTCGTGGATTGCGTTCTTTATGCGAGGCAATCTTAACAGATGCAATGTATGAACTACCAAGTTCAGATGATAAAGTTTTGACAATCGATAAAGATTATGCAAAACATACTTTGAATAAAAATTTATTGAAGCGTATGGAAATTGCTTCTTAAATCCTGATATTACCTTGGCAAAGTCCTGAATTTTGACAAAGTTTATAAGTAAACCTGCTCCTTCATAAGAGCAGGTTTTTTTTGTATAAATAAATGTCTCCATAGCCCTTGGTCTAAACGTTATCCTTTTGTAAAAGCACTACAAGCACAAACAGGGGTCGTAGCCAGTTTATCGTTTAATAATCCTGACGCTACACAAAAAGCACCCGTACAAAAACGAGCCAATTTGACTCCTTATTTCTGTTGTTTTTTCTAGAAAAACAATAACATAAAAAAACAGGTATTTTGTCTTAAATGCCCATAAAGTTGACTTTAAGGTATCTTAAAACTAATGGCAATATTTTAAATTTGCTTTAAATATTTTGTAATTTTATAAAAAACTCAAATACAATTTTAATAAAAACGTAATGATCACAGTACAAAACACGATTAATGCATCGATCGATAAAATTTGGGATTTCTGGACGTTACCGGAACATATCAAAAATTGGAACACTGCCATAGACAATTGGTATACTTTGCATGTCGAAAATGATTTGAAAACAGGAGGAAAATTCAAATACAAAATGGCTCAAAAAGGAGGGAGCTCCAGCTTTGATTTTGAAGGAGTTTATACTAAAGTAGAAAGCTTAGCATTGATAGCCTATAAGCTGTCTGATAACAGAACAGGAAAAGTGAGTTTTGAAAAAAGTGGAAATATAGTAAAAATTACAGAAGTTTTTGAACCCACAACAGGAGAACCTGAAAGTATGCAGGAACTATGGTGTCAAACGGTTATTGATAATTTTAAGAAATATGTCGAAAGCAATTAAGAGTTAGTACAGGTAAAAAAGGCTATCCGTAAAAAAAAAATAATTAAAAAAAAGATATAATGATCACAGTACAAAACACGATTAACGCTACAATTGATAAAGTTTGGGATTTCTGGACATTACCGGAACATATTACAAAATGGAGTTTTGCTTCGCCGGAATGGCATACGCCTTATGCGGATAACGATTTAAGAGAAGGTGGGAAATTTAAATCAACGATGGCTGCAAAAGACGGAAGCATGAGCTTTGATTTTGGCGGAGAATATACATTGGTCGAAAAACATAAAGCGATTGAATATGTATTGGAAGATGGCAGAAAAGTTGAAATTAGCTTTGCCGAAACCCCAAACGGAATAGAAGTAATCGAAAAATTTGATCCTGAAACACAAAATCCCGAAGAAATGCAACGTGGAGGATGGCAGGCAATCATGGATAATTTTAAAAGTTATGTAGAACAAAATTAGTTTTTTGAAGGTTCAAAGGAACAAAGTGGCAAAGGGACAAAGTTTTTTAACTGTAATAAAAAAACCTTTGCGTCTTAGCGCATTCGTGGCAAAACAGCAGAACTTAAATTATCTTACATCACTTATATGGTCAAAAACATTTAAAAGTAAAAAATTATGACAAAACAAATTTGGCTGAATTTGCCGGTAAAAGAGGTGGCAAAATCAAAGGCTTTTTTCTCAAAAATAGGCTTCTCTTTTAATGAAGAACACGACACGCCAAGTTCGACTTGTATGGTGGTGGGTGAAGGAAATTTTGTAGTTATGCTTTTTGAAGAGTCGCTATTTGCCAGCTTTTCTCAAAATAAACTCACAGATACACAGTCAAGTTCTGAGGTTTTGATTTCGATCGATGCAGAGAGTGCAACAGAAGTAGATGAACTAGCCAGGAAAGTCGAAGAAGCTGGCGGGAAAGTTTTTGCGCCCCCAGCAGAAAGTCAAGGCTGGATGTACGGTTGCGGTTTTGCAGATTTAGACGGTCATCGCTGGAATGTTCTCTTTATGGATTTTAGTAAATTATCTTAATCCTTTTAATAACAAACAAAACAAAAAACAAAATATTATGGCAACAGCAGTAAACCCTTATTTAATTTTTAACGGAAATTGCGAAGAAGCATTTCTGTTTTACAAATCAGTTTTTGGAGGAGAATTTCCGTATATCGGAAAATTTAAAGACATGCCTGCAGACGAAAATGGCAGCTGTCCTGAAGTCTCAGAGGAAGATGCAAATAGAGTTATGCATGTTTCACTGCCAATTGGAGATACTATTTTGATGGGAAGTGACAGCAACCAGCAATCCGGAGATGTAGTTTTTGGCGGGAACTTTTCTGTCTCTGTCAATGTTGAAAGTGCAGCAGAAGGAGATAGGATCTTTAACGGACTTTCGGCAAACGGAACGATTTATATGCCAATGAATAAAACATTTTGGGGTGCCTATTTCGGAATGTTTAAAGATAAATTCGGTGTAAGCTGGATGGTAAACTTCGATGAGAATCAACCAGGCTAAAAAAACGCTGATTACAATAAAAAGTTACGTTATTTTAATAGCGGAACATAATTGTTAAATTAATTGAAAAAGCACATTGATATGTGCTTTTTCTTTTCAAAAAAACAAACAATATCCTTTTTTATCAACAATAGATTGCCGATTTTTGTCGCTTCTTAAAATCAACACATAAAATGGCAATAGAAGGTAAAGAGATTATTTTATTAAAAGTTTCAGGACATGATAAAATAGGAGTAACAGCAGGTTTAACAGCTGTATTGGCTACTTATGACGCTAATATTCTGGATATTGGCCAAGCCGATATTCATGACACACTATCTCTGGGTATTTTGTTCGAAATCGAAGCCGGTTCGAGTTCAGGACCTGTCTTAAAAGACCTTTTGTTTAAAGCTTATGAACTTGAAATTAAAGTAAAGTTTATTCCCGTTTCTATCGAAGATTACGAAACGTGGGTAAAATCACAATCAAAACAACGATACATAATAAATATTTTGGGCGAGAAACTGGCAGCTTCACAATTGGCTGCTGTAACCAAAATAATGTCAGATCAAAACCTGAATATTGATTCTATAATTCGACTAACAGGCAGAACATCAATTGTCGAAAAAGAAGAATATCCGCGTTCTTGCATACAATTGTCCGTTACAGGCGAAATTGTAAATAAGATTATCATGACAGCAAGTTTTATGGAAATTTCCAGAACGCTGAATGTAGATATCTCTTTTCAGGAAGACAATATTTATAGACGAAACCGTCGTTTGGTATGTTTCGACATGGATTCTACTCTGATCCAGACAGAAGTTATCGACGAGTTGGCAGAGCTAAATGGAGTGGGAGAGCAAGTACGTGCCATTACAGAATCTGCAATGAACGGCGAAATAGACTTCAACGAAAGTTTTAAACAGCGAATGGCTTTGCTGGAAGGTTTGAGCGAAGATGTGTTGCAAAATGTTGCCATCAATTTGCCAATAACAAAAGGAGCACACCGTTTGATGAAAGCCTTGAAATATTACGGATATAAAACCGCAATTTTGTCCGGAGGATTCACTTATTTTGGAGAATATCTGCAAAAAGAATTAGGAATCGATTATGTACACGCTAATCAACTAGAGATCAAAGACGGTAAATTGACCGGTAAATATTTAGGCGAAATTGTAGACGGTCAAAAGAAAGCCGAATACCTGAAAGCCATTGCCGAAAAAGAAGGAATCCACATCAATCAAACCATTGCAGTAGGCGACGGAGCAAACGATTTGCCAATGTTAAACTTAGCAGGTCTGGGAATTGCTTTTCATGCCAAACCTAAAGTAAAAGAAAATGCCGCAACCTCAATTTCAAGCTTAGGTCTTGACGGAGTTTTATATCTTCTAGGATATCATGACCGATATATTGATATGATGTAAACGACTGTTATCTTGAGCAAGTCTAAGGCTTATGATCTGGTAAGGTTCAGTCATATGCCAATTGTTTACGACAATTGAGGAGCAATTATAATATGCCTGATAATTGATTCGTGCTAATTTGTGCAATTTGTGGCGAACTTTTTATTCTACATCTCCTTCAACTGCTCCAAATAATCTCTCTGATTCGAAAGTCTTGGTATTTTGTGTTGTCCGCCTAATTTATCGCGCTCCTTTAACCAATCATAAAACAAGTTTTCGCGCGCCACATTAATCACCAGAGGATTTAGCGTCATATTGTTCTGGCGTTTGGCTTCGTAGTCAGAATTTAAAGTCTGCAGTGTTTCGTCCAGCACTTTCTGGAAAAGCCCTACATCAGCAGGTTTTTTCTTAAATTCGATCATCCATTCGTGAGCGCCTTTTTCTTTGTCCTGCATAAAAATAGGAGCAACCGTATAATCGATAACCTCCGTATGAGTAAGCTGGCAGGCTTTGGCAATTGCCTGATCTGTATTTTCGACCATTAATTCTTCGCCAAAAACATTAATATGGTGTTTCGTTCTGCCTGTAACTCTAATTCTATACGGATTCAAAGAAGTAAAACGAACTGTATCTCCAATCAAATAGCGCCATAAACCGGAATTGGTCGTAATTACGATTGCGTAGTTTTTATTTAGTTCAACGTCTGCCAGGCGAATTACTTTTTGATCAGGAGTTCCAAAGGTATCCATTGAAATAAATTCGTAGAAAATCCCGTAATCCAGCATCAACAACAAATCGCTCGAATTGTTTAAATCCTGAATGGCAAAGAAACCTTCGGAGGCATTATATATCTCGTAGTATTTAAAATCTTTACTGGGTAATATTTTCTTGTATTGTTCTTTGTAAGGAGAAAAACTCACACCTCCGTGAAAATAAACTTCCAGATTAGGCCAGAGCTCTAATAAACTTTGTTTGCCTGTGTTTTCAAGAACTTTATTCATTAAAACCAACATCCAGGACGGAACGCCTGCAAAGCTGGTTACGTTTTCGTTTTTCGTTTCGTTTATAATCGCAGCAATTTTACTTTCCCATTCGCTCATTAACGACGTTTTGCTGCTTGGCGTACTACTAAACTCAGCCCAAATAGGCATGTTTTCGATCAAAATAGCCGATAAATCTCCAAAAAAAGTATTGTTGTTTTCGTAAATCTGAGAACTTCCGCCCAGGCGAAGACTTTTTCCCAAAAACAATTCAGAGTCTTCGTTATTATTTAGATATAGGCAAAGCAAATCTTTACTTCCTTTATAGTGGCAATCTTCGAGTGCTTCAGTACTTACCGGAATAAATTTACTTTTAGCATTTGTAGTTCCGCTCGATTTGGCAAACCATTTTATAGGAGTTTCCCAAAACACACCTTGTTCGCCTTGACGGGTGCGTTCGATTAAAGGTTGTAATTCCTCATAAGTAGCAATGGGAACTCTTTCTGCAAAAGTGGTATACGATTTTATTGATTCAAAATCATATTGTTTTCCAATAACAGTATTCTCTGATGCCGTCAACAAATTATGCAACAGTTCTTCCTGAACTTCGTTGGGGTATTTTAGAAAAAGTTCTATTTGATGTATCCTTTGTTTAAGGACCCAAGAGGCAAACGAGTTGATTATTGATAAGGGCATGGAGAGAATTTAGATTGTTGATTTTAGATTTTATATTTCTTGATGAACGCAAAATCAAGGAAATTTAAAATTTGAATATCGATAGACAAATATTAACTTTGTCACTGTATCAAAAATAGTGTTTTTTTGCAAAAAAACAATTGTATTTGAGCCAAAGATTCAACTTCAAAAATAGAATTAACAAGATATAATGGTCCAAATTCTTCTAAGCGAATTTAAATCTAAAATCTTAAATCAAAAATTAAAATGACATACCAAGGCGTACTTACCAAAATGCAAACTGAAATAGGAAACCCAATTCAATATTACCTGGTTTTCGAAGATAGTTTTTTAAACATGAATCAACTTTTGAACAAAGAGATTGAGATTAATTTTGCAGGTTATGAATGTTTGAATTGTCATAAAAAGAAAAAAATATACCGTCAGGGATTTTGTTACGACTGTTTTTATTCGAGTCCGGCAGTTGGCGATTGGATTATGAGACCGGAATTAAGTACGGCTCATTTAGGAATCGCAGATCGTGATCTCGAATACGAGCAAAAAGTACAATTGCAACCCCATATCGTTTATCTGGCTTTGGCAAGTGAGGTAAAAGTGGGTGTAACACGCAAAACTCAGGTTCCTACACGATGGATCGATCAGGGCGCTACACAGGCAATTGCCATTGTTGAGGTTCCTAATCGCTATTTGGCGGGAATTACTGAGGTGGCTCTAAAAGATCATTATACAGATAAAACAAATTGGAGAAAGATGCTACAGAACACAGGTGAAAGTTTTGATCTGATTGCAGAGAAAGCAAAAGTAGAAAATTTGATTCCTGATGAGGCAAAGGAATTTTTCTATTCTCAAAAAAATGACCTGTACGAATTGCATTATCCTGTATTAAATTATCCCGCAAAAGTAGCCAGTTTAAATCTGGATAAAACGCCTTCTTTTCAAGGAAAATTAACAGGTATAAAAGGGCAGTATTTAATTTTTGAAAACGGAACGGTCTTTAATGTTCGTAGTTCAGAAGGATATATTGTCACTATAAACGTCTAGCTATATTCCTTACCCGTCTAGTCTTATTGGCGAACGGTATAGTATATTTTTACCCGCCTAATAGTTTTAGTACTTTTAAATCTCTTTCAAGAAGCTGAAAATGTGAATGTTGATACATTTGGTTACAATTTTGTAATAATAGCTTATTGAAAGAATTTAATTTTAGAAAAAAAAAGAACCTAGTTTTAAGCTAGTTCAATCTTTGGATTTTTTTAAAATTTAAATCAAGATTTAGTAATTCTTAAATTATTTGACAAGATGGGTACTTTAAACAAAATAAACGATTATAGGCGTAGCTTAATGCGCGGTCTGACTAAGAATATTGGAAAAGCAAGATTACAAGAAGACATTATATTGGTGGATAAAACGGATATAAAAAGAATTTTAATCTGCAGGCCAAACGGACGGTTAGGAAACTTATTATTGATAACACCTCTCGTTCAGGAAGTCACAGAAATATTTCCAAATTGTAAAGTCGATTTGTTTGTTAAGGGAACATTAGCTCCAATAATTTTTGAGAACTATGACAACATTGATAAAATAGTTGATTTGCCTAAAAAGCCTTTCAAAAGTTTACTGAAATACCTGAATGTCTGGATTTCATTAAAACAACAAAAATATGATATTGCGATCAATGTAGATCAAAATTCTTCCTCAGGACGTTTGGCAGTTCAGTTTTCTAATGCCAAGTATAAATTTTTCGGAGATTCGAATGAAGAATCCCAACTCATGAAAAAGGACTACGAACATATCGCAAAATATCCCGTTTATAACTTTCGATATTATTTAACCAAACTAAGATTTCCTAAAAGAAATAAAAAAATAGCACCTTTAGAGCTGAAATTATCTTCGGCTGAAATTGTCGATGGAAAGAAAATTTTAAAAGATCTGGTGCAGAATGACAAAAAAACGATTTGCATTTTTACGTATGCAACCGGAGAAAAACGGTTGTCAGAAGAGTGGTGGCAAAACTTTTATAAGCAACTTAAAGCAGAATACAGAAATTACAACATCATTGAGATTTTGCCTGTAGAAAATGTATCGCAAATTGCATTCGAAGCACCTGCATTTTATAGCAAAGATATTCGCGAGATAGGAGCTGTAATTGCCAATGCCGATTTGTTTATTGGTGCTGATAGCGGGATTATGCATTTGGCAAGTGCTGTAAAAACACCAACTCTGGGGTTGTTCTCTGTTTCGAACCTTAAAAAATACGAACCTTATGATAATTACAGTATTGCTGTAGATGTTAATTCGTATACCAAAAAAGAGTATTTTAAAACGATAAGTTCAATCTTAAACAACGAAAAATTAGGCAACTATTCAAAAGCGATCTAAAAAATAGAAAGTATAAAAAAAAGGCGTCCCGTTGGACGCCTTTTTTATGTCTTAGTTTTTCTTCTTGAATAAACCATTTAGTAAGTCACTTGCTTTTTTGGTCACTTCCTGAGTTTTTTGTTCTTTCTCAGTAGCCGCGGCTTTAGTAGTGTCTTTTGATTTCGTATTCTTGTTGATCAAATCAGTAAGAGCCGAAGTCCCTTTTTGAGTTAGTTTCTCTTTTTGTTGGTTGACCAACTGAGTCGTTAAACTGGTAACAGCGCTTTTCATATCTGTAGAAATCTTTGGATTCGAAAAATTACCTGTTATAAGGGCATTTATCGGAATGTTTTGCAGTTTTGCGGCATCAGCAGGAGACATTTTTGCAATAAAAGCATTTGCTTCCGTTCCTAAATATTTAGCAGGAACATCCAGTTTTAAGTTGTAATTCATGGTTTGGTCAAAACCGTGAGTTCCTCCAATAGTTACCTTAATATCCTGATATTTAATATCAAATGGTTTAACATTTACCTTTCCGTTTTCAAAAGTCAATGCAGCCTTAATATCGTTCAGGTTCAATTTGTTGGTATCAATAAATTTAATGTTAGAACCTAACGCACTCAATAAAGTCGAATTTTGAGCATTTACAGTAGTCGAAAGCAATTGTCCTATCAAATCTCCAGAGATAGATTTTAGGTCTGGAGTTAATTCTTTTGCATCAAGATTTCCGTTTAGTTTAATCGTCGAATTCAATTTACCGTTAATAATTCCTGCAATAGGCGCGATTTTTTTCATCATGTCCAATTGCGTAAAAGTTTGTGAGATATCAACTTGGTTAAAACCTAAATTCATGTCAAAAGTTGGCACTTTTGCTTTTGTAGAAACCGTTCCCGTTAAACCAATTGTTCCTCCAAAAATAGATGTTTTAAAATTTTCTAAGGTAGCTTTCTCATCCTTTACAATCAATTTTCCCGAAACATCCTTAAGTTTCAAATTATCATACAAAACCGTAGTTGCTTTTGCATTTATAGTACAATTTAAGAAAGCAGGAATCTTCATTGCTTCAGCAGGTTTTGCCGGAGTTGATTTTGTTTCTGTTTCTTTTCCGGCTGCGGTTCCGGTTTTGGCAGGTTCTCCCGTAGTCATAAAATCATCAACAGCCAGTTGGTTAGAACTCATGTTAAAGTTTCCTTTAAGCTCTTGTTTTTTGAACATAAAACCATAGAAATTCTCTAAAACACCATTAATACTCAAGTCACTTTTTCCGGTTGTAGCATCAAATTTTTTCAAGTTGATCGTACTCGGATTAAATTCAACCAAAGCCGTGCTAATGTTCATTGATTTGTTGTTTTTATCAGTATATTTAAATCCTGACAAACTCATCGTTCCGGCATTTTTTATGTTTTGATATTGGCTTTTTTCTACAGATGCCATATCAAATTGCGTCGTAACATCTGCTTTTAAAATACCCGCAAGAGGTTTGTCTATTTTAATAGGGTACGCTTTTGAAAGATTGGCCAAATTAATAGTTCCTTTTAAAGCTGCATCCACAAACGGATTTACAGTAATATTTTTAATATTTGCTTTAGCAGCAAAAACATCCTGATCAATTCTGAAAGATAATTTATCTAAATTAACGTAAGTATCATTTAAGATTCCCGTTTCATTGATAATTTTGGTATCTATTACAATATTCTGAACAGATTTTGGTAAGTTAGGATATTGAAACGATGCATTGTTTGATGCAATGGCAATATTAAATTTAGGAACAGTTTTATCTGTCAATTGCCCTTTTGCAAAACCTACTACAGTAAAATCCCCTGTAGTTTTTACACCATTAAGGCTTGAAGAATAAGCGGCAGGAATTAAGCCTAAGAAATTCGTAAAGGACGAAGTTGGTGTTTTAAACTTTAAATCATAGTTTTGTCCTGCATCAACCATCTGGATAAATCCGTCAAATTCTAAAGGCAATTGATTAATTAAAGCTTTATTTTCTTTAAACGTATATTTGCTTTGTGCCAAATCGATTCCTAAAACAGCGTCTAAAGTCAGTTTTACATTTTTCATGTAATTGATTTTATCCATATCCAGCGAAACATTTGCAGTAGATTTTGTCGTTAAGTCTAGTTTTGAGTTCGTAAAATCTCCCGTTCCTTCATGATTTAAACTATCAATAACCATTTTTATCTTAGAACCCTGATCGATATATCTAAATGTAAAATTCTCGATTTTATAATTCTGGATTTTTAAAGAAAGCGGTTTGCTTTTGTCATCTTTCTTGGTTTCTTTTTTGTCTTTTAAGGCAATGTCAAAGTTACCAACACCATCTTTATTAAAAATAATGTTGATTAAACCGTTTGTAGAACTTATTCCCTGAATATTTAAAGGTTCCTCTTTTCCTTTAAAAAGTTCTTTAATACTCATTTTTAAGTTCAATTCGCCTAACGAAACCAATGTATCACCTTCAAAAGGTGCTTTGTTGATAATAACCAGTTTTTCTATCCCAACAGTTGCGTTAGGGAAGTTTTTAAACAAACTTAAATCAGCATCGGCAAAACTTACTTTGGCATCAACACTTTCGTTAATGGCATCGGCAATTTTAGCCTTTATTTGATCTTTAAAGAAATACGGTATGGCAAATAATGCGGCTACAATCACCACGAGAACAATAGCTGTAATTTTTAAAATTTTCTTTAACATATAAATAGATTTGAGAATTTAATTTATAATTGACTCCTGCAAAAATAGTTTTTTTTGATTGAGTTCGCAGATAAAGTTTTTATTAAATGTAAGAATTTATTTAATTTTATTAAAAATAAAAAATCCGCCTGAATATAAGTTCAAACGGATTTTTACTGTTTTTATGATTTTGATTATTTTTTAATGAAAGAAACAATCTTATTGGTAAGGATTTCTGACAGGGGTAAACTTTCATTATTATAACTATCAATGTTAGCCTGCGTATCGCCTTCAATGGTTTTCATGACATGATTCATGTTCTCGACAATCAAAAGTTCGGCATTTTTGTTTGCCTGCGATAAAAGTTCAGCGTCCTTAACCGTTACCTGCAAATCTTTGTTTCCTTGAAGGATTAAGACCGGGACTGTCAGTTTTTTAATTTCGGTTTGTGGATTATACTTAAACCAGGAAATTAAATAAGGCTGAATACTTGGTCTAAAAAGTGAATTAAGCATTGGATCGACCTTTTTTACATTGTTCCCGCTTTTCAGACTATCAATAATAGGAAACGTTAAATCCTCTAATTGTTTGTTTGCCTTAGACGCGATTTGAGTTTTTATCAGTTTGTCTGCTGATTCTCCCGGCCCTGCAATAGAGATAAATTTGTTTGCTTTTGCGCTCGCAATCATTCCTATTAAAGAACCCTCACTATGGCCAATTACAATTATCTGAGAAAAACGCTTGTCCTGTTTTAATAAATTAATCCAGCTTTTGGCATCTTCAGTATAATTTTCGAATACCAGCGTTTGTTCAGAAACCGCAGAAGCCTTGCTTTCACCAATGCCTCTTTTGTCATAACGTAACGATGCAATTCCGTTTTTTGCCAGAACTTCTGCCAGCATTTTCAAGGAATTGTTTTTCATCATCGCATTATTTCCGTTTCGATCCGTTGGTCCCGAGCCTGAAATAAGTAAGGCCACAGGATACTTCGTCTTTAGATCCGGAGTCGTCAGCGTACCAAAAATCTGATCTATATTAATTTTTAAGATTATAGGAGATTCCTTAAAAGTAATTTCACTTTTATTCTGACCCTGAATAATAGTCAAAAACAAAAGAGCAACAAGAACCAATAGCTTTTTCATTTTTCGAATAGAATTATTTAATATTTATCCCGAAAGGAAGCATCGCCTGAACGCCTTTTTGTTGCTGAAGTCTTTTTACCTGCTCGATAAGCATATAATTTTCCTCGCCAATTTCTTCTTTTATAAAAGCTTCTTTTGATTGCGCAAAAGGCAAACTGGAAAGGAGGTCATTAAAAGTTTTCTCGTATTCAGGATAGTTTTGTGTGCTGTATGATTTTATTTTAGCAATTTTAGCAGCCTCGGCAATAGCATCATTCAGACCGCCAATTTTGTCTACCAAACCAATTTTTAGGGCTTCAGATCCTGACCAGACTCTTCCTTGTGCAATTGCATCAACTTGTGCAAAAGTCATTTTTCGACCCTCGGCAACATGCGTTACAAAAGTGTTGTAAATGTGTTCAACTCCTTCTAAGGTAAAAGCTTTAAATTTCTCGTCTACAGGTACAAAAGGGCTGTAATTGGCCGAGTTTTCGTGCGTTTTTACCTGCTCTGTATTAATTCCTAATTTATTGGCCAAAGACGTAAAGTTGGGTAAAATTCCAAAAACTCCAATAGAACCTGTAATCGTATTACTTTCGGCAAAAATTTTATTAGCGTTACAAGCAATATAATAACCACCAGAAGCAGCATAATTTCCCATAGAAACGACAACAGGTTTTACTTTTTTGGTAATTTCAATTTCTCTCCAGATCAAATCAGAAGTTAGAGCGCTTCCGCCCGGACTGTCTATTCTAAGCACAATCGCTTTTACATCTTCATTTTTACGCGCTTCTTGCAGGGAACGACGCATAGAACCTTCGCCAATTACCGTAACATCTCCCTCGCCGCTTTGTATTTCGCCCTGAGCATAAATAATAGCAATTTGATCGGTAGCAGAATTTGTTAAAGCCGTTGTGATATTGTTTTGTGTGTAATCTAAAATCGAAATTTTATTATAATCATCATCGCCCGTTACTTTCAGGGCTTTCTTGATCGCATTATGATAAACATCTTCGTAGGCAACAATGTCTACCAGATGCTGTGCTTTTGCCATTTCCGGAGTTCTGGCTAATAAACCGTTTGCAATTTCGTTTAATTTAGGAAGCGGAATATTTCGGCTTTTCGAAATATCTGTCGAAACAGTTGTCCAGATCGAGTTCAAAAGAGCCGTTACCTGTTCTCTGTTTGCATCACTCATTTTGTTTTCTAAAAATGGTTCAACAGCACTTTTGTATTTTCCGTGACGAATCACTTCCATGTGAATGCCTGATTTATCCTGAAAATCTTTAAAGAACATTACCTCAGACGAAAGTCCTTTAAAATCCAGATCTCCTGCCGGATTGATGTAAACCGTATTGGCAACAGAGTTTAAATAATATTCTTTTTGAGAATAGGTATTGGCGTATGCCCAAACAAATTTTCCTGATTTCCTGAAGCTTTCAAGAGCATTTCTCAAATCTTTGTATTGAGCCAGGCCTAACGAAGACTCATCATTTAGAATCGAAATTCCCTTAATATTATCATCTGTTTTTGCTGCTTCGATTGCATTGATTACATCTGTTAAACCAACACCTTTTTTGTCAGAGAAAACAGTTACCCACGGATCTTTATATTTTCCGGCATAATCATTTTGAATTTGTTTCAGGTTTAATTCTATAACCGAATCATTTTTGACAGAAACAGAATCGTCTCCCCCAAAAATTGCTCCAATAAGAATTACTCCAAAAAAGAAGAACATAATAAATACAAAAATGCCGACAACTGTGGCAATTACATTTCCTAAAAACTTCATAAGCGTATTTTTTTAATAAGTATCGTAAAAGGTTGGTTTGTTACAAATGTATCTAAAAACAAATTATTTCTGATATACGATTTGGTGAAATATTTGTAGTTTTTACATTTTTAAACGTCTAATTAAAGATAGCTATTTTTTGTAAGATCTTTCGAGTTTTTTTAAAGAGATGTGTAAAATAAAAAACATAAAGTCGTTAAGAACTTCTGATTCTTGGCTTAAATAATGTGCTTAATTCTAAAATAGTTTTAGTTAATTTGCATTAATTATGAAGTCACAACACCAAGTCGTTTTATCTATAGGCAGTAATCAGGGAAACAGGTTAGCAAACATCGAGAGTTGTATCGATTTAATACATCAGGAAGTGGGAACTGTAATCCGGGTTTCAAAGTTATACGAAACACCTGCCTGGGGTTTCGAAAGCGATGCTTTTTATAATTGCGCTTTGGTTTTGCATACCAATTCATCTGCACAAAAAATACTGAATCAAGTTTTGAAAGTTGAAAAACAATTGGGCCGGATTCGCTCGAATCAACAAGGGTATCAATCCCGAATTATTGATGTTGATTTGATCTTTTTTGACGATCAGATTATAGACTCAGAAAAACTCCAAATTCCGCATCCTTTAATGCAAAACAGAAACTTCGTTTTGTTACCCATGCAGGATTTAAAATTAGATTGGAAACATCCTGTTTTTCAAAAATCTATTCCCGAATTAATTGCAATTTCACCAGATGATAGTATTTGTACGGTAGTTCAGGATTTAAAAAGTCCGTTGCGGGAAATTGCATTAGAAAGCTTTAATTATATTGCTTTTGAAGGAAATATCGGAGCGGGGAAAACTACATTAGTTCAAAAAATAGCCGAAGATTTTAATGCCAAAACAGTTTTAGAACGTTTTGCAGACAATCCGTTTTTACCCAAATTCTATAAAGATCAAAACCGTTATGCATTTCCGTTAGAAATGTCATTTCTGGCAGATCGTTATCAGCAATTATCAGATGATCTGGCGCAATTTGATTTGTTTAAAGATTTTATCATAGCCGATTATCATATCTTTAAATCCTTGATTTTTGCTAAAATTACCCTGGCAGAAGATGAATACCGTTTGTATCGAAACTTATTCGATATTATTTATAAAGAAATGCCAAAACCGGATTTGTATGTTTATTTGTATCAGAATTCAGAGCGTTTACTTCAAAACATCAAGAAACGTGGGCGTAGTTACGAGCAAAACATCGAGGCAGGATATCTGGATAAAATCAATACAGGATATTTAGATTATATTAAATCCCAAACTGACCTGAATGTGCTGATTATCGATGTCTCCGATCGTGATTTCGTAAAAAAACACGAAGACTACCTTTTTATCTTAAACGAAATTCAGAAGAAGTTGAGTTAATTAGATAATTGCTCTAACGTAATTTTTAATTATCTAATTGGCACATTCTCTAATTAACTTATCTCATTATCTAATTGGCAAATTATCTCATTAGATTTATCTCTTCAGCGAAAAATGCCCTTTTAAAACAGGTTTAGTATTGTCAATTTTCAGCGCATACCAATAGTCAGAAGCGGGCAGGGGTGTTTTATTAAAAGTTCCGTCCCAGCTCATTTTCGAAGTATTTAGTTGCGCAATAAGTTTGCCGTATCGGTCAAAAATAGTGACCTCCGCTTGCGGATAATTCTCCATTCCTGTTACTTCCCATAAATCATTATAAGAATCATTGTTTGGTGTAAAAAATGCAGGAAAAACCAGGACTACAAAGTTTTGTGTCGTTTGCCCACAGCCGCTTTTTTCTCGTACATACGCCATTTGTAAACCTCCGGGAACATCATAGAATACATTCGAATCCTGGAAAGTGGTTCCGTCTACAGAAAATTCAAAATAAGCAGCCTCTTTTTTAAGATAAATGACAGCCGTAGTTCCGTTTACATCGATTCGATCGATTTGAGGAAAAAGATGTTCTTCGACTTTAATTGTTTTTCTGCTCGTACAATTTTCCGGAGCAGGACTTGTAACATCTACAGTATAAGTTCCGCCAGAAGTCGCATCAATAGTTGGAGTTGTATCTCCGGTATTCCATAAATAAGACATTCCGGAAATTCCGGCGTCGAGCGTAACTTTTTGAAATTGGCACAAAGTCAAAGTTTCATCGGTAACCGCGGGAGGAGTATAAATGACAATGTTTACAGGAGTACGATTTATATTGATACAAGTACTGTTTGAGGCTTGAGCATAATAAGTCGTGTTGGCTGAAATCGTGGGTGTTGCAAAGCTGTTTCCCATATACACACTTGTTCCGCCCGTAGAAGTTGTAAACCAATTGATGATGCCAACATTAGAATTTGCTGCGATAGTTACACTTCCGGAACCGCAATTATATACCGTAGAAACTGTTGCAACAGGAGTGGCAGGTGTTGCATAAACAGTAGCGACAACTGGTCTTCTATTCGATTCGCAACCTGCATCTACATAATAAGTTGTGGTTGCGTTTAAGATTGGGGTTGTATATGAATTTCCGGTTGTAAGTAAAGTTCCTCCAACAGCAGCATCGTACCAGCCAATTGTTGCTCCGGTTGTTGCTGTAGCGTTAAAAGTAAAACTTCCGGAGTCGCAAGCTGCAATAGGTGTGCTGACCGATGTAACAATAGGAATAGTAATTTTAGTACTTGCAGCGATTTCTAATGGCAATTCGCCCGGCATACCTCCGTATTCTACAACGTAACCTTTTGGCTGATAATTGTTGCCGGAAACCAAAGATCCCGTGTTAGACAAATCATTCCAGGAACCTCTTATGCCAACTCCGGGTTGTGTAATATGAGCATATTTTTCATCTCCGCCCTGATTATTGGGCTCATCCGTATTCCAGAAAGCAAAATTAGGCGTAGAGCCATTTGCTGTTCCATTCCAGAAAACAGTTCCCGCTTCAGGTCCTGTAACCCATTTCCAGACCCCTTCGGCTTCGGCATCGCTCCCGCCAATCCAGCCCGTTCCGGAGGCTTGTTCGCCTATTAATTTGGCTTCATCAGTAGATAAAATAGTAGCCAGATACCCTTTAAGACCGTAATAAGTCTGGGCTTCGGCAGCCGCTTTTGCAGCAGTCCACGTAATGCCAATGCTGGGAACAAATAAATAATAATGTTGAGTAGAAGGCAGATAATTGGCCTGACCAATAGTGATAGAAAAAGTCTTAGTGCCGGAAGCTGTAGCCGAAGAATTAGAAAATACGACATCCTTAATGGCACTTTCAAGATCTGAATATAAAACAGTACCACCAGTAGCACTCGATAGTTTTAGTTTTCCGGCAGTAGCATCCCAACTTGTCACGATCGATGGATGTGCCGCAGCGTTCGAAAGCGTTAGCTTGTCTAAACCACTGGAGTAACCGGAAGAAATCTGGATATAACCCGCTTCTGTCCCGGGTTCAAGCAGATCATGGGTTATGGTAATAGAGGTTACAATATTAATAGTATTTTGTGGGCAGTATAATTGATCTCCCGTTGCTTTGATTACGGGAGGAAGAGTTGTGCTTGCATTGCATTTATTAGAATATATAGCAGGGGCGTCTTTATAAAATGGCCAGTTAGTATCAGAGTACGATTTGTTGTCTACTTGTATACAGCTAAGTTTTGAATTCGATTTCAAATCTAACTGTGATAGGTTCGTATTACTTCCGTTTTTTAAATTCAAACTAACCAATTGATTGTTGGTGCAATACATAACTGCTAAAGCCCGATTTTTAGAAACATCCAAATCTTTTAATTGATTGTTGTTAATCATCAAATGAGTTAAAGCAATGTTTTTTGAGACATCAATATCAGACAACTTATTAGAATTGCAATGAATGAGTACTAAGGCTAAATTATTCGAAATGTTTAGATTTGATAATTGATTATTATCGATACTAAAACTTTGCAAAAGGAGATTTTGTGTAATATCAATATCTGATAATTGATTAGAGTCGCAGTGTAAAATATTCAAATACCGGTTTTTAGAAACATTTAAACCGGATAGCTTATTCATGCTGCAAAACAAAGTAATTAAATGTAGATTTTTGCTAAGTTCTAAATTTAATACTTGATTGTTTTCACAAGTAAAATGATTTAAACTAATATTTTGTGAAGTGTCTAAGACGGATAGTTTATTGGAGCCGCAGTTTAAAGATTCGATTTTGTTGTTTTTAGAAACATCCAAAGTAGTTAACTGGTTTTCAGAACAGGATAAGTTGGTTAGGAGCAGATTGTTAAAAACATCTAAATTCAATAATAAATTATGGTCTAAATATAAAGTTTTCAAAGAGATGTTCTTGCTTAAATCTATAGCAGTCAATTTGTTGTTTTTGGCAGAAAAAAAGGTCAAAGCTGTGTTTTTAGAAATAGCAATGCTTGTCAATTTATTATTATCGATATTTATTATATCTAAATCAATATTATTTGAAATATCAAGCTGAATTAAGTCATTAAAACTGCAATTTAAATAGGTGAGATATAAATTGTTAGAAAGGTTTAAAGTGCTAATTCTGTTTCTTTTGCTTGGATCATTGTCGATTGCTCCAATGTTTAACTGTTCTAATTTTGCAAAAGCGCTAATTCCGGTTAAATCTGAAATTTCTCTGGAGGAAAGGTCTAATGCGATTATGTTGTTAATTTGTGCTGTAGAAACTTTGCCATCAATAACTCCATTGTCAATTCCTAAATCAATTAAAGCTTTTTCAAAGTTTGAATCAGGAATAAGAGTAAATTGGGCATAACCGAAAAAACCAATTAAAAATAAAAACCAGGTAATTCTATTTTTCATAAGCAATCTATTTCTAATTCTCTTTCGTAAATGTACTTAAGAGAATTGTAAAATAAATGCGGGTAACCGGTTATTTTGTTTATAAAAAATATTCCTTTTTTATATAAATCATAAATTCCATCGAATTTTTTGAAACAAATCCCAAACCACAATTCCGGCACTCACGGCAATATTTAGTGAATGTTTTGTTCCTAATTGAGGGATTTCGATACAGCCGTCGCAAATTGCAACCGCTTCTTGTGCTACGCCGTATACTTCGTTACCAAAGACCAAAGCATATTTTTGATTTTTGGCGACTTTAAAATCCTGAAGAAAAACGGCACTTTCAACTTGCTCAATAGCCATTGTTAGTACATTTTCTTTTTTAAGATTTTCGATAACCTCCAATACATTTTCATGATGCTCCCAGGCTACAGTTTCGGTTGCACCAAGAGCTGTTTTATGAATTTCTTTGTTGGGAGGAGTTGCTGTAATACCACACAAAATTATTTTTTCGATCAAAAAAGCATCGGCAGTTCGAAACACAGATCCAATATTATGTAGACTACGAATATCGTCTAATACTAATATCAAAGGTGTTTTTTCTGATTTTTTAAAATCTTCGATCGATTTTCTTTCCAGTTCGCTATTTTCCAGTTTTCTCATTTGTGTTGTATTCAGGTCATAAAAAAAGCCTCCAAAGATAAGGAAGCTTTTTCGATTATTTTATTTTGTTTTTCAGACTAGCTTTTGATAGGATCTGGTAAAACAGTACCTTTTATGGTAAGTACTTTTGTTGGTTGTCCTTCAGCATTAGAAGTAACAGTTACAGTTTTTGTAAAAGCACCAACTCTGTCAGTAGCATATTTTACACCAATAATACCTTTAGCACCTGGAGCGATTGGCTCTTTTGGAGTTGTTGGTACAGTACAACCACAAGATCCTTGTGTATTTGTAATGATTAATGGTTTAGTTCCGTTGTTTACAAAAACAAACTCACGTTTTCCATCTGCATTGTGTGCGATAGTTCCGTAGTCAATAGTTTCTGTTTCGAAAGCCATTCCAGCTCCTTCAACCTTAGCAACTTTAGCTGTTCCTTTTTTAGCCTGAGCGTTAGAAGCAGTAATTCCAACTACAGCTAACATAGCGAATAAAATTATTTTTTTCATCATTTGAATCTTTGATTTAATTATGAACAAATCTATATAAAATTCTTATATCTAGATACAAAAATTTCTTAAAATATTTTAATTTTTGAACGGCTTCGATATTCCTTTAAAATACCATAAATTCGCTGTCTTAATTTTTCATTTAAAAATACAATAATTTGGCAGCGAAAGAGAAAGTGGTGAAAGAAACACCGTTAATGAAACAGTACAACGAAATCAAGAGAAAATATCCTGATGCATGTCTGCTTTTTAGAGTGGGTGATTTTTATGAAACCTTTGGGGAAGACGCTGTTAGAGCATCAAAAATCCTTGGTATAACCTTGACTAAACGAGGAGCAGGTTCTGAAACCGAAACCGCATTAGCTGGTTTTCCGCACCATTCGATCAATACTTACTTGCCAAAATTGGTTAAAGCCGGACTTCGTGTAGCGATTTGTGATCAGCTTGAAGATCCTAAAATGACCAAAACTATTGTAAAACGCGGTGTTACTGAATTGGTAACTCCCGGCGTTTCTTTAAATGATGAGGTATTACAATCCAAAACAAATAACTTTTTGTCATCCGTTTATTTTGCCAATAAAAATATCGGAGTTTCTTTTTTAGATGTTTCAACCGGGGAGTTTTTGACCGCTCAGGGAAATGCAGAGTACATCGATAAATTGTTGCAGAATTTTAATCCGAGTGAGATTCTGGTTCCTAAAAACAATAAAGGAGATTTTAAAGAAGCTTTTGGAGATGATTTTCATACTTTTTATCTCGAAGACTGGATCTATAAAGAAGATTATGCTTTAGAGACTTTGACCAAACATTTTCAGACCGTTTCTTTAAAAGGTTTTGGAATCGAGGAATTAAAAGAAGGTATTATTGCCTCAGGAGCAATCTTGTATTATTTATCCGAAACACAGCATAATCGCGTGCAGCATATTACCGCAATTCAGCGTATTGCCGAAGATGCGTATGTCTGGATGGATCGTTTTACAATTAGAAACCTCGAATTATATCACAGCTACAATCCCAATGCAGTTACACTTTTAGATGTAATAGACAGAACGCTTTCGCCAATGGGAGGTCGTTTGTTAAAACGTTGGTTGGCTTTGCCCTTAAAAGATAGTACTAAAATAAAAGGGCGTCATGATGTGGTTTCGTATTTAAAAACCAATCCTGAAGTTTTGCATAATATTCAATATCAAATCAAGCAGATCTCAGATTTAGAGCGTTTGATCTCTAAAATTGCTGCCGGAAAAGTTTCGCCCCGCGAGATAGTGTATCTAAAAGAATCTCTGGATGCTATAATTCCGATAAAAACCCTGGCATTGTCAAGTCCGCAAGAAGCTGTAAAAGTTATTGGAGACAATTTGCATGCCTGCGATTTATTGCGAGAGAAGATTAAAACAACTTTAAATCAGGATGCGCCCGTAGCAATTGCCAAAGGAAATGCAATTGCCAAAGGTATTAGTGAAGAGTTGGACGATTTGCGTGCTATCTCGACATCCGGAAAAGAGTATCTGGAAGGAATCGAAAAAAGAGAATCGGAGAGAACTGGAATTTCTTCTTTGAAAATTTCTTTCAATAATGTTTTTGGATATTACATCGAAGTTAGAAATACGCACAAAGACAAAGTGCCAACAGAATGGATCCGTAAACAAACCCTGGTCAACGCTGAGCGATATATTACAGAAGAATTAAAAGAATATGAAACCAAGATTCTGGGTGCCGAAGAAAAGATTCATAAAATCGAAACCGATCTTTTTGAGCAATTAGTTGCCTGGATTGCTACTTATATCAAACCGGTTCAGATGAACGCAAATTTGGTAGCGCAATTAGATTGTTTATGTTCGTTTACCCAATTGGCGGTCGAAAATCAATATGTATGTCCTGAAATTGATGAAACTTTTGAGCTTGAGATCAAAAACGGAAGACATCCTGTTATCGAAAAACAATTACCGGTTGGTACACCTTATATTGCCAACGACGTTTATTTAGACAGAGAAACACAGCAAATTATAATGATTACCGGTCCCAATATGTCCGGTAAGTCGGCTATTTTAAGGCAAACCGCTTTAATTGTATTATTAGCTCAAATGGGAAGTTTTGTTCCGGCGGATAGTGTTAGAATGGGAATTGTGGATAAAATTTTTACCAGAGTAGGAGCATCGGATAATATTTCGATGGGTGAATCTACTTTTATGGTCGAGATGAACGAAACGGCTTCTATTCTTAATAATATCTCAGATCGTAGTTTAGTATTGTTGGATGAAATTGGAAGAGGAACAAGTACATACGACGGAATCTCGATTGCCTGGGCGATTGCCGAGTTTTTGCACGAGCATCCCGGAAAGCCTAAGACCTTATTTGCGACGCATTATCATGAACTAAATGAAATGACAGAATCGTTGCCTAGAATCCAGAATTATAATGTTGCTGTAAAAGAATTAAAAGATACGGTTCTTTTTATTCGAAAACTGATAAAAGGAGGAAGTGCTCATAGTTTTGGAATACATGTGGCAAAAATGGCGGGAATGCCTCAAATCGTAATTTTGAAAGCACAGAAACTATTAAAGAAATTAGAGAAGAATCACTCAAGCGATGCTTTAAACGGAATTAAAGAAGCGGGTGACGAAATGCAAATGAGTTTCTTTAATTTAGATGATCCTTTGTTGGAAGAAATAAAACAAGAGATCATGAGCCTTGACATTAATGCAATAACACCGGTTGAAGCATTGATGAAACTCAATGAGATTAAAAGGATGCTGGTTAAGAAATAAAATTCAGATTTAAAGTTTAGGTTATCAGAAAGTTATAAAATAAGTATATTTTTTTTTCAAAAAACGCTTGTGTAATTGAATAAATGTCCTAAATTTGCACTCGCAATACAGAACAAGTCAGGTATTGCAGTTCTTACAAGAATTTGAAATGCGAAAATAGCTCAGTTGGTAGAGCGCGACCTTGCCAAGGTCGAGGTCGCGGGTTCGAGCCCCGTTTTTCGCTCAAAACCATATAATGCTCGGATGGTGAAATTGGTAGACACGCTGGACTTAAAATCCAGTGAACAGCAATGTTCGTGCGGGTTCAAGTCCCGCTCTGAGTACTAAAGCCTCTTCTTTTGAAGAGGCTTTTTTTATGGTCTAAACTCGTCATTTTTAAAATAAATTTACAAAGTAAATTTATTTTAAAACAATCAACAATCAACAAT
>NZ_MUGS01000110.1 GCF_002222055.1 Flavobacterium araucananum
GCAAATACTCATTTCTTAATGTTCTTAACATTTTTTGAGGATTATAAGAAGTAATTTTAACCTCTTCCAGCTCTATCGTTTTTATCCCTGGTTCTTCTACAGGAGCTTCTTGCGGTATTTTTAGGGTTCCAAAATCCATTTTAGGCTTATATTGTTCTACCCTCAAATTGTCAGTCGATATTTTCATACTTTCATATTCATAAGTATGATCTTTTAGCTGTTGTTCTATTTTTTTTGTTTCTGTTTCTAACTTCTGTTGTTCTATTCTATCCAATCTTTTTTGCTCAATATCTTCGTCACTTATAAAATCCCATTCCTTGACCTGATTGGTTTCATCCAGAGCATAAGGTGTTAAATAACTCTCGACATCTTTTAAAAAATCATCTAATGGAAATTTTTCACTTGTTTTTTGTTTAATTTTCTCATCCATTGCGGTACTTCTCGCATAAGTCTCCATAAAGTGCAGTGGGATATAGCTGTATTCTTTTTTTACTCCCTCATATTCATCCTCGGTTCCTTCTATTTTTTTACCACGGGTTCCGGTTAGTTTATGATAAGGAGGTAAACTCAACCACTGTATTTTTTTTTCTATTTGATTCTCTTTATACCAATATTGTCTTATCAAATCTCTTCTAAGAGTTTCTAGTCCGATTCTATCATCAAAAATCCCCGGTGGAAAAACAGAAACATAGTTTCTATCTTTCATCTGAGTTCCTATTTCATCGATAACCTCTTTCTCGGTCATATACGCTCCTCCAATATCACAATGCACACCCGGAAAGTTTTTTTCNNTCATCTTTGGCAGTAAAATGAATTACTTTTTGACAGTATAAATTATTAAGATGCAGTTCGCCAATATCATCATTAAAATGTGTTGACCAAGCTTCTTTTAGCAGTTTACCCCCTTCGTCTTTTAGTTTTCCATAATCATCATAGTGATCACTAACATCGTTTTGTTCAAAATAAGACGAAACGGTATCATAAATTCCCACAAACCTTACTATTATCTCTACCTCTTTTAAATCCTCAAATTCAAGTTTGGTTTTCTGAAGTAAACTATATCCCAAATGCCCCATTTTTGGCAATTGGTCCTGTATTAAATAACTATTGTCTATCTCATAATTA
>NZ_MUGS01000111.1:0-274 GCF_002222055.1 Flavobacterium araucananum
ATTATTGGATCTGGAAAATGGATGAGCAAGGAGAACTTGACTGGCAAAAAAGTATTGGTGGCAGTGGTTTCGATTTACTACAAAGCATAAAAAACACCAGAGATGGCGGTTTTATCCTTGCCGGAACATCCAATTCTCCAGATGACTTTCAGAAAAAAGACCCCTGCAAAGGAGGAACTGACTATTGGGTTATTAAACTAAATGCCAAAGGCGAAGAACAATGGCAAAGAACTATTGGCGGGAGCGGACAGGACGAATTGTTATGTGCTTTCCA
>NZ_MUGS01000111.1:310-693 GCF_002222055.1 Flavobacterium araucananum
ATGGATTACTGGATTGTAAAACTGGATAAAGCAGGAGCTATAGAATGGCAAAAAACGTATGGAGGACAATATGCTGATATATTAAGAAGCATGGAGCAGACTATAGACGGGGGATATATTTTAGGTGGATATTCGAACTCGCCACAATCCGGAGATAAAACAGAAGCTCTTAAAGGCATTGGAGATTTTTGGATCCTAAAAATTAATGAGAAAGGAGAGATTCAATGGCAAAATACCTATGGCGGCAATGGAGACAATCAGCTTTATGTAATTCATCAGACACAAGACGGTGGCTATATAGCAGGAGGAAACTCCAATAGTACCAGCACACTTACTTCATTAGGAGGTATGGTAAGTAACGGCACCGATTATTGGGTTTTAAA
>NZ_MUGS01000112.1 GCF_002222055.1 Flavobacterium araucananum
TTTTTTAGAATTATTTTTAAAAGAACTTTTTTTATTTGTAATTACCTAATAACAAGATGATTATGTCTTTTATGTGGAAGAGTTAAATTTGATATTTCAATAATTCAGAATAAGAATCTCCATTTAAACCTAATAAAAAGGCAAAAGCAGGTTCTGTTTTGTATCCGTTTTGTTTGAGTTTGATGATTTCTAATCTAAAGTTTTCTCCTTTTGTTTTTAGAATTTCATATTCTATAATCATGTGTTTATAGCCATTTTGATTTTTGGTTGGAATGTTCTGACCGAAAATTTCAATTTCAAAATCGTTTATTTTAAACTTAGTAATAACAGTTTCCTGATTATCAATAGGTGTTTCTTTAATTCGAAATTCATTTTGATTCCCAAAAAGAGTATTCAGTTTTGCTATAAAATTGGGTTTGTTTTTCCAGTAACAGATAATATCAAGATCACTGTTTTTGATATCAATATTAATTGGGATTGTACCAACGAGAATTGGATCAAATTGAGCTAAATTGATTAAAACCTTATTTTGAGACAAAACTTCAAAAGCGTGAACCTGTTTTTGGTTTCCGGTTTTTAAATATTCGATAGAAGTAAAGTCGGTCATTTTTTATTTGCTATAGTCTTTTGTCGATTTTATTTCGCTCTCAATTCTTTTATTGATATTGACTTTTGCACCAGTAAAAACAAAGATTGTGGTTCCATATTCACGGGCATATTGATTGGTAATTTTACCTGAAATTTCAGCGCTATTAAAGTAAGGGCCTGTCTCTTTTAATTCATTACTTTCTTGCTCATAATCCTTTACCCTGATAAGGTTTTTGTAGGTAATATTTAGATCAAACCAATTGACATAATCGGCATTAAAAGAAACCGCTTTGATTCCTTTTTTAGTATAATAATTTATGGCTCCCGCTTGTCCGTAATTGTCGCACAAAACGAGTGTTTTGTCTTGATTTGAAAGCGTTGCATAAACAGAATCTGTTTTTCGGGCCAGTTCTTTCCAACCCAGCATATCTGCAAAATCTTGTGGTAATTGATGCTCTTTTCCATCTTCCCAACGTAACATTCCCAGTTTTTTATATTTTTCTGGATTTTTCGTAATATATTCCGGGCTTTTATTGGGGAAGACAAGATTGTACATCGGGATAAAAAACAATAGCGGAATAATGATGAAAACGGGTTTTAGATAACGTTTCCAGCCCGTATTTAAAACTTGAGAAAGATAAGCAGCACCAAAAGCAATATAAACAGGATATATACCAATGGCATAATAAGCTTTGGCTTTGAAATAGATAAAAATAATAAGAGTAAAAATTAGAGAAGCAAAAAAGAGTTTAAATTTTTCGAAAGGTTTATAGAATAGTAAAGCATATAAGGCGGCAAGAATAACAAAAAAAGAACCAACAAAAAATAAGATTTGCTCTTTTAAAAATCCCAGACGATCAACATTTACCAATTGTGTTTTTGATAATTCCTTCATGTGGTGTACAATCGGGAACTGATTGTTGTATTGCCATAAAAGATTAGGTAATACTAATAATAATCCTAAAAGTAGTGCTACATAAAGATTTTTCTGTGCTAAAAGCCTTCTTTGATTCGAGAGCAAAAGAGCCGGTATAAGTCCAATAAGTAGAAAAAGAATATTGTATTTGTTCAAAAATCCAAATGCAAATAAGATAGCACCAATATAAAACCATTTCGTTTTTTTGGTCAAAATGTACTGAATTATAATATAGTAAAATGTAGTCCAGCACAGTACATCTAATGAGTTTGGTTGATACAGCATATTGATTCGTAATAATGACGAAAACAAAATGCAGGTAGCGCCCAGAACCAAGGCATACAAATTGCCTTTTAAGATCCCGATAGTTTTCCAGACAACCAAAAGTGTCAAGGCACCAAAAAGGGCAGGGAAGAACTTTATCCAGAAAACCGAATTGCCAAGCAAAAAGATACTATAAGAAATCCAGGAAGTTACCGGAGGAACAGATAAATAACCCCAAGCCAGATGATGTGCCTGATCAAGATGCAGATATTCGTCGCGTTGCAAATCATATTCGGGACTTATTAGGATATATTGTAAAACAAATTTTAAAACAATAAATCCAAGTAAGATAATGGTTTTTTTGGTCATGAGAGATTTTAGTTGGTTGGTTAATATCAAGAACCAACCTGCTGTGTTGTAGTTCTTAAATAGTATAGCTAATATATAATTTATTTCGAATACTGAACAAGACAGCTTATTATTCTAAAGATAGAAACTAAAAAAAAAGCCTTAGATTTCTCTAAAGCTTTTCTGTTTATTTTTTGTTCCAGGAACTTATTCTGTAGTTTCAAATTCCATGTGATCAATCGTTTCTACTTCTGCTTGTGCAGGTTTAGAAGCTTTTAAGGCATTGAATCTTTCCAATTGTTCCGTTTCTCCTTCTTCACCACTAAAATAAGGAAAAACATCCATAATTGGAGATTCAGAAACAGCCGGAATAGAATATTCTCCCATCGTGCTTTGCATTACATGAAGTGTATTGTCATAAGCTTCTCTTACATCATTTGCCTGTACTAACAAATACATATTCGATTTTCGTTCTTTACCACTTTCTTCGTCATAAGCCATCAACGAAACTTTTGATTTAAACCAGCGATCGGCATTTTCAAAAGGATGTATCTCAGCATAATTAGCCACTTTTATATTTGTGATTTTAAATTCTTCACT
>NZ_MUGS01000113.1 GCF_002222055.1 Flavobacterium araucananum
AATTATAGCATAATTTTCTGAAATGATATACGAAAGGATTACAACCGAAGCAAAAAGAATGCTTGTGGAAACTAATTTTACTATCGGCAAGATTGGAAATTATCTTGGTTTTGATCATGACTCTTATTTTGTAAAATATTTTAAAAAACAAACCACCATTTCGCCGTTAGATTTCAGAAAAAGAGCAGCAGTTGCTAATGTAGCTGGGATAAACCGTATCAATAAGAAGGTATTGAGCAGGACAAAACAGCCTTCAAAGTGCGGCGTTTTCAATGCGGAAAAAATAGTACTTGCAGGAATTTCTTGTAGCTTTTTTTTTACTATAGTCACATCACAATCTTTGGTTATCTCGTTAAAAGGTATTTGCCGAAAAAATGTATCCATTTGAAGTAGCTTGCCATGATTTTGCTCTAAAATTTAGAGACGATCTTTCTTTTAGAAACTTCCTTATTTTTTGTTGTAAAAATGAAGGTTAAGTCACCCTTTCGAGCTATAGAAACATAGTGTTTCAAATAGTGTTTTTAGTCTGTATTAATGGAAGAGTTACGATAAATTCAGCACCATTAACTTTTTTCCCTGAAGCGCTTATACTACCGCCGTGCCTTTCTGCTATCTTTCTACACAGGGAGAGTCCAAGTCCGTTTCCCTTATATTAATCTTTAGAATGAAGTCTCTTAAATGCATTGAAAATCCTGTCGCTATAAATCGGATCGAGTCCGATTCCGTTATCTTTAAAAAATCAGTATACGTGTCTTTAATAATTACGGATTTTATCGTTACCCGCACAGGATGATCCGGCTTTGAAAACTTAAGGGCATTTTGAATAAGATTGTAAAAGAGTTGGTGAATAAGAATTGCTGCCCCTTCTATCTTAGGAAGCTCACCTGTAATAAGTAGAGCTCCTTTTTCTTTTATTATAAGTTCCAGATCTGTCTTTATATTTTCAATGATCTCATTGAGACTTATTTTCTCAACTTTCTGTATTGATTTGTTAAGAGTGGAATAGGCTAAAATCCCTTCAATAATGTTCTGCATCTGCTGTGCACTCTGATCGAGTTTATCAAAATACTTTTTAGCTTTTTTTTTATAGAATCCTGCGTCTCATTTTTTAAGAGATGATTAAAAAACTTAATTTTCCTGACAGGCTATTTAAGGTTATGGCTTACAATATGTGCAAAGTGCAGAAGATCATCATTCGAGCGGCGAAGCTCTTGGGTACTTTCTGCCACCTGTTTTTTTAATTCTTCCTGAAATTGTCTCTGCTCGCTGATAGGTATTGTTACCGATAATGTATAAAGATCTTAAACAGATTGATAATTTATTATAGTAAATGGATTGTTAATATTAATGTACACTAATTTTAAAAATGCCATAACCTGAGTTGGAATATTAAATTGTTTTTTTGATATAAAAATTTTTTATGGAAAATAATAATGATTTAGGCAGAAGAAGGTTTCTTAGAAATTCTCTATTGGTTGCCGGAGGAGTTTTCATCGCCCCACTTATTGAAAGCTGCAGTGATGATGATAAAACAGATAACAGCGGTGCGCCAAATGGAATGAAAAATGAAGGGTTTGAGACAGGAGTAGCCAGTTTTGACCCTACCGAAATGGGAGTGATTATCTGGACGAGATATTCAACAGGTTCAGATGCTGAAATTACCTGGGAACTCAGTAAGGATGTTGCATTTTCTGAAGTAACAAGAAAAGGGCAGGCCGGAGCATCTTCCATAAATGATTTTACAATAGCCGTAGATGTCCAGAATATTCCTTCTAATACAAAATATTATTATAGATTTTATAATGCCAAAACTAAACAGGTAACTGTTACCGGAGAAACACGTACGCTGCCGTCTAAAACAGATATTGTAAATGATGTAAAAATGGCTGTTGTATCCTGTTCTAATTTTCCAGCTGGACTTTTCAATGTGTATGGAGCGATTGCTTCTTCAGATGCCGATGTGGTAGTTCATCTTGGTGATTATATTTACGAATATGCGCCGGGACAATATGGAACAAATCCTTTTACCAATGCGCTGGGCAGAGAACATAAACCCGCTAGAGAGATTTTAAGTCTCAGCGATTACAGAGAGCGTTATAGACAATATAGAGGTGATAAAAATCTTCAGCTTCTTCATCAGAAAAAACCTTTTATATGTGTTTGGGACGACCATGAGTTTGCTAATGACACCTATAAATCAGGTGCAGAAAATCATCAGCCTGCTGAAGGAGATTTTCAGATGAGAAAACTGGCGGCTTTTCAAGCCTACAGTGAATATATTCCGCTTAAAACAGGAAAAGATCTTAGAATTTACAGAAGTTTTAATTTCGGTAATATTCTTTCGCTTTATATGTTGGATACCAGAGTTATTGCAAGAGATAAGCAGATGAGTTATTCTGATTATATTGATAATGGTGGAAATTTTGACCAGACAAAATTTAGAAAAGATCTGTTAAGCACAAGCAGAAAATTAATTGGAAGCGAACAAATGACATGGCTGGGATCACAGATTAGTGCAGATATTGCTAAATGGAAAGTAATAGGCCAGCAGATCCTGATGACAAGAATGCTGATTCCTGCAGAGCTGCTGCTGCTTTTAAATCAGGTTTTAGCAGAAGTAGATCATTTTGGAAGTGCACAGCCGGCAACTATGCAGTCTCTTATTGGTGCAATCTCTGAACTTGTTGTTATTAAAATGAGATATAAACAAAGTGATCCATCTTTAACTGCTCAGGAAATTGCGAGAGTTACGACAACTTTGCCCTATAATCTGGATGCCTGGGATGGTTATTTTGCAGAAAGAGAACAATTGTATGCCATACTTTCCGGGAAAAATGTTGTGGTACTGGCCGGAGATACTCATAATGCCTGGATGGGTAAACTTACCAATATGCAAGGAAATTTTATAGGTACTGAAATAGCCTGTAGTTCTGTTTCTTCGCCAGGATTGGAAGCTTATCTTGGAATTTCATCCGACCCTAAAAAGGCAATAGAGTTAGCACAAGCATTTATAGTACTGATAGATGATTTAGAATATGCAAATTTATATAAGCGAGGATATACATATCTCAAATTTACATCATCTGGTTCTGAAGCTGAATGGCGATTTGTAGACAATGTAACAACTGAAATTACTAATACTATTACAGAAAAAAAATATACTATAGCATAGTATGTTTGTGTTTATTCGGTACTGATTGAAATTTTTCGATAATACCAAAAAAATTAAAAAAATTGAAACTGTAAATTAAGTCGGGGCAAGAGTTATCATGTTCCGATTTTTTGTATCAGATGATTTGCCTCAATCAGCCTTTACTATCAATCAAATTGGATATGTGGTTAAGTCTGACGAAGCTAAAGGCATAGATTTTTTTGAGCTCCGGTACACGATTAAAAATACTGCTTACACTTGATGCTGCTTGTGAAATGTTTAAAATGAAAACTAAACATTGAGATCCAAAAAAAAGACTGAATTAATGAATCGCTTTTATAAAGGATAACAACTTGAAAATAATACTAAGTAGTGTATTTTTTGTTTAGAATTTTGATTCCTTCCGGACCAATTCCCAATCAGTTTATTAAGTCTTTAGCAACATTACAATAAATAGTTCAGTTTTTAAAATACCTTGCCTTCAATTCACACACCGGACAGACTGAATTTTAAAAGAACTCTAAATAAAAAAAAGGAAACAGCTAGTAAACGCTGTTTCCTTTAATATTGGTTTTTATGCAAAATAATATTAATCTATTTACCGCTTGAGGCAGTAATTTTTCCTAATTGAAGTCTGTAATCCGGTCTCTTTGAATTATATAGGTCAACAAAAGTTTCTTTGTTATCAGTGTGGGAATAAACATTAAAAAAGACGCTGTTACCGTACCAGTTTTCTAAATCAGTATTGTCAGCCTTGTTTTCTGTAAATATATTGCCACTGCATTGATTAAAGAACATCTCTTCAAATTTTATTTTTTTTAGATTAACCTCATTGATTTCAGTTTTACTATCTATAAGCACTGCAGGATTAAAACCAGAAACTACGCTTCTTTTTAATTCCAAAGATGCATTTTCAGCAACGTAAACAGCTTCTTTAACTAAACCTGCCTGAATATCTCCTGTAATATTTTCACTGTCATTTAGCATTGTCATGTTTGAAGCATTAACGAATGTGGCTTTTTTGGTGAAGTCAGTTTCGTTTTTCTTTTCATAGGTTCTAACCTCCAGACATCTCGATCCATCTTTATTGCTTGATAAATAAGATGATCTCACAGCTAATGAATTAAATAATCGGCATTGGATTCCTTGGGTAAATTTAAAATCATCATTAATAGATTTGTAGGATACTAATTGAGCGGTGTTCACATCACCTCCGTAAAAAGCAAATGAATCACCGCCGGAGTAACTTACCATGATATTCTCCAAAATGGTTTTATTGCCCACTCCTGCAACAGTCAATCCATTAAAAGAATCCATTCCTTTAACTTTTTTACCGGCAAATTCAATTCGCACATATTTTAAAACTCCTGAATTTGAAGCTTGGTTGTTCCCTCCATATATAGTAAGTGCCGGATCAAGATCCATACTGTAAGAACCAGCATTGCCAAATTTATTTATGGGAGCATCACCAAGAATTACCACGCCTCCCCAATCACCTGCTTTTTTCATGCTTTGGTTTGAGGTAAATATAATAGGGTCTGTTTCCTGTCCTGCAGCCATAATTTGGGCCCCTTTTGTAATTACAAGAGTACCTTTTGAAACAGCATCTCCAATAATTACTGTGCCAGGCTCAATAGTAAGCACTGCATTATTGGTTACATATACATTTCCTTGCAGAATATATACATTTCTTTTCAGCAGTTTTGTATTTTCAGTAATATTTCCGGCTAAAATTTGATTTGCATCTTTTGACTCGGTCTTTTGAGGCTTGAATTCTGTCCAGTTATCCAGCCAGTTGCTGTATCCTATAATTCCTTTTTCCTGCTGTGCACTTGCTCCGACAGCTGTCAGCAGCAGGCAAATCATTAGAGTAATTTTTTTCATAGTTTGGGGCTATTAGGTATTATATGTTCGTTTGACATTCAGAAAACAATATGTATAAATTAACAACATTTTTTGCAATCTTCGGCAATTAATCTGAAAATTATATCACTTTAAAAAATGATAAAGTAAATTGCTGCGGTGTGTACTACAAAAGTAGATAAACAAATTGGAGTCTGTAGTTGGATTTACTCATATTTAACATCAGGAAGAGAAAATTTAACAATGCTGCTAATATTACTTTCAACAGAAATTAAATACTAAACTTCGTAAGTTACGATTTACATGTAGTCTAGTGCATACCAGTATCCGCATTATGGTGGTATCAACCTGTAATTGTCAAAAATAACAGAGCATTATGGAAATAAAGTTGGAATGGATATGAGCAATGTTAAAAATGAAAAAATTTCTGTTTGCGATATTACAAATGTTGAAAAGAAGAGTTCTTTCATCGAAGGTGTACCTGCAGGATATAACGGTGGTGAATACCAAGTCGATGATACTAATGGAGGAAAAACTTTAATAAATATCCATTCTAAGATTTTTAATAATGATTCTATTTTTAATCTTATAAAAACATCAAGTAAAATAATAGATTCAAGAGGAAATGTAATTCATGAAAATAAAGCGTACAATATAAAGTCATCAATAAATTTACATCTTCCGAAAAAAACTAATAGCGTAAAGTTCTAAAGTGTATTAAAAAAAGAATGTTTCAAGTTAGTAATTTTGTCACCCTACTAGCGTGAGCACCCCGCTGTTGACCGCAATTAAAAGCAAAAGCCATTGTAAGCAAAAGCACTATCTACAGATTCTATAAGAAGAATGAAGACCTGTTTGCTGAAATCAGCTTAAGAAACGGAAAGAGAATGTTCCCTGCTGACCATGCCAGATACTTTGACAGCGAAATCATGTTCGATGAGAACAAAGCCTTAAGACAGAAAAACAAATCAATGAGAAACCGCATCGATTGTCTGGCTAATAAACAGAGCCTGCAATATACCTTCTGGCAGATGGACTGAAGTTTTTTCTTCACGGTAGCCTACAAAGTAGACCGTAACATGACCAGCTGCTTTAAGCAGATGCACAGACTCTACGATTATCTTAACCAAAAATACGGAGCATTAACAGAAATCCGACTGTTCTTTATAACTGAGCCGTTCCCAAACCGAAAAGGCTGTCACAACCATTTTGTGGTCTAGATTGCTGATAAGAAACTTCATCAGCAGATTGTAACAGATATTCAGGACTAGTCAGCCCTAACGGGACAATTCTCGAACCATTTTGTGGATGATTTAAATAAAATAAATATCAAGCAATATTAAATTTTCGGGTTCAAACCCATAACGCTCAATGTAAATATTGATAAATGTAGACCTTGATGAGAGAGAATTCGAACCTTTTATTTGAAGATTTAAAAAATCTAAATGAAATTTAACACTTTTGATTTGAAAATAAAATCGTTTGATTGAATCCGATCTAATGATTTAAAACAAATCATTAGATCGCAACAACTATCAATATTCATCCTTTATAAGATAACTATCTATTACCATGTCAAAAATATTATCTTCAATAACAACTTGTTTGAATATTTCTACTTGAATTTCTGCATCGAGTTCTTCTTCATTCATTGATTGTGCGTCGGCAATATAAAAATTCCATGAAATCAAATCAATTTTATCTTGATGCTCAAATATTAATTTCGCAAGTTGCAACTCTGACTCCGATACTTTTATCAGTGTACCCCACTTATCAAAACCTGCTATATTGGCAATTATATGTTGTGCGTTCATGAGGGTAAAATTTTCCTCGTCGATATCAAAGTCCGAAATAATTGCGTCTACAGCGAAATATTTAGGGGTGTATACATAAGCAAAACGATTAAGTTCCTTGTCAAAATCAAGAATTTTTGTCTTGAAATCTCTGTGTAGATTTTTTGCTTGAAGTTTGAAGTAGTCAATATTATTCATAATATAATCCTTTAGTTCAAAGATTATTATCCTGAGATATTGCGTTCGTAAACTTTAGTCGGATAATAAGCTCTGAAGGTTATATTATCTAGCTGTTGGTTGATGAAATCTTCGCACGAACGAGCAGGCGTACCAAAACACCTGACACAAATATAAAAAAAATCACTTAAATGATTCTCTATTATTCTAAATCTTTTTTACTTGTTTAAAAAAGAACTGGACTAAAGCTTTCGGCTACTGTAAAAGATTTGGACATTTGGGTTAATGGAAAGTTGGTTTTGTATTTGGGATGATTTGGTAAATCCAAAGAATGGGCTTAATTTAGTCCCAAACCACTGTAGTCCCAGAACGTTATTCCTCATGCTAAAACGACACCTTAAAAAATATGGAAAGAATCATAAATCTAATTAAAAGCAAAAACTGGAACGAGATTCTGAATTTTTCAAAAACTTTGACAGAAGAAGAACGTTTTTCTACTATTTCTTTATTGAAAGGGCTAGATATTGACAGGGATATTTTAAAAAAGGAGGGTTCAAAATTAACTGGTCAGGAAAGAAATGATTTTTATGAAAATAGGCAACAAATAGATGCTTGTTTAAATTACTTTTTAATAACCTGTATAAGAAATTATGAGGAATTAAAAAAAATAGAAACCAAACATGAATTCTATACTTCAAATCCATATTACAGCTATATTTCAACTAGTAATTTTGAGCCACTTGTTAACTTCTATAAACTCTTTCCACCTAATTATCTGAACAAAGTAATTAAAGACCTATCAAAAGAACGATTTAGGAACATCAACTTTAAAGTACTTTGGAAATTTTATGAAAATAATTGGGTTGAATTTGATGAAGAATTTTTTGTTAGAAGCTTATTTAATTTACAAGGTTTTGACAATAACCATTTTGACGAAGCTGAATTTTTATTGGCACATACTGAATTGATAAATAAAGTTTTTTGTAAATTTTATAAATATGAAATTCCAATTCTAGATTTAATTAAAGCAAACTCAATAGATTATTCTAATGGTTTAAGTGCAAAAGCAAATGTTTATTGGACTGAAGTTTTCAAAATATTAATTAAAAACAATGCTTTTACTAATAGAAGTATAGTAACGCACCTCTTCGCATCATTACTAAATAATTGGAAGAAACCACATTTAGATTGGCATGTAAGATTACTAGAATTGTTTCATCCGACGAAAGAAGAATTAATAGCAAATCAATCTACACTATTTTCGGTATTAGGAACTGGAGAAACTAGTTTAATAAACTATGTTATCTTAAACATTAAAACTATATACACAAATAAAGAATTTGACACTTCATTATTTCTAGAAAATGTTCCGATTATATTTACTAATGACAAAACTGTCAAATCGATTTTAGTAGTTTTGGAAATTATTGAAAACGTGTTAACTAATTCATTTAAAATTGCCATTGATTACAGAGAAGAACTATGCTTGCTTTTTATACAATCTGATACAAAGATCCAAGAGAAGGCAGCCAAAATTTTAATAAATTATTTTGATGATAAAGACTTAGTAATAATATTATCTCCATTTTTATCAAATCTAAAAAAAGTAGCAAAAGATATTTTAAAAGTTGAGAACCTCACTGAAAATTTTGACAATGTAATTGCTGAGAAGAAATCAATTAAAGAAATTGCACCAATTACTAATTGGGATGAGCTTTTATTTCAAATAGGGACTTGCATACGAACAAAATCAACAATAGACATAGAGGTGTTTTTTGAGGGCATTATTCAACTTCAATCTAAGATTCCATCTGACTATATAAAACAGATAAAACCATATACAAAGCCACTTTTTGTTAAATTTTATGAAAGTGATACACTAACTGCATTTACGTTATTTCTTGAGAGTTGGGTAACTAAAAATGATGAAGGGTTTTCAAAGATAGATTTCAAATACATTCCATTTTTAGGTAAAAAGTCAAAAATGACATTTTTGAAATTAAAGGATAAAAACACATTGCCATTTATATCAACACCAACTCATGAACCATTTTTTGTGCATCCGAAAATTTTATTAGAAAGACTATTGCAATATGAAAATAGTAATACAAAAGTTGATTTGGAAGATTTAGTTGTTGCTTGTAATAGAATATTAATAACAGAATTGGATGGTGATTGCAGTAAAGATTTAAAAAACCTAAAAGGCTATTATTCTGATGCTATAGGATACTTTTTTGGAATATCTGACAAAATTAATTTTACCAATGAAACATTACCACTTTGGACACAAATAACTAGAATTAAAAACCCTAATGGAAATTTTTCTGAATTTCAAAAATCCAAAGCATCAAACTATCCTTCTGTTGTTTATCCATTTAATATTAGTTTTAATATTGAAAAAGATGCTAATAAATATGCTACTTGGTATAGATTAATTCTAGATAATAACTGGAATTATACTTGGTATAATAAAGAAAAAGCAATAAGGCAAGAAACAATATTTTACAATACTGCCTCGATAGAAAAAGCAAGTAGGGTTGATATAGGAAACCAATTGTCATTAAATCCCAATTATATTGATGCACTAATTTGTAGATATATACCAGATACAGCTACAGGAAATGAAGTAGGTGGATTTGAAGAATGTTTATATCCAATGCAATTTATTTTAGACCATCAACTTTTTATATATCATAGCGGTTGGCTATACGTAGCAGTATGTTTACTTTTCGAGAAGAAAATTTCAAGAGATCTTGCATCAGAGTATATTAATTTAGCAATTACTAGAAATGAAAATTTAGATGATTTTTCAAAAATTTTAAGTAAGTTGATAAACGACAAATTTGCACCAATAAACCGATTAATTGAGTATTTAGATAAACCTAATCATTTTAAAGAAACTAAACATTTTCAATTTCTTGTTTTATCTAATTGTATAAAAAACTTTGATAAACAAAATCTACCTACTAATAGTAAAAAAGTTGTTCAATATTATAAAGAATTGCAAAATGATTTAAAATTAAATATTGAAGAGGAAGTAGAAAAGAAAATAATTGAAATAAAGAAATAATGGAAACAGAATTTATTTATCAATATAAAAAACCATCACATTTTCTTCAAGAAGAAAAGATTAAAATCTTTTCATTCTCACATAATACTGAAATTGATGAAGATAACAATAAGCCTTGCTTTTTTTATGGAAATATTATTAATTCATTTTTAGCATCTAAATGTTTAAGTGTATTAGCAAACACAGTCAACTCTCATTTTGCATTAACACCTGGTCAAATAGCAAAATTGAAAGATCCAATAGTTTCTGTTGGAGCAGGTGAACTTCATTTTGAAGCGTTTTCTTCTTGTAATAGTGTATATGCTAGAGTTAATATTTTAAAGAACGGTATTGATGGAGATTTTTTGCATTCTGGTACTACAAATATTGATTTTAATAATCAAACAATAAGGGCTTTTAATAATGTGCAGCAATCTGAAAAATTACTAATAGGTATCGGTTCGAAAGAAGTACACGTAATTACAGAAAAACATAAAACCATCGAAAAGAAAGTAACATTACCCAATAGATGGATTAAAGGTTTAGGAAATGTACAAGTATTTTTATCCGAAATGGAACTTGCTTTTCAATTGACCAAATTCGAAGCGTTACAATTATTTAAAACACTTCCTAATACACCAACAAAATCAGAATATTATCTAACAAAAGCGGGTGCCAATTATACTTTTTTACCAATAGAGAGGCAAAATAGTATAAAAGTCGGCGGAATTCACAGACTAAATTTAATACAAAAATTAATTTCGTCAGTAGACAGTCTATTTATTTACAGACATAAAACACAACAAAGCTTTGCCTTAATTTTAAATTTCAAAGATATTCAAATGACATATTTGTTTTCAAATAGTGTTTATCGAGGATTTTCAGGAGAAGGAAAGCTTTTAGAAGATTTGACAAATTCAATTTCATCAAACCTAATAAATGGAATGGATAATTATTTTAAGACAAATGAAGTATTCAATCCTACATTAATTTCAGTTGAAAATGGTATTGATTTAAGAGTAATGAACAATTTACAATCAAATTTATCAGGTATTGGTTTACTTGGGTATAATTTATTTGATAACAACTATTTTTACAGGAGACTTCCATTCAAACTTGAAAGACTACTAAGTTTTAACCCTAGATTAAAAAATGCTAAAAAAATAGTTGAAAGTGATGAGATAAAAATTTTAGAAAAAACAGAAACTTTTATTAAAGCAATTGTAAAAGGTTCTACTGATATTGACCATACGGTCATTAAAAATAATGACATCTATCAATGTACTTGTAATTGGTACACTACCAACGAGAACAACAGAGGACTCTGTAAACATATTCTAGCAGTAAAAATTAGACATGAATAGAAAGTAAAAAGGAAAAACAAGGGCAGAAGTGCTAAATTGAACCTTAGTAAGTCTATTTGACATATGTGCAATTGACTTCATTTAGGATGATTACCCTAAAGGGACTCGAACCAAATTCCCTTGAAGACGCAGGCTTTTAAATTTTCCAGAAACTGAGGCAAAATTTATCGAACCATAAAAAAAGCCGAAAAATCTAGATTTCTCGGCTTTTAATTTTTACTTGTAGCTCTAACGGGACAATTCTCGAACCGTTTTATTGATGATTTAAAAGAAATAAATAAATAATATTCTTATGTATAGCTATTTATATCTATATGTAATCATTTTTTTAGTTTTTTTCAGTAGCTAATTCTAATTTTTCAACTATACAATTTTAATTATAAATGAAAATAAACTTTGATTTAAGATTTTTTTTTGACCACCTCTAGAAATAATTTACGGTCTGTTATATCTAATTTTAAAATCTCAACATCTACAAAATCCCCTAGATCTATAAAATCAAATCGATTTTTGATTAATTTATCCTTATAAATTGAAGTATCAATAACACCATCTATATCTTTTGTGAGTGAAACTATAATTCCAAAATTCGTTAATTTCTTTACAATGCCTGTATGTATAGACCCTGTTGGATATGTGGAATTTATATTAATCCAAGGATCTTGTTTTAATTGTCTTATACTCGAAAATATTTCTTTTGTATCTTTATTTATAGAAGTAATTATAACTTCGACAAGATCACCTATTTCCATGAAATCTTGGGCATAGCATAATTGAGAATTCCATGACATTTCATAGACCCTAATTAGACTTTCAATTCCATCAGGCATTTTAATGTAAGCTCCATAATCAGCAATTTCAAATACTATTCCTGTTGTTATATCTCCTACATTGTAATTGTTAAATGTAGATTCTAAAGGTAAAATATCTTTTTCAATTGAATAATCCTCTCCATCATCTGAATCTGCAACATATTTAATGTTTGTAGTTATTTTACCGGAATTTGATGATGAATTTAATTGTTTGGCAAAAGTATTTGTATGAGAAACCATAATATCTTTGCGATTTTTATCAAATTCAATGACTATAAAGTTAGCATATTCTCCTTTTTTCAATTTATATCCATTTAATTTTCTTAGGTGTCGAGATGGAATAAAAGCTGTTACATCATTATTGAAAACAACAATCGCTCCTTTGCTCACAAAATCTTCGACCATTCCCCAATGAATACTTCCCTTTTCAAAATCTAGTTTGTCCCAAGGATCTTCAATCTGTTGCTTATATCCCAATTGCAGTTTACGAGTCCTTTTATCTATATCTAATATAACAAAATTAAGGATAGCTCCTACTTTTAAAAAGTGAGATGTGTTTTTAATTTTCCTCGTCCACGAAAGATCATTAATGTGTACTAAACCGTCAAGTCCCTCGCTAATTTCTATTATGGCGCCATAATCAACTATTGATAAAACTTTACCAGGGACATTGTCAAGAACCTTAATTTTTTTATCTATATCCTCCCACGGATCAGGATATAATTGTTTTAAACCTAATTGAATTCTAGTTTTTTCATAATCAAAATCGAGTATTACTACTTTTATTTTTTGGTCTAATTCTAATATCTCGTTAGCGTGATTGATTCTTGACCAAGTTAAATCGGTTATATGAATTAGACCATCGATTCCTCCTAAATCAATGAAGACACCAAAGGATGTAATATTCTTCACGACACCTTCCAATATTTGACCCTTTTCTAATTGATCAATAATTTTCTTTCTTTTTATATTTATATCAGCTTCGCTAATGATGCGGTGTGAAATAACGACATTTTTTAATTCTGGATTAATTTGTATAACCTTGAATTGCATTTTTTGCTCGATATATATATCATAATTTATAATATGTTTAATATCAATTTGCGATCCTGGTAAAAATGCTTCTATATCAAGCACATCCACTATCATTCCACCATTGGTTCTTGATTTTATTATTCCGGAAATCAATGTTTGATTTTCAAATGCACTAACTATCAATGCGAAAGATTCTTCATCTTTTTTGTGCTTAATATATAAAGCCTCGTAAAGAGATGGTCTAATTTTTTTTAAAATTTGCCAAAAAGTATTTTCTGTAAAGCCAATATT
>NZ_MUGS01000114.1 GCF_002222055.1 Flavobacterium araucananum
GTATTACTACTTGCTCTATAACATGTCATTTTAAAAAAAAACAGAAGGATATTAAAATTTTTTTTCCATATTTTTTTTTTGCACATGGCTGATAGTATTGTAATTATCTGTATTGTATTTTTGTAAGTGCAAATAACACATTATCAAAGATATAAAAAAAATGAGATTTTAATGTTTTAAAAGTAAAATAATTTTTGAAATACTTTTTTTACAAAAAATGTATAGCTAAAGTAGATAAATCATAGCTGTTTAATTGTTAAAAAGCGTTCTGATTAGTCCAACTTTTATCTTTGTCAGAATTTGAAATAATTAACCCTGTATTTTCTAAAAATAATAAAGCATCTAGTAGTTTTGCTTCATTTTATAATTGCGTCTGCACTGCGGACGTAATTCATAATATGTTTAAAAATGTCTGTGTTAACGCTAAAATAAAGTTTAACAGATATATTTATAATTGTGTCAACTTACTTTTAGTTTTTTTTTTTTTGTATTATACATTCTACGACAATTAATTATTAATAATCATAATGATCTAATTCATAAAATTTGTTGTCAAGAGGATCAAAATAAGGATTCCGGTCATCAGTATATAGCTCTCTGTCTCTTAAATAAATTTCTTTTGACTTAATTGCAAGTTCAAGAAATTCATTTGCCCCAAATTCGCTCAATCCACCAATTGCGTCGTCAATATATTCGTTTTCATTGTTAAAGTAAAATTGGTCAAACCCGCCATTGAAAACTTCATTGTCAAGAATATTAGTTGATACAACTCTTCTTTGCATTTCATTAAGAGTCTTACCTTCAAATTTGATAGTTAACAAATAATCAGCTACTTCAAAGTCAAAATCGTCGCCAGATTGAGTTTTAAGTTTTTCTTTCAATTTTATAAAATCAATGCTCATATGTTTTTAATTTGCAATTAAAGTTAAAGTTGGGGTATTAAAGCGGGTTTGATATTAAATCAAGCCCATTCTTGAAATTTGTCAAATTGTCAAAACACAAATAAAATCTCATTAGTCTTGATAATAAGATTGTTGAATTGGGTATTAGCGTTAACTTTTTTGTTTTTCGTAGGTATTCAGTATGTTTTCCATTATATTGTAAAATGCCTCCTTATTAAAATCCTTTGGCTTCCTTTTTAAGTCGTCATAATCATTTATGCCTTCGAGTATTTTTGCTTTCAATAATCGATATTGTTGCTGTTTATCAAGATTTTTTATTTCCGAATAATCAAAGTGTTTTACTACTAGATAGTTTTTGTATTTAGTTCCGTATCTTTTATAGTTCTCTGTTTGTTTCAAAAATGTTGCAAAGCCACCATTGAAGTCATAAAATTCAAATCCAAAGTCTACAGTATTAATAGATTTACCGAATGTTTTGCCAGCAATCTCATTATTTATATAATCCTGAACTTCGTTAAGGTCAAAATAGATTCTGCTTTTGTCTACTTCGATTGTTTCTGTTCTTCTAAAAATAAAACGAGTAGTGTCAAAAAATTTGATAATAGCTCGATCTGTTTCGGTTTGGTCTAACAACAAAGATTGGCTTTTTAGATATTGTTTGTAGTCTTCAAACAAATTGTCAGCATTAAAATCCTTTGACAGAGGAACTCTTTGTTCTAAATATTTAACTAGAACTAAAGATGCATTAAGAATTAACTTCAATTTTTCGTCATCACTTACTTTGTCAAAAAGTTGTTTGTCAATATGGGCAGACAAGTGAGCGCAAGCAGAATAAACACTATCAGTTTGTCGTCCAAAATTTATATTTGGTTCAACATAAATATCAAAACGAAAAAGTTTAATGCCTAAACCATAATTTTTATCGGAAATAAAATCAAGAAATACATTTATAGCTTTTTGTTGAATTGCCTCAAATTCTTTTTCAAAAATATGCTGGTTGATTAAAAACCAACATTCATATTTCTTTGTATTGTTATTTTTCATTATAGACTTTTGGCTCGGTTCTGTCGCATCTGTTTAATAACTATTATCTTTAGATCTTCGAAATATATTTTATGAATACGAAAGGTCATTGTTTTCCCAAAGCCATTATTTTGCAGGCTGTTTATTTCAAATTGCGATTTACATTGAGTTACCGGGATGTTGAGGAAATAATGAAAATGCGAGGAATAGCAGTTGATCATGCTACGATTCAACGCTGGGTATTTAAATTTACTCCAATGATTGAATCTCAGATGAAAAAAAGAAAGAACAGAGTAGGGGCCAGCTGGCGAATGGATGAAACTTATATAAAAGTAAAAGGTATCTGGTGTTATTTATATCGGGCTGTTGACAAATGGGGCAATACGGTGGATTTTCTTCTGACCAGAAGAAGACAGAGAATGAGTGCACAGTCATTTTTAATAAAAGCGATAAAGAATAATTGCCGGCCAACGGTAATAAATATAGACAAAAGCGGCTCTAACACCAGCGCAATCAGGGTTTACAACAAACGATCATTTTCGAATATAAAGATTAGGCAGTGTAAGTATCTGAACAATATTGTTGAGCAGGATCATCGTTTTATAAAATGGCGGATACAGAACGGTCTGGGTTTTAAAAGTTTTGAATCGGCCAGACGAACATTAAGTGGAATAGAAGTTGTACACATGTTGAGAAAAAATCAGATGCTTAACCCAGGAATAAGTATGTTCAAATCATTTTGTAAATTGGCTGCATAATTTTTTGGGGTTTCTGATTTCTTTCGAATTTACATGCCAGATGCGACAGAACCGATATTTGTGCTGTAAAAAATATATTTCAATGGTCAAAAAATGCAAGTGTTAAAGTTCCAAAAATAATTTCAATATCTTTTGACAATTATGAAGTTATAGGTAACGAATTATTACAAGAAAAACCATCTATTGTTTACGGTGTGACAAAATCTATTCCCCATGAATATTTTACATCAAATACTAAAGCATTTCATATAGATTTATCATCACAGGATATTAATTATAAAGATATTTTGTTGTTTGCCTTAGAGCAAAATGTCGACAAAGAATTAATTGTAATAAGAGGGAAGTATCATTGGATTCCAATTTATAAAAAAATAAATCTTCTGGATATTAAAAATAAAGTCAATTCTTTAGAAACAAAAGATTCTATATTCGTAATTACTGGGGGATTAGGAGCCATTGGTTATGCATATGCTAGTTACTTAGTAAAAAAGCATGTCCAATGTACACTTATCTTATTAGGTCGAACTATAGAGTCAAACTTAAGAAAAGACTATAAACAAAAACTGGATGATTTAAGGAATACAGAGCATAAAATTATCTACTCTGCTATTGATATTGGTCATGTTGAAGCATCAAATAAATTAAGTGAACTTTTGAATATTAATAATATTAATAATATTGATATTGTTTTACATACCGCAGTAGTTGTTGCTCAAAGTGTTTTAAATGATAAAAATAAGATTCATATAGAACAAGTACTTAATCCCAAGATAGCAGGAATTGAAAACTTGATTAAACTTGCCAAATCTGTTCCAATAAAAAAATTAGTCAATTGCTCATCATTAACAAGTATAATGCCTTCATTAGGTAATACAGAATATACTGCAGCAAATTTGTATCTGGATGAGATAAGTTATAGAAGTCATATCAATATTGATTCCATGCTTACAATTAACATAAATCAAATCTCTGATGCAGGAGCAGCTATCGAATTTATTAAAAATAGCACAACCAAAAGCGGCAAAACATCAAATTCAATTAGGAGCCATGAATTTCCTATTATTTTGGAGAATTTATTATCAAATAAAAATTTAAAAAATATTTGTTTATCAAGATATGATATAAAAGTTGGTTTTTTGAATCATTTTAAACTTTTAGATATTCAAAATCAGAAAAAAGTTTGTGCAAGAGATATTAAATTAATTGAAGAAGATTTTTCTGAAATAGAATACAAAATAGCCAAGATATTTGGTGATGTATTAGGTGTGCAAGAAATTTCAATTCAAGATGACTTTTTTAAGATTGGAGGAAATTCGATTTCAGCTATCAAAGTATCACACCAAATGAGTCAAGTATTTGAGTGTGATGTTTGGGTATCAGATTTGTTTAAGTATAAAACAATAAAAAACTTAAAAGAAATATTATCATTTAATACTATTAACGTAAAAGGGGAGGATTGGGAGATATGAATTTAATAAAATTAGTCAATGACTTTAAAATAAATGACTCAATGTTATGGGTGGAAAATTATAATATTAAGTTATTTGTATCTGATGGTTTGAAAAGTGAAAGATTAAAAGATTTAATTACAAAATTCAAGCCTCAAATAATAAATTTCTTATTACTCAATAAAATTTTCTCTAAAGGTGATTTTATAAAAAAAAGAATATTTGTTTTAGATCAAAAGGAAAATGTTTTGTCTTTTTC
>NZ_MUGS01000115.1 GCF_002222055.1 Flavobacterium araucananum
GTCTAAATATTTTTAATAATTTCTTCAAAAAAAATATTTTTCATAAGTTAAATACTACATAAATAAAGTTGATTTTCATTTTTAATAATGTAAAATAATGCACTAAACAATAGTTTTTCTAATTGTTATTAAAGATTTATATACTTATTTGCAATGCGTTTATAAAAAGTACATAAGTAAATGATCTTAGTTATAAAACCAACACTCCAACAAATAATTTTTATCTTCTTTTTTATTGCCTAGTCATATCTTTAGTCTTATTTATTGAAAATCGTATAAAAATTTCGGTCTTGGAAAAAGAGTGTATTAGAGTAAATAAAGAAATTTATTTAAAACAAGTTATTTATGAAAAGACAATAAAGAATATTGAATTACAGAAAAGGAAACATAAATTACAAGTTGATAGTCTGAGAGAAAGCCTCCAGTATAACTGATTTTATAATCTAAATTTTGATCCGTAAGTTTTGTATAATAAAATATAATATTACAGGGACTTTTTACTTTTATGCTTCCATTCACAGTTCATTGGAGTAAACAAACTTGGTTCAAAATAAATTTTATTTATTATATCAAGCAATTCGTTAGATTTTAGTAAACCTCCACAGTGTTTTGGCTCAGTTGCAATAGTAAAACCTTCTAGTCTTTCAAAAATCCAAGCAATCAAAGGCCGCTTAATTGCTAGCATTTCCACTATCTCTTTTTGTTTAAGATAAGTATATTTCTGTTCAAAATTTCCATTATTATATGGATTATTAAGTGTGAAAAAATCTAAATCGATATCAAAGTATACATTTTGTTCTGTAGATTTTAAAAGACAATCTTCAAGAGCTTCATAAGTTTTAAATTTTTTAATGGTATGTGTGTTTCCATACAAATCAATAAATTCTTCATCTTTCCAATCTGATTCAAATTTACCTTGCCTACAATGGACATAAATATTTCCAACTAAATTGAGATATGCTGCACATAAAATGTGACCATCATTATTTCCTGCTAATTTAGCCCAAGAAAAAAAAGCGACTTCTCCATCATTGTCAAGATTTAAATTTTTTAACCATTCCTTTTCAGTTTCACATGGAAAGCATAAATCTTGATGCCAATCTAAGCTAACTAAACATGGAGGAATTTCGGATTTTAAATCTTTATTCCATTTTGACCAATAAAAAAAAGTATATCTATGCTCTTGAAAAACGGCAAGTTCAATAGATTTGTCTGAAAGCAATGGATGTGGCAAAATTTCAACTAGTGAGCCGGGAGGTCTTATACCATGCTTATTTCTAAATTCAACTTCCATATTATTCCTAAGTGTATATTTAAATTTAATTTGTTTAAAATTATATAGGAGAACAAAGTATTTGATTATTTCTTACTTCTCCGTAAAGCTTCAAGATATTCTACTTTTACGTTAAGTAAATAGAGCTATTAACGAAATAATTATAGCTATAATGGAAAAAATATGTGGTAACCATTTAGTTTTTAAGAGCCATTTATTCATTCTAATGGACGATTCTAGATTTTCTATTTCTTTCTTCTGTTTATAAGTTTCAAGATCTTTTAATTTAGATAAATGCTCTAGGTATAAAGAATAATTTCCAATATCTTTTATCTCATGACCAAGAGTTGAGAACTGTATAAAATGATCTCCTACTTTTTCAAAAATATTTAATAGTAACATTGTACTGCCTATATTTTGAATCTCAGGCAGGTCTTCTTTGCAATCCATTTTATGAATTAAGCTTGCGAAAATATCTTTTTCATATTTTGGAAAAAATTCGACAATTCTATCTATCCACTCAAATACATTTTTTTCATCTTCTACTGATTGGTAATTTTCTCTTACAACCATAAGTTATTTTTTAATTATACGCATTTTTTTCAATTTCAGGTAATGTTTATTGTAATTATACCATCTTAATTACATTTTTTAATATCTAATAATGTTTCAGTTGATAATCTTTTTCATTTCTAAGGAAGTTGATAGAAATTAAAATCATAACCACTTCCTTTAATAAATCCATCTACTTTTTTTAAAAACTCTTCACCAGTTTTACTTGGTAGAAATTCAAACACAATTTGGATCATAATTTTTTTGCCTACTGCACTAGGGTAACTTTCATATATCTGTCCATTTGCAAGTGCATCAAAATAGCTATTTATTTTATCTTGCAATATTAACAAATGCAAATTATCGTCATCCCATTCAAGATGATCCGAAATGGTTAATACAATCACATCTTCTTTATTAGTGCTAATTGCATCTATTTTATTTCTATCTTCAACAGACATATCTTTCTTTATCTATAACTATAATCCAAACATCTAAGTCTAAAAATTAAAGGATGAACAAAATTGCTCATCCTTTTAAATTTCCAATATTTTAAAATGAATATTATTCTAGATTAAATCCTACTATTTCCAATCGTTCCATTCTGAATCTTTATTTTCTCTCCACAAACCTTTACCAACAGATAAATTTACAGTTCGTTGCAGTGTATCATCAATTCCTAATATTGTACCTAATGGTACTATTCTTATATCTTCTTCTTTAAAATCTGGACCTGGACCTGAAAACATTTCCCATACATGATCTTCCCATCTCATAAGTTCCACTATTGTTTTACCTTTTAGAGAATCAATATCGGTTATAACATAAGATTTTTTAGGAACCTCAATATTCCAATCCATGTCAAGCCATTTCCAAATAGGATCATTTGCCCTCATTGACTGCGACATTAAAGGTGTATCCAGTGTTTTATTCTCTGGAATAATTTGATAAGCTGTAATTTTATCAACATTATAATAATTGTAAACTCCCAACATTAGCTTTTTACACCAAGATGAATCTACCTTATTTAAATAAAAAATATTATCAGATAATATAAACTTTGAATCTAAAGTTGATCCAGATTGCAATTGTTGATACACATATCTAAATTTTGATTCGTTGTCCTCAATAGAAATAAATCCACCAGCAATTACTAATTCAAAACCAAATTTTTCAGTTAATCCTATAGAGTAAGAATACTCTGGATTTTGACCGCCATTCACTAGTGTAAGATGGTAGTCATTTTTATGAATGTTCGTTTTTATAATTTCTAAAAATTCGCTTCTAATCATTTCCATCACATATTGTGCGCCATACAAGCCTCTTTAAAATCCAATTTTTTATTTTCTAATTCATTACTTAAAAAACTCTTAACTGGCAGATAACTAATTTCTTTAGGAACATTTACAGAGATATATCCTTTTAAATGACTTCCTTCCCAGCCACAATCAAAACTTTCAATTTTTTTTGTGATGTAGTCGATGTCACTTTCGTTATAAATTATTATCTGAATAGTACTATTTCCTGATTCATTTATGATATCGTCAAAAAATAATTCCCCATCATCATCTTCAACACTTATTAAATCATCATAAGCAATATTCGGAGCAAAGAAAGGAATATTTTTAATTCTGTATCCATTTTCCTCTTTTGCAGCCCAAACACTTTCCATTGCTATTTGTCCTTCGAGATCATAGTAAACGAACATTACTTTATCATTTATTTTTTCTTCCATTATCCTTTATTTAAATTACATCCTCTACACAATACTTGACCATTGGCTGGTGTTCCGCTACCTCCATCTCTTTTTCTTTTAACGTGATCAACATTTGTATCTGTTGAAGCCGGCGTAACTCCTTTTTTATTTTGTTTGGCTTCGGTTGTTGGAACTTTACACCCCTCACATGTTACTGTACCATTATTTTTTTCTTTGTTGAGATCTATAACAGCTTCTTTTCCTGCTTTTGTAAAATCCTTGCCGTCTCTATTTTTTCTACTTAATTTTTCTGCTCTAGCTTCTGCTTTAGTTGGTTCCGAAGTAGTTGATTTCTCTTTAGCTTTATTATTAGTTGATTCCTCGCTACCTGGAGCCGTACCAGCAGTTGCATTATAAGTCGTTGAACTTGACGAATCATCACTTCCTGTCATAGCATCCCAAGCCATCACTAAACCACCAACTACAAGAGAACCAACAGCAACTGCTCCTGCAGCTGGCTCTAAAACAATTCCTTGCGGACCAGCGCCCGCTATAGATATCATTGCAGCACCACCTAAACCTGCAGCAATAATTGCAGCACCACGACTTTTTGGTACTGGATCAATACTCTCTTCAGGAGCCATTCCATCAGGATCAATAAAATATACAGGATTGTCAAACGCATAATTATAAGGCGAGTATCTTCTCATTTGTTCCGCCAAAGGATCAATGTTCATCCAACGACCAAGTGCAGGGTCATAATTACGAGCTCCATAGTCGTAAAAGTTAAGCCCCAGCTCGTCTTGCAGCTCCTTTCCGTTGTACTTATAATTATATCCAATTTGCTTACTATCTGAATTATACCCCTCATGTTTGAGCCCAAAAGGATAATAATTATTCTCCTCAATAATTTCAAGAACTTGGGTTTGTGGGTTTTTAGCATAACTTAACCGTACGTTGCCTAAATGGTC
>NZ_MUGS01000116.1 GCF_002222055.1 Flavobacterium araucananum
CTTTTAAATCACACAAAAATGAATTCAAGAAAATACAAATTCAATTTTTGTAGTAAAATTAAAATCGACTCCAGATTTGTTTGTTATTGAACACGGACAAGTGCAGAAACTATATAATTTTGTTGACCAAAAAGAATAATTTTAATTTTTATTACGGAATATATCAATTTAGAATAATTAGATAGTTTTTAAAACACCTCCATCTGCTCTTAATGATGCTCCATTCGTAGCAATTGAAATCGGACTTGACAAATAAACAGCCAGCGAAGCAATTTCTTCAGGATCAATGAAACGCTGTAATAAAGAGTGTGGATTAGTCTGCTGTATAATGGCATTTTTCATTTGTTCAATTTCGATATTTTGTAAAGCAGCAATATGTTCAATTGTTGAAGCAACTCCGTCAGAATAAGTTGGTCCGCCTAAAATAGCATTCACTGTAACTTCCGTACCTGTAGTTAGTTTAGATAAACCATTACTTACTGCCGTCATTGCAGCTTTTGTCATTCCGTAATGAATCATATTTCCTGGAATATTCACGCCAGATTCACTGCTAATAAAAACAATTCTTCCTGATTTTTTCTGAAGCATTTGCGGTAAAAGTTTTTTAGAAAGCCTAATACAGCTCATCACATTAACTTCAAATATTCTATACCACTCTTCATCTTCCAGATTTTCAAAGTCTTTTAATTCGAAAATACCAACGTTATTAATCAAAATATCAATATTATTTAATTTAGTTAATAAAGCAGTTACTTCTTCTTTTTTTTTAAAATCACATACAATTCCTGAAATTACTGCATCTGGAAATTCATCGTTTAATTTTTGTACGGCTAAATTTGTCTTTTCTTCATGTCTTCCATTGATTATGACTTCAGCTTTTTCATTTAATAATTGTTTGGCAATTGCAAAACCAATTCCTTGTGTCTAACCACTTATAAATGCTCTTTTTCCTTCTAATTTTAAATTCATTTTTATTATTTTAATTTTGTAATGATTGATACATAAATATTCAAAAAAATTAGCTGATAACAGCTAATTGCATTTCGATTTGATTTTTTAAGACATTTTTATCTGGATACATTCTTCTGAGCGTATTAAGTCCACACCAAAATGTTATTAGATATTTCCCAAGGATCTCGGGATGTGTTGGTGTTTTTAAGTTTCCCTTTAATTTTTCATCTTTAATGGCTTTAGTAAACATTTGTTCTACATCTTTTAAAATTTGAACCGCACTGGCTTCCAGATTTTTATCTATAAAAGTCATTTCTACAACCGTATTGGCAATAATACATCCTTTAAGATGCTCATTTTCTTCTGCGGAAGCGATACTAATAAAAAAGTCTTTAATTAATCTTAATGGAGATTCGCTTTTGATTAATTCCAGTTTAAAAGCATCAAAAGCCAATCGTCGTTCTTCAATAGCTTTTTCAAAAACCTCTTTTTTACCACCTTTGAAAGTATTATAAAAGCTTCCGGCACCAGCACCAGTTGCTTTTTGTAAATCATTCAATGAGGTAGCACTGTATCCTTTCTGCCAAAAAACTTCTTGCGCTTTTTTTACAATATTAGAGTCTTCGTAGATGGTAGGTCTTCCTCTCATTGTTTTATTTATTTTTATAATGATCGATACAAAATTAAATAAAAATAAGTTTACTCTAAATTTTAAAGCAATTTTATTTTGCTAATTAAAAGATTGCCTTAATTGCAGGTGAGTTAAACTGATTTTCTTTTTGAAGAGTTTGATCATGCTACAATTCAGCGCTGGGTTTATAAGTTTACACCTTACTTGAGTCAGAGATGAAGAAGAGAAAAGCAGTGTAAATATCTCAACAATATATTAGAACGGGACCATCGTTTCATCAAATGGCGCATCTAAAGCGGATTAGGTTTTAAAAATTTTGAATCGGTCAAACGAACCTTAAGCGGAATTGAAGTTGTGCATGTGCTAAGAAAGAATGAGATGGTTAGATAAGGAATATCTATGTTTAAATCATTCTGTAAATTGGTGGACTAACTTTAACATTGATTAAAGTTTTATATTTGATTCTGACAGATTCGAACCTATTACTTTTAATATGATAATTAAATTATTCTAAATAAGGTATTTTCATTTCCTAAATTCATTATTTATATTAAATTGACCAATATTTAAAAGTCGAATTAAACTATTTTATACAAAAGCAGTCTTATTAAAATAATCTTAAAATACCTAAATAATGAAGACCCCAATTTTACTTATAATCTCTTTTTTTCTATTATTATCCTGCTCAAAAAATGAAGCAGATGAATCAAATCAAGATTCTGCTTATATAGATGATGATTTGGCAGGGCCTATTTCCAGGCCAAAAACCGGATATGGTTCGGATGGCAGTTATGAAGTTGCAAAAATTAGTTTTCCAAGCCCATTATATAGTGGAAAAAATGTTGAAATTTTTTACCCAAAAGGAATTACTTCCCCCAAACCTGTTATTTTTTATTCGCATCCTTATGGTGGTGAAGAAAGTGCATACAATATAGGTTTGTATGAGTTTATTGCAAAAAAAGGATATGTTGTCGTATTTGCACCTTATCCTACAACAGGTGTAACAGTCGATGAAAGATATGACACACTTTGGCAAAGCTTCAAAAAAGCTGTGACAGATTATCCCACTATAATTGACACAAAAAAAGTAGGCTTCATGGGACATTCATTTGGAGGAGGAGCCTCTTTTGCTTTGGCTCATAAAGGATTTATTGATGAAGGCTGGGGACAAAACGGGCGTTTTATTTTTGCAATGGCACAATGGTATTCCTATGAAATTACACAGGCAGAATTACAAAGTTTCCCTGAAAATACAAAATTGATAACTCAGGTCTATAATGACGACGTAACAAATGATCATAGGCTGGCAATTGATATTTTTAAAAATATAAATATTCCAAACTCTGAGAAAGATTTTATTTTGATAAAAAAATCAGTTTTACCAACTTTTACTTACACGGCAGAGCATAATCTTCCTAATACACAAACCTCATATGATGCATATGATTATTATGGAATTTACAGATTACTTGATGCAATGATTGATTATAGTTTTAATGGAAATTTGACAGCGAAAAATGTAGCACTGGGAAACGGATCTAAAGAACAAATAACAATGCCGAGTTATAATGGCCAGGCACTATCTCCATTAGAGGTAACCGATAATCCTTCTCCATTATATCCGCAGAGTAAATATGCTTTCCAATGTGGAGCAGTAAATAATCCTAGAATTGCAAATTGTAATTAAAGATTTACGTATTGAATGATATATAATTGATATAAAAAAAGAGGCTTTTTATGGACTGCCCCCAAAAAGTTAGACGCTATTTGGGGGCATTTTTATGGAAAGAAAAGTCAAGCACAGTTATGAATTTAAACTTGAATGTGTAGAATTAGTAGTTGCTAAACATTATTCATTTGCATTAGTATCTAACGAGAAAGGAACCAGTAAATCTAATATACGCAAATGGGTCAGTTTTTACACGGAATATGGAAAGGCAGGTTTATTATCACGAAAAAATCAGGTTTATCCGATTGATTTTAAATTAAAGGTTTTAAAGTCAATTTATAGAGATTCATTATCTTTAAGAGAAGCTCGTTTACGATTTAACATTTCTTCGGATTCAATTATTATTAAATGGAAAAAAGATTTTGCTAATTTTGGTTTAGAAGGATTAAAACTAAAACTAAAAGGGAGGCCAAAATCTATGAGTGATTCTAAAGATAAAAAAAGTAAATCCGAAAAAATTTTAACCAGGGAAGAAGAACTTCTGTTAGAGAATGAAGTATTACGCTGTGAAATTGATTTTCTAAAAAAGTTACAAGCCTTAATTCAAGCTGAAGAAAAAGCCAAAAATCGCAAGTCATAATGGAATTAAGGCATCGCTATGATTTAAAATTACTTTTAAATTGTAGTAATGTGGCGCGCAGCAGTTTTTATTATTATCAAAAACAGAGTAAAACAGCTGATAAATACAAAAAAGTAAAAGAACTTATAAAATCAATTTATTCTAAGCATAAGGGGCGTTACGGATACAGGAGGATCACTAGCGAATTAAACCTTCAAGAGATAATCATCAATCATAAAACAGTTTTAAGACTAATGAAATCGTTGGGATTAAAAAGTCTTATCAGAGTTAAAAAATATAAATCCTACAAAGGAGAACAAGGCAGGATTGCCCCAAATATTCTGAGCAGAAACTTTAAAGCATACGTACCTAATCAAAAATGGGCAACCGATATAACTGAATTTAACGTCTCAGGGAAAAAATTATATTTATCACCAATAATTGATTTGTTTAATGGAGAAATAATTAGTTATGAACTGGCTGAAAGACCAGTACTTAACCAAGTAGCTGTAATGCTTGAAAAAGCATTTAAGAAAATACCCGACAATACTAATTTAACGCTGCACTCTGATCAAGGATGGCAGTATCAAATGAAACAGTACCAATACTTATTAAAAGAAAAAGGAATTAAACAGAGTATGTCCAGAAAAGGAAATTGTCTTGACAATGCAATTATTGAAAACTTCTTTGGAACATTAAAATCAGAGTTGTTTTATCTTAAAAAATACAGTTCCATTGGTCAATTAAAACAGGAGATTATTGAGTATATTAATTATTATAATAATGACAGAATAAAACTTAATCTAAAAGCAATGAGCCCGATACAATATCGGGTTCTGTCGCATCTGGGAA
>NZ_MUGS01000117.1 GCF_002222055.1 Flavobacterium araucananum
TTAATAATCCTGTATATTTTGTCGATCCAGACGGGATGCTTTCGAAATCATTTACGGATGATTTAATGAAAAAATCAAATACGGAAGGAGAAACAAAGTGGACAAATAATGATGACGGCACTTTTTCAGGAAGTAATGGTAAAACTGCTGATACAGGTGAAAGTATAGAGGAAAGTGGTGGAGATAAGGAAGGTCAAGAAGTCCCTGGTAAAGGAACAACTCGTAGTTTACCTAAAAAAGGCGACAAAGTTTTAGTCGATGTAACAGCTAAATCTACTCTAGGCAAAATGTGGTCATTTATTCAAGGAGATAGAGACTGGACAGACTCTACTACAGGTTTAAGATATATTATAGGAGATGATGGTTCAATTTTAAGGCAAAAACCGTTAGGTGGAGCTGGTGGACTTGAATATATTAGCGGAGCTGGAGGATTAAGACTAGCAATTCAATTTGGAGCAACAGAGAATCAAATTTATCACGCTTTTAGACATGTAGAAGAAATGGGACTTGCACGTTCAGCTGTTACGGCGGCAATTAAAGCGCATTTTCCTACTGTTGTAGCGAGATTAGAAGCTGGTAAACCGTTGAACTCAATAATTGAAGTTGCAGGACACAGAATACAATATACTGCATTTAAACTTGCTGACGGAACAATAAATATTGGTAGAATTCATGGAATATAATAAAATGAGGAAACTTTCACAAGATGAAGCAAGGCTTCTAGAATTATTAGTAAAAAAATCATCAGTTGTGATATCTGACAATTTAGAAGAGGATTTAGATGTAGAAACAATGAATGATGATGGAATGGGAAGTTTAAAATTATTTCCTAAAGACATTTCTTCTGAAAATAGAGTGTTTGGAAAACAAATTGCTGAATGTATATTTTTAGATGCAGATGGAATTAATGTTATAGCATCACTTAATGTTGATGATAAAGGAAAACTATTTGAATTAGATATTTGGAAAACAGATTTTAGTCCTTTGATTAAAATACCAGAAATAATTAGTTAGATTTAAAATAAGGTATTATACAGATAATTTACAGCCAAAT
>NZ_MUGS01000118.1 GCF_002222055.1 Flavobacterium araucananum
AGATTATTGGGGTCTAAGACATAAGTCTTTCTATTATCAATTGGCATACCTATAGGTATACTATATGACTCTATTGATTTTTCAATATTATAGGTACAGGTAAAAGTGGTACTTTCCGTTGGTCCATACCCATTTATTAAATAATTCGGCTTTTCAATACTAGTTATCAAAGCATTAACACTTCTCTTATCTAATGCCTCACCTCCAATAATTAAATAATTTAGACCTTCAAATATGGCATTATCCAGATAATATAAATTCTCAAATAACGTTTTTGTTAACCACAATATCGAAATATTATTTGCTATCAGAAACTTATTAAAAATGTTTATGTCCAACACAATACTTTGTATATCTTTTGGTATTACCAAAAGGTTCCCATGAAGTAAAGGAGCCCATATTTCAAAGGTTGCAGCATCAAATACAGGGGATGATACTAATGCAAAAACATCTTTAGAAGTTATCTTAATATAATCATTCAATACCAAGCTCAAAACAGCATCTTGCTCAATCATTACACCTTTTGGTCTGCCT
>NZ_MUGS01000119.1 GCF_002222055.1 Flavobacterium araucananum
TTGGCTAAAGCCCTTTTTATTTATTTTATATTTTCATCCGGCTAAAGCTGAACGCTATTCAACTTAAGGAGCCGGATCAGGAATTATAGCCTGAACCGCAGCAATCTCTGTTAAAATTTCTTTGGATAAAAACACATCAATTGTATCGATGTTTTCTTTTAACTGCTCCATTGTCGTAGCGCCAATAATGGCACTGGTCAAAAAAGGTTGTTGCAATACAAATCCCATCGCGAGTTCTGTCAGAGTCAAGCCGTGTTTTTTAGCAATTTCCTGATACAATCTTGTGGCTTGCGTACATTGATCACTGTTGTAACGAGTATATTGCGGAAAAAGTTTTATTCTCGCATTTGGATGTGCTTCACCGGTTAAAAATTTACCCGTTAAAACGCCAAATGCTAAAGGAGAATAGGCCAGTAAACCCACGTTTTCGTATTTTGCGACTTCGGCAGAACCTACTTCAAAAAGACGGTTCAACAAATTATACGGATTTTGAATGGTTTTAATCCTAGGCAGGTTTTGATATTTACTCTCTTCGAGAAAACGCATCATCCCCCAGGCATTTTCGTTAGAAACACCAATGTGTTTTATTTTGCCCTCTTTGATTAAACCATCAAAAGTTTCAAGGACTTCTCTAAAATTATCTTCCCATGCAGTATCGTAATCTTTAAAACCACGTTGTCCAAAATAATTAGTTTCCCGCTCGGGCCAATGCATTTGATACAAATCGATATAATCTGTCTGTAGTCGCTTTAAGCTATTTTCTAAAGCATATCTTATACTCGCCGGAGAGAAATCTCCTTTCTCACGCATATAAGTAAAATTAGGATTTGGTCCTGCAATCTTAGAAGCCAAAACCACTTTTTCTCGATTTCCTGATTTCTTAAACCAGGTTCCTATAATTTTCTCTGTACTTCCGTAAGTTTCCTCCCGCGCCGGAACCGAATACATTTCGGCTGTATCAAAAAAGTTTATGCCTCGTTCCAGTGCATAATCCATTTGCTGATGTCCTTCGGCTTCTGTGTTTTGCTGCCCGAAAGTCATCGTTCCCAGGTTTATTTTACTAACTTTTATATCCGTATTGGGTAGTGTCGTGTATTTCATTTTTTCTTTTTTAG
>NZ_MUGS01000012.1 GCF_002222055.1 Flavobacterium araucananum
TTGTTTTTTAGTATACCAAATATATACATATTTATTATATACGCAATATTTTTTAAATATTAATTAAATATTTGTAAACTAGAATTTTAAAATAAATTATAAAAGCATATCTAAATTTAGATTTTTAATTACTTTATTTTATATCTCATACTAATTTTACCTGAAAATTACTTCCAGTTAAAAGTAATTTTCTTTTCGATTTCGCTACTTAAACTCAAAAATACAGGACAAGTCATTGCGGCACGTTCCAGAATAGTTTTGCTTTTCTCGTCTGCATCACCTTTCATTTCAAAAGCAATTTCGATTGCACCAATTCTTCTTGGTTCAGCATTCATTATCTTAGTTACGTCAGCCGTAGAATCGTTTATATTTACATTCATATCACGAGCTTTAATCCCCATGATCGTCATCATACAACTCGCCAAAGCATTGGCAACTGTATCTGTTGGAGAAAATGCTTCTCCTTTTCCGTTATTGTCCAGTGGCGCATCAGAGATGATTTCGCTTCCTGATTGCACATGAATTGATTTTGTTCTTAGATCTCCTAAATAGGTTACTTTTGATGTCATTAATTTGCTACTTTTAAAGTTAAGTCTGAATCGTAATATAAAATGTACACTCCTTTATTGGCGTGTCCACCATCTTCTTTTTTATAAAACTGAAATTTATTGTCAACCTGTTCTGTTGTCATTAAATCTGCTGTTTCCTGATATGTTTTTCCTTGTACCAAACGCATCATCGTGTCAAAAGTTACATCAAATCCGCGAGTTGCATAAGTATTAGGATTTACTTTATTTTTTAATCTGTATTCTTTTTCAAAAACCAACACTCCCGGTTCATCACTTTCGCGGGTTACAGACGGATACATTAATTTTAATTTTACCAGACTGTCAAAACTAATCTCGTCAGTATCCAGCGTACTGTTTGGTTCTAAAATTACCAATTGTACCTGACATGTTTTTTGTGCATCACTCAGGGCTTTTATGGTTGTTTTTACCATTGCCGTATTACCGGTTTCCATAACAACATAATTTACCCGGTTTGGCAATAACAAACCTTTTAAGTTCGCTACATCCAAAGCACCCGTTTCTGTCAGAGCTGCAAAAACAACTCCTTTTTGATTTTGTTTGATATAACTTATTACAGATTCTTTCTTTTTATCTACAACCGCTACAATGTTTCCGTTTTTAGAGCGCATATACTCAAACATTGCATTTCGAACAACCTCATTTGATGGGATCGTCTGGTACAAATTATCTATTGGGTTTGCTTTATCTTTTGATAAAGGCGAAATTNNCAATCACAGCATCTGTATCCTGCAATTTATTCTGAGAAATTAAAGCCGAAACATTCGACGCTGTTTTTGTTTCCTGCGAATCATAGATAGCTACGTCGATTGGTAATTTTAAAGTTCTGGCGGAATCGATTGCCATCATTGCTCCGGAATAAAAATCAAGTGTCATATTCAAAAATTTATCATTTTTGATACGATTAGCCGTACTCGTTGTATCATTTTGCATTTTATTTAAATTAAATGGCAACAATAAAACTAGTTTTTGACGCTCGTTCTGACCTCTTTTTTTAGTTAGCTCCACTACTTCCGGATCAGCCGAAACCGTTTCAGATTTTACCTTATCTACAATTTTAATACTGCCTCCTGTATTTTCTGTTGGTTTGTCTGCTCCTTTTTCAGTTGCTTTCTCCGCTTCTTTTTCTACAGGTTGTTGTTGGGCAATAATTGGTGACGGTGCCAGGTATCCTGTTGGAACCTTTAGAACCATTCCCTCTTTTACACCTTCAGCAAGTGCCGGATTTAGCTGTGTTAACTCCTCCTGAGACAAATGAAAAGTTCTTGATAAACTATAAAATGTCTCTTTTGGTTTTACCTGATAATCCATATACGATGTTGGCTTTTTTGGCATATCAGCAGCTTTTTTAGTTTCAGCAGGTTTTGCAGTATTTGCCAAAGCCTGATTTGAAGCTTCTGTTTTAGGTGCTTTTCCTTTTATCGTCAATCGGTAGCCAATAGGTAAACTGGAAACAATTTCAGGATTGCGTTTTTCCAATTCTTCAATCGTAATGGAGTATTGTTTTGCGATCGAAAACTTTGTTTCTTTTGCGATCACATCGTGATATACATATTTTTCCGGTCCTTTTTCTTTAGCTGTTTTTTCTGAAGCTACAAGAGATTTTCCCGCAGCTCCTTTTGCAGGAATTACTAATTTCTGACCAATTTGTACCCCTGTTTTTTCCAAGACAGGATTTGCCGCTTTTAAAGCATCATCAGAGATACCGTATTTTTTTTCGATACTGTAAAAAGTCTCTTTAGGTTGTACCTCATGAATAACTTCTTTTGTATTACCGCCGGATTTTGCTACAGCTGCCTCAGATTTTGCAGCAGATTTTGCAGTATTAGTCGGAATCAATAAAACCGTATTGGGTTTCACTCCACTTCTGGCATCCGGGTTCAGGGCATAAATGTCATAAGGCGTAACCTTAAATTTTACAGCAATCTGGTTAATGGTTTCTCCGTTTGCAACCGTATATTTAATGACCTTTTCCTGGGAAAAAGCAGAAAATGTTACAAAAAAAACAAGAAACAATAATGTTGAATAATATTTCATAATAAGGCTTAAAACAATTTAATTTTTAATTCAGGAAACAAGTTACTAAATTCTCTTTAAAGCAAGATTCCTGCCACTTGTTTATTTGCGCCAATTATTATCTAAGATCAATTTCTACCTTAGCAATAATAATAATCTCTTTATATAACTCATCTTCTTCCTTTTTCTTGCATTTATACAGTACTTCTTCCATATTTTGGTACTTATCTGAGTAGACGTAGTACGAAAGACTGTTTACATTAAAGAAGAAACTAGCGTTAAAATCGCCAGAATCAATGAGTTTCATAATGAGCTTATCCCTTAGTGACGCGTCTGTAAATATACCTAAAACTAAGTAATAGCCGTTTGAAACTTCTCTAAGATTATCATAAACTTCAACCTTTACTGTTTTGTCTGTTTTAAGAGGATTTTCCTTTAGTTCGCGCTTCATTTCATCTAACGAAACTGTTTTTGAAGATTTGTTCAAGCCCATTTTATTTTGGTTTTTAATGGCATCATCCTGGTATTTTTTCAGTTTTATCAAAGCCAGTTTATCGTCAAATTTTCTGGCTTCCATACTATAATAAGTTGCTTTGCTGATATGGCGTTTTACCTCAATTTTTTTCTGGGTATCGAGAGAATCAATCTTGGCAATCAAAAGCTGATTTTGAGCATCTCCCTGCTCCTGCTGTATTTTGTATCGTTTTATATCTTCCAGCGAAAGTCGTTGTTGCAAAGAAGTAACGTTATTGTTTTTCTCGCTTTCGCGGATTTTTTTCTTGTATTCCTGATTTTCTTCAACAGCAATTTTCTCTACTTTATTCATTAAACCCGCATACGCTTTTCGGTTTTCTGCCAGTTCTTTTTTTAGCTGAGACGATAATTCACTTGTTTTGCCAATGCTTTCGTACGATTGTTTTTCTAATTTTTTCGATTCATCAACATTCAAAATATCCATTCTTTTTAAGTCGACCAAATCATTATTCATTGTATTGACCAGCGAATCTAATTTTGCCATTAAAATATCCTGTACATTTTTATTGGCTTCAAGAACCAAACGTAGTTTTTCGACTGAATTTTCTTTGGATCCGTTCATATTATTCAGATTCACTTTCAGATCATTAATTTTTATAATTTTCTGATTCATTTCTTTCTGAACCACCAATCTGTCTTTCAGATCTTCTAATTCAACCGTTTTTGCTTTTCCTTTTTCAACCACAACTTGTTTTTCGGCAAGTGCCAGCATCAATTCCTCGCTTTCGTTAGTTGGTTTTACAACCTTTGTGTTGATCGCTAATTTATTACCTACAATTAATCCGTTTACAATTTCAGGATTTTGAGATTCTAACTGATCGATTGAAATTGCGTATTTTTTTGCAATCGAAAATTTAGTTTCTTTGGGTTCTACAACATGAAAAATAGTTTCCTGATTGATTACACGAACTCTTCCGTCTAAGGTTTTTCGTTTGTTTGGAATCGAAATGGTCTGACCAATTTGCAATCCGTTTAAAAGAAGGTCTTTGTTTAAATTTTCTAAATCATTAACCGAAACATTATATTGCCTCGCAATACTAAACAAAGATTCTTTGGCAACAACCTGATGTGTTACTTTAGAAGATATTGCATTGTCACTTTTGGAAAGATTTGCAGAATCCTGCGGAATAATTAATTCCTGACCTATCTGAAGTCCGTTTGCCAGAACTGGATTGGCATTCTGAAGTGTTTCAACAGAAACATTATATTGTTTTGATAAACCAAAAAGGGTTTCTTTTGCACCAACAACATGAGTAATTTGCTGGTTTAAATTTTGTTTTTCTGTCGCATGAACAGGGATTTTAAGAACCTGATTGTCTTTGATTCCATTTTGAGACTCGGGGTTGAGCTTGTAAATTTCATCAACAGAAACCTTATATTTTTGGGCAATAAAATAGGCGGTTTCTCCTTTTTGAATTTTGTGTTCAATAATTGAATCTTGCGCAGTTATTTTGTTAAAAGACAAAATAAAGACAAGAGAAATCGTTAAAAATTCTCTCATAAATAGTAGGTTTAAAAAATTAAGGCATTACAAATGTAACGCCTTAATTTGAAAAACAATACTATTCCCACTCAATTGTTGCAGGTGGTTTTGAGCTAATATCGTAAACCACACGGTTCACGCCTTTTACTTTATTTATAATGTCATTAGACACTTTCATCAGGAATTCGTAAGGCAAATGAACCCAGTCAGCAGTCATACCATCTGTAGATTCAACGGCTCTAAGCGCTACTACTTTTTCGTAAGTACGCTCATCGCCCATCACCCCAACACTATTTACCGGAAGCAAAATTGCTCCAGCCTGCCATACTTTGTCGTACAATCCCCAAGATCTTAATCCGTCGATAAAAACAGCATCAACATCTTGCAAGATTTGAACTTTCTCCGGAGTAATATCTCCTAAAATTCTAATTGATAATCCAGGTCCCGGAAAAGGGTGTCGTCCTAACAACTCAGGATCTATACCTAAAGTAGCACCAACTCTTCGAACTTCGTCTTTAAACAACATTCTAAGCGGTTCTACAATTTTTAATTTCATATAATCCGGCAATCCACCTACATTATGGTGTGATTTGATCGTTGCCGATGGTCCTTTTACAGATACAGATTCGATTACGTCAGGATAAATAGTTCCTTGCGCCAACCATTTTACGTCTTCGATTAAGTGTGATTCGTCATCAAATACTTCGATAAATACACGACCAATAGTTTTACGTTTGGTTTCAGGATCACTGATTCCGGCCAATTCGCCTAAGAAACGATCTCCGGCATCTACTCCTTTTACGTTCAATCCCATTCCTTTGTACTGATCTAATACATTTTGGAATTCGTTTTTACGAAGTAAACCGTTATTTACGAAAATACAATATAAGTTTTTACCAATTGCCTGGTGCAATAAAACTGCCGCTACAGTAGAATCTACTCCGCCTGACAATCCTAAAACTACTTTATCATTTCCTAATTTCTCTTTTAATTCTCCCACCATTTCTTCTACGAAAGCATTTGGTGTAAAGTTTTGAGGAACTTCGGCAATATTTACTAAAAAGTTCTCCAGCATTTTTGATCCATCTGTAGAATGGAAAACTTCCGGATGATATTGAATAGCATAAGTAGTTTCGCCTTCAATTTTATAAGCAGCAAATTCTACATCATGTGTACTTGCTAATTTTACGGCATTGGTTGGAAGCGCTTTGATACTATCGCTATGACTCATCCAAACCTGGCTGTTTTCTGAAACTCCGTTAAAGAAAACTTCATTCTCCTTAATATAAGATAAATTGGCTCTACCGTATTCTCTGGTGTTCGAAGCAGCAACTTCGCCACCACTAAAGTGGGCCAAGTATTGTGCTCCGTAACAAACTGCCAATAAAGGAAGCTTGCCTCGAATTTGAGATAAATCAGGATGTGGGGCATCTTCTCCGCGAACAGAAAAAGGGCTTCCTCCTAAAATTACGGCTTTATAAGGTGATAAATCACTAGGAAAGTGATTGTATGGGAATATTTCGCAGAATATATTTAATTCGCGAACTCTACGCGCAATAAGCTGTGTATATTGCGATCCGAAATCTAAAATAAGTACGTTGTGTTGCATGCGCAAAAATACTTTTTATATTTCAATCTTAAAAATCGGAACAATGAAAAAATAATATTTTTTTTTATTGTTCCGATTTTTAGGCACAAAGGTTCAGAGTTACAGAGGTTACAGGTTTAAAAAAAAGGTTCAAAG
>NZ_MUGS01000120.1 GCF_002222055.1 Flavobacterium araucananum
GTATTTTTTCATACAGTTTGTTGTTTAATTTTTTTAACAATTCAGGATTAATTGACTGTAAATGATACTACTTGAACTTCACTAATAAAATTTAACTTCACCTCAAAAATCTTTGTAGTTTGTCCTTCTTCGAAATTAATTACTACTGTTTTGTTAGCCCACGTATTTACTGTTGGATAATCATATTTAATCTTGACAGAAATACTGCGTGCCGGATGATTCGCTGAGGATGCAGTAAGAACAATCCATGCTTTTTTTAATTCGGCTTCATAGTCATTAATGGTGGCAGTGTAAGTAACATAAGAACAAGTTCCATAAGCATTTGCATTATTCTGACCGTCTGTATTAAATTTAATCATACCACTTGCATCTGCATCTGTCTGAGAAATAGTTGAAACAACCGCACCTGCAGCTTGACTATAACTCAAACTTGAGCCAGCCCCACCAGAAGTACAATTATTCTTTATAAACGAGCCACTTCTGGCAATACTATAAAAAGTACACTTTCCATTGGAATTAGCATATGCCTGTCCATTATTATTAATTTGTACTTGAGCCTGAGAATCTGCTGCTGCCTGAGAAGTTGTTGAACTATATAATCCTGCCGAAACATTATATGTAATGGTTTCCGGGCTGCCTCCGACTGCACAATTATTTCTTGTAAATACACCGCTTTGGGCTGTATTCCAAAAAGTGCATTTTACTGAAGAAGTATTATTTGCATAGAGCTGACCATCTATATTAAATTTTATAAGTCCATCAGAATCAGCTTGCAATTGAGAAATACCTGAAATAACAGCACCAGCCGGTTGGTTATAAATTACACTAGCTCCTGTACCTCCTGATGAGCAATTACTTTTTGTAAAGGAACCACTTCTGGCTATGCTTTTATATAAAACTATACTTGTCGAACTGTTATCACTACAATCAATCTGCTGTCCTTTATAATTATAGCAATATTTTTGAAGCACATTAAGGTATTTATCTTTAATAAATTTTAATCTATTTACAGAATCATACTCATAATAAGAAGATACTCCCTTGGTATCCGTTACACTGGTAACTCCAACAAGAGGATTATAGGTGTAAGTAGTAATCATATATTCAGGAAAGCTCCCTCTAAAGGCATTTAATTTATCTCTTAAAATTTGTTCGTTACAGTCATTTGACATACAATTATCATCATCTGCATTAGATAAATTTTGCAGGTTATCAACATAGTTGAAAATTTGATCATAAGTAGCGTTTTCTATTTTTGCAATTGGCTGTGTTTTGTTATATCCCCAAATAATAGATATTGGTACTCCGCTCTCCAACGTATACTGAACGATGTTGCCCTTATTGTCGTATTTATCGTAAGTGATCTTTTTGTCTTTTATCTTATTTATCTCATCAATTCCTTTATTTGCATAAACATATTTAGGTACTAAAAAATTAGAAGTTGAGACATTGTAATCATATTCAGTTTTTTGATCTGATAGTTTTTCTCCGTTGTAATTTTGTGTAACCAAAGGAGTTCCAATTATATTGCCAGAGATCAACTCATTGCGAAAAGGTTCATTCGACATATCAATATCTGTTGGATAAAAATACCTTGTCTCTAAGGCTTCTTTTCCAGAACTCGTTGTGATTTGGCTCTTTAAAAATCCTGTATTTAAATTATAATTATATGAATTCGCCTGAACTAAAGAATCTCCATGATAATAATTAGTACTTTCCTCTTTCTCCAGTATATAATTCTTCGCTTCATGTCTAAATTGATTTACCATAAAGTTGCTTAATGGTCTGGGATAAGACAATCCACATCCACTTCCTGAAGATCCTCCACTTCCGCTAGCCTGCCCTCTACTCTCGTAAATAGCTTTACATTGAAAAGAATAAACAAATTTAGACACATCTGGTTTAGCCTGATTTAAATAATAGTTTTTTTGTTTTACGGCTTTTGCTCCCAATTCATCTTTAACCAATTTGGTATCTAACAATCCAATTGAAAAGTATGATTCCTCATCTTGTAGAGAATTTGAGACTTGTTTACCATAATAGGAAAATATGGTTTTACCGTTACTTACTACCTGACTATTTTCATTTTTACCGTAATCAGTTTTTTCAACTGTTTTATATAATACAGGACTTCCTTTATAATTAGATAGTGGATAAATACTTGTGAAATTAAAATAAGATTGTTTAGTATACGTACCCTGGCTACAACCTGTATTATTCTGAATACTATAACCGGAATAAAATTCCGGTTTTTGAAGCATTAATCCTGTACTTTTACCATTTTGAGAATAATTATAAACAGTAGTGATACACTCTCCGTTAAAATCACAGTTTTTAATTTGTTTAACTCTTAAACCTCCAACAATCTGATTAAAAAATTCTACTGTTTTATTAAGGGTGACACTTAACTCTGCTTTTATTCCCCTCATTGAAACAGCCTCTATTTTATATGTTCCAGGTTTAAATATTTTTATTTTTTTTTCTATATTATAGTCCCCATCTGTAAAAACATTTTTAGAAGGGTTCCAATATCCAAAATTCGTCCATGTTTGACTAGCTGTTAAGGCAATTTGGTCATTTTCATATATATTTACACTAGCATTGCGCAGATCATTAACTGATGTTATATCTTTATAATTTACAAAGCGATATTTAGCTATCAACTCAGTAGGTACATCAGTAACATCAAAGATTAAAGATGCTTTAGATCCTTCGTCTTCATTAGAATTAGGCTCAGTAACTACAGTAATTGGCTTAGAAATTGTAAGACCATCAGAATCATAAGGAAAATTAAAATTGCTTCCTCCCATATAAACTGTGTTTGGTTCATATTCTATCAAAGAATACCCCTTTGTCTGATAAGTAATTCTGGTTAATGAGCCAATCTTTGTACTTTCAAAATCCGGTTTAAGTTTTGGGTTATTGTATGAATCAATAATTCCATTAGCACTAACCATCGTGCCATTTTTATTATAGTACCCCCAAAGATCTTTTTGAACGCGATCATAATTACTTTCTAGTACCGGATAAGGAAGACTCATATCGTATTCCATCTCATTGATAACACTACCATTGTACTTTACATTCAATAAATTAGTTCTTCGTCCAACCCATCCTGAATAAGCAAAATCATAACTTTTAACTGATTTAGAAAACTGATCTTTTACACTTAAATTACTAATAACTGCAATAGCCTGCTCTGCTGGATTACTATTATATTGTAAGTCGATAGTACCACTATTTGTTATTATTTTATCTAGTTTAAATGTATTTAAAATTGTAGTGGTGGTATTATTTCTTAAGATGAAATTATTATTTGGGTTTCCAGATTCATTAGTAGTTTTTATCAAGCTTTGACTAAAATTTGTATCATTATATGGAGCTGAACTACTATACTTAAATAAAATTTTATTTGATGTATAAGGAAAATTAATCTCTGTTATTAAATAAGAGGAGACATATGAATACTGATCGTTTTCAGTTACTTTGTCTGCCCCTTGCAACAAATTAAAAATATAGTTAATTCCCTGATTGTCTGTCAGTGTAAAACCAATTGCAGAATTACCTGAAAGTTTATAATTTTCATTCTTTAAAAAAATAGGATTGTTGTCTTTATCCAAATAAAAACTACAGCTAATATTACCAATATTAACTGAATACTTATCAGGTTCTCCATCAAAAATTCCATTAGATAAATTCTCTAAAAAATGAGAAATTACAGTTTTCCCTGTTGCAGTAGACTGATCATTATAAGGAGGTAATTTATTAATATAATTATATATCAATTGTTTGTCACTTTCATGCCCCTCATCATTTAGACCGTTTATTGAATGCAAAATAGAACCTCCTATGCTAAATGTCCAGCCTACTCCGGCATAGCCAGCG
>NZ_MUGS01000121.1 GCF_002222055.1 Flavobacterium araucananum
GGAAATAAAGAATTACAAACCGAATTAAATTTAAATGTATATGATTACGGAGCGAGAGTATATACTCCTGATGCTCCACGTTTTTGGCAAATTGACCCACTAGCAGAACAAGGACGCAGATGGTCGCCCTATGCTTATGCCTTCGATAATCCGGTTTATTTTACAGATCCCGATGGAATGTGGCCTGATAATCCTATTACAGGATTAATCAATAGAGCTACATCAGCAGTTAAAAATTATGTTGCAAATAAAATAAGTACTGTTGTTTCTAATGCCAGAAATATAGTTTCTCAAAAATCAAGTAGTTTGCTTGGTGCACTGACACCAAGTAATCCTTTTAGAATCGGAAAATCGGAAAAGGCAGAAAAAGCCTCAGGTTTTGGAGTAAGTTTAGCAACAGAAGGTGGTAAAAAAGGACGGATGGTTAGTCCAGAAGGAGAAAGAGATACTCCACAAGTTAATCTGAGTATTGTCGTAGGATTAACAGATGTCTGGGGGTCTGAAAATAATATTCCTAATATTGCTAGTGTTTTAGATACTAGTAATCCTGATATAAAAGGTGGTGAAGAAGGTAGTTCATCAACAATGAGTAATAGTAATGATGGTGATAATGTAACCATAGAAACAGAGAATTCAAGAGCAGTACCCAAAATAGGAATTAATCTGTCTCAAGTTCAGACGTTTAAAAAAGATACTGTTGTAAAAAAATCAGATGTTAATAAAGTTCGCTCTAATGACGAAAAACAAAAGAATAAAGCTTATGAAGATGCAAAAAGAAATAATAGTAACCGTTAGTGCTATTTTGCTAATAATTATGGTTTCTTGTAAAGAGAATGGAAGTTCTGAAAAAGAAATAGTTATTCAAAATAAATTTAAGAATGGATATGTAGAGTTCAATTTTGATTTTCCAGATACAATCTATATTAATAAAGTATATAATGGAAAGATTAATTACAAAAGTGTTTTAGATACTATAACAACATCATTTGAGGATAAAAGAAAAAGTAGATATATAACATATTATATGAATAAAACCAAAGATGTAAATTACAATATAAAAAATCTTAAGAATATGAATCTTGATACCTTTGGAGCAATTAATAACAGAACAATACCTATTTATGGAATAAAATTTTCTGAATTAGGAGTGCACTATTTAGATGGTATAATTAATGATCACATATCTATAGATACCTTTTCACAATTGAAAAAAAATGAAGATAAAGCTCGCTATATTGAAAATGTTGTAAGAGCTACACACAAAGTAATTGTAATTGAGGAATCTAAATAAGAAACTCCAGTTGGGTCGCAAGGCTTTAGCGCAGTAGATAAAGTACTAGGAACAAACTCTACTGGGGCTGGTAATGCCCAATCCGACAACAAATTTTTTTCAGTATGTTTTTAACTATTTAGATCATTTAGGAAACGTTC
>NZ_MUGS01000122.1 GCF_002222055.1 Flavobacterium araucananum
ATATATATCATAATTTATAATATGTTTAATATCAATTTGCGATCCTGGTAAAAATGCTTCTATATCAAGCACATCCACTATCATTCCACCATTGGTTCTTGATTTTATTATTCCGGAAATCAATGTTTGATTTTCAAATGCCTTAATATATAAAGCCTCGTAAAGAGATGGTCTAATTTTTTTTAAAATTTGCCAAAAAGTATTTTCTGTAAAGCCAATATTATAATTATGAATATAATCGGCAGTACAGAGTAGTTTAAAGTGATTTGTTTTTAGTAGAAAAGGAGATTCAGATTTTAAATACTTATATGCCTTTTCTATTAAATAAATTTCAATTGATACAAATAAGGCTTTCAGTTCGTAATTACCAAGAATTTTATTAATTGCTTTGCTTTCGGGAACAAATTGAATTGCTTTTCCTTTGTAAGATTGGGAAAAGTTTAAGTCTAAAGCATAAAAGGATGTAATTTCGCTGTCTATAACATTATTATTTGAATTATTTTGTAATAATAAATCTTTTAACTGCTTAGATTTATTAACACCTAACGAAGACTCATGAAGAAAACCAAAACCGTAATGTGATTTGGCTTTTTCACTTAATAGCATTTCAGGTTCTCTTAATAAAATATTCTTGTTAAAAATATTTTCATCAATCTTAACTTCAAATCCTTTCGAGGTAATTGAGAAAATTTTTCCTTTTATTTTTTTAAAATTTAGAAACTCATCAAACCAAATTAATGACATAAATGAGTTCCTTAGTTCATCTACTAATGTAACAAATTTGACAAAATGAGTTTCAGCTTCTTTTTCATCCAACTGTTCTAAAAAAAATAACAATGTTTCGAAGTAACTATTTGAAAGTTTAAGATAATGATGTAGTATATCTTTTTTGTATTCTTCACTGAACGTTTTGAGGATGGAAATATTGTTTGTAAAACCTAAAAAAAATGAATCAATTTCTATACTAAAATCATAATTATTAAACGGATAGTTAAATTGTTTTAAAAATCTAAAAAAATCTAGATTAGCATAATCACTCTTTTCTAATTGAGCTATAGTTTCAGTAATTGTTTTATTGTATTTAGAATCTGATAAATCAAGTTTCTTGTCAGTAATCAAATCAATTAGGAAAATGGAAATTAAGACTGAATAATTAGATTTATTTTCACTGCCTTTTAATGATATTGAAAGTTTATTTAATTGGTTTAAAAATGAGTCCGTTAGATCATGAATTTTATAAGAATATGCCAATCGCTGTAAAAAAGCGTTTACAAAGGCACAATAATTAGCTGAAATTTTCTCGTTGTATTCATCAGAAAAGTAAAAAAAGAAAAACTCAATTTCTTTTTCACTATACTCTTCTATAACAACTGAAAGTGAATTTCGAAAAAAGGTCTTTAAATATAAATCATTACTGTTGTCAAAGAATTTTTTTAACACTAGCATTATTTCAGGAGAGAAATTTAAATTTTTTATCGATAAAAGTATTTCCCTAAACTCACTGGTTAAATCAATTGTTAAGCGTGGATTTTTTGCACGTTTAGAAATTTTTGAAGAATATTTATATCTTTCATTTACCCATTCATTAAATATCTTAAGGAATTTTTCCTTTGTTTCTTCTTTTAACCTATGTGAATCTGACGATTTACTAATTTCAGTTGGCAAAATCCAAGAGCCTTTTTTGAAAATTGAATCGACGAATGCAATTTTATCGTTTTCAGTTAAATCATCAACAAAGAATTTTAAAATTCCATGTGATCTCACATCCTTTGGATCGTATTTGTTTAGTATCAGATTAAACATTACTTATATTCATATTTTAAATAATGTGAACAGAAAAATTCTAAATAACTCTGATGATAAAATTGAATTAGTTCTTCGTTCTTTGAAAGTATCTCAAGTTCATATCCAATTCTGCTTACATAACCAGCATTAAATTTTTCTAGGCCATATTTTTCCGATGCTTCATTTAACATTTTACTAAAACTAAACTCATGAACGGATGCATTAGTTTTATATTTAGCATATATTTCATTTGCTGCATATGATAATAATAATTTAAAATTATTCACATTTAATAATGGATCCTTTTTTTCATCCTTTTCTCTTCTAAGTAAAATGTTTAAAAATTTTTCAATAATTTGGCTTTCTTTTTCTGGTAAATCATTTTCAATTTTAATAATTTCAATTGCTCTAGTCAATATTAAAGGTCGAAGTAATAATTCTTGTATGTTACTTTTTGAATTTAGAATTTTTAATACTTGATTGGATTGTTCTTGAGAATTGTTGCAATTTTTTAATACAAATTCTTCAATTTGATTTTTACTTAATTTTTGTATTATAAAGGTTGGTATGTTAAACATATTATTTTGATAACTATCGAATTCATAACGATCAGTAATAATTATACTTAAATTGGGATAGTCCTCTATAATAGAATCAATTTCTTGTAGTTTGATTTTTTTTGATTCTCTGTTTTCTACTATTTCATTCAGACCATCTAAATATATTTTAATTTCATTAGTTTTATAAAGTTCTTCAACATCCTCGTAGCCAATATTTAGTTTTTTTGCAATACTTTCTGTTATGCTTTCGTTCGCAGTAAGATTACCTAATGTTACTAAAACGGGTATTTGTGAGTTTAAAGGTGTTTCTATCCATTTGAGAGTGTCTTTGTAGACAAGGTGTTCTAAGGTAGTTGTTTTACCGGAGCCCCCTTGTCCAAGAATTCTCATTCTTGTTGTGTTTTTTGTAATCAAATCTTCTATGAAGCCATTTTTACTTGTTTCGTTTTGATTCGCAAGTTCTTTTAGGATTAAAGAAACAAATTTGGAATTTTGTTTTTTCGTTTTTTCAAGTTGTGATTTAATATATTCATCGAAATCTTTTTTCTTATAATTTTCCTTTTTTATTGCATTTAATAGTTCTTTTTTGAAAAAGTTAATTATCCATAATTCAGTTA
>NZ_MUGS01000123.1 GCF_002222055.1 Flavobacterium araucananum
AGGATCTGTAAGTTTTGGTGAAAGCAGAGAATTTTCCCTAAAACATCATAAAGACAAAAAACTGCAAAAAAAAATCATATTAGAAAACGGCAGTTTCCTTTTGATGAAAGGAGAAACGCAACATAAGTGGTTACACAGTATACAGAAAAAACCTGGGATTGCCAACTCCCGCATAAACATCACTTTCAGAACAATCAAGGTGATTTAAGATCGCAAGATGCGGATTGGAAAAAACCAATTGCCTCAGTAATTTTAAAGTAAAATATAAGAATGATTATGGAAAACACTGCAACTAATTATCCGCTTTATTACAGCAACACAAAAAATATTGCGGTAGATAACATAATAAATGTCAGGAATAAAAGCGAAATGCGCAGACGTTTGCATAACACGCAAATGTTAGACAAAGAAGTTATCCATATTGAGGCATGGATCGACGCCGATATAGAAGAAACAATTGAATACCGGTGTACGCCTTCTTTATTTGGAGACATACTTATTGCGTCGACCTCAAAAGGTGTTTGCTATTTAGGTTTCACCAACGGAAACCACATTGGGGCGGTCAGCGATCTTAAAAGACGATTCCCGTCAAATTCAATTGCGGAAAGTCTGTCTCTGTTTCAAGCTGCCGCTTTAAAGCATGTGAACAATCCTCAAATGCAGCTGCCAATCCAACTGCATTTAAAAGGAACTGCGTTTCAATTAGAAATTTGGAAAAAATTATCCCAAATTCCATTAGGTGGTTTGACGAGCTATACACAATTAGGCGGCACTAATAAAATCGCAAGGGCTACAGGGGCTGCAGTAGGAAGTAATCCTGTGGGTTTTTTAATACCATGCCACAGAGTGATCTATGCTGACGGAAGTTTCAACGGATATTTCTGGGGAACAGAACTTAAAGAAAGGTTACTTTTATGGGAAGCCGCAAATGTACTTTTAATTTAAAAACAGCAAGTTTCGGATTGAATACCTAATGCGATAAAAGTAAATTTGATATACAATTGAAATAATAAAAAAAATGGAAACACAACAAGAATACGATTATAAGAGAGTTGCATCAGCTATTAATTTCATCAAAGAAAATTATAAGTCTCAACCAAAACTGGAAGATGTAGCAGACCATGTAAATCTTAGTCCGTTTCACTTTCAGAGAATGTTTCAGAATTGGGCGGGAGTTACACCCAAGCAGTTTTTGCAGTATTTGACTGCGGAGTATGCTAAAGATATTTTGAAGACTACAAGAATGAGTTTGTTCGATGCCGCACATGAATCTGGATTATCAGGTGCCGGCAGGCTTCATGATCTCTTTATAAAGGTCGAAGGAATGTCACCTGGAGAGTATAAAAATGGTGGTGAAGCACTTAAAATTAACTACTCATTTGCAGACTGTCCCTTTGGCGAGATGTTAGTAGCGGCTACTTCAAAAGGCATTTGCCACATGTCATTTGTTGACAATGGATCTGAACAAGCTTTAGAAGGACTTAAGGCTAATTTTCCAAATGCCAAATATATTCAAATGGTGGATATGTTTCAGCAAAATGCCCTTTTTGTGTTCACGCAAGATTGGAGCAAACTTGATAAGGTAAAACTTCATCTTAAGGGCACAGACTTTCAAATTAAAGTATGGGAAGCTCTGTTGAAAGTACCAACTGGCGGATTTACAACTTATGGAGATTTGGCTGCCAATGCTGGTCATCAAGGAGCATCAAGAGCAGTTGGAACTGCCATTGGAAGTAATCCGGTTGCATTTCTTATACCTTGTCATCGTGTTATTAAATCTACCGGTGAAATTGGGCAATATCATTGGGGTGCTACTCGCAAAAACGCAATTATTGGCTGGGAAGCAGCTCGTAAAGCAAAGGTAGAAGAATAAATTGTTTCAGTTCATAAAGAAAAAATGGATCGTTCTCAAACCTATAAGCATCAGATTTTACATACCGGTAACTAATTTTGTCTATGCTACTTAGTATTGCTAGTCCCATCCATTAATTTTTGAATATCCTCATAGTGATAGTACGTAAGTACACCAATTTTTTTATTAGATAGAGCCTCATTGATCCGAAGATTTTGTAAGGTTCCCGCTGAAATACAAAGAAGTTTGCGATAACTTCATAGCTTTTAAACCATATTGTTAATTAATAAAATTATATATTTTGCCAATTAATGTGTCCAAGCAAATAAAAGTTATGTTCAATTAATCAAAAGTCTAATTTGCTAAATTTGCATCAAACCCATTAAGTATGAGCGAGAAAAATACTATTTCGATGTCACTCTATGACTTGTATTTGCAATTAGACTTGTCTGTCGATATGCTTGATCCAAAGGCAGGCATTGCCGTCGTTGATTTAAAAGATGTCGGCTTTGAGTTGCCGTATAAATCCCCGGCATACAGGCCTAATTATTTTTCTTTTCTGTTCGTTAAGAAAGGATCGGGACAATACACTATTGATGACCATACTTTTGCTGCCATGCCTGGGTCTATATATTTTACCAATCCAAGCAATTACAGGACCTTTGAATGGAATGCAATCGAAGAAATTTATCTTATCTGTTTTGATGAGACATTTCTTAAGGAAAACGTGCACCAGGATGTATTTAATGAGTTTTCATTTCTACTGACCGAAACGGTGCAACCTAAGGTCCTAAATATAGATTTTTATAATCAGATAGAACAGTTATATCTGCAGATCCACAAAGAATATCTAGGTTCGTCACCTTATAAATACAGAATTATCGGAAACTTGTTTATTGTGTTACTAATTAAGATAAAAGAATATTTCTGGGAAGACTATAACCCGATATATGAAGGAAACCGGTCTTCCCAAATCGTAAAAAATTTTAAACGGATGCTCGAACAGCATTACCGCGATCTGGGCAACTCAAAAGTACAGAGTGTATTCAGGGTGCAGGATTATGCCGATGCGCAGAATCTGCATCCCAATTACTTAAGTACCGTTATCAAAACCAAGACAGGAAAGCCTATTGCCACATGGATTGCGGACAAAACAATCTCCGAAGCAAAATCACAACTGCAGAACTCACAAAATTCGATAAAAGAAATCGCCTATTTACTGGGTTTCTCAGAAGCCGCGCATTTCAGCAATTACTTTAAAAAACATACCGGTACTTCTCCCGTGCTCTACCGAAAGGAGCACCTCGCCTCGACCAACTAAAATTCAAAGCCTGCAAATACCGATTTGCAGGCTTTTTTTATGGCTTTACTCTAAAATTTCCCCTCAAAATAAACATGCAAATTCTAAATGTTTAAAATTTGCATGCAATGCTTTAATACTCGCAATATGCAAGGCCAAGTGCCGCTATATCTTTGTCCTATCAAATTAAAAGAACGATTTATAACCATTTAAAATTGAAAAAATCATGAAAAAATTA
>NZ_MUGS01000124.1 GCF_002222055.1 Flavobacterium araucananum
ATTTATAAGTTTTTGATAACTAATTATTTACTACTTAGAAGTTGTTTTTGTATTTTGTTAACTTTAAGTACTATTAATAGGAATATTTGATCTCTGAATTTTATAGTTCTACATTTTTTTTATTCGGCTATCTCCATTTCATAAATTTTATTATGTTTGCTAAATCGATTTAGCAATTCTTTAAACCTTCTTAATTTATGAAAAATATACTTTTTGCCCTGTTTTTTATCCTTACTTCAAATGCATTTGTCAAAGCTCAGGAACTAAAATCTCCCGATGGAAATTTGACAGTCACATTTGGTCTCAATGCAGCGGGAACTCCGGTTTATTCATTAAGTTATAAAAATAAACAGGTGATTAAAGAAAGTAAATTAGGCTTTGTTGTAAAGTCGGATATTATGCTAAACAAAGATTTTAGGGTTACGGCCACTAATTTTCAATCAGAGAACAGTACCTGGAAACCGATTTTAGGAGAGCAAAAAGAAATACAGAATCAGTATAACGAATTAAAAGTAGCACTTGTTCAGGAAAAAAGCGAGCGAAAGATTTCGATTTATTTCCGTTTGTTTAATGATGGTTTAGGATTTCGATATGAGTTTCCGGTTCAGGATAATTTGCGTCATTTTATTATTCAGGAAGAAACTACTGAGTTTAACCTAACAGGCGATCATAAACTTTTCTGGATCCCGGGAGATTATGATACAAACGAATATAGTTACACAACATCGAAAATATCTGAGATGCAGCCTTTGGTTTATAATGCAACTCATGTGCCGCTTGCCGCACAGTCTACCATTAAAAACTTAGCAACACAAACCCCGTTAATGATCAAGACCAATAACGGACTTTATATTAACATTCATGAAGCAGCCTTAAAAAATTATCCGGCAATGTGTCTTAATGTCGATGATAAAACCTATTCGTTAAGTTCGCATCTTGTTCCAGATGCCTTAGGGAACAAAGGATATATTCAAACGGGGAGTTTCACGCCCTGGCGAACAATTGTTGTGAGCGATGATGCAAGAAAAATCCTGTCTTCAAAAATGATCTTAAATCTTAATGAACCCTGTAGTTTTGACGATACTTCCTGGATTAAACCTGTAAAATATATTGGTGTCTGGTGGGAATATTTTACAGGAGCAGGATCTACATGGGCGTATTCTAATGATCAGGATGTTGTTATTGGTAGTACAGATTTCTCTAAACTTAAGCCCAATAATACACACGGCGCAAATACCAAACATGTAAAAGAATACATTGATTTTGC
>NZ_MUGS01000125.1 GCF_002222055.1 Flavobacterium araucananum
AAAAACTTTAGACTATAATCTATTTAAGTTAAAATTTAAAAAAAATTAAACTTAAAACTAGACATATTATGGTCATTCCTAAAATAATCTTTGGTATAGACGGCAAAGAAATTTCTCATTTTACTCAAATCGATTTAAAACAAACCATTAATACTCACCACGAGTTTACAATCAGTATACCACATTCTGTTATAGAAAAATCCAGAGCTTATACTATGGAAAGCGCACAAGAATCTCTTGGAAAAGTGCTTCACATAAGACTAAGTGCCAATAATAACTTTTTAGGGATTATAACAAATGTTCGCTACCAACAAGAATTAGGACATGTAGGGAGCCAAATTGTTATTTCTGGATATTCTAAAACTATCTTATTAGAAGCAGGGCAAAAATTGCACTCCTGGGAAGATTTTAATCTTAAGGATATGGTTCATGACGTCATACAAACTGCTGCCAGCGAACAATTGCAATATGAAATTGATCCTGAATTTACATCCAAAATAGAATATCAAACACAATATTTAGAATCAGATTTTAAATATATNNGAAAAATTGTTTTTTGGAAAGCCTAAAAAAGAAACAAGCCCTATAAAATTAATTTACAACAAAGACTTATACAATTTAAGTATATCTGTAGAAGCTAAACCTAATCAATACGGAGGTTTTACTTATAATGAAAATAATGATCAACTCTATCAGGCCCAAACTGGTGACAGTATTGTCGAAGGTTTGCCAAAATTAGGCAAAGATGCGTTTGAAGCTTCAAGAAAATTATACAATACCTCATCATACGAATATGGCCAATTTAGCACAGGAGATGACGTATATTTTGAAACTATCTTAAAAAAGAAACAAGAAAGTGCTGCTGCCGATGGTAACTATATCTTAGCCACAAGCGGAAATCCAAAACTGCGAATAGGCTCAGTTATAAACATAGAATCACAGCAAGTATTAGATAAATCTGATGTTTTTAAAAAAGGATTGGATAGTACANNTGATTCTAATGAAATAGGAACCTATATTATTACCGAAATCACCCATACAGCAACCCAAATTGGCGAGTATGAAAATAGTTTTAAAGCACTACCCGCTAAAATAAAAAAATTACCGGAACCTAATGTGGCTATGCCGGCGGCACAAGAACAAAGAGCTGTGGTTCTGGCCAATGATGATCCTAGTGGTAACGGAAGAGTTCGTGTTGAAATGTTATGGCAGAAAAAACAACAGTCCCGCACGCCATGGTTGTATGTATTGACTCCTAATGCAGGAACCAGCGATGTTGTCAATAAAAACCGCGGATGGGTTACGATACCAGAAGTGGGAGATCATGTTATGATTAGTTTTCGCTATAATGATCCAAACAGACCTTATGTGATTGGAAGTATCTTTAACGGAAAAACAGCAGAAGGCGGTAAATTAGACAACCACATTAAAAGTTTTTTTACACGTAGTGGCTGTACCATCACCTTTGATGATACGCAAAAAAGTATCCTGATCAAAGACCCGTCTGACAATAGTATTTATCTGGATGGTGAAGGAAATATCACCGTAAATGCACCTAAGAATATGACCATAAATGTGGGTGATAATCTGGATATTACTGTGGGTAAAAACATGAGTGTAGGAGTGGGAGGAAACAAAAAAACTATCATTGATGGCAATAACAGCTTAAAAGTTGGAAAAGACAATACGGTAGATATAACAGCGCTCCATAAACTTATTACGAATATGTATGAGCAAAAAGTATCAGGAGATAAAACTGTAAAAATCAATGGTGATTTAAATAAAACCACCTCTACAACAACCCACAAAGCTATAGGAGGAGATATTTTGATAAAAAGCTCCGGAATCTCAAAAGTGTTAGGAGCTGTAGATGCCAAAGTAAATAAGGGGTAAAAGTAAAATGTACTCTTTTTTTTGCAGAATTGATATAAAAATATGGAAACACAAAAAGATTATGCTAATCTTACAGCCCTCATAATTTCATTCATAATTTCATGGATTACTTACCAATATTTTGTGGATGGCAATTATATCCTTTTTATGCAAGCTGTTTTGATGGGCATAATTTTTTTAGGAATATGCCTTGTATATTTTATTCTTATTAGATTCATCATCTATTTAATAAAACATGAATATATATATTCTAAATTCATTTTCATAACATTGATTTTATTCCTCAGTATTGTATTGATTTCATTGTTTTTTTATAGTGCCAACTATTTAGAACCTTTTGGTACTATGACAGATTATGTAAAATCATTGAGGTACTATTATGTAAAAATTATTCCATTTATAGCAATTTGTAGCGTTGTAACAGGAGTTGGTTTAGCATTGTTTTTCTATGAGATAGAAATGAAAAAAAAGAATTTACGAAGGTCTAACATTTTGTATTTGGTTGCTCTCTTTTTGCTTATTATTGGTGTTTTCTTTATTTTTTATAATATTAGTAAAATAGAACAGCCTAAATTAAACAAAGAATATTCTAACTTTAAAAATCTTTCTGAGATTGTTACTTCTAAAAATTATGAAATAAAGTTATTAATAGATGGAAATAAAAATGAATTTAATGGCAGCCTAAGTAAACCTTATTTTCTATCAAATAAAAAAGAAGTAATAATAAACGCCATTATAAGTAAGGAAGAAGGCAACAATGAGCGTATAAAATTTATAAGAATTTATAAAATTAATAAATATGGAAAAATAATAGATACAATTGATGGAATGAATGAATCAGATGTTAATTATGTTAGATTTCCAAGTGGATATATAACAAATTTTAATTCAACAAAAATTGTAACATGGATTTTTGATAGTAATAAAATGGAACAAAATCATAGTGATTTAAAACCAGAAAAAGATTGGACGATTGATGTACTTTCTGAAGACAAAGAGA
>NZ_MUGS01000126.1 GCF_002222055.1 Flavobacterium araucananum
TTTAAAAAAAAAATAAAAAAATATTTTACATATTAAAAAATTTATATCTTTGCCACGAATTAATAATTAACCTTTTATAATAAAGTAAGATGAAAAAAGTATTTTTAAGTTTAGCTGTTGTTGCTGTTTTAACTGTTGTTTCTTGTAAAAAAGCTGATGCTGCAGCTACTGAGTCTGTAGATTCTACTGCTGTTGCTGTTGATTCTGCTGCTGCTGTAGTTGATTCTGCTGCTGCTAAAGTAGAAGAAGTAAAAAAATAATTAGAACTCAGTTCTAAAGATTTTAAAACCATCCTTGAGATGGTTTTTTTTGTGGTTAATTTTTTACAATTAATCATGTAGCAAAAAAAAAAAGCGATTGCCACGGCAATCGCTTTTTTTTATTCCTCTACCTCATCTTCAATGAGCTCATCTTCAAAAATAGATTCACTCGAAGAGAAATCCAAAATCTCCGATCTCGAAGCATACGTTACAATTTCTTTAATCCCTTTTTGCAAAAGCAATTCTGTAGTGTATTTACGACTTGTTGCAAAATGAAGCTCGCCCAACATCAACTTAAAGAAATACTTCCCTCCTGAGCCTTTAAATTTTAAAAACCGAGCTAATTCTATACTGACTTTAAATTTTTCGATATCTTCTTCGCACTCAAATTTCAATTCATAACTCAAGCTCGTAAATATCACTTTGCCTTTTCTGGAAGTAAACACGAACTTATACTCATCGTTAAACCTTTTACTTATTACAAAAGCACCCATTTATTATTTTAGATTTTAAATTGTTGATTGT
>NZ_MUGS01000127.1 GCF_002222055.1 Flavobacterium araucananum
GAAAAATTATTATATTTCTAATGGACAAAAAAAACTCATTGAGTCTTCAACTCAAAATAATTCTAATGTTGTTTTAGTTGCTCCTACTTCATATGGTAAATCTGAAATTATAGTAAACAAAGTGTTCTCAAACCTGGATAAAAAAGTATGTGTAATTGTTCCAAGTAAAGCTTTATTAGCACAGACAAAAAAAAGATTATTAGAAAATTCAATAAATAATGAACTTCAAAGAATAATTACGCATCCAGAAATGTATAAAGGAACAGAAACAAATTTTGTTGCTGTACTTACGCAAGAAAGACTTTTAAGACTTCTTCAACAAAACATAAATTTAAAATTTGATTTAGCTTTAATAGATGAAGCTCATAATTTATTTGGAGATAAAGAAACTGATGGAAGGTCAATTTTATTAGCGCAAACAATTATTATATTAAAAAAGAGAAATAGAAATACAATTTTAAATTTCTTCTCTCCTTTTATTTCAAATCCAGAAAACCTTAAAGTAAAACAATCAGATTATGAAATAACATCACAAAAAACAGATGAATTTATTAAAACCGAAAAATATTTTGTTTGCAACTTAATTGATGATAACCCAATTTTAAAAATTTATGAACAATTCACTGATAAATTTATTAATACAGAAACTTCATATAACAACATTATTCAACTTTTAAACTGTGAAAAATCAAGAAAGAATATTGTTTACTTAAATAGACCAAAACATATTGAAGAATTTGCAATTGAATTTGCAAATAGTAATGTAATTGATTCTATTGAAATAGGCGAAATCACAACAACTATATCAGATTTTATTCACCCTTTATATAATCTAATAGAATGTATTAAAAAAGGCATTGTATATCATCACGGAGGAATGCCTGAAATAATTAGATTATATGTAGAAAATATTTTTTCAAAAAGAGATGATTTGTCATTTGTAATAACTAGTTCAACACTTTTAGAAGGAGTAAATATTCCAGCAGAGAAAATATTTCTGTTGTCAACAAAAAAGGGTATAAAAAACTTATCTGTATCACAATTTAAAAATCTAATTGGTAGAGTAAATAGGTTTAGTGAAATCTTCAATTCAGAAAATGGTAACCTAAATTTATTGGAACCAAATATTTACATTGTAAAAAGTAAATATGAAAATAAAAAAGCAAACATTGAAAAATTTATTAGTACGAGAGCAAAAACAGAAATTCAAATAAACGATGAAGT
>NZ_MUGS01000013.1 GCF_002222055.1 Flavobacterium araucananum
TCATAGGTTCTTTTTAGGATTACTTGTCCTTCTTTGTTTTTAAACTCTACTGTAGATCCTGAGGATTCGCTTGGGCTGGCTGTTGTATTTTCGTCATAGGTTATATTTTTGTAGAGTTCTTTTTGAGCATAATTCCCTTGGTCTGAAAGCGTAATGTCGTATAATCCTGAGCCTGCTAACCAGTTCGTAGTGGCTTTATAAAATTTTACAGCATCAGAGGATGTGTTGATTTGATAATCTAACTTTATTTCGTGACCCCCGCCCATATTCCAAGGGACTCCGGGAGCTCCTTGTTTCAAAATCCTGTTTAATGGGGATGCTTCGAGTTGCTTTTCAGAGAAAGGATTACCGGCATTTTCATATTTACCGCTATAATACGTTATTGCTGCTGTAATAGCTGCTGCAGGATCAATTTTTGGATAACTCGTACTACCATTGGCAGCGGCATAAGGCAAATAGTCTTTTATCTGTCTGCCAAAACCATCATATTCTATTGGGGTTATGATATCCTGACCGGTACCTCCCTGACCAATAGCAATGGTCTGGACAGGGCGACCCAATCCGTCAAAATAGGTTACATTTTGATTGATCTCGTCTTTGGTAAGTGTATTATAATTAGCTGACTGAACTGCTTTTTTGGGCGAAGCGGTGTAAACAAAGTTATCATTGCTCAATGTTTGGGCTTTAAGCCCCGAACTAGCTATTAGTAACGGAATTAATATAAGGATGTATTTTTTCATACAGTTTGCTTAATACTTTTAAATAATTAATAGAAAGATGTAATTTTTACATAAGTCTGAAAAGGTATTGATATTGCAAAAGTTTTTGCTGCTTGATTTACTGGTAAAACAAGAGGGACAGTTTTTGTTAACATCTTATTTCTTGGATAATCATAAGATATTACAACACTTAACGTTTTTGCCGGATGATCTGCGGAAGATGCTGTAATTGTAACCCATACAATTCCCAAATCAGGATCTGAATCTGTAATAATAGCCTTATAAGTCGTTGTTTTACAAGTTCCATTTGCATTTGCATTCGCTTGTCCGTTATTATAAAATATTGATGTAGCGTTGGCATTGGCATTATCTTGAGAAATATTCGATGTAAATGATCCTGCTGGTAATGTATAATTTACAGGAGAACCAATATCTCCAACCGGACAATTATTTTTGGTAAAGGAACCACTTATAGCCTCACTTGTATAGGTGCACTTTCCGGTAGCATTTGCATTAGCACGTCCTTCACTATCCCATTGTGTCCAAGCTTTAGCGTTAACATCTGCCTGAGAAGTGTTTAATATTACTGCTCCTTCTGGCAGACTATAATCAACAAAAGAGCCAACCCCACCAACTGTACAATCTGATTTTTGAAATGGCTGAGATGGTATTGCTATACTTCTAAATTTACAATCTCCATAAGCATTGGCGTTGATACGTCCTTCGCTATCCCATTTTGTCCAAGCCTTCTGGTCAACATCTGCCTGAGAAGTATTTAATGTCACTGCTCCTTCGGCTAAACTGTAAGTAACAAAAGAACCTATTCCACCAACTGTACAATTTGACTTCTGAAAAGAACCTGTTAAAGGCGCACTTTTAAAAGTACATTTTCCATTAGCATTTGCATAGGCTATTCCATCGGTATTAAATTTATCTAAACCTTTTGCATCTGCATCCGCCTGAGAAATTTTTGAAGTTACTGCTCCTGCCTCTAACGAAAAACTTACCTGATTTCCTGTTCCTGAACCACAATTATCACGAGTAAAAACCCCGTTTCTTGCTACACTTTTATAAATTATTGAAGGATAGAGATCTGAACAATCCATTTGTTGTCCTTTATAGTTATAGCAATACCTCTGTAAAATATTTAAAGCCTTATCTTTTATAAGTAACAATCTATTTGCAAAATCATATTCATAATAGGAACATACTCCCTTAGAATCCGTTACGCTGGTAATGCCAATAAGTGGATTATAAGTATAGGTAGTAATCATACTTTGAGGTAACGAAAGCCTTAAAGTATTTAACTTCTCTCTCAGAATTTGTTCATTACAGCTACTTGACATGCAATTATCATCATCTGCATTTGATAAACTTTGAAGGTTGGCAACATAGGTGGCAATCTCATCATAAGCAGCATTTTCGATCTTAGCGATGGGTAGTGTTTTATTATATCCCCATATTATAGAAACTGGCCTGCCACTTTCCAGCGTATACTGCAAAATATTTCCTTTATCATCATATTTATCATATGTAATTTTTTTATCTGCACTTTTATTTATTTCAGCAACTCCTTTGTTTGTATAAACAGATTTGGGAACTAGTAAATAAGACGTAGATGCGTCATTACCATACTCCGTTTTTTGTTCTGACAGCTTATCTCCATTATATCTTTGAGTGCTCAACGGAATTCCAATTATATTTTTGCTGATTAAGTCATTTCGAAAAGGTTCATTTACCAATTCAGCGTCTGTTGGGTAAAAATATTTTGTTTCTAAGGTTTCTTTTCCAGAACTAGTTGTTGTTTGACTCTTTAAAAATCCTGTATTTAAATTATAATTATATGAAGTTGACTGAACTAAAGAATCACCATGAAAGTAGTTCGTATTTTCTTCTTTTTGTAGGGCATAATTATTTGCTTTTATGGTTCTCCAACCATATTTGAACCAATTTAACGGAGAATTATAGATTGGTCCGCAAGATGAACCAATACCTGTTCCTCCTGCACTTAATTTTTCAATAATATGTTTGGATTCTAAGCTATATACATATTTATTGGTATCATCATTTTTTTCAAATAGATAGTTGTTTTTTTGTTTTGTAATTTTTGTATTCGCTCTGTCTGTTTCAACTTTAGTATCCAATAATCCTGTAATAAAATAAGATTGTTCATCCTGCAAAGAGTTTAGTGTTGTTTTTCCCAGATAAGAGAATATAGTTTTACCGTTATTACTTCCTTCTCCCACATCTATTTTTTCTACTATTTTATAAAGAACCGGACTCCCTTTAAAATTCGATAAAGGGAAAACACTGTAATAATTAAAATAATCTGTTTTTGTATATGTTCCTTGTACACACTCTGAATTATCCTGAATAAAATACCCCGAATAAAATACTGGACTTTGAAGCATTATACCTGTACTTTTGCCGGATTGCGAATAATTGTAAACAGTAGTGATACATTCACCATTAAAATCGCAATTCTTAACTTGTTGCACTCTTATACCGCCTACCGTTTGATTGAAGGAATCAGATACTTGTTTAACACGAGCATTTATTACCGCTGAAGCACCAATGGTTGAAGTAGCTTTTATATGATAAGTTCCCAACTGATTAATAACTATTTTTTGTTTAGTCCCTATTTTATTTAAATTGGTTGGAATCCATCTGTTTTCCCAACTCCAAGGTTGAGAATCTCTAAAAATAAAATTAGTTTCTAGTCCTGAAAATATACTAACAGTAGCTTCTCTATTATCAATAGGCATTATGCTAGTATTATTTGCCAATGTGTAATCAAATTCTATTTCTGTTGGAACAATGTCTACTACAAATGTTTTTTCACTTGACCCTCCTGTAGCTGCATTGCTTTTTACAGGTAAATTTGTATAAGTCGTAGAATCAAGGTCATATGGAAAAACATTCCCGGAAGCTATATAAATACTATTAGGTTCATAATCTATTATGGAATACCCTTTTGTTTGGTAGATAATTTTTTTTAAGGCTCCAATCTTTGTACTGGCAAAATCAGGTTTAATATTGGGATTATCATTAGGGTTTGTTGAGGAGGTTGCCGCTGTTGCATTTTTATTATAATATCCCCATAAGTCTTTTTTCAGACGATCATTCAAATTAGCTGAAACAGGATAATCGACAATCATATCATATTCCATTTCATTTATAATTTGACCATTATGTATAATATTCAATAAATTTGTTCGTCGACCAACCCAGCCTGAATATGAAAAGGAATAATTTTTAACCAAATTTTCAAAGTTATTTTTTATATCAATTTTCTTTACCACACTAACTCCTGATTCTGATGGATTTTGATTATAATCTAACTCTATTGTACAATTACTCGTTGTTATCTTATTCAAGTTTCTGTTAAAAAAAGTAGTTGTAATTATATTATTCCTAACTAAATCTTGAGTTGAAATAGGATTACCTAACTGATTGGTGGCTTTTATTAAAGTCTGGCTTACATTGGTGTCAATGTATTGAACAGTATCACTATATTCAAATTTTATTTTATTTGTAGAAAACGGAAAATTAATTTCAGTTAACAAAAAAGATGAAATATAATTAGATTCCTCTGTTCCCTGAACTTTAGTCGCATTTATAGGAAGATTAAAAACATAGTTTATTCCCTCATCATCTATCAATGTAAATCCATTTGTCGGATTTTTTATAATTTGATAATTTTCATTTTTTAGGAAAATAGGATTATTATTTTTATCGAGATAAAAACTACAATTAATGCTGCCCACACTTACTGTATATTTATCTGGTTCGCCATCAATTAGTCCATTTGAAATACCTTTTAAAAAATCATAAGTCTGCTTTGAGGTATAGGTATTAAATGGAGGCAGCTTATTTATATAAGCTGCTATCGATGTTTTATCATTTTGATGATCTTCATCGTCTAATCCGTTAATAGAATGCATGATTGAACCACCAATATTAAATGCCCATCCTACACCAGCATATCCAGGTGTTTCATCCAATATTAATCCGGAATAATTATAGGATAAATTAATTGGCATACTAAAATTACCTTCTTTTATTTCGAATATCGGAATGGTATAATTCATCCTTCCTGTAGAAATATCTATTGGTATTTCTCCTACTTTACTCATAGAAGCAACTTGAGGTGTAGCAACAGTTATGTTAGGAATGTATTGCTTTTGTACGCCTCCACCATCCTGAGATACTGCTTTTTTAGTATTAAGAAAAATAAGGCAGAATAGAAAGGCATGTAAATTTGATTTCATATTGGTTTGTAACTTAATATAAATAGTTTTAAACAGAAATCTGAATTAATTAACAGATTTAATCACTTTTACTGACTCCGTTTTTACATCGGTTTTGATCTTTATGATGTAAATTCCCTCTGAGTAGCTGCTTAGATTTACAGGAACTGTTCTGCCGGTAATGGCAAATTCCTGCAAAGTACGCCCTGTAATATCGACCAGAGTAGCAGTTCCTTCCTTAAAATCATAACCAATAATTATATTGGTAAAACTCTTTGCCGGATTAGGAATTGCTTCGATACTGGATTTTACTTTCTCGACTTTGGCTTTGTCTTTTAGTTTTACGACCCAAAAATCATTGCCACCAATACTGCCGTTTTTATCTTTTGAGGCACTCGAATTTGAGGTACCTGCCATAAGATATCCTCCGTCACGGGTCTCGATTAACTTTCTTAGAATATCTTCTCCGGCGCTTCCTACTGTTTTACTCCAGAGTTCTTCGCCTTTGTTATCTATTTTTAGAGCGATATAATCATTGATTCCGTCTTTTTCTTTATGAACCATGTTCATTGCCTTAGCCACAATTCCTTCTCTTGGTCGTTTGCTCTCGCTTTGTGCATAACCACCTATTAGATACGTCCCGTCTTTATTTTCTACCAGAGAAGTCAAAATATCTACTTTGCCAAAATCGTAGGTCCTGCTCCATAAAATTCCTCCGTCCTGATCTAGTTTTAAAACCCAATAATCGGTTCCATTGCCCACGATGCCGCCCAGGGTTGTTAGCGCATTTTTGCTGTTAGAGTTTCCTCCCACGATATAACCACCATCAGCAGTTTGATGAATAACATAGGGCTGATCATCGCCTTCGGCTCCATAGGTATTTTGCCACTGAATCTCG
>NZ_MUGS01000128.1 GCF_002222055.1 Flavobacterium araucananum
AAAGTAAAACTCTGAGCCTTCTGTTATTTTATGCTTTTCATTGGATTTTGAAATGAATTAAAAACCCTAATCACAAAAATAGAATCCTCTTTTATTTGATAAAGAATCTTATAATTTCTTATTACAATTCTTCTACAATCAATTCTATATTCATCTATTTGAAATTGTTCCGGAAAAACAATATTATCTGTACAATGAAACAATTCATCTCTGATTTTAAGTACTGATTCTTTAGAGATTTCTTTCTTTAGTGAGATATAGATATCTTTTAAATCTTCTTTTGCATTTTTAGTCCAAAAAACGACAGTTTTAGTATTACTCATTACCCCAATCTTCCATTTCTTTCGACAGATCTTCTTTCGAAATTATTCGATTGTATTTGATATCTTCTAAACCTTCTTCAACCTTATTATGATAATCAGACAATGTCAAAGGATATCCCTGTGCATCATAAGAAACCACTTCATTCAAATAATTATCAAAAACAGAAGAAACAATTCTCAACACTCTCTCATCTGCTAAATCTAATTGATTTCTTATTTTATCTTTTAATTCCGGAAGTCCCATGATTCTAATTTTAGAAATTCAAAGTTACGAAATATTAAGAATGGAAATTTTAATGCGAGAATTTTAAATTCCAAAATTGGATTAA
>NZ_MUGS01000129.1 GCF_002222055.1 Flavobacterium araucananum
AAGGGGTAATGATTGAGCATAATTCAGTATGTAATTATAATCAATGGATGTTTGATCATAATTCGTATGCGAATACTAATATTGTAGATTGTTCATCAAGTGTTTCATTTGATGCTACAGTTAATGTATTATTAACACCTTTATGTTATGGACAAAGAGTTGTTATTTGTAAAGAAGGGATAAAACAAGACAGTAACTTATATCTGGATTATATTAAAAGGTATAAAATAGAATTAATTAAAGTAACTCCTACTTATTTGTCTTTATTATTAAATAGTACGCGAATAAATAATGAACGATTAATTTATTTAAAATGCATCATTATTGGTGGAGAAAAAGTTAACAAGGTTGAATTGGAAGACTTTATGAGATTTAATCCAACAATAGAAATATTACATCATTATGGACCAACAGAAACGACAGTAGGTGTTACTAGTTTTACAGATTTTGATAATAAATTGTTAATGAGTAATATGGGGTCTGTTCCGTTAGGTAAAATTACAATTAATACAAGAGCCTACGTA
>NZ_MUGS01000130.1:0-387 GCF_002222055.1 Flavobacterium araucananum
ATTATTATTATTATTATTATCATTTTTTGTTTAATTGTGTTATTGGTAACTAATAAAATGAATAAACGCAAGGCAGAAAATTCTTTAGGGGATTATGATTTTTCAGTCGGGAATGTAGAAGTATATTTTGATAGAGGAACAATTGGCTATAATGTAGGTAGAAGTTCAATTACATATTCTTATACCGTAAACAATATTAGATATGTAAATAATTATGATATGTTATTTTATAAACTACCTTCTTCACCCAATGTTAATGATAAGTTTGTTGTAGCATATAATAAAAAAGATCCCCAGAAAAGTCTTTTATTGGGTGATTTTCCAATTAAGAGTAATCAGGATTTTAAGATATTTCTGGATACTCATAAAGATTTTAAAATTAAATTT
>NZ_MUGS01000130.1:497-1222 GCF_002222055.1 Flavobacterium araucananum
GCGCAAATGTCTTTGACTTTACACTCACTATTACAATCAATAAAAAACAAAGCCACTTGATTAAAACGGAGTGGCTTTTGTTTTATACCATAATTTATTAAAGATCTTAAAACTTAAACAGTTGTATGTAATCTATTTGAAGTGCATCGCAGACTTTTTCTAAAGTAGAGAATTGTATTTTTTTTCAACTATTGAAAATCTTTTTTACTTTATTTTTCATCTTATCATATAAGATAACCGCTTTTTGAGAAATTATGACAAAATTTGAATAATCATAAAAGAAAGGATTAATTTAAAATAAGGTTATATATGGAAGCGAAAGAAATTAAAGATTTAGAATATCTTAGAAAATTAATGAGTCTGTATCTAAATACTTTAAAGACGCCAATCGATAATACAGAATATTATACTGCTCAAATCAAATTGTCAAATTATAGTGAGCTCGGCTGTATTATTAGCAATATGCTTAAATTATGCATTTTGGCATTGGATTCTGAAGCACAAAAAATTTCAGAGACAATCAAAAATCCTTCTATTAATGTTGCTCTTATTTTAGAAGTTGTACTTCAGCTTTTTCCTGTAGATGAATTTGAACTGCTAAGCGAAATTAATGAGTTCCTTATTGCAGATCTTGGTAGTATTAAGGAATAAATAATTATAAAATTGATCTTTTGATTTAAAAAAATATAAAACATTTATAATAATACAAAGCTTCAGAGAAATCT
>NZ_MUGS01000131.1 GCF_002222055.1 Flavobacterium araucananum
AAGCGTTCGTGACTGTCCAGTGATGCTATTTCTTTGGGGGATATTACTACTTTATTTCCCTGATAACGCCCTATTTCTACCTGTCTGCCACCATTTTGCAACCATACCACTACTACTCCACCAGGAGTAAAACCTACAGTAATAGTATCATAGGTTATCATTACTTTACCTCTTTTTCTAACACTACTCTGAAAACCTTCATTAAATAGTTTTACCATTTTAGGGTAGTCTAGCTCAGTATCTATTTCGTACATAAGTTCTTCTACATAAGAGTACCAAATACAGTTAAGTCTTTGGGGAATTGGCTTTACGCCCTGACTCATACCTGAGGAATTTTTTCCCCACCCCCCCATACCTGTAGTAGTTCCAAAACCAGATATAGAGGTAGTACTGTTTGGGCTTTCATTTACTCCATTTGATACTAGCGGGCCTTCAAGCCAGCCTCTATATACTTCTATTGGATATCCTGATGGGCAACTTAGGCCTTCTTGCCATTTAAAATTTGTTTGCATACTAGTAAGGGTATCTTGTATTACAGGTTTATTAGTCTGTTTGTTTGTTTCTTTTTTTTCCTGACA
>NZ_MUGS01000132.1 GCF_002222055.1 Flavobacterium araucananum
GATGAGCTCTGCTCAAAAAGTTGATACTAAACTAAAATTCATTAAAAAGTATGCTTATTGTAATTGTATTTATATTAATAATGTCAGATTTGATGAAAATTACTTAATTGATAAATTTTAGACAAGTGATAAATCAATTAAAGAAAAAAGAGCATACCACATGCAAGGAAAATTTAAGAAAAGAAACCGGTTTAAAAAACTTTACCAGATTAACCTTTGCAATTTATGGACTAATTTTAGTACTGATTTATTTAGTGGTACTAGTAACATTTTACAAAAGTTTGTTTTTTGATTTCAAAATGTTCTCCTTTTTGATCGGAACGTGCTTGTGGATTGTTCTTTACATAAAATCGCAACAAATCATTGACAAAAATCAATTTAGGGAATTTACAGTATTAGGCTTGCTACTTATTATCCTGAGTACAGTTTTACTAATTATTACAAAAACTAGTTTTTTAAACTTCATGATGACAGCATTTCCGCTGTTTTATATTCTTTATTTTCGTTTGTTACTCTTTTTATTTTACAAAGACTTCGTAACGTCATATAAAAAACCAACTATTCTTTTTGCTTCAAGAGGTGGAAAATGGACAACTGAAAATCTGGAATCCGGATATATAGCTTCCAAAAAAGAAGTACTATTTTCTAATTTACTTTTTTTTGGTCCCTTTGTACTAGCAGGGATTGTAACCTATTTTATAATCTAAACAGAGCAAATGATTACTTAAGAAATGAATAATCAAAATAAAGAAGATTTAGTAAACAAAACTTTAGAGAAAAAAAACAGATAAATTCTCGGCATCCCCAGTAATTGCTGAATTCTTACATATTTTAATTTTATTTTTGAAAAATATTATGATATTTTTGTGAAAAATATTACTAATTGACTTGTTTATTTAATTTGTATTTGTATATTCGTACAAATTATTGATTGCGAATCACCCTCACCTTCCTACAAGAAGCAAATCAAAAAAAGTACTTTTAAGTACAAAAAAGAGGTATTCTAAAATCATATGGAATACCTTTTTTTTTGTTTATACTAG
>NZ_MUGS01000014.1 GCF_002222055.1 Flavobacterium araucananum
TATTCTTAAAATTATTTAATTCATAAATTATATCAAATAAAAACACATATTAAAAAAAATATCAATTTTTTATAGATATAATTCATTTTTTTACTTTTTCAAGCAAAAAAGCATATTTACAAAAAAGGCATGATAAATGAATACCATGCCTTTTTATTTTTAACAATTTCAATAACAATTAATTTTGTAATGCTGCATTACAAAGCCTTACTTTCTTTTGAAATAGCAGCAGCTTTATTAATTAAAACGAAACTTCAACAAGTATATTTATTTTACTAAACATACCCCTTCATTAGGGATTAGCTTCACTTAACTTGCTTACTTGAAGAAGTTAAGTGAATGCAATATGCATCTATATCCATTTTTTCTTAATAAGTGCTTACTAATTCAAAAATATTATGTAAAACAGAGATACAGTGCAAATCCCACAATCGATTTTGTGGTAATTCCCAATTTATTATCCAATTTTTTTCATTGCCGTCATTGATTCTCTCAACCACGCCCCTACTTCTTCTATAGGATGTTGGCGAATTTCTTTGTTTACCGCAATTAAAATAGCATTATCTACTCCGTTTGAAGTCGAGAATGGTTTTCCTATAATATTAGTTTCAACAGTTTTCATATATTCTGTTAATAACGGTTTGCAGGCATGGTCAAATAAATAACAACCATATTCTGCTGTATCCGAAATAACGCGGTTCATTTCAAACAATTTTTTTCTTGCAATTGTATTCGCAATTAATGGCAATTCGTGCAATGACTCATAATAAGCTGATTCTTCGATAATTCCTGCTTCAGTCATAGTTTCAAAAGCCAATTCAACACCCGCTTTCACCATTGCAATCATTAAAACACCATTGTCAAAATATTCCTGCTCAGAAATTGGAGCTTCTTGCGGAGCTGTTTTCTCAAAATTAGTTTCTCCTGTAGCAGCTCTCCATTTTAATAAATTAACATCATCATTAGCCCAGTCGATCATCATCGTTCTTGAAAATTCTCCGGAAATAATATCATCCTGGTGTTTTTGGAATAACGGACGCATGATATCTTTTAATTCCTCGGCAATTTCATAAGCTTCAATTTTTGCAGGATTTGAAAGACGATCCAACATATTGGTGATACCACCATGTTTTAAAGCTTCTGTGATAGTTTCCCATCCGTATTGAATTAATTTTGAAGCATACGCAGCATCAATTCCTTTTTCGACCATTTTATCAAAACATAAAATAGAACCTGTTTGCAATAATCCGCAAAGAATTGTTTGCTCGCCCATTAAATCTGATTTTACTTCGGCTACAAAAGATGATTTCAAAACACCTGCTTTATGTCCGCCTGTTGCTACAGCATAAGCTTTTGCCTGATCTAAACCAAAACCATTTGGATCATTCTCCGGGTGAACTGCAATAAGTGTTGGTACACCAAATCCTCTTTTGTATTCTTCGCGAACCTCAGAACCAGGACATTTAGGAGCACACATAATTACGGTGATATCTTTACGCACCTGCATTCCTTCTTCGACAATATTAAAACCGTGAGAATAAGACAAAGTAGATCCGTTTTTCATTAATGGCATAATGGCGGTAACTACAGCAGTATGTTGTTTGTCTGGTGTAAGGTTACAAACCAGATCAGCAGTTGGAATTAATTCTTCATAAGTACCTACAGTAAAACCGTTTTCAGTAGCATTTTTATAAGAAGCTCTTTTTTCAGCAATTGCATCTGCACGTAATGCATACGAAATATCCAATCCAGAATCTCTCATGTTTAAACCTTGATTTAAACCTTGTGCACCACAACCTACGATGACAACTTTTTTGCCTGCTAGTGCTGAAATCCCGTCTGCAAATTCTGACTGATCCATAAATTCGCAAACCCCTAATTGTTCTAATTGTAATCTAAGTGGTAATGTATTGAAATAATTTGCCATTTTGTTTTAAAATATTTAATGAAATAAAATTTAATAATTGATTCGTTTATAAAATGTTACGGTCTTAAAAAAAACCGATATTTAATTGTTATTATTTGAATGTTTCCAATAAAGTCGAAATTTCCATTTTTTCTTTAGAAACTGATATTCTGCCGGAACGTACAAATTGCATAATGCCGTAAGGTTTAAACTTTTCGTACAATTCTTCGATTTCTGAGCGTCTTCCTGATTTTGAAATTACAAAGAAATCACGAGAAACAGTTACAATAGTAGACTGACTGTCTTTGATAATATTTTGAATTTGCTTTTCATCAAACAGCAAACTTGATGCAATTTTAAACAAAGCATTTTCAAGATAAATAGTCTCTTCATCTGTATGATAGAAAGCTTTGATTACCTCAATTTGTTTCTCTATTTGCCCCACAATATTTTTAACCCATTTTTCCGTTGTATCTACGACGATAATAAACCTTGAAACATTCTCTATTTCTGATTCTGAAACGTTTAGACTTAATATATTAATGTGACGCTTTAAGAATATTCCTGATATTCTATTCAATAACCCCACGTTATTTTCTGAGTATACCGATATGGTAAATGTTTTATCTTCCATGTTTTTTTGTTTAAAGTTTATCTTGTTTCAATCTCGAAAACTATCGGGATTGAAACCTGAAACTTTTTCTTTAACTTAATCTAATTTCAGAAACACATGCTCCTGTTGGAATCATCGGGAATACATTATTCTCTTTCTCTACCATAACTTCTAAGAAATAAGAATCTTTTGATGCCATCATTTCTGCGACAGCAGCGTCAAGATCTTCTCTTTGGGTTACTTTTTTAGATTTGATATAATATCCTTCTGCAATAGCGACAAAATTGGGATTGATCATTTTTGTTGAAGCATATCTGTTGTCAAAAAACAATTCCTGCCATTGACGTACCATTCCTAAAAATTCATTGTTTAAGATGACAATTTTCACAGGCACTTTAGTCTGAAAAATTGTTCCTAATTCCTGAATTGTCATCTGGAAACCTCCATCACCAATAATGGCAACAACTTCACGATCCGGTCTTCCCATTTTGGCTCCAATTGCAGCCGGCAAGGCAAACCCCATAGTTCCTAAACCTCCGGAAGTAATATTACTTTTGGTTTGATTAAATTTAGCATAACGACAAGCAAACATTTGGTGTTGTCCAACATCTGATACAATAATTGCATTACCTTTTGAGTGTTTATTGATCATTTCCATGGTTTCACCCATCGAAATACCTTTGTTATTTGTTGGGTTTAACTCCTCATTTATAACCGTTTCTACTTCTATTTTATGCAATTCTTTAAATTCGTTATGCCACGATTCATGAGAATTTTTCTCAATTAATGGCAATAAAGCATTCAAAGCTTCTTTTACATCTCCCAGAACTGCTACTTCGGTTTTTACATTTTTATCAATTTCGGCAGGGTCGATTTCAAAGTGAATCACTTTTGCCTGTTTGGCATACGTTTTTAGATTTCCGGTTACACGATCATCAAAACGCATTCCCAATGCGATTAAAACATCGCACTCGTTGGTAAGCATATTTGGTCCGTAATTGCCGTGCATTCCTAACATACCAACATTTAACGGATGATCTGTTGGCAAAGCAGAAAGACCTAAAATAGTCCAGCCCGCAGGAACACCTGATTTTTCGATTAAAGCTTTTAGTTGCTCTTCGGCCTGACCAAGAATAATTCCCTGACCAAAAACAATAAAAGGTTTTTTGGCAGTATTGATCAAAGCGGCAGCTTGGGCAACTTTGTCTAATTTTAATTTCGGAACCGGAACATAACTTCTAATTGCCGTACATTTTTCATAACTAAATTCGAACTCATCAAACTGAGCGTTTTTAGTAATATCGATTAATACCGGACCCGGACGACCGGAACGTGCGATATAAAACGCTTTTGCAATGATTTCCGGTATCTCCGAAGCTTCTGTAACCTGATAATTCCATTTGGTAACCGGAGTTGAAATTCCGATAATATCTGTTTCCTGAAAAGCATCAGAACCAAGTAAATGTTTTCCTACCTGACCCGTAATACAAACCATTGGTGTAGAATCGATTTGCGCATCTGCAATTCCGGTTACTAAGTTTGTAGCTCCCGGACCAGAAGTAGCAATTGCTACCCCAACTTTTCCTGTAGCTCTGGCATAACCCTGAGCTGCATGTGTGGCACCTTGTTCGTGGCGAACTAAAACATGGTGTAATTGATCCTGAAATTTATACAATTCGTCATAAACCGGCATTATGGCTCCTCCAGGATATCCGTAAACCAAGTCTACTCCTTCTGCTAATAAACATCTAATAACGGCTTCGGCGCCTGATATTTTTATCTTTCCCATTTTTGGTAATTATATTTTTTAGAAATTGAAATTATTATATTTCAGATTTCATTTTTTTTTGTCGATTAATTGTCGGTAACGCAACCTGTAGAAGCACTTGAAACCGATCTTGCGTATTTAAACAAAACTCCTTTTGTAACTTTTAGCGGTGGTTGAACCCACGCCGCTTTACGAGCTGCAAATTCTTCGTCAGATATTTTCAGGTTGATTGTATTATTTACAGCATCGATAGCAATTAAATCTCCATCTTTTACTAAGGCAATACCACCACCATCATAAGCCTCTGGTGTAATGTGTCCTACCACAAAGCCATGTGAACCTCCAGAGAATCTGCCGTCTGTTATAAGAGCACAACTGCTTCCTAATCCGGCTCCAATAATCGCAGATGTAGGCTTCAGCATTTCAGGCATCCCCGGACCACCTTTTGGTCCACAATACCTGATGACGACTACATTACCTGGTTTTATTTTTCCGGCTTCAAGACCGGGAATTACTTCAAACTCCCCTTCAAATACAACAGCAGGACCTTCGAAATATTCTCCTTCTTTTCCGCTAATTTTTGCTACAGCACCTTCAGAAGCAAGATTTCCGTATAAAACCTGAATATTTCCGGTAGGTTTCAACGCTTTTTGAATTTCATGAATTACTTCCTGACCGTCTTGTAAATCCGGCGTAGAAGCTAAGTTTTCAGCTACAGTTTTTCCGGTTACGGTTAAACAATCTCCGTGAATTAATCCTACTTTCAATAAATATTTCATTACAGATGGAATTCCTCCCGCAGCATGAATATCTTCCATCATATACTTACCACTTGGTTTCATATCTGCCAATACTGGTGTTTTATCATTTATTGCCTGAAAATCATCTAATGTGATTTTAATATCAACAGCGTGAGCCATTGCTATTAAGTGCATAACTGCATTTGTAGAACCTCCTAAAACAGCAACAATTGTAATTGCATTTTCGAAAGCTTTACGGGTCATGATATCTTTGGGTTTAATATCTTTTTCTAATAAAATCTTGATTGCGGCTCCGGCAGCAAGACATTCGTCTCTTTTTTCCTGACTTAAAGCAGGATTCGAAGAGCTGTATGGTAAACTCATACCCAATGCTTCGATTGCAGACGACATCGTATTTGCCGTATACATTCCGCCACAAGCACCAGCACCCGGACATGCATTTTGAATAACACCTTTAAAATCCTCCGGAGTAATTTCGTTTTTTACTTTTTTCCCCAAAGCTTCAAAAGCAGATACAATATTAAGGGATTCTCCTTTCCATTTTCCGGAATGAATTGATCCTCCGTAAACCATAAGAGACGGACGGTTTAATCTTCCCATAGCGATCAAAGCTCCAGGCATATTTTTATCACAACCAGGAATCGCAATAATACTATCATACCATTGTGCCCCTGCAACTGTCTCAATAGAATCTGCAATTACATCACGGGAAACTAATGAAAAACGCATTCCTTCGGTTCCGTTTGAAATTCCGTCACTAACACCAATAGTATTAAAAATAAGTCCAACTAAATCTACATCCCAAACACCTTTCTTGACATCTTTTGCTAAATCATTCAAGTGCATGTTGCACGTGTTACCATCGTAACCCATACTAACAATACCAACTTGTGCTTTTTTCAAATCTTCTTCAGTTAAACCAATACCGTACAACATTGCTTGCGCTGCTGGTTGTGTTTGATCTTGAGTGATGGTTTTGCTGTACTTATTTAATTCCATTATTGTATTATTTATTTTAATTTTTATTCAAAAAAAAACCTTCCAGTATTTGGAAGGTTTCTAATATAGTTTTTCAATTATATTTATACCATTCCCTTCGCAGATGTGATAATCACATTGACAACAAAGACAGAAGTAATAATAATTGAGATTTGCATTATTTATTTTTTAGTGTCACAAAAGTATGAAAACTTACAGGACTAAAAAAATAAAATCTCAACATTTCACATACTTCTTGTTATTTATTCTAATATTTTAATAAAAAACCTAAACAATTGTCGATTGACCGATATGAACATTATCATTATTAAAATACAGTAAGTCATCTTTGCTAAAAATGAAATTAGAAACAAACTCTCCTACTTCATTTGTACCAAATTTTGAATCCGGTTTTAGATCTACTGTAACAACTTTGTATTCGATCGCTTTTTCGACTGCCTGATAAATTACATTTGCTTCTTTAAACAAACCAAAATGCTCTAATAACATTGCAGCAGATAAAATTGAAGCAATAGGATTGGCAATATTTTTTCCTTTTGCCTGAGGGTAAGAACCGTGAATGGGCTCGAACAAAGCATTTTTTTCTCCCAGAGATGCAGATGCCAATAATCCTATAGATCCTGTAATAACACTTGCTTCATCTGATAAAATATCTCCAAATAAATTCTCTGTCAAAATCACATCAAATTGTTTTGGATTTAAAATAATCTGCATCGCGGCATTATCTACAAATAAAAAATCTAAAGCAACGTCAGGGTAATTCAAACTCACTTTCTGAACTACTTTTCTCCACAATCTGGAGGTTTCTAAAACATTTGCTTTATCTACCATCGTAAGTTTTTTGCGTCTGTTCTGTGCCGCTTTAAAAGCCAAATGTGCAATTCGGGTAATTTCTTCTTCTGAATATTCGCATAAATCCGAAGCGTGTGTTCCCTCTTCATTTAATGTTTTTGCTCCAAAATAAGCACCACCTGTTAATTCTCTGAAAATAGTAAAATCAGCTCCGTCGATAATTTCTCTTTTTAGAGGAGAAGCATCTATTAACGCTTTATAAGGCTTTATCGGACGAATATTAGCGAACAATCCCAGCTCTTTACGAAGCCTCAATAATCCTTGCTCCGGACGAACTTTTGCATTTGGGTTATTGTCATATTTAGGATCTCCAATAGCGCCAAACAAAACTGCATCTGTATTTAAACACAGATTTAAAGTTTGTTCCGGCAAAGGATTTCCTGTTTTGTCAATGGCAATTGCTCCCATAAGCGCCTCTTCAAAAACAAATTCGTGATTGTACACCTCGCCTATTGCGTATAAAGCTTTCTTGGCTTGTAAAATTACCTCTGGTCCAATTCCGTCACCCGGTAATACTGCTATTTTCAAATTCATAACGTCTCGTTCTTTATGTATTTAAATCTTTATTATTTTTTTTCTTTTCGTTTGTTGAAATTATTTTTTAACACATTTAAAACCTATGTTTCTATGTGTTAAAACATCTTGTTCTTTGTTCTTTATTCTATTCTCTATAAATCTTGCTAACTAACTTCTAATCAAATCCCCTTCAATTTTCGAAGCTTCAATAATTTGATGAATATCTGCATCTATTACTTCTTTTTTAATATCGGCAAATTTCAGGAACTCAACATATACAATATCTAATTGTACTTTTGTCAATTCGTAACCTACTTTTTTAGCACGATAAGCCAATGCTGCTCTTCCGCTTCTGGCTGTAAGGATAATCGAAGATTCGTTTACGCCCACATCCAGCGGATCCATGATTTCGTAAGTTGCTCTGTTTTTGATCACACCATCCTGATGAATTCCTGAACTGTGTGCAAAAGCGTTAGCTCCAACAATAGCTTTATTAGGTTGCACGATCATTCCCATACTTTCAGAAACTAATCGGCTCATTTCGTTCAACTCTCTTGTGTTGATATTGGTATCTAAATTTAAGTAAGGATGTTGTTTAAAAATCATTACTATTTCTTCCAGCGCAGTGTTTCCGGCTCTTTCTCCAATACCATTAATCGTACATTCTATTTGTCTTGCTCCATTTATAGCACCTGCGATAGAGTTTGCAGTTGCCATTCCTAAATCATTATGACAGTGACATGAAAGGATCACGTTTTCGATACCTTTTACGTTTTCTTTTAAATATTTAATTTTTGCACCGTATTCTTCCGGCAAACAATATCCTGTTGTATCAGGGATATTTAATACGGTAGCACCGGATTTAATCACTTCTTCACAAACTTTTGCAAGGAAAGCGTTATCAGTTCTGCCGGCATCTTCTGCATAAAACTCAACATCTTCTACATAAGATTTTGCGTGTGATACTGCAAATTTTGCTCTGGCAATAATGTCTTCTCTTGTGGTATTTAATTTATGGAGAATATGAGATTCAGATGTTCCGATTCCTGTGTGGATTCTAGGTCTTTTAGCATACTTTAGGGCAGCTGCAGCAACATCAATGTCGTTTTTTACGGCTCTTGTTAGTCCGCAGACGGTTGCATTTTCTACAATTTTACAAATCTCAGAGACCGATAAAAAATCGCCCGGACTTGAGACAGGAAAACCTGCTTCGATAACGTCAACTCCCATTTTATCAAGTCGTTCTGCGATAACTAATTTTTGCTTAGTATCTAACTTACATCCTGGAACTTGTTCACCATCGCGCAAAGTGGTGTCAAAAATTTGAACTTTCTCTCTATTCATATTCATTTATTTAATGTAATTTCACATCTTGATAACAAATATATATTGTACTTCTTCAGTACGAAATTCATTTTAATGAAATTATACTGTTCATAACACAATTTATAATGCATTAATCAACTTATAATCAATAAGTTATATTATTATATTTTACAATGGCTAACCATCAAAAAGATTTCTTATTTGTACTAATAAAATCACTTTCTAAATCCGAAAAAAGACAGTTTAAGATTTTTGCAAGCCGGTTAGAAACAAGTTCAAATACTAAATTCATCGAATTGTTTAATATTTTAGATAAATCTGAAAACTATGATGAAAAACTTATTCTAAAGAGTGGGATCATAAAAAAAGTACAGCTATCTAACTTAAAATCATACCTGTACAAACAAATCCTGGTTAGTATTCGATTAAATATCCCAAGCCAGAACATCCGTTATCAATTGCGTGAACAAATAGATTTTGCCGGAATCTTATATAATAAAGGTCTTTATAAACAGAGTTTAAAAATTCTGGATAAAACCAAAATTATTGCGCTTGAAAATGACGAAAAATATATGGCGTATGAAATTGTTGAATTCGAAAAACTGATCGAATCGCAATATATTACGCGAAGTATTCAGGGTCGTGCCGATGAATTGGTCATTCAGGCAAAAGAACTAAATTACAGAAATACAATATCGAGCAAATTATCAAACCTTTCGCTACAACTATACGGAATAATGCTAAAAACAGGTTACGTAAAAAATGACGAGGAGTATAAATATATCGATGATTATTTTAACAAACATATCGCAAAGTTAGACGAAAGCAAATTTGGTTTCCGCGAAAAATATTGGTTTTACAATGCCAATCTATGGCGAAGTTTTCTGGTTCAGGATTTCCTCGCAAGTTATAAATATGCTTATAAATGGGTTACACTGTTTTACGATAACCCCAATATGATTTATCAGAATCCGGTATTTTTCTTAAAAGGAAATCATTATTTTCTGGAGTCCTTGTATATGCTGAAATACAAATCGAATTTCAAGAAATACCTGTCGCTTTTAGAAGCAACAATTCAGGATGAAAAATTCCCTGCAAATGATAACATTGCATCGCTATCCTTTTTATACGTTTACAATAATAAATTAAATTTGCACATTCTTGAAGGTACATTTGATGAAAGCGAATATTTGATACCAGAGATTTTAGAAAAGATAAAAATACATAGTGAACATCTTGATGAGCATCACGAAATGTTGTTTTTCTATAAAATTGCTTCCATTTATTTTGGAAATGAAAAATATACAGAATGCATCTTTTATCTGGATAAAATTATCAATAACAAGAATTTAAGCATGCGGGAAGATTTAATGTGTTTTGCAAGACTTTTGTCTTTAATAGCACATTATGAGTTAGGAAAAGATTACTATCTGGACAATCATCTTAAAAACACCTACAAATTCTTATTGAAAATGAATGACTTACATGAAGTTCAAAAAGAAATCATCAAATTTTTAAGAAACCTGAATAATTTTTATCCTGCTGATATTAAAAAAGAATTCAAAAAAATGCATGCCCGTTTTGTAGAGCTTGAAAAAAACACATACGAAAAAAGAGCTTTTTTATATCTGGATATTATTTCGTGGCTTGAGAGCAAAATCGAGAATAGAAAAATTGCTGATATAATAAAAGAAAAAGCAAAACTAAATAGTCGTTAATATAAAAGGCTTCCAAATATTTGGAAGCCTTTTGTTTTAATCTATCTGCAATAACAGCATGTCGATGTGCCTGCGAGGCAAACATCTCCTCTACCCGGTGTATTGGATAAAACTCCACCAGCTTCACCACACAATCTATCGCACAAACCTATTGTTGGGTTCACGTACGGAAGACCGCCACCAATTATAAATTTCTGTACGTCCTTAGTCAAAATTTCAATGTTTTTTAGGTTTTTTAAATTTTTCATAATAGCATGGTTTGTTTTTTTCCTACTCTGTTAGCTTTTCGGATTTCGCTTTAACGCATTAGAAATAAATAATTTACTTCCGGTTGATTGCGGTCTAAGTTAAAAATAAAAAGGTAATATTCGTACAAACGAAACAAAATACTATAAAATACTTCTCTACAAAATTCATATAATAAACGAATCCTGAATTTCCGAGCCTTGAGGTAAAAACCTTAAGGGCTTAGTAAGCATAAAAAATCCCAAACTCCAACAATTTGGAATTTGGGCCCGATAACTATCGGTATTAAAATATTGAAATTTAAAAAGAAATTATTCAACAATATTAGAACTCGTTACATAAAAGTTTTTATCGACTACTATCGATCTGTTTTCATTCGTAGTTTTTTCAGATTTCCATTCTGTAGTTGGTTTTAACCACATTTCTTCACCATTTAACGTCACTCTAACCGGCATATCAAATTTAGAAACACAATTTGTCCAGTGATATCCAAAAGATCCATTTTTAAAAATATACTCAAAAACCGGAATTTGCGTCGTAGTCAGATATTGCGCATAAACTCTGTTAAAGTTAATTCCGGATTGTGTATTGATATAATCCTCGATTTGTTTACTTGTAACAGTTTGATGGTAAAAAGTACTGTTTAATCCTCTTAAAATCGATTTCCATTTGGCATCATCATTTATAACCTGACGAATCATGTGCAACATATTTGCCCCTTTTGGGTACATATCGCCTGATCCTTCGTTGTTTACATCATAATGACCAATAATTGGTTTATCGTTTTGGATACCTTTTCGACATCCAATCACATATTCTGCAGCAGCATCTTTTCCATAATAAAATTCTAAAAATAAACTTTCAGAGTAGTTGGTAAAGCTCTCGTGAATCCACATATCTGCAATATCTTTGTATGTAATATTATTTGCAAACCATTCGTGTCCCGATTCATGAATAATTATAAAATCAAATTTTAATCCCCAGCCTGTTCCGCTTAAATCACGACCTAAATACCCGTTTTTAAAACCATTTCCGTACGTTACGCTACTTTGGTGCTCCATTCCTAAATAAGGCGCTTCGACCAATTTATAACTGTCTTCGTAAAACGGATACGGTCCAAACCAGTTCTCAAAAGCTTTTAGCATTCTGGGCACATCTTTAAATTGCTCTTTGGCTACAGCCAGATTATCTCTTAAAACATAGTAATTACAGTCCAAATCGCCTTTTTCTCCTTTGTATTTCTCTGAAAAATTTACGTAATCCCCAATATTTATGTTCACACCATAATTGTTTATGGGGTTCGAAACATACCAATTAAAGGTTTTTGTACCGTCTTTTTCTTTTTTAACGCTTTTTAATCTTCCATTTGAGACATCTGTCAAATCTCCCGGAACATTTACGCTAATCAACATATTTTCGACTTCGTCATACATGTGATCTTTACATGGCCACCAAACGCTGGCGCCTAATCCCTGGCAGGAAGACGCAATAAAATCTTTTCCGTTTTTGTCTTTTTTCCAGGTAATTCCACCATCCCATGGTGGTTTGATTGCCTCTTTGGGTTTTCCTCCAAATGAAATCACGATCTCTTTGGTCTCTCCAACTTTTTGCGCAGCCGATAATTGAATAAAAAATGCATTTCCTTCTCTCTCAAACTTCAATTCCTTGCCGTCCTGCGTTACTTTGTAAATTTGCATGGGTTCCTGCAAGTCAATTTGCATTTTATTATACGCCGTTAAAACCGTATATCGAACTGTATTCGAACCTGTAATCGTTTTGTCTTTTGGATTTACTTTTACATCCAAATGATAGTATTTTAAATCCCACCAGGCGCGTTCTTTGGTAATGCTTCCGCGTAAAGAATCCTGATGTGTAAAAACCGTTTCAGACTTATTGAGAAGTCCTTGTGCATTGGCAGTAAAACCAAACAAAAAGGCGATAAAAACGCCACCAAAGTATTTTTTCATACGAAGTAAATATTTTCTTTTTAATCGAAACAACTCAGGTATTTTAACCCGCTTAAAGTTCAACAAATGTAAACATTCGAATCAAGTATTAAATGATTTTACAATTCCGATTCGGAAATTTTAATGTTAAAATTCATTTATTCTTCTGTATTTTAGCCAATAGAAATTATTTATACTATTTATGAAAATTAATCCAATCGTAAGTGTTTTAGCTTTTATGTGCTCGATAACAAGTTATTCGCAGAGTATTTTGATTCATAAAACAAATGAAAAAATAACTGTAGATGGTGATTTATCCGATTGGAAAACTCCTTTTTCTGGTCCGTTTGTGATTCATAATTCTGGTCAAAAAGCCACTCAAAATACGACGGTCTCCCTTTCTTGGAATGATGAAAATCTTTACATTGCCTATCGTTCTGCTGATTCTAAAATAATAGGAAAAGTGCAAAAAAAGGATTCTCCTATTTTTAGTACAGATGATTTAGTCGAAATATTTATCGATCCGGATGGCGATGGTCAAAATTATATAGAAGTTGGGGTAAATGCTTTTTCTTCCAATTATGATATGTTACTAAAATGTATTTCGCCAACTTGTGGTGGCTGGGATACTACTATGGCTTTTGATATTTCAGGATTAGAAACCGTGAGCAAAATAACTCCCGAAGGTTTTAATACCGAAATTAAGATTTCGTTTTTGAGCTTACAAACTATTAAAAATGGTAATTTCAGTAAACCAAAGGTTGGAACTAAATGGAGAGGAAATGCTTTTAGAATTGATTACGGTAACACAACAGAATATCTTGCCTTACAACCTTATAAGAGTTTAAAATTTGGGTTTCATCAACCGGAAGAATTCGCAGTTTTTGAGTTTGTGGAGTAACGTTGAAATGGCACGCGGATGACGCGGATTCGCTAAAGCGAAAGCACGGATTTATGCGGATTTTTTATTCCGTTTTTTTCCTGACTTCTTTTTTTTAATCTTTAATTGATAAACTGTGGTATCAAATTATATTTGACTTCAGAATAAGGCACATCATTACCAACTAAAAAATCAAAAACCTTATTATTTTTTTTCATTTTATAAATTTCAAATATAGATTTATTGGACTGAATAGAAACATTTTGCAAAAACCGATCATTTAAATCTCCATACACTTTATAAGTTTGTAAGAACATTGAGATTCCCTCTTTTAAAACTTTGGGATTAGTAAATTCTTTTGGTAGAAATATATTTTCAAAAGAATCATTATCTACATATATCTCGCCGGTACTATCATTGATTGGGCTAAAATTATCATTAGGCAATTTTTCTAAAAACAAAATTAATCTCTGACCAGTTTTTAGCTCTTTAATTCTTGGATCACAAATCCATTCCTTCCAGATCGAAACCTTGATTTTTAAGGCTGATTTCCCTTTTACAAACTGGCTTATTGTAAATTCATATTCATTCTTTGAAACTTTAGAAATTGTTCCGTCAACTATTAAATCTGACTTTGCAATAACAATTGAATATGGTACTTCATGTTTTTTAAAAGCGTAATTAAAACAAGTATTTAACAGCATCAACAAACAGATATACAATTTCATAAAAGAATATTTAGAGAAATTAAATGTACTTTTTTTTAAAATATTAAACACAAAAAATTGCATTATGTTTAAAACTATAATAGCTATAAATTATAATGCAATTTTATCTTCTTGCCTTTAAAAAATAAGCTATTTCTGACGTTTCTTCAAAACATCAACAACATCATTCAGTTGGAAGCCTTTTGCCTGCAATAAAATCAAATAGTGAAATAATAAATCAGCGCTTTCGCTTAAAAACAAATCGTCATTATCATCTTTGGCTTCTATAACGACTTCTACAGCTTCTTCGCCTACTTTTTGAGCAATTTTATTGATTCCTTTTTCAAATAAAGAAGCTACATAGCTTTTCTCGGAATCGGCATTTTCTCTTCTCGTTTTGATTGTACTTTCAAGGGTCGAAATAAAACCATAATTGGCTAAATTCTCTTCTTGCCAACAGGTATCAGCGCCTGTATGACAGGTTGGCCCAACTGGTTTTACCTGAATTAAAAGTGTATCGCCATCGCAATCATTTTTAATACTTACCAAGTTCAAAAAATTACCACTCTCTTCGCCTTTTGTCCAAAGTCTTTGTTTAGAGCGGCTAAAGAAAGTTACTTTTTGAGTTTCAATTGTTTTTTGCAGTGATTCTTCGTTCATATATCCCAACATCAAAACATTTTTTGTTTCAGAATCCTGAATAATCGCCGGAATCAATCCGTGTGCACTTTTTATATCTATGTCCATAATTATTTTAGATTTTAGATTTTAGAGTTCAGATTTTTAGATCTTAATCCTAATTCTATATTTTTATTTCTTGTTTCTATATTCTTGCTTCTATTCTCTTGCTTCTATTCTCTTGCTTCTCAACTCTATTTTCTAAAGTCTAACCTCAATTCCATTACTTCTAAGTTCCTCTTTCAAAGTCTTAATCTCGATTTCTTTAAAGTGAAAAACACTCGCAGCCAAAGCCGCATCAGCTTTTCCTGCCTTGAATGAATCTACAAAATGCTGAATATTTCCGGCACCACCAGAGGCTATAATCGGAATATTAATTAAAGTTGATAATTTTGCCAAAGCTTCGTTTGCAAAGCCATTTTTGGTTCCGTCATTGTCCATTGAGGTAAACAATATCTCACCTGCACCGCGTTTGGCTACTTCAACCGCCCAGTCGAATAAATTAAGTTCTGTTGGTACTTTTCCGCCAACCAAATGTACGATCCATTGCCCGTTAATTTGTTTGGCATCGATGGCTACAACAACACACTGGCTTCCAAATTTTTGAGCCAAATCATTAATTAATTGCGGATTCTTGACTGCCGATGAGTTTATAGAAACTTTATCTGCACCGTTATTCAAGAGAATTTCTACATCTTCGACAGATGAAATTCCACCGCCAACCGTAAACGGAATATTAATTTTCTCTGCAACACTTCGTACCATGTTTACCAAGGTTTTACGACGTTCTTCGGTAGCCGAAATATCCAGAAAAACCAATTCATCAGCACCTTCAGCCGAATAAATTTCTGCCAGTTCAACCGGATCTCCCGCATCGCGCAAGTCAACAAAATTAACGCCTTTTACGGTTCTTCCGTTTTTTATATCCAAACAAGGAATGATTCTTTTTGCTAACATTTTTTTAGTTGTTTCACAGAGATTCACGAAGTCTCACAGAGCTACGCAAAATTTTCGTGAATCTTTGCGCTTTCTTTGAGTGCCTTTGCGAAATTATCTATTTATTTAAAATATAATTCTCCAATTGTTTCAAAGTAATTCTTCCTTCATAAATTGCTTTTCCTATGATGGTTCCTTCACAGCCTAATTCGGCTAACTTAGGAAGCTCATCAAAAGTAGAGATGCCACCTGAGGCAATTAGTTTTACACCAATTGCTTCTTTTAATATTTTCTTATACAGATCAAAACTAGGACCTTCAAGCATTCCGTCTTTTGCGATATCAGTACAAATAACATACTGGATTCCTTTGATTTGGTAATCCTGAATAAACGGAATCAGATCTTCATTTGAATCTTCTAACCAACCTGAAATGGCCACTTTCTCGTCTTTGGCATCAGCTCCAAGAATAATTTTGTCTGAGCCATATTCTGAAATCCATTTTTCGAATATCGCTCTGTTTTTTACCGCAATGCTTCCGCCTGTAATTTGATTTGCACCACTTTCGAAAGCTATTTTCAAGTCATCATCTGACTTTAATCCTCCTCCAAAATCAATTTTTAAACTGGTTTGTGTCGCAATTTGTTCCAGGATTTTATAATTGACAATCTTACTCGATTTTGCTCCGTCAAGATCTACTAAATGCAAATATTCGATTCCGTGTGCTTCAAATGATTTTGCTACTTCAAGCGGATTCTCATTGTATATTATTTTGGTATCATAATCACCTTTGGACAAGCGAACGCATTTTCCGTCAATGATATCTATGGCTGGTATTATTCTCATTTATTTTTTTATTAAAAGATTTAAAAATTCAATAATTTAAAGATTAAGCTAAACCTTTAAATTATTCAACTTTTTAATTTTAAGAAATTCTCTAATATTTTTTCTCCAATCGCACCACTTTTCTCCGGATGAAATTGCGTTCCGTAAAAATTGTTTTTCTGCAACGCCGATGCATATTCTAACTCATAATTGCTTGTCGCAATGCTTTCGGCACAATCAGGAGCATAAAAACTATGTACCAAATACATGAATTCGTTCTCTGAAATTCCTTCAAACAAATCCGATTTTAAATCATAAATCTGATTCCACCCCATTTGTGGGACTTTTACTTTGGATGTGAATTTAATTACATCAACATCAAAAATTCCCAAACCTTTGGTATTTCCTTCTTCAGATAAGTTACACATTAGCTGCATTCCTAAACAAATACCTAAAACGGGCTGTTTTAAAGTGGGAACCAAACTGTCTAAACCACTTTCTTTTAGTTTTTTCATCGCTGAGCTGGCTTCGCCAACTCCGGGGAAAATTACCTTGTCTGCCGCCAGAATTTCTTCACGATTGTTACTCAAAACAGCTTTAAAACCAAGTCTTTCAATCGCAAACATAATGCTCTGAATATTTCCTGCGCCGTAATTTATAATTACTATTTTCATTTATTATTTAGTCTTAATGTTGTAAAATCAAAAGCCTTAAAGTCTCTCTAAAATATTCATAATTTAAACCTTAGAACTTTATGACTTTTGCCTTTACACTCAATTAAAGCATTCCCTTTGTACTTGGCAAAATCATTTTTTCTGTATCTCTTTTTACGGCTACTTTTATCGCTTTTGCAAAAGCTTTAAAAATGGCTTCGATTTTATGGTGTTCGTTCGTTCCTTCGGCTTTTATGTTGATGTTTGCTTTTGCCCCGTCAGAAAACGATTTAAAAAAATGATAAAACATTTCTGTTGGCATTTTACCAACCATTTCGCGTTTAAATTCCGTTTCCCAAACCAGCCAGTTTCTTCCTCCAAAATCGATCGCTACCTGTGCTAAACAATCGTCCATTGGCAAACAAAAACCGTAACGTTCGATCCCTAATTTGTTTCCTAATGCTTTGGCAAAAACTTCTCCCAAAGCAATAGCCGTATCTTCGATTGTGTGGTGTTCATCGACTTCGAGATCCCCTTTTACAAGTATTTCTAAATCCATTTGACCGTGACGTGCAATTTGATCCAACATGTGATCAAAAAATGCAATTCCGGTTTCTATCTTGCTTTTTCCCGTTCCCTCAAGATTCAAATCGATAAAAATATCCGTTTCATTCGTTTTACGCGTTATCGAAGCTGAACGTGCTTCTAGTTTCAAAAACTCATATATTGTTTTCCAACTCGTGGTTTGAAGAATGATCGTTTGATCTAATTCTTCCCGTTTCGATGCTATTTCGTTACTGCCTATTCCGTCATTATCATTGATAAAAATCGCTTTTGCTCCCAGATTTTTTGCCAATTCTACATCAGTCAGGCGATCTCCTAATACAAATGAATTTGCCAGATCATAGTCGGGATTATTCAAATATTTTGTCAACATTCCCGTTCTGGGCTTGCGTGTTGGTGCATTATCTTCCGGAAACGATCTGTCTATAAAAATATCATCAAATAAAACACCTTCGTTTTCAAAAGCCCGCAAGATAAAATTTTGGGTTGGCCAGAATGTATCTTCCGGAAAACTATCCGTTCCTAGTCCGTCCTGATTCGTTACCATCGCCAATTCGTAATCTAATTCATTGGCGATTTTAGCCAAATATTGAAAAGCTTTTGGATAAAATTCTACTTTCTCCAAAGCATCCAATTGATAATTTTCAGGTTCTAAAACAATCGTTCCGTCACGATCGATAAAAAGTACTTTTTTCATAATTATTTTTTTGCCACAGATTGCACAGATTAAATGGATTTTTCTTTTGCCACGAATTGCACGAATTTTTACTAATTCTTGTTTAACGCAGATTTTAAAAGATTTGAGCAGATTCACGCAGATTTATTCCTAATTAGAAATCAAAATTAAATCTGCTTTAATCAGCAAAATCTGCGTGAAAAAAACCGTTCAATCTGTGCAATCTGTGGCCTATATTTTTACTTCAATAACTTCAATTCTTTAATCAAAACTGCATTTTCCTCCGGAATTCCAATCGTAAATCGGAGGCAATTTTCGCATAAAGGCTGAGTTGTTCTGTTACGAATTACAATTCCTTTTGCAATTAATTGATCGTATCTTTTATTAGCATCATCTACTTTTACCAATATAAAATTCGCCTCTGTAGGATACACTTTTTCTACAAAACCAACTTCAAGTAATACTTTAAGCAACTCTTGTCTTTGCTCAACAATAGAGGCTATCTCCTGTTTTATCTTGTCAGAATCATTCAGTCTGACTATTGCTCTTTGCTGTGTTAATTCGTTTACGTTATAAGGAGGTTTTATTTTGTTTAAAACCGAAATTACAACTTCGGAAGCATAACAAATTCCTAAACGAATTCCTGCCAGACCATACGCTTTTGACAAAGTCTGAGTAATTACCAAATTGGGGTATTCATCGATTTCTGTCAACCAGCTTTCTTTATCCGAAAAATCAATATAGGCTTCATCAATTACCACCAAACCTTTAAAATTCTGAAGCAACTTTACTACGCTTTCATCCAAAAAAGAGTTCCCTGTTGGATTATTTGGTGAGCATAAAAAGATAATTTTTGTATGGTCATCAACAGCATCTAAAATCTTCCCGACCTCTGGCTGAAAATCTGTCGAAAGTAAAACTTCCCTGTTTTCTACCGCGTTGATGTTAGCCAGAACGCCGTACATTCCGTAAGTAGGCGGCAACGAAATAATATTATCCGTTTTTGGCTCACAGAAAGCTCTGAAAAGCAAATCCAAAACTTCATCACTTCCGTTTCCTAATAAAATCTGAGATGCTTTTACCTTATTATTCTTTGCCAAAATCGCTTTTACGGAGTTTTGCTGCGGATCAGGGTAACGATTTACACCATTTTGAAACGGGTTTTCATTGGCATCCAAAAAAATCATTTCGGCAGTATCAAAATCTTCAAACTCATCTCTTGCAGACGAATATGGTTTTAATGTTTTTACGTTTTCACGTGTTATAGTATTTATATCGAATTTCATTTTTTTATTTTTAAGGAGAAGATTAAAGAATAAAGAGTATAGAATATAGACTCAAATCTAACTCTATAAAATCTCTCCTCTTTTCTCTTTATTCTATACTCTTTATTCTATACTCTTTATTCTATACTCTTTTCTCTTTTTTCTTTTTTCTATTCTCTTTCCTCTATTCTCTTTCCTCTATTCTCTTTCTTCCAAACTCTTTAAGCGAAGCGTCACAGCATTTTTATGCGCTTGCAAACCTTCGGCTTCAGCCATAATTTCGATTGCTTTGCCAATGTTTTGAATTCCTTTTTTTGATATTTTCTGAAAAGTCATTGCTTTCATAAAGCTATCCAGATTTACTCCGCTATAATTCTTTGCGTATCCGTTTGTTGGTAAGGTATGATTGGTTCCCGATGCATAATCTCCAGCACTTTCCGGTGTATAATTTCCAATAAAAACAGAACCTGCGTTTAGTATGCCATTACAATAGAAATCATCAAATTCTGAGCAGATTATAAAGTGTTCCGGTCCATATTCGTTGATTAATTCTAATGCAATCTGATCGTTTTCTACATAAATTAGTTTCGAATTTTCAATAGCTTTTTTGGCAATAGCTTTTCTGGGAAGCTGATCGAGCTGAATCTGAATTTCATTTTCGACAGCATCGATTAGTTTTCTTGAAGTCGAAACTAAAATAACCTGACTGTCGGTTCCGTGTTCTGCCTGAGATAACAAATCTGAAGCTACAAAAGCCGGAACTGCGGTATCATCTGCTACAACCAATAATTCTGATGGTCCGGCGGGCATATCTATCGCTACCCCAAATTGTGTTGCCAACTGTTTTGCTACTGTTACAAACTGATTACCAGGACCAAAAATTTTATATACTTTAGGAATCGATTTTGTACCAAATGTCATTCCTGCAATCGCCTGGATTCCCCCTACTTTTAGAATTTTGGTTACACCACATAAATTAGCAGCATATAAAATTGCTGGATTTATTTTTCCGGTTTTATCCGGTGGAGAACATAAAACAATTTCCTTGCATCCTGCAATTTCAGCTGGAACTGCCAGCATTAAAACAGTCGAAAACAAAGGTGCTGTTCCGCCCGGAATGTATAAACCAATTTTCTGAATTGGTCGCTTTTCCTGCCAGCATTTTACACCAGCTGTAGTTTCTATCGAAATTCTTTCTGTTTTTTGAGCGGTGTGAAATTTGTAAATATTCCCTTTTGCCAACTCAATCGCATCTTTTAATTCGGTCGAAATTGAATTTACAGCTTCCTGAATTTCTTCTGTAGTAACTTCGTAATTTTCTAAAGTAATTCCGTCAAAAATCGAAGTGTATTTTGCAACGGCTTCATCTCCTTTTTTCTGAACCTCTTTAAAAATTTCTTTTACCGTAACCTCGATATCATCGATTGTTTTGGTAGGTCTTTTTAATATTTCTGACCAGGTATCTGGTTTTGGATTGTCTATTTTGTTCATAATAAAATATTTAATTAAGTTCCAATTTTTCTATTGGAATTTAATCTGAGTTGAAATTTTCTTTACAGCACCATTTTCTCGATTGGACATACTAAAATTCCTTCGGCGCCGGCTTCTTTCAATTTATCGATTACATCCCAAAAAGTATCTTTATCTATTACTGAGTGCACGCTGCTCCAACCTTCTTGTGCCAATGGCAAAACGGTAAGGCTTCGTAAAACTGGTAGAATTTTACCAATTTCATCTATTTTATCGTTTGGCACATTCATCAAAATATACTTTGAGCTTCTTGCTCTTAAAACTGCCTGAATTCTAAATTTTAAGGTATCGATGTGTTTTTGAATCTCTGATGAAACTTTTGGAGAAACGGCCAAAACGGCTTCGCTCTTCAGGATTACTTCCACCTCTTTTAAGTTGTTTTTGAACAAAGTACTTCCACTTGAAACAATGTCAACGATAGCATCTGCAAGACCAATATTTGGTGCGATTTCTACAGAGCCGGAAATTTGGTGAATATCAACTTTTAATCCAAAAGAGCCAAAGTATTCGTTAACCGTATTAGGATAGGAAGTTGCTACACGTAAACCTGCTAAATCCTGAATCGAATTGTATTCGAAAGTTTTAGGAACGGCAACAGAAACTTTACATTTCGAAAAACCTAATTTTTGAATCACTTCAATATGTTTTCCTTTTTCTACCAATAGGTTATCGCCTACAATAGCAAGATCAACAACTCCGTCGATTAAATATTGTGGAATGTCTGAATTTCTAAGGTATAAAACTTCCAGAGGAAAATTTGAAGCTTCGGCTTTTAACTGATCGTTTCCGTTGTTGATAGAAATACCGCAATCTTTTAAGATTTGAATGCTGTCTTCGTTTAAACGACCTGATTTTTGAATTGCAATTTTTAATGTACTCATTTTTTAGTTTTTCTTGGATTAATAGTCTGAGTACAAAGAATTGGAATTAAAAAAACCCGTTTGATGTACTCAAACGGGTTTTAAAATATGATGATTTACATGCATACCATTAACACATCGCCTGAGAGCAATAATGAAAATGATGATGATGTAATTGAATAGAAATCATGATTTGTTTATTTTTTATTCTTTGATTCGGTTGCAAATATACTAGTTAATTTCATAAAAAAGCAATTTTTAATTTAACTTAACGATAGTTTATTGTTAAAAAAAAGTAAGTGTACCCTTTTTATTACGTTATTTAAATTTACTATAACGATTTCATATCTTCATTAAAAGTAAGTACAACAGTAGTTCCTACCCCTATTTCGCTATCAATTTTAAATTTAATATGAAGTAATTCTGTAACCCGTTTTACAATAGACAATCCTAATCCTGTACCTTTTATTTCAGGATGTTCTGTTGAGTTTGATCTAAAGAAAGGAATAACAATCGCCTCTAAATCCTGCTTTGCAATTCCGATTCCGTTATCTGATATCTTACAAACTATTTTTTCATTCTGATTCGAAAGTAATATCGAAACTTCGCCATTGATATTGCTGTATTTTATTGCATTCGAAATGATATTCCTTAAAATTGTAATGACTAAAAAGTTATCCGATTGAATTTGATAATCTTCCTGTGCATCAAAGTTAATTTTGATATTTTGGTTCTTTATTTTCTCTGAATTCAAGGTTACAACATCCAAAATCAACGCATTTAGATAGACTGTTTCTGTATTTATATTCTTCTTCTGGTTCTCGAAACGTGCCATTAACAACAATTGATCTACGAGCATATTCAAATGATCTACTTCTTTAATACAATAATTTATTTTCTCTTCGTATTCTTTATTATCTCTTGGTTTACGAATCAAAACTTCAAGTGTTCCTTTAATTACAGTAAGCGGTGTCCTTAACTCGTGCGAAGCATCTGATGTAAATTGTTTTTCGCGTTCTATTGCGTCTTCAATTCGATTTAATAAGTTGTTGATAGTTTTAGAAAGTGTGTATAATTCATCCCGCGTTTTGGGCAACGTAATACGTGTTTTTAAATTATCTTTTGTTATGATTTTCGAAGTATTGATTATCGCATTAATGGGTTTTATACTTCGTCCGGCAAAAAATCTTGCTATAAAAAACAGTAATATTAAAATCCCCAGAAACGACAAACACATAATATCAAACAAATTATTCAACACCATTTTTGAATCTGCCAATGACATTGCAACAATTACATATCCTATTTTTTTGTCTTTGAGACGCAACGGAACCTGAATTTGCCTGATCGCATGATCCCCCATTTTAGTATCAAATAATTCAAAATCTTCTACTGAATCATTAAATTGTAGTGTTTGTGTTTTTAAATTTGGTGCTTTTTCGACCACCTTTTTATTTAAATCCAAAAATTCTACAAATACCGGATTCACATCTACCGTATTATGTTCTCGCTCGTTCCATTCTTCTTCATCAATAAGGATAACTTTGCCCCTGACTTCTTTAATTTCCTGAAGATGATTTTTGATTTCGACATGAATATTTTCATCGATATGACTGTAAACGGTATGTTTTACAATAGAATAAATAACCGAAAAAACGACCAAAATCAATAAACCCGTCGTGATAATATAGTTTAATGCAATTCTGTTTTTAAAGGATAATTGTAACATTTATAAGTCGTTAGCGATATAACCAATACCGCGAATTGTTTTAATATAATCTTCTTCGATTTTTAGATTAAGTTTTTTACGAATGGCATTCATAAAAACATCAATTACTCCGGTATCATACTCAAAATTAATCTCCCAGACATCTTTTAAAATCTGATTTCTGGTGCACACTTTTCCTTTATTCTGGATAAGATAAGTCAATAATTCAAACTCTCTTTGGGTAAGTGCAATTTCTTCTTCGTTTTTGAGAACAATATGCTTTGATAAATCAATTTTAATCGTTCCCAAAGTCAGGATTTCAGATCGTTTTTGATTTCTAAAATGAATTTTAATACGTTCTACTAATTCCTCAAAACTAAAGGGCTTTTTAATATAATCATTGGCTCCGGCTTTTAGTCCTTCTATGGTTTCCTGAACGGTATCTTTTGCAGTTAAAAAAATAATTGGTGTTGTTTGATCCTTAATTCTAATCGCTTTGCACAGGTCTAAACCATTAATTTTAGGAAGCATCCAATCCAGTAAAATCAAGTCAAAGTGCTGTTCCTGAATCAATTCAAAACCCTTTGAGCCATCATTGGCGGTGGTAATTTGATACCCTTCTTCCTGCAACCCTTGTTGCAAAAACTGTATGATACCTAATTCATCTTCGACTATTAAAATGTGCATTATTTTTCTTAATTTAGTTTAAAATATAAATATTTGTTGCTCAAAGATAAAAATTTTGATCTCAGAAATTGCTTAAAACCATTAGAATAGCACAAATAAAATCATCTTAAGCGAATATTAAGAGAATGTTAAGTAACCTGAAAGTAGAACTTAATCCAGAACTAATTTATAACGATTATTTTTGCTCAAAAAAAATATAACTCTATGAATTTTTATAAGAAACTATCCCCATTTTACAATCTTGCGGCATTCTATTTCGCTGTAAGCTTTGTATTACGAATTGTTTTGCTTTTTCATCCGATAACACAAAGTTCTTTTACTTTTTTTGAAGGCCTGAAAATCTTTACATTAGGTCTTATTTCTGATTTTTTTGTTTTTATCGTTGCGAGTATATTTTTATGGCTGTATTTGATTTTTATTTCGAATTCTAAATACAGTAAACCTTCCGGTTATATTATTTTAGGGGTTCTTATTGCGATATTTGCTTATTTGGCATCGGGAAAGAGTATTGTACATGAATATGGTGGTGCCTTACCAGAAATTGTATTAATTTTTGTTGGGCTTAAAACAGCATTATTTGCTCTTTTGCTTTTTCTTCCTAAACTAAGGGACAAAATTAGATATTGGCTGTTTGCTTTTGTAATTTTCTTGTATGTTTTATTAATCCTGCAAAATGGGATAAGCGAGTATTTCTTTTGGAATGAATTTGGGGTAAAATATAACTTTATTGCAGTAAACTACTTAATTTATACGAATGAAGTTATTGGTAATATTATGCAGTCTTATCCCGTAGTTCCAATATTTTCAGCTTTATTCTTGATAACGGGATTTTTTACTTACTTTATTCTAAAAAACTCGAGAAACTATATCGATAAAATTCCATCTCTAACGGAAAAAATAAAAATTACCGGAATCTATTTTGTTTTGTTTTTTATCTCCTTGTTTGCTATTCCAACTTTGGCTAAGACCGAAAATTCTAAAAATATTTTTGTAAACGAATTACAAGCCAATGGTTTGTATAAATTTTACCTTGCTTTCCAGAACAACAAACTGGATTACTTTAAATTTTATAAAACGTTGTCAAACGAAGAAGCTTTTTCTCTTTTAAAACAACAGTTACCTACTATTACAGGACAAACTACAAACCGAAAAATAACCAGTGATTCTACAGAAATTCATAAAAACGTAGTTTTAATTACTATCGAAAGTTATAGCGCTGAGTTCATGAAAATGTACGGAAATGAGCAAAATATTACACCTTTCTTAGATAGTCTTGCGCAAAAAAGTTTGCAGTTTACAAACTTGTATGCTGCCGGAAATCGAACTGTTCGCGGGCTTGAAGCGGTAACTTTATGTTTGCCTCCAACAGCAGGTGAAAGTGTACTAAAAAGAGAAGACAATAAAAATAAATTTTCTACGGGAGCTATTTTTAATCAAAAAGGCTACAACGTAAAATTCATGTATGGTGGCGATGCTTTCTTTGATAACATGAGAGATTTTTATTCCGGAAACGGTTATGATATTGTAGACAAATCTAATTTTTCTCCTGAAGAGATTACATTCTCGAACGTTTGGGGAGTTTGTGATGAAGATATGTACAACAAGGCGATAAAAGTCATGAATACTGAAGCAAAACAAAGCAAGCCGTTTTTTAATCATATCATGACGGTTAGTAATCACAGGCCTTTTACTTATCCTAATAATAAAATTGATATTCCGGGGGATATAAAATCCCGTGATGGCGGTGTAAAATACACTGATTATTCCTTGCAAAAATTCTTCGAAATGGCCAGGAAACAACCTTGGTTCAAGAATACTGTTTTTGTAATTGTTGCGGATCATTGTGCGTCTAGTGCCGGAAAAACGGAACTTCCGTTAGACAAATACAGAATTCCTGCTTTTATATACAGTCCGGATTTAAAACCGGCAAAATACAATCAGGTAATGTCGCAGATTGATCTTATGCCTACTCTGTTTGGATTATTACATTTTAGCTATCAAAGTAAGTTTTTTGGGCAGGATGTTTTAAAACCGGATTATAAACCAAGAGCATTTATTGCCACTTATCAGGATTTGGGATTGATAAAAGACAATGTTCTGACTATTTTATCACCAAAACAACAGGTAAAACAATTTGACTTGCAAATAAATACAAAACCAGGTATTGCTCCTGAATATCAAATTGATTACAATGAAATCCCGATGAAAACAGAAAGAACTGATTTGATAAAGGAGACGATTTCTTTTTATCAGGCAGCTTCGGATATGTTAAAACATAAAAAATATCAGAAATAAGTTTTCATTTGAACTTACTAAAAAAGCCCCAAATTCAATTGAATTGGGGCTTTTTTTCATCTGTAAAATGAAACTGAGACTGAAAACTTTTTTAGTCGTTTTGATTTCTCATTCCAAATAAATCTCCGTTTTGAAACAATTTTAGATCGTCTCTTAAAGCCTGATTGTTTCTTTGTGTAACTGCTGGCGCATCTAAATCACTTAAATCCGGTTTTCCGGCATTTACCCAGGCAGTATACCAAAAACTGGCAGTTGCAGTAATGGCTTTTCTCATTTGAGTTTCAACCATTCCGTTTAAGTCTTTGTGCAGTTTCTTAGCATATTCATCAGAGAAAACAGCTGTATTGTATTTGCTTTTCAATACTTTTCCGTCAGCATCCATCTTAAAAACCTGATTTTCCGGAGTTTCTGTTCTTAGCTTTTTATCAATGTCTAATAATGGTTTCACTAAGCTGTGTGTATCATTAATCATATCCCAGGTTGCTTTATGAACATCTGCATAATATTGTGCTTGCGGGACATTTAATTTATAATTTTTAGCAAATAATTCTGGAAGCCTGCTTTCCCAAAGAGAATGAATTCCTTTTTGATCGCTCAATTGTCCGTCATGATTGGCAGAAGTATGCAATGGCATGTGCGCATCTCCTACATAATGGCCTAAATCTGCTGCAAGAAATAAAATTTCTGCTCTATTTTTATCTTTAAAAGCTTTGGTTAATTTAACCATCATTTCTTCAATATAATAAGGTAAAATTCCGTTTTCGTTCAGGAACTTGGCATCGTATTTTTTCTTTGCTTCTTCCATTGTTTTTGGTAAGCTGTCAGCAGAACCAAAGTTTTCCATATCAAAATAATGTCTTGGATTTTCTTCTTTATAATTCAAGGCATATTTACGAATATCCGGCACAGAAGCTTCTTGTGTAATAAAATCGATATGATTGTAAAAGAAAACCTGAATTGAATTTGGCAAAGCCATTACAGCAGCTTTATTAATACGTTCGTGACCAACGATTCCCCAGGATAATGTCAAAAAACCAATTGCTAATGCAAATAATGCAATTAGTCTTGGTTTCATTTTAAAGTTTTTCATTTGTATTTTATTTGAACTGCAAATTTATTTTATTTAAGGATAATTCAAAAGAATACTAATAAAGATTATGTAAATTTAAATGATTAGGCATAATTCTTAAACTTTTTACTTAATACACAGAAACATAGCTCCGGTAAAAAAGATCTTTATTTACAATTTATTGTAAACAACATCAAAATAAGACGCTTTATTGTATGTTTTGGCACTTCCGCTGGTATAGGACTGGAACTGAGGTGTAATCATATTCATCGGGCCTCCGTCTCCGTTCCATGCCCAGCCTAAAATGGTCCATCCTTTGTTTTTGGCATAATCAACAATTCCGGACCAATCTGCACCAGATCCGCCACTATTGCCAAATTCTCCTATCATACACGGTCTTCCTGACGATGCCAGATCATCAATATCAGAGGTATTCATATAACGCCCTTTTGCCTGATTGTAAGCTCCGGGATAAATATGTGCCGAAAGTATAATTTTAGTATCTGTTATTTTTGTTTGTCCTGTTGCGCATCCTTTTACCGCACAGGCCGCGGTGGCAGTTTCTTGCCCCCAACCCGGAATATCAATAATAATTGTACCGCTGTATACTTTACGAACTTCGGTAATGGCAGCATTGTAAGCGGTTGCATAGGCTGCTGGCGTAATGTTGTGGCTTCCCCATTCGTTGGAGAGGTTTACAATAAAATTACCTCCCAAGGAGCTGTAATTATTTTTCCACCATGTCGCGGCTGCATTTAACTCAGCTGTACTGTCAGAGCCCAATACGCTCGACTTATGATAACTCACAATTACTGTAAAACCATTTGATTTGGCTTCTGCAATCCATCTTTTGGCATTTGTTTCCTGACCTGGCTCTACTTCAATGCGGACTGTTTTTATTTTTGTATTCTGTTTCATAAGGTTCCAGCCTAAATCACAATTTCCTCCATTATAATAAGAAGGCTGCAAATTGACACCGTTACCAATGTCTCCAAAAGTAGAAGTTGTTTTTGCCGTTGCATTTGATTTTGATGGAGTCGGAATTTCTGATGTTCCGGTTTCTGTTGTTGCTAACGGATTTGTATTGGCTGGTTCCGCTTTTTCGCAGCTCACCAATAGTGTCATACTTAAGGCTAAAAATAATAGATTTACTGTTTTTGAACTTCGCTTAATAAAATGTGGTTTTTTCATAAAATGGTTTTTAATAGTTAATAAAGTTTTGTGGTTATTAAATCTTACTATGCAAATATTTATTTTTAGGTAAGATAAAACTGATGCTATTCTATCAATCTATAATACGAAAAACGCATTTTTAACTATTTAAAATAAACTTACAACAATCTAAATGTTAAAATAATAAAACAATCATAATTGCAGATGTTTTTTACATCGATAAAATATTAACCTCAAACCACTCTAAGATGGCTTAAACCTTTGCAATTATTGCTTTCAAAAACCTGAAATAATTTTAAGTATACTAAGAAAAAGAATGTAAATTTGAATTTTAAACTATTCTAATCGCTACAATGAACTGGACTAAATCTATTATTTTATATTTCCTGGTTATCGCTACTTGCTCTGCTCAGGATGTTATACAACTTAAAAATGTTAACGATACTATCTTAAATACCAAAAGACAATTGCAAGTCAGCAATCCGTTTGATGCTGTAAAAACAATGCAAAAATTGTTTCCGGGTAAATTATACAAACTTTCAGATCGCAATACTTTTATTAGCTGGAATTGCAAAAGCTGCAAAACTACTTCGTACACAGATGTTAATGGTGTCGAAGGCGATCAGGTATTTCCATACAGTCAAGGTGTTGCCACCCGAATTCTTGATAATATTGATTACACAGATTCAAAAGGAAATGAATTTAGACTGTTGTTTTTTAACCATTCTGTATATGATGAGGACGGCTCTCAAACGGGTAGATTTTCTGGCGGTTTAGTTGGCGTTGCAAAATTTGCAAAAAATGAGAATGTCTGGCAAATGAGATCTTTTCAACCTGGTATTGCTGCTTTTGGTGCTTTTGCTCAGGCTCCTGCACCTAAATTGGTACTAATTGGTGATGATCAATATGCTTTTACTTTACTACACGCAAATGGTGGTGCTGGTGCTCCTTATACCGGTTATCTTTATCTTATTGCCGGTTTCGACGGAAAATACCAATCTTTGATGGAGGTGGGTGATTACAGACTCTCAAATAATGGTGAGGGCAGCACAGAATGGTCGAGTGCTTATGCAGTTGTAAATGATGGCAAGAAAAAGTTTTTTAGAGATATAACGATAACCACAACTGGTTTCTATAAAAAAGCCAAAAATACCGAGGACGATTACGAAGTAGATGTGCCTAAAGAAGTTAGCGTAATGGCGAAGACAAAAAAGCAGTTTAATTTTGTAATCGAAAAGCATTTTTCTTTCAATGGCAAATGGTATACTATTGTGGGCAAGGCTGTTGCGAAATTTTCTAACGTAAAATAACTTCATTTTTATTTTAATGAAAGTATAAGATTGAAGCCAGACCTAAAACGGCAATAAAGATCCAGAGAAAAACGCCTTGTAATAAAGGCTTTACTCCTACTGATTTTAAGGTATTTATATTAAGCGTTGCGCCAATTAAAAACAAGGTTACTGTTAAGCCAATTTTAGCAATATTAACAATGTATGGTGCAACAATAGCCGTTACGGGAACGTATGTATTAAAAAGCATTGCTACTATAAACAAGCCAATAAAGTAAGGAATTTTGATTTTTGTCCCGGTATTTCCTGATTTTTTATTAAAAATTGCAGCTGTCAACAGCGAAATTGGAATGATCCATAAAGCTCTGGCTAATTTTACGGTTGTAGCAATTTGCAAGGCTTCGGATCCATATTTATTGGCTGCACCAACTACTGAGCTAGTGTCATGAATGGCAATTGCACACCATAAACCAAAATCTTTCTGGGATAAATCAAGCTGATGACCTATAAACGGAAAAACAAATAATGCGATCGAGTTCAGGATAAAAATAACTCCCAATGCAATTGAGGTTTGATTGTCATTTGATTTTATTACGGGAGAAATGGCTGCAATAGCACTTCCGCCACAAATTGCAGTACCACAAGAGATTAAATGGGATGTTTTTTTATCGGTTTTAAGCCATTTACCCAAAAATGTCCCTAATATCAGAGTACTGAAAATAGAAAATATTGTCAATAAAAAACCTTCTTTTCCAGCTGAAAGTGCACTGGTAGCATTCATACCAAATCCTAAACCAACTACTGAAAATTGCAATAAATAGGTAATTGCTTTGCTATTGAATTCGACAAAAGGATTCCCAAAAACATTGACCATGATAACGCCTAGTAATAATGCAACAGGCGGAGAAATTAGTGAAGTAATACTCAGTACAATTACTAAAATAAAGAGTGCTTGCTGAATGTAAAGGTTAACCTGAAATAAATGTGCTGATGTATGTTGTTTTGTTTTCAAAATAAGGAGTTTGATATTTCCTGACAAAGGTCTGTCGTTTATATCATAATCACCAATCGTAAAAAGCAATCGACTATAACTCTAAGTTATAATAAGATGAAATATTTTGAACAAAAAGCTCTGATAACGAATCTGATTTCCCTAACAAAGTAATGATATAAAAGTATCTGTCTATTGCTAAACCTGCTACGTCCAAGACCGTTAATTCATTATTTTTAAGCTCGTTACCTACTGCATGTATGGACATAAAAGCAAAACAATCAGAATTAAGCAAATATGATTTTATGCTTTCTGTAGATCCCAATTGCATTTCGATTTGCAAATCGGTGATTTTTAGGTCAAGTTGTTTCAATGCATATTCTATAACTTCAAGTGTTCCTGAACCACGTTCCCGGGTTATAAACTTCATGGCTTTTAAATCTTCTAACGAAATTTCGCTTTGCTTTGCGTAGGGATTTTTAGTATTACAAACCAAAACCAACTCGTCTTTTAAAAACGGAATGTACTTAATAGACTGATTTTTAGATTGTCCTTCGACAATACCAATCTCAATTTCTTTATTGATTAATGCGTTTTCTATTTGTTCTGTATTTCCGTTTAACAAATTGACTTTTATATCTTTTTGTTTTTGATGAAAACGGGCCAAAACCGGCGAAATAATATATTGCGCAATTGTCGTGCTTGCCCCTAATCTCAACAAACCCTGACGTTCGTTGATAAAAGAACTCATATCAAAGTCGATTTCACGATAAATTTCGAAGATGTTTTTGGTATGTTTTAGCAGAATTTCTCCTGCCGGAGTCAAAGCAATTTTAGATCCGTTTCGCTCAAAAAGCTTTGTTTTATAGGTTTCTTCAAGTTCCTGAATGTGTTTAGAAACGGCTGGCTGCGAGATATACAATTCCGTTGCCGCTTTAGTAAAGTTAAGGCGGAGTGCAACAGTGTAGAATACTTTTAGCCTGAAATCCATATTGTTATTTTTTTTGTTTCATGTTAAGCAAAAACTTAAAGTTTTTGCAATGAATTAAATTAATAAGATCTTATGGATTGCCTCCTGCTTTAGCGGGATAATTTTTATAAATCACTTAAAAAGGCTTTAGCCAAATTTGCTTATAATCTTTGGCTAAAGCCAATTCTTTATTCTCTTATTTTCTCCAGCTAAAGCTGGAGGCTATTCACTGAAAATAATTCGTGCTCATTTGTGAAATTACTTCGTCTGTTCGTTCTTTCAGGCTCGGGTCGTGGCAAAAAAAAGTTACAATAATCAATTTAAAAAACTTTAAACCTTTGTTCCTCTGAACCTTTGCAGCTATTTACAACAACCCATTATATTTCCTTACAAACCATTCCGTAGTCAATAAAACTGCGATTAAAATAAGTAACCAAACCCAATCAATTAGTGGTGTTTTGGTTGAGACATTCTTCTCGATCGATTTATATTCTTTATTTTCCAGAAGCTGCTGAATTAAATCTTCTGCCTGATTTTCAAAAAAAGCTTTTCCGTTGGTTTGCAATGCTAATTGTTTTAGTTTAGAAACATCGGGATTTACAAATTGCTTTTCGATATCAAAATCCAAGATTTCAAAGTGACTTGAATATGCTGTATTCGTATTAAGTTCTTTTACGGTAAAATTGTATTTCCCTGTCGATAATCCATCCAGATTTACAGAGAACGAATTATTTCCTTTTAGCAAATCGTAGTTTTTGGCTTGCTTGGTTTGTGCATTGGTAACGGTAATTGTTAGTCTTGCTTTTTCGTCGAACTCATAATTTTTATTAAAGTATTGTGCATTGATCACAATTGCTTCTCCTGAGTTATAAAAACTTTCATGCGTTACCACCAAAGATTTTCTTGAGGTTGTCGACGCCAGATACTGAATTATCTTATCTACAAAAACATCATATTTCTCAAATGACTGATTGTCGATATGACTTTGCAGACGCCATTTCCAGCTGTTTTCTCCTAACAAAAAAGCGGTTCTCCTGCCTTGATTTTCGGCAAAAGCCAATAACGGGGCATTTGTAGAAACGTTTCTAATTTTTGACGATAGTAGCACTGAGACGTTACCGTTTGTTGTAATGGTGCCAAATAAATTTTGTAATGGCGGAAAATTTTCAAAACCTATATTATCTATCGCAAACAAATTAAACTGCGATTGAAACTCTGATAAATAGTCTTCTCTTTGATTACTCATTTTAAAAACCAAACTATTTTGCTGCTGGTTTAAAAAATTAAAATCTGTACTGGTTCCGGTAATAATGAAGGTATTGGTTCCGGCTAATTTATTGTTGTCAAAAATCGCTTTGAATGCGCTGTTTGGCTGGTATAAAACCAATACTGAAGCTTCTTGCAACTGGCTAATATCATTTGGTTTAACCAAAATTACTTTACGTTGTGCATTAACTTCTATAGCGCGTTTTAATGCCGCAATATCAGGATGATTTATAGAAGAAACTATTGCAATGGTTGATTTTTGATCGATTATTTCGACTGCAAAATTCTTGATGTTATTGTAGCTGTTTTTTTCTTTTGAACCGGATGAAATACTGGCCTTAAAAATTTGTAATCCAATTTTATCAGCAGGTAAAAGCAAGTTTAATGTAGCTGTTTTTTTGGATGCCGAAAAAGAAACTTTCTCCTTGGCTACTACAGAATTCCCTTGGGTAATGGCAAAATCAGCAATTGTATTTTTATCTCCGGAATATTGTAAAAATACTTCTACGGGAAATTTATTTTTATGAAAAGCGTATTTGTTTACGTTTAGCTGATTGATTTTTAAATCAAGAAAGGTAGTTGTATCTCCTACAACCAAAGGATAAACTTTATTAACAGGATCAAAACGGTATACATAATCGTTTCCTGTAGTTTGATTTCCGTCTGTAATTATAACTGTTGGGAAAATCAGGTTTTTGTTAATGCTTTTTAAATTCCTGGCAACTTCGTCAAGATTAGTTTGTTTTCCTTTAAAATCAAATGTAGTAGATGGTTTAAAATCAGCATCAAATTGATACGACTGAATTTCGAATTTTTCCTTAAGAGCGGGATTCGAAATTATTTTCTGGTATAATTCATTGACTTTTTTATCTGATTTTAAAACTACAATTGAACTCGAATTATCGACAGCAATTGCCAAAGGTGTTTTGGTAATTTCAAGAGCTTTTTTAGTCATTATTGGATTAATCAGTAAAACCAATAATCCAAAAAGAACTAAAAAACGTAAAAAAGCCAAAAACCAAATCACATTGGATTTGTTTTTGGCTTTAAAAAAATATTGAAAATACGACAACCCGCCCGCTATTACTATAGAAAGTAATAATAATAGAATCGTGTTTGTAGTCATATTTATGATTTAATAATTGAAACGATTTAATAATTTAAAGATTTCAATAAAAAAACCTTTGAACCTTTGCAACTTAGAACCTTAGTTCCTTATGTCAACATTCCTCCGCAAACGTTTAATACTTGCCCAGTAATATAAGCACTCATATCCGAAGCTAAGAAAAGACAAGCGTTAGCAACATCTTCTGTAGTTCCGCCGCGTTTCAATGGGATTCCGTCTCTCCATCCTTTTACTACATCTTCCGGTAATTTTGCAGTCATCTCAGTTTCGATAAAACCGGGAGCAATTGCATTGCAACGAATGTTACGGGAACCTAACTCTAATGCTACTGATTTTGTAAAACCAATTGCACCTGCTTTTGATGCTGCATAGTTTGTTTGTCCAGCGTTTCCTGATACTCCAACAACTGAACTAATATTGATGATAGAACCTGCACGTTGTTTTAAGAAAGTTTTCTGAATTGCTTTTGTCATATTAAATACTGACTTCAGGTTAACATCAATAACCTGGTCAAAATCAGCTTCAGACATACGCATTAATAAATTGTCTTTGGTAATTCCGGCATTGTTAATCAAAATATCAACAGTTCCAAAATCAGCCAGAACGGCATCAACGAAAGTTTGTGCTTCATTAAAATCGGCAGCATTCGATTGGTATCCTTTTGCTTTTACTCCTAAAGCGTTCAATTCAGCTTCAAGAGCTTCTGCAGATGCTACAGATGAGCTGTATGTAAATGCAACGTTTGCTCCATGTTTAGCAAAAACTTCAGCAATTCCTCTTCCAATTCCACGACTAGCACCTGTAATGATGGCAACTTTTCCTTCTAATAATTTCATATTCAAAATTAATGTTAATATTTATTTGTAGCTAATCCTGCGGTTTGCTTCTATCTATTGCGGTTTCAATACAATTACAATAAGATTTTTGCTTCTCCCAATAGCATCGGGACAGGGCTATGAATGACTTGTCAAATATATGATAATTCCCTTTTTAAAAAAATAACAATCGCAATAACCTTTCAAAAATCTTGTTTATTGGCTAAAACTTTATGGTTTTATTCTCTTTCAAAATGAACTTCAAAAAAAGTCGGAAAGTAATAAAATAAAAAAGCAGCTCAAATTGAGCTGCCTTCCATCCAAAATATAAAAAAAATAAAATAATTACAACTGATAAGTCGTCATTCTAAAACTTGTTGTACTGCTTGTAATTGTATAAACAGGATTAGAATATGTAATGGTAAAATTCTCTTTCTTGACATATAAACCAGCTGGATTTGTAAATTCTGCGTCCAGATCTTTCAAAAATGCCGGCGCCGGAATCAAAGCTGCACCATTATCCCAGGAGTCATGTGTTAAGATTAATGTTTTGTTTGTATCATTTGAACTGGTGGTCAAATTGTGATAAATACTAGGTTTCCCTCCATTAAAACGATATTCGATATAGGTTCCAAAATCAGAATTAAATATAATTTGTACTCTGCTTATCGATTGATTAGCGGGTAAGGTAGCATTTGCCTTATTGATCAACACTCTAAAATAATCTGATGTTGTCGAAGCTGTGTACAGATTCGATGCTATATATCCTACTACAAACTGTGGTTGTCCGGATAGTAATTTTTTATAATCATCTGTTAATCTTGGTGGTGCATTTGTGTATTTTATCGTTGCACTTACTCCGCCTGTTCCTGTAGCAATAAAAGTATTACTTGCAGCATCATACGTGAAATTTGATAATTTCTGACCTTTAACGACTACAGCTGGTTTTACGACAGCTCCGGTTGGTGTATACGAAAAAGTCATACCAAAACCTTCGTCTGATCCCACGGCCAATGAAGTTGCTGTACCAAAACGAGCATCTGAATTAAAATCAAACTCGTATTGTTTTACAGTAGATCCATCATTTACTTCTAATAATCGAAACAACGGACTTGTAATTTCTCCAGCTATTGCTTCAATTATTGGCGTGTTTTTAGGTAAGTCTGTCCAGTCTTGTGCTTTGGCTTTTACAAATCTTAGTTCTCTAAAATTTCTATTGGTTCTAAAAATGATTTCTCCGTTTTCCTGACCATAATAAAAGAACTGAAAATCTCCCAGATATCCTTTTCCTACAAGTGCCGCTGTAGGATAGTTATCAGACTCTGACAAAAGATGTATTCTGTTGGCTGTTGTAAAAACTAAACTCACGGTACTACCTAACTGTACATCGTACTGACTTCTGTGAACGCTTGTATCATCGTCAAAATCTGATGCCATATCTACTTTTCCGTCTGGCAGAAATTTAAACAAATGGGTCCAGCCTCCTAATTGCGTAGTGTCTGTATAATAAACTGCTTTCCATCCTTCTGCTGATGAAAGTAGTAAATCATTCAATTCTTTTTTCTGAGCATTTAATCGCTCTAAGGGATTCTCGTCAAATTTTTGATCTGCTTCTGTACTTGTACATGCACCTAACACAATTGCCACAAAAGCAAGCATGAGATACTTATATATATGTTTTACTTTCATAATATTGATTCTATATTAATTATTACTCCTCATTATTGGTGTCTTAATTGTTGATAACAATGTCTGTATTTTTTTGAGCTTCATCTCTTAAAGCATAAAAATCCATATTAAAGTTATCCTTATAATATTGTACTACGATTGCTTCTTTCTTCTTGATATTGGCTTTTGCAGTAGCATCTGTTACACCTGCCAGAATTGCATCATATTCTGCTTTTGAACTTGTTAAGATTGTAGAAGCAGTTTCGGCAAAATCTTCATAAATATTCAATCTCGCATAACTGGTTATAAAACCTAAGGCTCTTGAGCTTGCGGTACTTTGTGTATACCAGCTTGAGGTATATCCTGAAGGAGTCAATTTTGCCCATGCTTGCTCATCAAAAGGTTTTGTCTGGTTTAAAATATGCACATACTCATGTTGTATGGTATGAATAAATTCTGTAACATCGGGTCTGCTTTTTCTATTTAGGTAATCCAATTGAAAAAGAGTTACTCTTTGTCCGCCTTCTGCCAATCCTAATGTTATGGTACCGGTTGTATTTAGGTTTGTTCCTCCGACTAGTACAAACTCTCTTGGCGAAATTTTCTTTACAAAATTCTCTCCTCCAATAGTACTGTAACTATCGATCCAGATTTTCTTTACAACTTCTAATGCCGGTTTTACTTTCTCGACTGTTGGTGGAAATAAATAACGGTTATTATCGACCAGATTCTGGTTCCACTCATAATAAATTTTTATGTTATAAGGATCCAGAAAACTGGTATCAATCCATTTGTCTAATTCTGTTTTATTGCGTACCGAATAATCTAACTGCGTTTCTGTAGGCTGATCTTCATGAGCACAAGCAACAAATAACATCGCTCCTGCAAGGATCGCAATCGCTTTATATCTTTTTAATATTTTCATAATAATTAAATTAAATTTTTATCTGGGATTTTTTTCGATTCCATTGTCTGAAGCTCTTTGCGGGATTTGCAAGGCTCTGCGTTTGTCATCTTTAACCAAAATATTTTTTCTTGCTACTTGTCCTGCCTCGTAGGTATTGTGCTCTACTGTAAGATTAAAACGTTTGACATCAAACCATCTCAAACCTTCTTGTATAAATTCTCTTCTTCTTGCCTCGGCAATCGCTTTTATATAAGATGCCTGCAAAGGTGTTAGTGCATAAAAAGGAGTAAATTCATTGGCAATAACCGGGAATTTAGCTGTTATGTTTGCTTCTGTTATTTTATCTGTTGCCGCATTATATCCTTCTGTTCTTAGCGAGAAAAGGTATTGTAGCTCAGTATTTGCTTCAGCAAATTGATTTTTCATCACATGGGCTTCTATTCTGTTCAGGAAAAACTCATCATTACTTAAAAGTACTACTCCTGTAAAAGCTTGTCCAATACCGGCGGTTACGTTTGTGTATTTAAAGTATTCGTAAAATTTAGGTATGATAACGTTGTTTTTATAAAAAGACGAAGTGTATATCAACCAGCTTTTGCCCCAAATGTTAGTGTCTGTTCCCAGTATTTCATCTGCCCTGTTATCAGCAAGATAAAATCTGTTTTGATACCCTCTGTCTACAGTCGAGTTAGGATATGCTACTAATAAATTGGTTGGTTGTTCTACTTTTGAATATTCTAATGGCTTTTGAGCAGGAGCTGCTGCATTAAAACCAACATAATCTCTTAATGTAGTTGGTTTTGATCCCAGGTCTTTTGAAAATTCCAATACTTTGTCCCAATCCCCTTTTACAACATAAAAACGCGTTGCAAATGCTTTTGCCGCATCAACATTAAAATGATATTTAGGCTCTTTATAATTGTTTGTGATATACTTCATTCCTTCGGTAATATCTTGTTCGATAAAGTCAAATACTTCTTTTACAGTATTACGTTTGTATTGGGCCAACAAAGCTCCTTCCGGTTTTGTTACATACGGAATTCCTAAATCTGTAGCGGCAGTTGCAGGATCATAACGATTGGACCATAACGAAACTAACATAAAATGAGAATAAGCCCTTGCTATCAATGCTTCTCCTTTTTGCGGGTTCAAAGTCGTTGGGTTTCCCAATTCGTCAATAGCTACCAATGCCTGGTTTGCAGCTGCAATTGCTTCATAAGATGCGTTCCAGAAATCTGCTTCGGTATCCGGGCCAAACTGTGTTTGCATCTCCCAATTGTAGCTTTGTTTATTGTCTACATCTGATGATTGTGTGTCACTGTCAAATACATTATCCGACATTGTTTCTGCCAGTAGTGCATAACTTTTGTTAGGATAAGCAGTAACCAATAATTCTGATATCTTTTCTGGTGTGTCTATTTGAGTTCTGTTATCTGGAATTTCTGAAAGAAAATCATCGCAACTACTAATACTAATCACTAATAATAATGAAAGTGCTATTTTTATATTTTTCATAATTAAGTATATTATAATGAAACATTTAAAGTAAATGTATACTGAGAAGTGATCGGGAAAGCAACTCCTCCTGTATTACGAAATTCAGGATCCTGACCATGCAATCTTTTATCTGAATAAATCAACCACGGATTTACCGCAGATCCTTTTAAGGTAAAGGTGCTAAGTCCTAATTTCTTCTTGAAATCTTTAGGGAATTCCCAACTAAGCGAAACGTTTTTCAGTCTTACGAAATCACCATCGGCAATTCTAACATCAGAAAAATTATAGGTATTGTATGCAATCTGCAAATCTCTGTCTCCGTAATTTCTGTTTAATAATTTATCAGCAATAACCGGAACGTTTGTAACTTTTTCATCACCAGGATTTATCCAACGGTTAGAGAATTCTTTTGTAAAAACAGTTAAATCATTGTATTCATTGCTATAAACAGGGTTCAAACGAACTTTGTTTCCTCCAGATCCAACAACAAATACATACAACGACCAATTTTTGTAGGTAAATGTATTGGCTAAACCTATCGATTTATTAGGCTCAATAGATCCCTCATATTTCAAATATTTAGAAACGTCATTTGTATCCTGAAAATCAGCTCCTGTAATATTGCTTTCGGCTCCGTCCTGCAATTTAAAAGTTGGTAATCCCTGATTGTTTAATCCTGTAAATTGGTACGAGTAAATCGAGTTTCTTGGATGTCCTACTGTATTACCTCCATTTGAATCTACCAAATCAAAAGCAGATGGCTTGTTTGCCAATTTTGTAATTTTCTGATTGTAAACTGAAAAGTTCAGCGTTGTTGACCACTTAAAGGCATTGGTTACAATATTTTGAGTCGTAAAACCAAGTTCAAGACCTTTAGTCTCCATATCAGCATTATTACCTTGTTTTACAGATTGACCGCCTACACCGGAAGTAATTACATAATCGATCAGGTCAAATGCCTTACGTCTGTAAACATCTGTAGTCAATTGAACCCTGTTATTAAACATGCCTATATCTACCCCAATATTAGTTTCAAATTGTTTTTCCCAAGTCAAATCTTTATTCTTTAAGTCCTCAATATTGATTGCATTTTCTCTATCCGAAAGATTAAAACGATCCGTTATAAAACTTTTATAAATAGCCAATGAATTTGTTGCCGGACCAGCAGTAGCGGTCAATCCATAAGAAGCTCTTAAGGCCAAAGTGTTGATTGCTTCAACATTTTTCATAAATTTTTCCTCGGCTACATTCCATTTTCCACTTACAGTATACGTAGGCAACCATCTTGAAGAACCTGTATCTCCTTGTCTGTTCGATCCATCATAACGACCTGTAACAGATGCTGTATAACGACGATCATAAGTATAGCCTACTTTTCCAAAGAAACCTACTGTTCTCTCTCTTTCTGCACCAAAATTGTAGTAAGAATCTCCACCGTTTACAATTTTTTCAATAATTCTTGGATCGATAAAAGGCGTAAGCCCTTTGTCATATTGAATACCTACCGCAGTAAAATTATCATTGTTTCTGTCTACAGATCTAAGCTCTGTACCAAAAAAACCTTCTACCTCATGTTTTTCCTGAATTGTATTTCTATACGTAACACTATTTCTAATGTTGTAAGAAGTCATGTCGTTGGTATATTTTCTTAAAAATCCGCCACTTGGCAACACAGACACTTTTGGCGCTGTAAGATCATTAGGATCCTGATACAAGAATACGTTGTCTTTTTGTATTTGAGTATTTACATTGTCTCCAACTCCTGCATTATAAGCACCTACTACATTCGAACCTTCGTAAATTTTGTGCTCTCTTGATGTATTGGCATAACGTGCAGAACCCGTAAGGTTATAGGTTAAATTTTTATTGATTTTATAATCTAAATCGACCTGAAAACGAATATCATTTACCTTAATATCTAAAGTATTGTTTTGCAATTCGTTTATAATATTCATTGGCGCCCAGTTGTTTTGATAATATTCTAAATTACCATTATCATCATAAGGTCTTAATGTTCTGCTTGTACTTAAAACATAATTGAATGGGTTGATATCAAAATCTCTGGTTGTTTTTCCAAACACTACATCCTGTTTGCTTTCATAAGCTCCCGGAGCTTGTTGATCACGAATAGAACCCATTGTAGAGAGTGTAATATTTAATCTGTCGTTTACAAAGAAAGTTCCTTTGATGTTTGATGTCAGCTGTTTTACATTATCAGCAATTGTCCATCCCGGATCTGTATAATAGCCTAAAGAAGCATAAAATGTATTGTTTTTTCCTCCACCGGAAAAACTTAAAGAATGATTCTGAGTAATCGATGGTCTAAATAAAACACTGAACCAATCTGTATTTGCCAATTCATATTTTTTAAGGAATTGATTAATATAAGGCTGATCATTTTTTACTCCGTATTGACCATTTGTTTCATTATAACGGTTAATTTCTTTTGCAAGAATGTTGTATGCACCTCCAAATCTACCTGTATAAGAAGAACTCAGATCAAGATATCCTTTTTGTTTCATTTCCTGAAAAACACTCATAGACTCCTGAGAGTTCAGGATATCATATTGAGTATAACTAGGTACACTTCTTACTGTATTTTCGACAGAGTAACTTACTTTTAGAGGAGAATCTCTACGTCCTTGTTTGGTCGTAACAACTACAACACCATTTAACGATCTTGAACCATAGATTGAGGTTGCAGAGGCATCTTTAAGGATTTCAATACTCTGGATATCATTCGAATTTAAACCTGCTACAGAAGAACTTAACAGCGTAGATGAATTTCCTGAAGCTAAATCTGCAAACGATATATTGATAATATCTTCCTGAACAACACCATCAATTACCCATAACGGTTTTGTATCTCCAAAAATAGAAGAAGATCCACGAACGGTAATTTTTGGTGCAGTACCAAAAGTTCCTGTTACATTTTGTACCGTAACACCGGCAGCTTTACCTTCGATCATTCTGCTTACATCTACTACTCCGTCTACTTTCAATTCGGCACCCGAAATCTTGCTTATTGCTCCGGTAAAAGTTCTTTTAGATGTTTTTTCGTAACCTGTCGTAACGACAACTTCTTTTAAATTTTGTCCTACTTCGGTTAAAACAATCGTAGGGTTTGTATTGGATGTGTTAATTTCTTTAGACTCCATTCCCACATACGAAATTACAAGAGCATCACTGTTTGCTGGCATTTCGATTGTAAACTTTCCATCAAAATCAGTAAGTACAGCGATTTTAGTTCCTTTTGCCAAAACCGTAGCTCCCGGTAACGGGCTACCACTAGCATCTGTAACCAAGCCTTTGATAATTGGTCCGGCAGTTAATATTTCGAACAAAGAATTACTGCCATCAGAACTTGTAAAAGGATCAGTAGCAGCACTTTTTTGTAAAACAATTTGATTGCTTACTTCGGTGTAAGTTATATTAAAGGGTATTAAAATTCTATTAAGAATACTCGAGAGAACTTCCTGATCTGCATCTATACTTACTTTTTGAGCAAGCTGAGGTAATCTTGAATTATACGAAAATTTTACATGAGCCGACTTTTCTAATTTAGATAATGCGTTATCTAGTGTTAAATTAGCAACATTTATGGTAACTTTAGTATCTAATTTCTTTTGCCCATTTACATTATTTGCCATGGCAACACTTGAAAACACAAGTGCCAGGACAAACTGAAATAGTGTTATTTTCATGATTCGATGGAGTAATCGTTGTTTAACAACTGGTTTTTTCATAATTTTGGATTGTTTTGATTAATACTGATTAGTGTGTATTTTAAGAAACATCATGAATTGCTCTTTACAGAGAGAAATTCAACTAAACTTAAGTGTCGAAAATGTTACAGCATTTCGGCACTTTTTTCTGCACTTTATTTTACATAGGCATTTATTATTGGGTTGGTTTTTGGATTTTTTCTGGTTGTTTTTTTGTTAGAAGTTCAAATCAAACTTTATAATTACAGTTATAAAGCAAGATTAATTACAGCCATCAGATGTTATAATAATCTGATTTCCATTCATTTCAAAATTGGTATTGTTGCCGATACTATTACAAACAATTTTTAATTTCTCTGTAAGCGGCTGATCGCTGAGTGATGTTGTGAGGTGACAATCTTTAAGTTTATTTTTAGGATAATCAATCTCTACCAGATAAGCTTGTTCGATGGTCTCGAAAATCTGTGATACCGGAATATCTGTAAATTCAAAACTCAATTGCTCAATATTACCAACACTGCGGGTCAGTGCTTCGTCCTGTGTAATATTGGTGATTTTATTAAAGCTCAAATCACTACGCAAAAAACGCAACGCCTGATTGGGTAATAAAATAACTTCTTCCTGATCTGATTTTGAGACTAAATCATTAGATTTTACCCTCACTTTACCGGTGCGCACAAGGACTTCTACATTTGGCTGATCAGAATAAGCTTTTATTCTAAAACTGGTGCCAACTACCTTTGTAACAATCTCGTTTGCGTAAACAAAAAAAGGCTTTTTAGGATTTTTACTAATTTCAAAGAAACCTTCGCCGGACAAATAGACCTTTCTTTCGTTTCCGGTAAAGATTTTAGGATAACTTAATTTACTATTGGGTTGTAATAAAACCGAACTGCCATCAGACAATGTGATGATTTGCGGTTTTTCAGAATTGTTGGTTTGCTCCACCAATCCTTCACTATTTTCGTCGATAAGTTCTTTGTAGGTAACTACTTTTGTATCCGGATTAATCTGATTTTTATAAAACCAAACTGATACTAAGCCAAAAACTAAAACTGCGGCAACTGATTGCAGAAAATATTTTCTAAAGAATTTTACTTTGGAGTCCTGATCAAAATTGTTTTGATTTTCTTTTTCTTCAATTTTAATCCATGTATTTTGCAAAGCATTGTGAATATCAAAAGTAGACAGACTTGTATCAGGAACTTTCATTGCCAAAAGCAGTAATCTGGCATCTTCTACCAACTTAGCACGCTGACGGCTTTCTAACGTCCACTCTTCCCAACCATCCTCATCAATCTTAAATAAAATCCAGGACTGGAATGATTCATCAGATAAAAAATCTTCAATTTCGGTATATTTATTACGTTTTTGCATCTAAAAATAAGGTTACAAAAACATAGAGGACAACTTTCTTATTATATACTCACCTAATTGTGATTTTTTTTACATTTTTTTAAAACAAATTTAACATGCGATTGAAGATAGCAGAATAATTAACGAAAAGCTTCCTTTCCATTCTTTGCGAAGCGTCAGTAAACCACGGTGCAACAAGTTACTTGCAGATTGGTAATTAACATCCAGCATATCTGCAATCTGGTCTACTGTTAGCCCCTGATGATACCGCAAATACAACGCCTCTTTTTGACGCGCCGGTAAGTCATTTAATAATTTGTTTAAGTGAACAACTTTTTCTTTGGTAGCATAATCATCGTCTATAAGCTCATGTTCTACAGAGAATTCAAGAAGAAAAGCTATTGAATCTGTACTTGTAGCTTTACGAAAAATATGATCGCGTTCATGCAATCGGGCAATTCTCTTGCGAACACTTGATAACAAATAAGCTTTTACCACGACAGTACTTTGAAGCCCATTTCTATATACCCAGATATCCGTAAAAACATCCTGAATACAATCCTGGACTTTTTCGGTAAAAGGAGAAAGTGAATTGCCATAATTGACTAAGTCTGAGTAATATTTCTCGAATAAAATTGAGAACGATTTTTCATCTCCACTTTTCAAGTTATTCCAAAGCGTAATGTCATCAAAAGTTTTGAATTGTATTGTTTTGGGCTTCATATTAATTTGCGATAGAATTCTTGAAAATATGCACTTGGTTTTAACATAAAGCATACGTTATTTTAACATTATGCTTTAGTTCTGTGCGATAAATATATAAAAGCAAACAAATAAAACCAATTTTTTTACAAAAAAATGGCAGTCTCCTAATATAGAAAACTGCCACTTTTATTGCCCTGACATGGGCTCAACTGTATTTATGTAGATTATCCTTAATTAAAAGATATTTTCATTTGTCAGATTTTACCACCACCGTTTTTAAAATTATTTTTTAACAAATTTTAATGCCGAAGTTCCTTTGTCAGATTTTACTTTTAAAAAAGCTTTTTTATTAGAAAGCTACATTCCATCTTGGTAATTTTGCATTTGCATCTAAGAAATTTTGCAAAACTTGTCCTTCAACTGCTGTTGGAATTGCTTTTACATCTGCATTAAAAGTTTCATACCAAACTACTTCAAGAGCAGAGATTGTCTCTAACTTCATTTGTGCAGGCCATGAATATTTTCTTCCTGTTTTTGCAAATTGATGTCCGTTTACAATTTTATCATATAAACCACCATTTTTGCTTTTTAAAGTTCCATCATTCTGAACAGTTCCTGTAGAACCAACCATAATTAATTCTTTTGCATCACCTTCAACAGCATAAACAACAAAAACACCTGCACCTTCCGGAGCATTACAAGCTTGTTCTAAACTGTCTTCAATCGTAAAAGTAAAACTATTGCTTACTTTAAACTTTTCTAATTCTTTGTACATATTTTTTGTTTTAAGCTTCTATCCTGATAGCTATCGGGAGTAAGTAGCTAAGTTTTTAATTATATTTCCAACATTTTAAAAATGGAAAAAAGTCTCAACAAAATATTGAGACTTTCTTTTGGAATTTTTATTTTGAATACTGGAGATTATCCAAGTATTTCTTTTACTTTTTTACCAATTTCAGCTGGTGAATCAACAACGTGAATTCCGTTGTCTCTCATAATTTGTTTTTTAGCAGCAGCAGTATCATCAGAACCACCAACGATAGCACCTGCGTGACCCATTGTTCTACCAGCAGGAGCAGTTTCTCCAGCGATAAAACCAACAACTGGTTTACGGTTACCATCAGCTCTAACCCATTTAGCAGCATCAGCTTCTAATTGACCACCAATTTCACCAATCATAATGATGATTTCAGTTTCAGGATCGTTCATTAATAATTCAACAGCTTCTTTAGTTGTAGTTCCAATAATTGGATCCCCACCAATACCAATAGCAGTAGTAATTCCTAAACCTTGTTTTACAACCTGGTCAGCAGCTTCGTAAGTTAACGTTCCTGATTTAGAAACGATACCAACTGTTCCTTTTTTGAAAACGAAACCTGGCATAATACCAACTTTAGCTTCACCCGGAGTAATAACACCAGGACAGTTTGGTCCTATTAATCTAGAATTTCTTTCTTTAACATAATTATTTGCTTTAATCATATCTGCTACAGGAATTCCTTCTGTAATAGCAATAATTACTTTAATTCCAGCATCTGCAGCTTCCATAATTGCATCAGCAGCAAAAGCCGGTGGTACGAAAATAATAGATGTATCAGCTCCAGCTTGTTCAACAGCATCTTTTACTGTATTAAAAACCGGACGATCTAAATGGCTAGTTCCTCCTTTACCCGGAGTAACACCACCAACAACATTAGTACCGTACTCAATCATTTGAGAAGCGTGGAAAGTTCCTTCACTTCCTGTAAATCCTTGAACAATTATTTTGGAATCTTTATTAACTAAAACACTCATGATATATATTTTATGTAGTTTTTAAAATTGTGATGCAAAAGTAAGGTTTTGTAACGTATTTTAACCTTTTTGTCTTCAAAAAAAATTAAGAAAATTGACTCATTTGATAACCCCGATATAATTTATCATCTTTTATTTGCCAAATTGTAGCAAAATGCGCCAATAACATCTCTTCTCTTGGATTTTCGATCGTTTTTACGAAATGAGAATAGCGTATCGAAACCAAATCTTCTTCGGCTAAAATGTGGCTTATTCTTACTTTTGATCGCACATAGGCACGACTAAGTTCATTCGCCATATCCAACATCGAATTATAATCCATTTCAATCAATCCTTTAGTGCTGTTCCAATCCAACTTTACATCAGGATGTAAGTAGGTTTTCATGATTTCGCTATCAATTAAGGCATCTGACTTGTAAAATTTTTGAACAAATTCTTTAATAGACATATTATTTCAATTTATTTAAAATTTCAGGAATCTTTTTGATATTAGCTAATTGTTTCAACTTTTCTCTTGATTCTTCGATAGGAGTTCCAAAATAAGATTTTCCCCCTTCGACAGATTTAGTAACACCTGTTTGTCCCATAATAACAGCCTTCGCTCCTATTGTGATACCACTAGTTGTACCAACTTGTCCCCAGATTGTAACTTCGTCTTCTATAACCACACAACCGGCAATACCAGTTTGCGATGCAATTAGACATCTCTTACCAATTACGGTATCGTGACCAACATGTACCTGATTGTCGAGTTTTGTTCCCTCGCCAATAGTAGTATCACCTGTAACACCTTTATCGATTGTACAAAGTGCACCAATACCAACATTGTCTTCTATAACTACTCTTCCGCCAGAAATTAACTGATCGAAACCATCCGGGCGTTTTTTATAATAAAAAGCATCTGCTCCTAAAATAGTTCCCGCATGAATCATTACGTTATCGCCAATTACAGTATGGTCGTAAATAGTAACATTAGGATGTATAAGGCAATTTTTGCCAATTGTTACGTTGTTGCCAACAAAACAATTAGGCTGAATTACAGTTCCCTCTCCAATGGTTGCAGAAAGCGCTATTGATACTGTTGTTGCCTGAAAAGGTCTAAAATGTTTGGTTAGGGTATTAAAATCTCTAAAAGGATCATCAGAGATTAAAAGGGCTTTACCTTCCGGACAGTCTACTTTTTTATTAATTAAAACAATAGTTGCTGCAGATTGTAAGGCTTTGTCATAATATTTAGGATGGTCGACAAAAACAATATCTCCAGATTCTACGACATGTATTTCGTTCATGCCTGAAACCGGAAAGTTTGGATCACCAATAAATTCGCATTGAAGCAAATTTGCAATTTCTTGTAAAGAATGAATCTTTGGAAATTTCATATATTTATTTAGTTTTTAGTCTCAGTTTTCAGTCTCAGTTTTCAATCCATATCAACAAACTGATAACTGCGACTGAAAACTGAAAACTTGTAAAAACTACTCTTTTACACGCTCCATATAATTACCTGAAGCGGTATCAATTTTAATTTTATCACCTTCGTTGATAAACAACGGAACATTTACAGAAGCACCAGTTTCTACCGTAGCAGATTTTGTAGCATTTGTAGCTGTATTTCCTTTTACTCCCGGCTCAGCATAAGTAACTTCAAGAATTACAGAAGATGGCATATCTACAGATAAAGGCAAATCAGTTTCAGTATTTACCTGAACCATTACACTTGTTCCTTCTTTTAATAATCCAGGAGCATCCAAAATGTTTTTGTTCAAAGAAATTTGCTCAAAAGATTCCGTGTTCATAAAATGAAACTCATCTCCTTCAGCATATAAAAACTGATAATTATGCGTCTCAACACGAACATCTTCTATTTTGTGTCCTGCAGAAAACGTATTATCCAATACTCTTCCTGTAGTTAAACTTCTTAATTTTGTTCTTACGAAAGCTGGTCCTTTTCCAGGTTTTACGTGAAGAAATTCAACGATTTTATAAATATCATGATTGAATTTGATACACAATCCGTTTCTAATATCTGATGTAGATGCCATTTGTTTTTATTTTAGATTTTAGAGTGTAGATTTTAGATTTCCCTAAAAAACTCTATATTGTTTTGTAATGCTTCTAATTTTCTTGTAATTATTTAATTTATGTTGTTGCTAGAAATCTAAAATCAGAAATCTAAACTCTAAACTCTAAAATTAATAATTACCAGAATACCCTTTCATGATTCCTCTTGACGAATTTCTGATAAAATCCAGAATTTCATCTCTCTCCGGAGTAGCTTCCATTTCAGCTTCAATAATGCTTAAAGCTTGCGTTGTATTATAGTTCTTTTGGTACAAGATTCTGTATATTTCCTGAATTTCTCTAATTTTCTCCGTACTAAAACCTCTTCTTCTTAAACCAACTGAGTTGATTCCAACATAAGATAACGGTTCTTTTGCCGCTTTTGTATAGGGAGGAACATCTTTTCGAACCAATGATCCACCAGATATCATAGCATGATCACCAATATGAATAAACTGGTGAATAGCTGCCAAACCACCAATAACTGCGTGATTACCAACAACTACGTGACCTGCCAAAGCAACACCGTTTACAATAATAGCATTATTACCAATTTCGCAATCGTGTGCAATGTGAGCATAAGCCATAACCAAACAGTTATTACCTAAAATTGTTTGCCCTGAAGCAACTGTACCCCTATTAATGGTTACACATTCTCTAATAGTACAGTTATCTCCTATAATAGCTAAAGAATCTTCTCCTCCAAATTTTAAATCTTGTGGTACCGCAGAAATTACAGCACCTGGAAAAATATTACAATTTTTTCCGATACGTGCACCTTCCATGATGGTTACATTTGAACCAATCCAAGTACCGTCACCAATAATAACATTATTGTGAATTGTTGTAAAAGGTTCAATTACAACATTTTTAGCGATTTTAGCGCCGGGATGAACATAAGCTAATGGTTGATTCATCTGTGAGTTTTATATTTTAAATTAAAATAATCTAATTTGGGCAACAAACGTAAACAATAAAATTGATTAATTATTATTGTTTTCTTGCAATTTGAGCCATTAATTCTGCCTCAGTTACCAATTTTCCGTTTGCGTATGCATTTGCCTGCATGTGGCAAATTCCTCTTCTGATAGGAGAAATCAATTCGCATTTGAAAATTAAGGTATCACCCGGCAATACTTTATGCTTGAATTTAACATTATCAATTTTCATGAAATAGGTCAAATAATTTTCTGGATCCGGAACAGTACTCAGTACTAAAATTCCACCAGTTTGCGCCATTGCTTCTACAATTAAAACACCTGGCATAACCGGAGCTTCAGGAAAATGCCCAACGAAGAAATTTTCGTTCATTGTAACATTTTTCATACCTACCACATGACTATCAGACATTTCGATGATTCTGTCAATCAACAAAAATGGAGGTCTGTGTGGCAAAACAGCCATGATTTTATGAATATCCATCAAAGGCTCCAGATTTAAATCATAAACCGGAACATGATTTCTCTGTTCAATTTTAATAATTTTTGCTAATTTTTTGGCAAACTGCGTATTTACATAATGCCCTGGTTTGTTAGCAATAATTTTTCCTTGAATTCTAACACCAATCAAAGACAAATCTCCAACAACATCTAATAATTTATGTCTTGCAGCTTCGTTTGGATAATGTAAGGTAAGATTATCTAAAACACCGTTTGGCTTAACCGAAATTTTGTCTTTACCAAAAGCTTTCTTTAGATTTTCCATTGTAGCTTCAGAGATTTCTTTATCTACATATACAATAGCATTGTTTAAATCTCCCCCCTTTATAAGTCCGTTTTCCAGAAGGGATTCTAACTCATGCAAGAAGCTAAAAGTTCTTGAATTAGCTATTTCGTCTTTAAAATCGGCTATACTTTTCATGGTTGCATTTTGAGTACCTAAAACTTTAGTACCAAAATCTACCATTGCAGTTACTTGATAATCATCACTTGGCATGACCAAAATCTCGCTTCCCGTAGTTTCATCAGTAAACGAAATTACTTCTTTTACTACATAAACATTACGTTTAGCATCTTGTTCCTCAATACCGGCATTTTCTATTGCTTCAACAAAATATTTTGAAGAACCATCCATAATAGGAAGTTCAGAAGCATTTAATTCTATAATAACGTTGTCCAAATCACATCCTACCAAAGCCGCTAAAACGTGCTCAGGAGTCTGAATTTTTACACCTAATTTTTCTAAATTTGTACCTCTTTGTGTATTAACAACATAATTAGCATCAGCCTCAATGACTGGTTGGCCTTGCAAATCTACTCTTACAAAAGTGAAACCATTATTAATTGGAGCTGGTTTAAAAGTCATTGTAACTTCTTTCCCAGTATGTAATCCAACGCCTGTTAGTGAAATTTCATTTTTGATGGTCTTCTGTTTAACCATTATTTCCATTTTTTGGGTTTATTATTTGTTTTTTTAATTCATCAATTTCGGATACAATTTTAGGCAGATTCCTGAAATGGACATACGATTTATTAAAATCACTATATCCAAGTGATGGTGATCCTTGCAATGTTTCATCATCTTTAATGTTTCTTGCTACTCCTGATTGAGCCTGCAACCTAACATTGTTTCCTATTATTAAGTGTCCTGCGATACCTACTTGCCCGCCTATCATACAGTTTTCTCCAATTTTTGTAGAACCCGCCACACCAGATTGCGCTGCAATCACGGTGTTTTTACCAATTTCTACATTATGAGCAATCTGAATCTGGTTGTCTAATTTAACCCCTTTTCTAATTATTGTAGAACCAAGAGTCGCTCTGTCAATTGTTGTATTTGCACCAATATCTACATTATCTTCTATAATAACGTTCCCTATTTGAGGAACCTTACTGTAAACACCCTCCTCATCCGGTACAAAACCAAAACCGTCTGCACCTATAATAGTTCCGGAATGAATCGTACAATTGTTACCAATTATAGTTTCCGAATAAATTTTAGCACCTGCAAAAATATATACATTATCGCCAATAACAACATTATCGCCAATAAAACTATTAGGATAGATTTTTACATTATCGCCTAAAACTACATTTTGACCTATATAACTAAAGCTTCCTAAATATAAATTCTCACCATATTTAGTTCCTTCAGACATAAAAGATTGTGCTTCTATCCCGTTCTTATTCAGTTTTACCTGATTGTAAAATTGCAAAAGCTTAGAAAAGGACGCATAAGCATCTTCGACTTTTATTAAAGTTGTGGTAATATCCTGTTCAGGTATAAAGCTATCATTAACAATAGTAACGGATGCTTTTGTAGTGTATATATAATTGATATATTTGGGATTCGCCAAAAAAGTAAGCGATCCTTCCTCGCCTTCTTCTATTTTAGACAGCCGAGAAACTTCTGCATTGGGATTCCCAACAACTTCTCCTTCTAAAATTCCTGCTATTTGTTCTGCTGTAAATTTCATTGCGACAAAAATATAAAAAATAGATTTTAAATGTTAATTTTAGATAAGTTGTTTTGGAAAACAGATGTAATATTTTGTCACCAATTTAGATAACGATTTCAAATTCAGCTGATCAGACGCTTCTACAACATCCTCAATTGTTTTATCTTTTTTCAAAATTCGTATCGGTTCCGCCTCTTTACTATAAGCTTGGTTTTTTATTTTTCCTCTAAAAATAAAATATCCGGCTTCTAACTGCGTAATATGATGATCGTTAGCGAATTTTTCTTTCAAAGATTGAGATTCTTCCGCCGGAATTTTTTCGGCACTCAGTTTAATTTTTAATAAATCTCTATTAATCAACATTTTACTTAAAGTAGAAAGTATAAAATCATCCTGCTTTTGCCATGCCTTCAAAGCGCTAATGATATCAAAATCATCTAGTTGAGAAAACAAATCTAATTTCTGAGCATCAAAATTATCTAAAGCAACTTTATTTTGCATAAAATACAAAAGAGGCTCGCTGCAAGGCAAACTAATTCCTTTTAATGTTAATTCCTTAGCCCTTTTTAGAACATTCATCAAAATTAACTCCGCAACCAAACTTGTTTTATGCAAATATGCCTGCCAATACATTAATCTTCTCGAAAGCAAGAATTTTTCGACCGAGTAAATTCCTTTTTCTTCAATTACCAATACACCATCAACCACATTCATCATCTGAATTAAACGCTCAGAATTGACATTTCCTTCTGCAACTCCTGTATAAAAACTATCACGTTTCAAATAATCCATTCGATCCATATCTAACTGACTTGAAATCAATTGCAACATGAATTTTCTATGATAATCACCTTTAAAAACCTGAATAGCCAAACTCAATCTTCCGTCAAATTCTTCATTAAGCTGATTCATAAACAATAACGAAATTGCCTCATGATTGACATCTTCTACAATGCTTTTTTCCATTGCGTGCGAGAATGGTCCATGCCCAATATCGTGTAACAAAATGGCAATATATAAAGCGTTCTCCTCTTCAGACGAAATTGCAACCCCTTTAAAACGAAGTGTTTCTACTGCTTTTTGCATTAAATGCATACAACCCAAAGCATGATGAAAACGCGTATGATTGGCTCCGGGATAAACCAAATACGATAATCCCATTTGCGAAATGCGGCGTAAACGCTGAAAATACGGATGCTGAATTAAGTCGTAAATAAGTTCGTTCGGGATGGAAATAAACCCGTAAATGGGATCATTGAATATTTTTAACTTATTGATATGAGTCACTATTTGGTTCTTTTTAAGTCAACAAATATAAGTAAATAACTATAAAGACTTTTGAGTTTTTCATTTAAAAATCAATATTAAAATGTTGTGATTTTCAGTCAAATACTAAATTAGAAAAAAGTTTTTATGTAAAAAACACGATTTATAATTCTGAAATTTATACTATTTTTAATACTTTTTAAGTTCTATACCTCTAAATTGCAATAAAATTAAATACGTTTATGGATAAGATAAAAATACTTTGGGTCGATGATGAGATCGATCTTTTGAAACCACATATATTGTTTCTTGAGAAAAAAAACTACGCTGTAACTACTTGTAACAATGGTTTGGACGCCATAACTTTATTTGAAGAAGACAATTTTGACATTGTTTTTTTAGATGAAAATATGCCCGGAATGAGTGGTTTGGAAACGCTTTCTGAAATGAAAGAAAAAAAATCAGCAATCCCAATGATTATGATTACCAAAAGCGAAGAAGAGTATATAATGGAAGAAGCCATTGGTTCTAAAATCGCCGATTATTTAATAAAACCCGTAAATCCGAATCAGATTTTATTGAGTTTAAAGAAAAATCTGGACCATTCGAGATTGATTTCAGAGAAAACGACCTTAGATTATCAAAAAGAATTTAGAAAAATTTCGATGGAAATGGCAATGGTCAATTCCTACGAAGACTGGGTAGAACTGTATAAAAAACTAATATTCTGGGAATTAGAATTAGAAAATATTAACGATCAGGGAATGATCGAAATTCTTGAATCTCAGAAAGTTGAAGCCAACTCCCAATTTGGTAAATATATTGAAAGAAATTATGAAGACTGGTTCGCTCCAAAAGCAGATAAACCTATTCAGTCCCATACCCTGTTCAAAGAATTGGTAGTTCCTGAACTTAAGAAAAAAGACAAACCAATTTTGTTTGTTGTAATTGACAATTTACGTTACGACCAATGGAAATCTTTTGAAACCGTAGTAGCAAATTATTACAAACTAGAAAAAGAAGTTCCTTATTATTCTATACTTCCAACTGCAACACAATATGCCAGAAATGCTATTTTCTCTGGTTTATTACCAACAGAAATGGAAAAACAATTTCCGCAATACTGGAAAAATGATGTCGAAGATGGCGGAAAAAATCTGTATGAAGCTGAGTTTCTAACAGCACAACTTAAACGTTTAGGTTTAAACATTAAAGAAGATTATTTTAAGATAACCAATTATGCCGGCGGAAAAAAACTAGCCGAAAATTTCAAAGCCTTAAAAGGCAACGATTTGGTAACAGTTGTTTATAATTTTGTAGACATGTTATCCCACGCCAAAACAGAAATGGATGTAGTAAAAGAACTTGCTTCAGATGATAAAGCCTATCGCTCATTGACTTTAAGCTGGTTTAAAAACTCTCCGCTTTTAGAAATCATTCAACAAGCACAACTTTTAGGTTTCAAATTAATTCTGACCACGGATCACGGTACAATTAATGTAAAAAATCCATCAAAAGTAGTTGGAGATAAAAATACAAGTTTAAATTTGCGCTATAAAACAGGCCGTAGTCTGACTTACGAGCAAAAAGACGTTTATGTGGTAAAAGAACCTAAAGACATTGGTTTGCCTGCCATAAACATGAGTAGTTCGTTTATATTCGCCAAAAACGATTTCTTTTTAGCCTACGTAAATAATTACAATCATTATGTAAGTTATTATAGAAATACATATCAGCATGGGGGAATTTCATTAGAAGAAATGATTATTCCGTTTCTGGTATTTAATCCGAAATAAAGAGTGTTCAGTCGCAGTTTTCAGTAAAAAAGTTGCCACGAATTTCACTAATTAGCGCGAATTTATTTTTAAAATATTTTTTAATTAGCGAAATTCGTGACAAAACAAAACATAAAAAGAATAATATAAACCAAAGCCTCAAAGAGGAAAAACCTCTGAACCTTTGCCTCTTTGAGCCTTTGTAACTTTAAAAAAAATGAATATCGTTTTTTCATTAGATCAGATCAAAGAAGTAGCAGAACAAATCCTGGCACAAAACCCAAAGAAAATCATTCTTTTTAATGGTGAAATGGGTGTTGGCAAAACTACTTTAATCAAACAATTATGCAAAAACCTGGGTGTAGAAGGCGCTACCAGCAGCCCAACCTTTTCTTTAGTTAATGAATACTATACCATTAACAATCAAATAGTTTATCATTTTGATTTTTACCGATTAAACAAAGAAACCGAAGCACTTGATATGGGAGTTGATGATTATTTGTATTCCGGAAATTGGTGTTTTATAGAATGGTCTGAAAAAATTATAAATTTACTTCCTGAAGAAACTTCTGTTATTACAATTGAGTTATTGGCAGATGGGAAAAGAGAATTAAAACTGACATGAAAACTCTGCGGGTTTTTGCCCCATATACGAAATTTGGCTTTTTAAAATTTCTTAAAAAAGGAGAAAATAATGTCTTATTTATAACTCAATGCTAAAGAAAACTATTTTTCTTCTTTTAACTGTTCTGCTAATTCTGCCCTTCTTTTTCTGGAATCAAATAACAGGGATAATAATCGTGACTATTGAGATTATTTTAATCTTGCTTTACAAACGACAGAATCTTTTCGCCAGAATTTTTATTTCAATTCTTATTTGTTTTTATTCACATTGGATCTATTTTAATTTATCCGGTTTTTTGATGACGCATTACTTTTCAATTAAAGAATTAATTGTAGCGATGAACCAAACAAAATCAGATACATTTGAAACAAAAAATAATCTTGTAGCCGACCCTCAAACTATAAAAATTCTAAAAGAAATGGAAAGTTTAGATTTTTATTTTGCTCAAATTGATGCCAATCATAACAAAATCACATTTAGCATTAACGGAAAACACTGGACAGGAAAAGAATCTGCCGAAAATGCTTTTATTTATACCCGTTTTACCTTTTTTCACGCAACTACTTATCCTACAAAAGTTTATATTAATGCTTACGATGACTAAATGTATTAATTATGCCCTTGAAATTGCTTTATAAAAACCTTGTTAAAAATTATAATTATTGTAACATATATATAAACTTACTTTAAAACTTTTTACGTAATTTGTACTCTTAATTTTTGCACAACCCATGTCAATCACCTTAACTCCATTTACGAAACAACAATTGTTGCCACAAGAAGAAAAACTTGAAATTGGCCGATTCAAAAGCGAACTTTTTATAGGAATACCTAAAGAAACAAGTTACCAGGAACGTCGTATTTGCCTGACCCCGGATGCCGTAAATTCACTTACTTACGAAGGTCACCGGGTTATGATTGAATCCGGGGCCGGAGAAAGTTCCAGCTATTCAGACAAAGAATACTCAGACGCCGGAGCTGAAGTAACAAAAGATACCAAAAAAGTTTTTGGCTGCCCAATGTTACTAAAAGTTGAGCCGCCAACCTTAGCTGAAATTGAGATGATTAATCCCGAAACGATTATTATATCTGCCATTCAGCTAAAGACAAAAAAGAGATCTTATTTTGAAGCTTTGGCGCAAAAAAAAATTACTGCACTTGCCTTTGAATATATTAAAGATGAAGACGGATCTTATCCTGCTGTAAAATCGTTAAGCGAAATTGCAGGAACAGCATCTATACTTATTGCTGCCGAATTAATGATTACGGATGAATTTGGAAAAGGACTATTATTTGGAAATATTACCGGGGTCCCTCCTACCGAAGTTGTTATTTTAGGTGCCGGAACAGTTGGTGAATTTGCTGCTAAGACTGCTATTGGTCTAGGCGCAAATGTTAAAGTTTTCGACAATTCGATCACTAAATTACGTCGTTTACAAAATAATTTAAACCAGAGAATCTTTACTTCTACAGTTCAGCAAAAAGCATTACTAAAAGCTTTGAGACGTTGTGATGTCGCAATTGGTGCGATGCGCGGCAAAGAGCGTTGTCCCATTATTGTGACAGAAACTATGGTGGAACACATGAAAAAAGGTGCCGTAATTGTTGATGTAAGTATTGACACCGGAGGATGTTTTGAAACCTCTGAAGTTACTACTCATGAAAAACCAACTTTTATCAAAAGCAATGTTTTACATTATTGTGTACCAAACATCCCGTCAAGATATTCTAAAACCGCCTCATTATCAATAAGTAACATCTTAACCCCTTACCTGCTTCAAATTGCAGAAGATGGTGGTTTAGAAAGTGCTATCAGATGCAATAAAGGATTAAAAAACGGAATTTATTTATATCACGGGATCCTAACCAATAAAGCAATTGGCGAATGGTTTGATTTGCCTGATAACGACATTAATTTACTTGTATTTTAAGGGAACTTTAATGTACCTTTGCAAAAAAATTATTTCATGAAGTTCGTACATCGTTTTGCTTATTATTTAGTGGGTCTTATAATGGGGTGCTTTTTTGTAGCCCTTGTTTTTAGCGGAAAAGATACCCGTTGTAACTATTTTCCAAATGCCCGGGTTTTGAACAATCTAAGAACTAAACCGTTTCAATATTCTGATAAAGCAATTCAGACTTTAAATGAAAAATGGGTCGATACCAGTGATATCAAAAATACTTTGAAATTTGGAGATGTTGATTTTGATCAAAGTAATGTTCCGTTCAAAAAAGGAAAACTTTATATCATTGAAGGAAAAACAATTAAAAATCAGGAAATTATTTTAAAAGTAATTAACTACGAAAATAAAGCTGTTTTAGACGAGATTGTTAAAAAGCCTTTAGACGAATAATACAAAAAAGAATCATTTCGNNCGAAATGATTCTTTTTTGTAGAAATTATAATTTAAACCAATCTTATATTTGACTTATATCAATTATATGATTTTATATTTTCGTTACCATTCGATTTCCTTAATGCCTTTTGACTTTAAGAAAACATTTGTTTGACTAAAATGTTTGTTACCAAACCAAAATCCTCTGTTAGCACTTAAAGGTGACGGATGTCCTGATTTTAAAATCAAATGTTTCGAAGAATCAATTAGTGTTGCTTTTTTTTGAGCAAAACCTCCCCAAAGTAAAAAAACAACATTTTCGCTTTCAGCAGAAATTTGTTTAATTACTGCATCGGTAAATTTTTCCCATCCTTTGCCCTGATGACTTCCGGCTTCAGATTGCCTAACGGTTAAAGTAGCATTTAGAAGAAAAACCCCCTGATCTGCCCAACGTTCCATATTACCCGTTCTAGGAACCGATTTGCTTAAATCGCTTTCAATTTCCTTGAAAATATTATGAAGTGATGGTGGAAATGAAACACCATCGTTTACAGAAAAACATAAGCCATTTGCCTGATTTGGACCATGATAAGGATCCTGACCTATTATTACAACTTTAACCTGATCAAAATGACAGTGGTCAAAAGCTGAAAAAATCTGACTCCCTTTTGGATAACAAACCTTTGTTGCATATTCAGATTTTACAAAATCAATTAATTCGTCGAAATACGGTTTCTCAAATTCTGCCTTTAAAACTGGCTTCCAGGAATCATGCATTTTCACTTCCATACTTTTTTTATGCTAATCTCGGAATTTTTTTATTGAAATCATATTTAGCACCCAATAAAATTTAGACCTGAACTTTATAGAATTCAATGATTATGTTTTCGTACTTTTGTGTGTACTTTGTTAAAGAAATTAAATGATATCCATTACCGAAAAAACATTACAAGATTTACAATTTCCAACAGTTCTCGAAACTATTTCAGCTGGCTGTAATACAGATATAGGAAAAGAAAAAGCTTTACATATAACACCTTTTAGAGACAAAGAAACTTTGATGCAGGCTTTGATGCAAACATCTGAGTATGTTTCGTCTTTTGAAAATAACAACGCAATTCCAAATCATGGATTTGACGCCATAACGCATGAAATAAAATTTCTGGCAATTGAAGACAGTTTCCTTGAAGTAGGCAGTTTTAGAAAAATAGCGACACTTTCGTCGACATCAAATTTTTTATTGAATTTTCTTAAAAAATTCGATGACTATTATCCCAACTTAAACGCAAGAGCTTCAAGAGTAGAATATACCAAAGATATTGTTACCTTAATAGATGCTATTGTAGATAAATATGGCGAGATAAAAGACAATGCTTCCCCGGCTTTATTGAGTATTCGCCAGAATATGAATATTGTGAGAGGCAAAGTAAATCAAAGTTTTGGAGTTGCCCTTACCCACAATAATAGTCTTGGTTACTTAGATGATATTAAAGAAAGTTTTGTTCAAAACCGTAGAGTTTTGGCAGTCTTAGCCATGTATCGTCGTAAGGTAAAAGGTTCAATTTTAGGCACTTCAAAAACCGGAAGTATCGCTTATATCGAACCGGAAGCCACACTTCAATATTCTCGTGAATTAAGTAATTTAGAGTATGAAGAGAAAGAAGAAATTACCAGAATTTTAAAACAATTATCGAATTCTATTCGTCCATTTTTGCCAATACTAATTGAGTATCAGGATTTTTTAAGTGATATTGATGTTGTTGCCGGAAAAGCAAAATATGCCAACAGAATAAATGGAATCCTACCCACAATTACAGAAGAAAGAAGGTTATTTTTTAGAGAAGCCTATCACCCGATTTTGTACTTGAATAACAAACAAAAAAACGAAATTACACACCCTCAGACTATTGAACTAAAGCAAGATAACCGAATCATTGTAATTTCAGGTCCAAATGCCGGAGGAAAAACAATTTCGCTAAAAACAGTTGGCTTATTGCAATTGATGTTGCAATCCGGAATGTTAATTCCGGTTCATGAACGTAGCGAAACTTTCTTGTTTGATCGAATTTTAACAGATATCGGAGACAATCAATCTATCGAAAATCATTTAAGCACCTATAGTTATCGCTTAAAAAACATGAATTATTTCCTGAAGAAGTGCAATAAAAAAACTATGTTTTTGATTGATGAATTTGGTACGGGTTCTGATCCGGAATTAGGAGGAGCTTTGGCCGAAATTTTCCTGGAAGAATTTTATCATCGTGAAGCTTTTGGAATTATCACCACACATTATTCTAATTTGAAAATTCTGGCAAACGAATTGCCTTTTGCCACAAATGCAAATATGATGTTTGATGAAAAATCTCTTGAACCAATGTATAAATTGGCTTTAGGCCAGGCAGGAAGTTCCTTTACTTTTGAAGTTGCATTGAAAAATGGTATTCCGTTTGGATTAATAAATCGCGCCAAAAAGAAAATTGAAGTTGGGAAAGTTCGTTTTGATAAAACTATTGCAACCTTACAAAAAGAACGTTCCAAGCTTGAAAAAACTTCTATCAATCTAAAAGAAGAAGAAACAAGAGCGCGTGAAGAAAGTAAAAAGATGGAAGGCATCAATGTAAAAATCAAGCAAAAACTGGAAAGCTATCAGGAACTATACGATAGTAACCAGAAGACAATTTATATTGGTCAAAAAATTGAGGATATCTCCGAGAAATATTTCAACAATAAAAACAAAAAAGAATTGATTGGCGAATTTTTGAAAATCATTGAAATTGAAAATTCAAAACGTAAAAAGGCAACTCCAAAAGAAACCAAAGCCATAATCGAAAAGAAAAAAGAAGTTATTGCCGAAGTAACGGTTCAGGTTGAAGAAATCCGAAAAGAGAAAAAAGAAAAGAAACTCAAACCTGTTATCGAAAAACCAAAACCAATCTTAAAAATTGGTGACAGAGTAAGAATGCTCGACGGGAGATCTGTAGGCAGTATTGATTCTATCGAAAAAAATAAAGCAACTGTAAATTACGGCATCTTTACTTCAAAAGTAAGTTTGGATGAATTGGAATTAGTTGAAGCTGCTAAGAAATAAGTTTTCAGTTGCAGTGGCAGTTTTCAGTTTTAAAAAAGCTTAAATTTCATTGAAAATTAAAATAAAGCGATTTTAACAAAGATTTTTAAAAAGACAATTAAGAAGATGGATATTTTATAAAAATGGCTTAAAAATAATTTATGAAAGTCGTTTTTGATTTATAAAAATTATTGATTTTACTTTTTAAATAAACAAAAGTAATAGTAGTAAAAATCTTATATTTAAATTTTATTCTTTAGTTTTGTTATTGCGAGGAACGAAGAAACCTCACTAATATGAGCAAATGCAGTATGTAAATAATAATGCTTTGTTCTTGCAATGAAAATTTAAAAAATAAATAAAAATGAAGCCAGGTTTTGTTTACATTATAACCAATAAATATCAAACTGTAGTTTACACTGGTGTAACTTCGAATCTTCCACAAAGAATTCTACAACATAAAAATAAAAAATATCCAAAATCATTTTCTGCTCGTTATGATGTAAACATTTTGGTTTACTACGAACAATTTCAATGGATCGGAGATGGAATAACAAGAGAAAAACAAATTAAAGCAGGCTATAGAGAAGCCAAAAACGATTTGATTCGATCAATTAATCCAACTTGGAAAGATTTATTTGAAGAAATTGAAAATATAATGATTATGTAACTACTGTATAGAAATACATCGTGAGATTGCTTCGTTCCTCGCAAAGACATAACACACGTCATTGCGAGGAACGAAGCAATCAAACTAAAATAAGCAATTTATAATACATGAAAACACAAAGTGAAATTGCTTCGTTCCTCGCAAAGACAGCAACGAACAAAAAAATAATCCTCTTCGATGGTGTTTGTAATTTATGCAATGGTGCAATTCAGTTTATCATAAAAAAGGATAAAAATGATATTTTTAGATTTGTTGCTTTACAATCAGAATTAGGAATCGGGATTTGTAACTATATAGGTGTTGATCAAAATAAAATTGACAGCATCATTTTGTATAATCCAGGTGTGGCCTATTATTATAAATCTTCGGCAGCTCTTGAAATTGCAAAAAACCTGAATGGATTTTATAGTTTAATTTCTATTTTTAGAATTTTCCCTGAAAAACTTCGAAATTATATTTACGATTATATTGCTAAAAATCGTTATAAATGGTACGGCAAAAAAGAAAGCTGCATGATTCCTACTCCGGAATTGAAGGCTAAGTTTCTTTAAATTCTAATCAAAAAAATCCCAAATTTCAAATCTATTACAATTTGGAATTTGGGATTTTTAAATTGAAAAATATTAGAAAATTATCTGATCAACTTTCTGTATTTCAAACGTTTTGGAGTTAAATCACCACCTAAACGTTTCTTCTTATTTTCTTCGTATTCAGAGAAACCTCCTTCAAAATAGTATACTTCAGAATCTCCTTCGAAAGCAAGAATGTGTGTACAAATTCTGTCTAAGAACCATCTGTCGTGAGAAATAATTACAGCACAACCTGCAAAATTCTCTAAACCTTCTTCAAGTGCACGAAGTGTATTTACATCAAGATCATTCGTTGGCTCATCCAGTAAAAGTACGTTTCCTTCTTCTTTTAATGTCATTGCTAAGTGCAAACGGTTACGTTCTCCACCAGACAACATTGAAACTTTTTTATTTTGCTCACCTCCACCAAAGTTGAAACGTGATAAATAAGCTCTTGAGTTCACTTGCTTACCGCCCATCATTACTAATTCCTGACCATCAGCAAAGTTTTCCCAAATAGATTTATTTGGATCAATGTTAGAGTGTGATTGATCTACATAAGCGATTTTTACAGTATCACCAACTGAAAATTCACCACTATCAGTTTTTTGCTCTCCCATGATCATTTTGAAAATAGTAGATTTACCAGCACCGTTTGGCCCAATAATTCCAACAATTCCTGCTTGTGGCAATGTAAAATTTAAATTATCATATAACAATTTATCTCCAAAAGCTTTGGCAACATTTTTAGCCTCGATAACATTTGTTCCTAAACGTGGACCGTTCGGGATATAGATTTCCAGATTTTCATCCAGTTGTTTTTGATCTTCGTTTAATAATTTATCGTAATTCTGTAAACGTGCTTTTTGCTTCGTTTGACGGCCTTTGGCTCCCTGACGAACCCAGTCCAACTCGCGTTCTAAAGTTTTTCTGCGTTTTGAAGCTACTTTTTCTTCTTGTGCCATTCTGGTTGATTTTTGGTCTAACCATGAAGAATAATTCCCTTTCCACGGAATACCTTCTCCCCTGTCCAGCTCTAAAATCCAACCCGCAACATTATCAAGAAAATATCTATCGTGCGTTACTGCAATAACAGTTCCTGCATATTGTGCTAAATGTTGTTCTAACCATAAAACAGACTCAGCATCAAGGTGATTGGTAGGCTCATCCAGAAGCAATACATCAGGTTGTTGCAACAACAAACGACATAAAGCAACACGACGACGCTCACCACCTGAAAGGTTTTTAATAGGCGTATCACCTTCTGGCGTACGCAAAGCATCCATTGCGATTTCTAGTTTGGTATCAATTTCCCAGGCACCAAGAGCATCAATTTTATCTTGTAAAGCTGCCTGACGATCCATTAACTTATCCATTTTATCCTGATCTTCGTAATTTTCCGGAAGACCAAATAAATCATTAATTTGATTGTATTCTTCTAAAACTGCCATAGTTTCAGCAGCTCCTTCACGAACAATTTCGATAACAGTCTTAGAATCATCAAGAATTGGTTCCTGCTCTAAGTACCCTACAGTATAACCAGGTTGAAACACAACATCTCCCTGATAGTTTTTATCAACTCCTGCAATAATCTTTAAAAGTGAAGATTTTCCTGAACCATTAAGTCCAAGAATACCAATTTTAGCACCGTAAAAGAAGCTTAAGTAAATATTTTTAAGCACTGGCTTGTCTGCTCCCGGATAGGTTTTGCTCAATTTTTGCATTGAGAAAATTACTTTCTTATCGTCTGACATTCTATTTATTTTTAATTTTAATTAATTATTTTTTATTGATTTGTATTGCAATTAACATTGAATAAGATTAAACCCTGCCTTTTAAAGCATTGAAAACCCAGGCATTAGCAAAAAAACCAACTCCAACTGCTACAAATCCCCAGCCTGAAACATCACTGTATCTAAAAGCGCCAAGACCTATAAGTAACAATCCCATAAGTACCATTATAAAAGTAGCCCATCCTAAAACGGTATTTTTATTCATTCCCATAATTGTGTAATTATTATTTTTTAAGTAGATTTTTTAGAGATGCAAATATCGTGAATTTTCACGGCTTAATTAAATATTTTGTACAGCATTTCTTTTAATAAATCTGACTGCGGTAAAGCATTGGCTCCTACACCTTTACTTTTTAGATCGACATCGCGCAAAGCTCCTACGATCTGGCTTACTTTTCGCATTGGATAATTCTTAATCGCCAAATCATATTCTTTCAAAAAATAAGGATTTACTCCAATTGCTGCAGCTACATTTTTAGGATTTTTATCCTTAAGTCCGTGATATTTTAATAGCTGAATAAAAAATCCAAATACCAATCCGGTTGTCATTACCAATGGATATTCTTTAGGATTATGGGCAAAATTTTCTGCTATCTTATAGGCTTTAAGCTGATTGCGTTCGCCAATTGCTTTTCTAAGTTCAAAAACATTATAATCTTTACTAAAACCAATATTTTCCTCGATATGTTGTGGTGTAATAACAGTACCTTGTGGCAAAATAATCTGTAGTTTTTCAAGTTCATTATTAATTTTACTCAAATCGGTACCCAGAAACTCTACCAGCATGGCATTTGCCTTTGGATCAATTGTGTATTTTTTCCCTGCAAGGACACGTTTTATCCAATCGCCAACCTGATTTTCATATAACTTTTTACTTTCGTAAACAATTCCTTTTTGAGCCAATAGTTTAGTAACCTTTTTACGTTTATCAAGTGTTTTGTACTTGTAGCAAAAAACCAAAACAGTCGATTCCATAGGATTATTTACATACGATTCCAGTTTATCAATTGTTCTGGATAAATCCTGTGCTTCTTTTACAATAACAACTTGACGGTCAGACATCATAGGATAACGTTTGGCAGTTGAAACTATATCTTCTACAGAAACATCTCTACCATATAGTACCGTTTGATTAAATCCTTTTTCTTCTTCCGAAAGCACATTCTGCTCAATATATTCTGATAATTTATCTATGTAATAAGGTTCCTCACCCATTAAAAAATAAATAGGTTTTATATTTCCCGCTTTTATATCATTAACAATTTTTACAACTTCGTCCATTTATTTTAGTTTTCAGTGTTCAGTACCAGTAAGGAGTTTAAAAAAATAATTATCTAATTTTCATATTGACTAATTTTCAAATTATATTTGCCGCATGCAGCAATTAAATTTTCCTTCTTATACTTTCCGATTCAAAAATAGCGAAAATAAAGTGTCTATTTTTGATGAAATCAGGAAAAAATTTATCATCCTCACTCCAGAGGAATGGGTTCGCCAGCATGTCGTTCATTATCTGATGGAAGAGAAAAAATACCCTAAATCATTGATCAACGTCGAGAAAGTTTTAACAGTCAACGGATTAAGAAAAAGATACGATGTTGTTGTCTTTAATCCGGATGGTTCTATACATATATTAGTAGAATGTAAAGCGCCAAGCGTAAAAATTTCGCAAGCAACTTTTGATCAAATTGCCCGTTATAATATGACAATGCAGGCACGGTTTTTGAATGTGACAAACGGTCTGAATCATTTTTATTGCCAAATGGATTTTGAAAACGAAAAATATCAGTTTTTAAGAAACTTACCAGATTATAACGAATAAAAAATATTAAATAAATAAAATTACTTTTGGATAAAATTGCAGTTGTCATTTTAAATTGGAATGGGATAAAATTGTTAGAGCAATTTTTACCATCTGTTGTTCAGTTTTCGGAAGGAACTCAAATATACGTTGCTGATAATGCTTCAACAGACGATTCTGTAAATTTTATCAAACAAAATTTTCCCTCAATCAGGATAATTCAAAACAGCGATAATCATGGCTTTGCAAAAGGCTATAATGATGCGTTACAACATGTCGATGCTGAAATATATGCTTTAGTAAATTCAGATATTGAAGTAACCAAAAATTGGTTGGATCCAATTATTAAAACTTTTGATGACGAAAAACAAACTGCTATTATCCAGCCAAAAATTCTTGATTTTAAAAATAAAGAATACTTTGAATATGCGGGCGGTGCCGGTGGATTTATAGATAAATATGGTTTCCCATTTTGTCGTGGACGTGTTTTTGATACTATCGAAAAAGATAACGGACAATACGATGATAATTGTGAATTATTCTGGGCTTCAGGAGCTTGTTTTTTTATTAGAAGTGAAGTGTACCATGAATTAGGCGGCTTTGATGAAACCTTTTTTGCGCATCAGGAAGAAATAGATTTATGCTGGCGTGCTGCAAACGAAGGGCATATTATTAAATACAACTCAGGATCAACTGTTTATCATGTTGGAGGAGCTACTTTGCAACAGGGAAATCCAAAAAAAACCTATTTGAATTTTAGAAATTCATTATTAATGCTTGTCAAAAATTTACCCAAAAAAGGTTTATTTTTTACAATTTTCTTCCGGATGGTTTTAGATGGTATCGCCGGGATTCGTTTTTTAACCCAGGGGAAATTCAAACATACATTTGCTATTTTAAAGGCACATTTTTCATTTTATTGCATATCTTTAAAATATCTGAGAGAACGTAAAGATTTTCAAATACAAAAATACTATACTGTAAAAAGTGTCGTTTACTTGTATTACATCAAGAAATTGGTCATTTTTAAGGAAATCTTTAACAGTAATCAAAATATTAAGAACTAAATTTGTAATCAACGTTTAATTAAATATAATACCTATGAAAAAAATAGTTATCGCACTAACAGTATTAATGGCCTTAACTTCGTGTGTATCGAAAAAGCAATACGCAGCATTAGAAGCTAAGAACAAAGAAACACAAGATTTATTAAACTCTTGCACTGTAAAACTGAATGCTTGTTTAGAAGAAAAAGCAGGATTAGCAGCTACAGCAGAAAGCTACAAACAACATAATCAAGACTTAATAAGCAGTTCAAAAGATTTAACTGTACTAACAACTAAAGGAGCTGAAAATCTTGAGAAATCTTTAGAAAGTTTAAAAGAAAAAGATTTAAAAATATCAAGACTTCAAGATGCTTTAACTAAAAAAGACAGTGTTACATTGGCTTTAGTTACAAGTTTAAAAGGAGCTGTTGGAATTAATGATCCGGATATCGAAATCAACGTAGAAAAAGGAGTTGTATTTATCTCTATTGCAGACAAATTATTATTTAAAAGCGGTAGTTATGATGTAACTGATGCAGCAAAAGGTGTTTTGGCTAAAGTTGCAAAAGTAGTAAACGACAAACCAGATTTCGAATGTATGGTTGAAGGTCACACAGATAATGTTCCTTACAAAAGCAACGGAGTTTTGTTAGACAACTGGGATTTAAGTGTTAAACGTTCTACTTCTATTGTACGTGTATTAACAAACGATCTTGGTGTTAACCCGGCAAAATTAATCGCAGCTGGTAGAAGTTCATACGTGCCTTTAGTAGCAAATGATACTCCTGAGAATAAAGCTCGTAACAGAAGAACTCGTATTGTTGTTATGCCTAAAATCGATCAATTCTATGATATGATTGAAAAAGAAATGAAAAAACAACAAAAATAATTTAAGGTTTTAAATACTTTATTATACAGAAAAAGCAGGTCAATTGACCTGCTTTTATGTATTCTTAACTTCTTTAATAACCAATTAAATATAAATCAAGAATAGCATTATTTTAAAATAACTAACTAAATTTTAACTAATCTAAAGTTAGTTATTTATTTTAGAATATTATATCATTTAAGTTTTTTTTTACAAAACTACAATGTTACATGTTTACAAGATATCTATATCTCCTTTTCCTTCTCTTATAATAACCGGCTCATAATCTGATAAGTCAATAATTGTTGAACCAACATTATCTCCATAACCTCCATCAATAACGAGATCAACAATATTTTGCCATTTTTCAAAAATCAGCTCCGGATCTGTAGTATACTCAATCACATCATCTTCATCCCTAATTGAGGTTGAAACTATTGGATTTCCTAATTTTCTAACAATTTCTAAAGCAATATTATTATCCGGAATACGAATACCAACAGTAGTTTTCTTTTTAAACTCTTTTGGCAAATTATTATTTCCCGGCAAAATAAAAGTGTAAGGACCAGGTAAGGCCCTTTTTAGAATCTTGAAAGTCGATGTATCAATCTGACGAACATAATCTGACAGATTACTTAAATCATGACAAATAAACGAAAAGTTAGCTTTTTCAAGTTTAACACCTTTTATTTTTGCGATTTTTTCTAAAGCGCGCGAATTTGTTATATCACAACCTAAACCATAAACAGTATCAGTTGGATAAATTACCAAACCTCCGTTCTGAAGTACCTTTACCACTTTGGCAATTGCTGCTTCATTAGGTTTATCGGGATATATTTTTATGAACTCAGCCATTTTTTTAGAATAAAGAAATTAGATTATAGAACAAAGACTGATCTTTAATTCTTTTAATGTTTTTTTAATAGATAACAAAATTCTCAATTGAAAATAGATTTAGTTTTAAACTAGAAAATCCTTATTCTCCTGAAAGGAATTAAAAATTGTTAAGGCCGAAAATCAAATCCAGTAATAAAAAATTAACTTTCGCAAAAAAATCCATTTTCTATCCTCTTTCTTCTATATTCTTTCTTTTATACCCTTTTCCTACCCTACCACATCCAATTTTGCAAAACGAAGTAAAAGCTTTTTAAGACCTCCAACTTCAAATTTTATTTCGGCTTTTTTATCAGCTCCAACACCTTCCAGATTGACAACTTCACCTTTCCCAAAACGTTCGTGCATTACGACATTTCCAATTGTCAACTTATTATCAAATAAATTTGGTGCAGCACTATTTGGATTAGTTCCTGTAACTGGTTTTAGTTTACGAATACTCAAATCCGGTTTAGGCTGATTATCTGTAACGTGTTTTGGTGGTGTTGACCCTATCGGTTTTGCTAAACGCAATTTAGATTTATCTATATCTCCAAAAATATCTCCATCAATTGGTGATTTGTATCTGTAATTAGTTTCTGCAGGAGTTAAATATTCTAAATATTGTCCGTCAATTTCTTCAATAAATCGGGATGGTTCACTGTCTGTCAATTTCCCCCAACGGTAACGAGATTGCGCATACGTTAGATATGCCTGATGCTCTGCACGAGTTAAAGCTACGTAAAATAAACGACGTTCTTCTTCTAATTCGCTTCTGGTACTCATACTCATCGCACTCGGGAACAAATCTTCTTCCATACCAACCACAAAAACATGAGGAAACTCAAGTCCTTTTGCTAAGTGAATTGTCATCAGCGCCACACGATCTTCATCAGATGTATCTTTATCTAAATCGGTCGCAAGTGCTACATCTTCCATAAATTCAGACAATGCCCCTCTTGCACCATCAATTTCTATTTGTCCTTCAGTAAAATCTTTTAAACCGTTTAAAAGCTCTTCGATATTCTGAATTTTTGCCATTCCTTCCGGCGTAGCATCTTTTTTAAGCTCCTGAACAAGACCCGTTTTTTTAGTAACATAATCAGTAATATAAAAAGCATCCTGATTTTGATCAATCACTTGAAAACTCTGAATCATTGTCACAAAATCATTGATTTTATTTTTAGTTCCTGAGTTTAATTTCAAATCAATTTTATCAATATTGACCATTACTTCCCAAATCGAACGTTTGTAATGATTCGCAGCAATAGTCAGTTTTTCTACCGTTGTATCTCCAATACCACGTGCCGGATAATTGATCACACGAACTAATGCCTCTTCATCTTTTGGATTAATTACCAGACGTAAATAACACAAAACATCCTTAATTTCTTTACGCTGGTAGAATGATAATCCACCGTAAATTCTATACGGAATATCACGTTTCCTTAAAGCATCCTCCATTGCACGTGATTGTGCATTGGTACGGTACAAAATTGCAAATGATCCGTTGTGCAATTGATTTTGCATTTTTTGCTCAAAAATTGTACTGGCTACAAAACGACCTTCCTCAGCATCCGTCAAACTACGGTGTACTTTTATCTTTTGTCCAAAATCATTCGCAGTCCAGACAACTTTATCCAGCTTTGTTTTATTATGTTCCATTACGGTATTTGCCGCTTCAACAATATTTCTTGTTGAACGGTAATTTTGCTCTAGACGAAACATTATTACCCCCTCATAATCCTTCTGGAAATTCAGGATATTATTGATATTTGCACCACGAAAAGCATAAATACTCTGTGCATCATCACCCACCACACATATATTCTGAAATTTATCTGATAAAGCCCTGACAATCAAATACTGAGAGTGATTGGTATCCTGGTACTCATCAACCAGAATATATCTAAAACGATTCTGATATTTGGCCAAAACCTCAGGGAAACGAGTCAACAATTCATTGGTTTTCAACAATAAATCATCAAAATCCATGGCGCCCGCTTTAAAACAACGTTCTACATATTGCTGATAAATTTCTCCTAGTCTCGGTCTTTTAGCCATAGCATCAGCCTCTACCAATTCAGGATTATTAAAATAAGCCTTTACGGTGATTAAACTATTTTTGTATGAAGAAATTCGACCTAAAATTTGTTTTGGTTTATAAATATCACGATCCAGTTGCATCTCCTTAATAATAGAAGAAATCAATCGTGCCGAATCCTGAGAATCATAAATAGTAAAATTGGAAGGATAACCCAAATGATCTGATTCTGCGCGAAGAATACGAGCAAAAATCGAGTGAAAAGTTCCCATCCAAAGATTTTTAGCTTCAGATGCACCCACAATATCCGAGATCCTGTGCTTCATTTCACGAGCAGCTTTGTTCGTAAATGTAAGGGACAAAATATTGAAAGCGTCAACACCTTGCGCCATCAAATAAGCAATTCTAATCGTTAAAACACGTGTTTTTCCTGAACCTGCACCAGCAATAATAATCATTGGCCCGTCTTTTTTCAGAACGGGTTGTCGTTGCGCTTCATTGAGCTGGTCAATGTACTTTTGCATGAAATTTTTCTCCATATTATGCAAAAATAAGAATTAATGATTGAATAAGCTACTACCTTTTTCTAAGATACCAAGTTTCTAAGATTATAAGTTTCTAAGCTTTTTTTTGAAGCAAAACATCTGGCTTTTTATCAAACATAGTTCCCGCTTTGGGCTTTATCTCTCCGTTTCACTGCGAGGATACCGCCTCTATCGGGGCTAGAGATAAGTATTTGGGTTTTTATTTTTGAAAGAAAAATCCTTAAAATATTGTATATTTGTAAAAATTACTAAATTCACAAATGAATGTAGAATTAACAGAAACTGCCGAGAAAACTTTTTTTCAAATTATTAGCAAGTATAACGATTCTAAATCAGCGAAGTTCTCAAACCAAACTATTGCAACGATACAAATGATTGTACAAAACAATCATATTGGTTCTAAGTATAAAAAAACTTGCTTTCGTAAATTTTTAATATCTAATAAAGTTTATTTATTTTATGCAATTGAAAAGCAAACAATATACATTGCTTTATTCTGGGATAACAATAGAAATCCAACTGAGCTAGATATTATACTTAGTTTTTAATTTTTGTTTAAAATCTTCAAAATTAATAGTTCTACCTGCTTTTATATCTTGTTCACTTTTTTGCAACTCCTGCATCAATATTTCTTCAGGAAATAATAAAGTTGTAATTAATTTTACCTCTTGATGAGTAAAGTTTTTAGATTTCAGTTTTCTATAATATGTAGCATGCTTCAAACCTAATTTTTGCATAAAAAACTCAGCCTTATAATAAGACTTACCAATCAATTCTGGTAAACTATTAATATAATTCTCGTAATTTTCTACTATTTCTATCATTTTATGATATTTTAAGTTACTATATTTGATACAAAGATAGCTTGTAATTTGATACTTACAACATAAACCTGTTCCCTATATAGATAAACTTAAAACCTTTATTTGAAAAACACATCATAAGCAAATCGAATCAAAGTCCCAATTACAACAATCAGAAAGAAAACTCTAATAAAACCATTTCCTTTATTAATCGCTAATTTGGCTCCAAGCCATCCGCCAAGTCCATTACTGATAGCCATAGGAATTGCGATTGACCAAATGATTTTCCCTTTGATCATAAACAAACAAATAGAACCAAAATTAGTTGCCAGGTTTACCATTTTGGCATTTGCAGAAGCGTGCAAAAAATCGAACCCTAAAAGTGCAATAAAAGCAACTACAAAAAAACTTCCGGTTCCGGGACCAATAAATCCGTCATAAAAACCAACGATTATGCTAATAACAACCGCATAAATTATCTGCGTTGTTGCCGAATGGTCTTTGGCTACCTGTTGTCCGAAGTTTTTCTTTGCATACGTATAAATAAACAATAACGATAAAACAACCAACAAAAGGGGTTTCATAAAATCATTGCTAACCATTGTTAATAAAGTAGAACCAAAAAAAGCCGATGGTACAGCCAGAAACATCATAATCAAAAGCAATTTCCATTGAATGACTACTTTTTTGAGATATTGAAAAGCTGCAAAAGCAGTTCCGGTAAAAGCAGGCAATTTTAGCGTTCCTACAACTGTTGAAACGGGTAAATTTGGCAATAATATTAATCCCATTGGCGTCTGGATTAATCCGCCTCCGCCAACAATTGCATCAATAAATCCTGCGGCAAAAGCAGCTAAACAAAGAAATACTATAACATACGAATCCATTAAAAAGGCGTTTTATTAAATAAAAAAGCAAGATGTAAAAGTAAGTGTTCCATTTTGTTTATTCCAATAAAATTAAAGTGGATTTCTCATCAAAAAGTATATTTTTGTTGAAAATTTAAACCAAATGGATTTTAATAGAATTATAGAATTAGCCAGTTATACTTTACCAGCCATCGTAACGGGATGTGTGGCTTACAGTTTTTTTGAACTACACATAAAAAACAATGATAAAAAACGCAACTTTTTATTGAACAGAGAGGCGCATAAAGAATCGTTACCAATACGTTTACAGGCTTATGAGCGTATGACTTTATTTTTGGAGCGCATTAATCTGACTAAACTATTGATCAGAATTTCACCGATCTCAAACGAAAAACACGATTACGAAAATTTTCTAATTGACCAGATTGAGCATGAATTTGAGCATAATCTGACACAACAAATTTATATGTCTGATGAATGCTGGACTATTATAACAACAGCCAAAAATTCAACTATTCAAATTATTCGCAAAGCTGCTATGAGCGATCGCGTTGACAGTGCGGATAAATTGCGTGAAGTAATTTTGAATGATTTATTAGAGAAACAATCCCCTAGTAATGCTGCTTTGGGCTATATAAAAAATGAAGTTTCAGAATTGTGGTAAGAGCCTAATTTAGGGTTCAGATTTTAGATTTTAGATTTTTTAAAGTGAGTCGTTTTTGTTGCTCAAACAATCTAAAATCTAAAATCAACGATCTAATATTACCTGTTATCACTCATAATCTCAGACTTATTCTGAGCATATTCATATCCTTGCTCCCACCATTCTTTCATAACTTCTTTATTAAAGATAAGTGCATTATTGGTGAGTTTTGTAGGTGTGTAATATAAGTTAAGTTTTACATTTTTATTATTTGCCATAAGTTTTCCTATAGCAATATCGTGTTTTTCAACCTGATCCAAAGCAATTCTAAACAAATCGATCATTAGCGAAAATGGATTTTTACCAATAACGGTTTTATCCATATTTACTTCGGTTTCCAGAATAATAACATCAATTTCGGTCGCACCACGATTAATAGCTTCTCGTATAGGAACTAAACTAGAAAATCCACCATCGCCATATTCGTAATTATTTCTTTCGACTAAACTCATAAAAGGAACATAATTACTGGAAATCCAGGACCAGTCGCAAAATTCTTCATACGTACAATCTTTTACAGATTTATACTCAGATTCATTTTTAGTAAAATTGGTTACCGTAATTACAACATCATTTTTTAATTTTTTCAAATTATTAAAATCCGAAAGCGAAAAATTATTCCTGATATATTTCTGCAATCCTTTGCTTTCTCCAAAAGTTCGTTTTCCTTTAAAAAACTGACGCAGTACATTAAAGTGATTTATCGTCACGATATCTACGCCATCTTTATTTTTAACAACAAAGGGGCAAATATTAAAAATACTGCTCATGGTGACATTGGTGTATACAGAGTGGATTTTTTTGATATGACCCAATGCCAAATGCGGGATAAGTAAGCTTCCTGTAGAAGTGCCCAAAAACAAACCATACTCATGATTTTTTTCTTCTATTAAATACTGCGCTACGCCACCGGCAAATGCGCCTTTACTTCCTCCGCCAGAAATAACCAATGCTCTCATAAATATATTGTAGGTTTTGTTTTTGTTTGGTTTTTTAGAAGGAGATAAAAGATTTTAGAGCCCAGAACATAGACTTTTCCAATTCGTTTTAAATCTTTACTCTAGCTTCTTTACTCTATAATCTTGCTTCTATATTCTATTCTCTTTACTCTTTACTCTTTACTCTATTCTCTTTACTCTTTACTCTTTACTCTTTACTCTTATTCTCTATACTCTTATTCTCTATACTCACTCTTTCAACAAACGATTCAATTGAAACTGTTCATCGGGGTTTAAATTAGACAAAATTCTTTCAAACGAAGCACGCATTTCAGAATTTTTTAATAAATATCGGATTGTATCCCTCCCGTATTTAGAAAATTGCCACATGTGATGTGTTGTTGCAGCGACTAAATTACTCAGAACCTGATCGTTAATAATTTTGAACGCAATTAGTTTTTCGAGCGCATTTTGTCGCGTTGTAGCCTCATATTTAGTCGACGAAAAAGAGATTAATTCTTTAACTAAAACCTCAGAATCAGCACTGTAATCCGGTGTCGAAAGGGCTAACGAAAGCCATAATGTGTGAAGATTATAATCGTTAAAACCAATCCAGTGCTTCGACTTCTCTAAATATTCTGTTCGATGCGCCGGGAAATTTTTCCATAAATAGAACAAAGCAATTTCTTGCGTTTGATATGATTTATCCTCTAATAAAGTTTCGTATTGAGTTCTAAAATCTTCCGGTATTTTTGATAAAGAACCTGCAACAGCCTGACGAACCTGAACATTATTAGTTTGTAAAGCGATTAACAGCAGCGCTTTTTTGGCATCGTATTTCTCAGTTTCCAATTGGTTTACAATTGCTTCCTTTACCGTTTCATAAACATCAGATGTTAACGTGTTTTGAAAGAATTCTTCTTTTTCTGCCAGAGGGGTTTTCTTAAGTTTATCTACTTCTAAACGAACCTGAATTGCTTTGTTTTTACTTAATAGTGCATTTGCTGTTGGCGTATCAAAAATAGTAGATTCTAACCACGTTTTCTGAAATTTATCCAGATCAAAATCAGATACTTTTTTTATTTCATCAAAGAAATTTTGTGTGTTTACGGTTTGGTACGCATACTTTTTTAGATAATTCTTTACCGCTTTTTTAAACGCTTTATCGCCAATCGATTCGTGCAAAACAAATAATGTCCACGCCCCTTTTTCATAAAAAGTCAACGAACTCGCCTTAGCATTCAAAACCGGAATTGTATCTGTTCTTGAAGCATATTTTATTTGTTGCGCCGTTTCATAAAGTTTAGCATAAAAGAAATCATCACCATAAATCTCTCTTTCTGCCAATGCCGCATAATAGGTCGCAAAACCTTCCTGAAGCCAATGATGTGTACTACTTTCTGCCGTAATTAAATCCCCAAACCAATGGTGTGCTAATTCGTGTGCATCTACATTCGTATAATTTCGATCTGCAAAACCTATTGAATCAACAACGTAGCGTGTTGCAAAAAGTGTTGTTGTTGTGTTTTCCATACCGGCATACAAAAAATCACGAACCGGAATTTCTCTGTAAATTCCCCAAGGATACTTTACACCTATTTCTTTTTCCAGAAAATCAAAAATACGTTTCGAATAACGATATGTGGGCTCAAAACGATCTGCATCTTTATTTTCGAAGTAATATTCCAGCGGAATCTTAGATTTTGCTTTAAGTTCTTTTTTATCATATTTGCCTATCGCAAGCATTAATAAATAAGAACTCATTGGGTTTTCCATTTGATATTGCCAATGCACTAAATTTGCGTCTGTTTTCTTTTCTTTCAAAATTCCGTTTGATATCACCTGATATCCTGCTTCATACGTTATTCCTAAACTAAAGATTACTTTTTCATTCACATCATCAAAACTCGGAAACCAATTACTGGTGTATCTTCCTTGTCCTTGTGTCCAGATTTGAACTTCGGTATTTTCAATATTTACAAAATACAAAGCTTGTTTAGGTTTCACCGAATAGTCAAAAGTCAAATGATTTTCTCCTTTCTGAAAATTATTCAGAATTTGGAGTTCTTTACCGGTATTGATAAAAATAACGTCTTTATTATCGATCTGAACATGAGAGAATTCCATGTTTTTAGCATCAATTTTAATCGTATCAATAGGTTTTAAAACCTCAAATTGATAATCAACAGTTCCTGAAACCAATTTCTGGGCAGCATTTAATTTTAATTGTCCGTTAACCGATTTAAAGTCGACAAATTGGGTTTGTTGTGCAAAAACAAAACTGGTAAAGAATAGAAGAATATATTTCATTGAAATGAATTTGAAGGCAAATTCCAAAGTTACAAAGGTTTCACCAACAAATCGAATGAAATTTGTATGTTTACCACACAAAAACCTAACAACGTGTCTACACCCAAAAAAGCACTGTTTAACTGGAGCAGCGGAAAAGATTCTGCTTTGGCTTTATACAAAACATTACAAAATCCTGATTTTAAAATCGAATATTTATTGACAAGTGTAAACCAAGAATTTCAGCGAATTTCGATGCACGGTGTTCGTGTAGCTTTACTTGAAGCACAGGCAAAAAGTATTGGTTTGCCACTAAGGATCATGCAGATCCCCGAAATGCCTACAATGGAGGTTTATGAAAATGTAATGTTTGAAACTTTGACTCAAATAAAGGAAGAAGGAATTACACATTCGGTTTTTGGTGATATTTTTCTGGAAGATTTACGAAAATATCGTGAAAACCAATTGGCAAAAATAGGTTTTGAAGGCATTTTTCCACTTTGGAAAATTCCAACATCAGATCTAATTCAGGATTTTCTAACACTTGGTTTTAAAACGATTGTGGTTTGCGTAAACGAAAAGTACCTTGATAAAAGTTTTGTTGGCCGAATAATGGATCAGGATTTTATTCATGATTTACCGGAGAATGTAGATGTTTGTGGCGAAAATGGCGAGTTTCATACTTTTACTTTCGACGGGCCAATTTTCTCAAACCCTGTTGATTTTGAAATTGGAGAAGTGGTATATCGAAAGTACGAAAAGCCTAAAACAGAACAAACGACAACCACAGCTTGCGATACAAACTATAGCGACGCTTTTGATTTTGGATTTTGGTATTGTGATTTAATTGAAAAAAGATGAAAACATCCTATTTAAAAAAATTACGCCTTCTATTATTGTGCCTTACAATTGCATTTGTTTGCCAGAGTTGTTTGGTGAGCAGATGCAAAAGACCACAGATTATTGGGTACATCTATGATTTAGAGAATCGAAAACCAATTGAAAACTGTCTTGTTGGAGAAAGCCTGACAGATAAAAATGGTTATTTTCAATTAAAAGAATTGCGCTATTCCCAACTAACCTTTCTGGGTTATGAAGCACCGCCATTACAGGTAAATGAATCCGTTTATAAAGAGGGTTATGACAAAAAAACGATAGAATTGTTTAATCCGTTTGGCGGCGGAAACCGAAAAGGAACGGTTCATAATGTCGATACAATTTTCTTAAAAAAAACACTCATACTTCCTGCCTTTAAATAACTTGCTTTTTGATTTCATTTCAAGTACTATTTCGATTTAAAATCTTATTTTTATTTAAAACTTATTACTATTGCCATGAAGGAAAGTTTAGAAATACAAAAAGTCTTATCGTTTTTGAACGAAATAGGAATAGCTGTAATCGAAAAAGAATTAGAGGGAACTTTCCTGCCCGGATTGAGTTTAGGACCTAACTGTATTTATATCGACTTTGATAAGTTATTATATCCCGGAGACATTCTGCACGAAGCTGGACATCTGGCTGTTACTACTGCGGCACAACGAAAAGTCGTTGGTACAAAAGAGATGTCTCCAGACTGGCCAACACAAGCCGAAGAAATAGGAACTATTCTCTGGTCTTTTGCTGCATTAAATCATTTGCAATTACCCCTTGAATTTGTATTTCATCCCAATGGATATAAAAATGCATCAGACTGGTTTATTTCTAATTTTAGTACCCAAAGTTATATTGGCTTACCTTTTCTGGAATGGGTTGGACTTTGTTTAAGTGAAGATCGCGCGATTAAAGAAGGCAAACCTGCATTTCCTGCTATGCTAAAATGGATGAGGGATTAATAATTGTCTAATTATTGAGCATACATCGCTAACAAATTGGTAACCGTGTTCCAGTTTCTAATAGTTGCTGTAACGCTAAGTTTTTTCTCTATATATTTTTGATCAAATCTCGTTTTACCAGCTCCAACAGCATATTTTATAAAAATTCTGTTTCCGTCAATACTTGCTTCATCAGGTTTAAACTGACTAATTTTTAAGTCGTTTATATTTTCACTTTTTAATGCAACTGAAACAAAAGCCACATAAAGTTTTTTGGTATCAACCTCTTTTTCTTTTAAAAATGGGCTGTTTTTAAAACACAATTCCAGATCTTCTTTAGTAATAACAATCGTTGGAACCTCATGTCCAAAAACTTTAAAAATCTCTTGCTTGATCATAAAAGCAACTTTCGAAGCACTTTCTTCCTCTGTATCAACAAAAACATTTCCGGATTGCAAATAGGTTCGGACGTTTTGAAAACCAATATTTTCTAACATCGTTTTCAAAGCTTCCATTTTCATCATATTGTGACCAGAAACGTTGATTCCTCTTAAAAGTGCTAAATGTGTTGTCATTTTTAAAGTTTAAAATAAAAAATAAAGAGTATCTAATGGTTTAAAATTAAATACTCTTTTATATCTGTGCAAACTTACAGCTTTTTATTTCATTTTTTTATATTGCAGGCCCGGACCATCACATGCTTGCCAAGAGCTTACCAGCAAACTGTCTTCGTTAATAAAAAGACTTTCACTCGGATTTCCCAAACAGCTACCAATAATCGGGCTGTTTTCTTTGTAAGTTAACTCAAACTGAGTTCTGTCATCAGCCTTTGTAATTTTAAATGTTCCACTTGCAGTTACTGTTTTACTATCAGCAACTCTTGTTTTTACAAATGTACCATCTGTATTAAAAACATACGATTCCTGCCATTCCATCGCAGATCCTGTTGTTTCAGAGTTAATAAAAGAACCTGACATCTTAACTAATTGCCATTTTCCGTTGTAATCTGAAATTATAGTTGCATGAGAATTGTCGCTTGAGCAAGAAATAACACTTAAGAATAGCATAAAGATAATTCCGATTTTTTCCATTTTATAGTGGTTTTTAGGATTGGTTGTACTTAATAGATTGTTCTTTTGTTAAATGGTTGCTTCAAATTACAAATAAATAACATAAAAATTTAATTTATAATTTTTACTTCTTAATAAAATAGTGCTTCCCCTATGCAAATAAAACTACTCCAGGCATCATTATCCTTTTATAGAATTGTTTTTGAAAACAGATAACACTTTTAAAATTCCCAATTAAAATCTATCTTCGCTTGAGAAAGAGGAAAGAGTGAAGAGGAAAAGAGAATAGAGTATAGAAGAAAGAAAATAGAGTATAGAACAAAGAGTAAAGAGTATAGAATATAGAGTAAAGATTATAGAGTAAAGATTATAGAGTAAAGAGCATATATTATAGATCGAACTCTTTCTTCTATTTTCTTTATTCTTTCTTCTTTATTCTTTCTTCTATGTTCTTTCTTCTATTTTCTTTCTTCTATACTCTTTGTTCTATTTTCTTTGTTCTATTCTCTTTGTTCTTTCTTCTATTTTCCATGCTCTTTCACCTAATAAATCTCTAATCAAAAAATCTAATAATCTGCTTAAAAATGTCTAATAATCTCCTTGAAACCCCGATCGAATACTTAAAAGGCGTTGGTCCCAGTCGTGGTCAGTTGCTTCGTAAGGAATTGGGTATTCACAAATACCGGGATTTAGTTAATTTTTTTCCGAACAGATATATTGACAGAACACGTTATTATAAGATCAACGAACTTCAGAATACAAGTGCCGAAGTGCAGATTATTGGAAAAATAATCAACATAAAAACGGTAGAATTTGCAAAAAATAAAAAGCGTTTAGTTGCTACTTTTGTAGACGATACGGGACAAATTGACCTGAATTGGTTTCAGGGCCATAAATGGATTCGCGAGAGTTTAAAACTGAATGAAGTTTGTGTGATTTTTGGCAAATGTTCCCTTTACGGAAGTCAGTTTAGTATGGCACATCCGGAAATCGAATTATTATCCGAGCACGAAAAAAGTCTTCGCTCCGCGATGCAGCCTGTTTATCCTTCGACCGAAACTCTGACAAACAGAGGGATTTCGAACCGGACTATCAATAAAATGATGGAGCAATTGTTTCTTGAAACGCAAGCTTTATTTACAGAAACTTTTCCGCCTTATTTAATTGATGAAGTAAAACTAATTTCGAAAAGAGCTGCTTTATTCAACATTCATTTTCCTAAAAGTGCAGATGCTTTGGCAAAAGCACAATTTAGATTGAAATTTGAAGAGCTGTTTTTTATTCAATTGCAATTGATTACCAAAAATCTGATTAGGAAACATAAAATAAAAGGACATCCGTTTACAAAAGTGGGAGAATTTTTTAATGACTTTTATCAAAATCATTTGCCTTTTCAGCTTACGAATGCACAAAAAAGAGTTGTAAAAGAAATTCGTTCAGATATGGGTAGTAATGCCCAAATGAACCGCTTACTGCAAGGAGATGTGGGTTCAGGAAAAACAATTGTCGCTTTTTTAAGCATGCTTTTGGCAATCGATAATGGTTTTCAGGCTTGTTTGATGGCACCAACAGAGATTCTTGCCAATCAGCACTTTATTGGATTATCTGAATTGGCCCAAACTCTAAACATCAATATAAAGATTCTTACGGGTTCTACCAGAATTGCCACTCGAAGAATTATACACGAAGAACTGGAAAACGGCAGTTTACATATCCTCATTGGCACTCATGCTTTACTGGAGGATAAGGTAAAATTCAAGAATTTAGGACTGGCAGTAATCGACGAGCAACACCGTTTTGGGGTAGAGCAAAGATCTAAATTGTGGAAAAAAAACGAGATTCCGCCCCACGTTTTAGTAATGACCGCCACTCCTATTCCCCGAACATTAGCAATGAGTTTGTACGGAGATCTGGATATCTCTGTAATTGATGAGTTGCCTCCGGGCAGAAAACCCATTCAAACCGTACATCGATTTGATAGTAATCGCCTGAAAGTCTGGAAGTTTTTAAGAGACGAAATCGCTCTGGGCAGACAAATTTATATTGTATATCCATTAATTCAGGAATCTGAAAAAATGGATTTCAAGGATTTAATGGACGGTTACGAAAGTATTTCGCGTGATTTTCCGTTACCGCAATATTCGATTTCTATTTTGCACGGGAAAATGAAACCAGCAGATAAAGATGCCGAAATGAAACGTTTTTCTGAAGGTAAAACCAATATCATGGTAGCTACAACCGTAATTGAAGTTGGCGTAAATGTGCCCAATGCGAGCGTAATGATTATAGAAAGTGCAGAGCGCTTTGGATTATCACAATTGCACCAATTGCGTGGTCGTGTTGGTCGTGGTGCTGAGCAGAGTTATTGTATTTTAATGACAAGCCATAAGTTAAGTTCCGACAGTAAAACCAGAATGGAAACTATGGTTAAGACTAATGATGGTTTCGAAATTGCCGAAGTAGATCTTAAACTTCGTGGTCCCGGAGATCTTATGGGAACACAACAAAGCGGTGTTTTAAACCTTCAGATTGCTGATATTGTTCGTGACCGCGATATTTTGAGCCTTGCCCGAAACTATGCCATGAAAGTCCTAAAAGAAGACGGCCCCTTACAAAAACCGGAACACGCCATACTAAAAGCTGTTTTTATCGAAATGACAAAGAAAAAAAATATCTGGAATTATATTAGTTAAGGTTCAAAGGTTCTGAGTTGCAAAGGGACAAAGTTTTTTTTCCTGGAGTAACAAAAGCTCAGAATCTTGCCAATACTGGCGTAAATCTATGAACAAAAAAAAAGACGCTACCATACGCCTCTAAAAAACCTCTGCAACTCTGAACCTCTGCAACTCTAAACCTTTCAGCTCTGCGCCTTTGTCCCTTTGAACCTTTGTCCCTTTGAACCTTTGCAACTCTGAACCTCTGCAACTTTGAGCCTTATAAAAAAAATATACTTCACTGCAATAATCTAAAGATTCAATTCCTTTTCTAAGGTGATTTAGATTCGTTGGGGGACAAATTTTTAGTTTGAATTTTCAGTTTATACAATGAAGCATATATTTTGATGTTCCTTATTTTTTGGGTGGCGTTTTCTTGTCAAACAAACCACTAAAAAGTCCTTTGCTTATTTTATTTTTATCGTCTTTTCCTGTAGCAATAAGATGATCAATATATTCCATATAAGTCTTCTTTCGTTCTTCCAGAAAACCTATTAAATAATCCTCTGAAGCTCCAAGGCCACTTACTTCTTCGATATGAAGCAGTTTTTTATATAATGGCTCGATAAATTTTACTATAATTTCTTCGGGAACAGCTTTTCTTGTACCAAAATAACCGGCAATTTCGCCATCGCCATCAGCAATAATTTTAAAATCGGTAACTACCCAATAATATCTTCCTGTTTTAGACATGTTTTTTATAACGACATGAATGTTTTCGCTTGATTTAATACTATCCCACAAGAATTTAAAAATTACTTTTGGCATATCAGGATGGCGTACTACGTTATGAGGTTGCCCGATAAGCTCATGCTCATCATAACCAGAAACGTCAATAAAAGCTTCGTTTGCGTATAAAATTGTTCCCTTTGTGTCTGTTTTACTTAATAATACTTTAGTTTTATTCCAATCAACTTCTCTATCTGATGGAGTGGGGCGATTAATTCTGGTATCCATAAATTTTGTATTTTAAATTAACATGCAAGTTTATTTTGCATATAAAATGAGGCCTGTAAAGTATTTTGATTAAGTTTTTTTATTGTTTTAATTAGCCTTGTCCTCTGGTATTTGTTGACTTGACGTGAATGTCATTTACCAAATCGTCAATTTTTTTTGCACTTTCGCGCATCATTTCGAGATAGCTTAACAGTTTATCATTATCGGTATGTCCTTTTGATACATCGATAAGTTTTAGGACAGAGTTTACAGGTAATTTTAAATCCAGTGTTGTTCTGTGAATAAAATCATTGTAATCTTTTGTAGCCGACATTGAGTTGTATTTTGCCGATGCTAATTTTATATTTTCCAATTCATATTCATCAGAAATTTTCGAAATGTGATTCTGACTGTGTTTTTTGAAGTAGTATGCCCAATAACCATTCATTATAAAAACTACTGCTGCCAAAACAACGTGAATAAGAAGTGTTTGTAAATCAAAATTTACCTGCGAAAAATACAATTGCAATCCTTTTGGATCCGTATAAACAAAGTTTTGCATATATGCCAAAGCTGCGTGATGTATGACCACTAAAATAGTAAGCGGAATTTGAAGTTTCCAGTTTTGATATATAATTAAAATGGTACTGGCAATAAAAACGGTAAAATGCATTTCGAATAAACCGTGCATCTGGTAAATGTACTGCGCCATAAATACAGCCAGAATTACCGAAAGAACATATTGGTAAAAATTTGATTTTTTGAAAAAGAATTTTGCCGAATAATACAGTAAAAGATTGAGAGTTCCTACTCCTGCAGCAATTTCAAATGTATCATACTTAAACGCTAGTGCAATCCCCAGAAGGAAATAAGCGACAAGAACGTAATTAATAATTGTATCTGATTTTTGTGTCATTGTAGACACAAAATTATGCAGATAATCGTGTTCATTCAAACTGGCTTTTGTTTTCATAAATTCATTGATTAGGTTAAGAAATAGATTTATTTAGTACATTTTGGCAACGAACATCCATAAGCTCTAAGAGCTAAAGCATCAAATGCCGGGGTTTTGGTTTGTTTAAGCAAAGAATCAATTGCCATTTGCGCATAATTGCTATCTGCATTGGTACAATATCTTGTTTTATTATAATTTCCGCGATAATACAAATTTTGAGAACCGTCTATAAGAACTGCCTGAGGCGTTGAGAAAACCCCACAATTTTTGGCAATTGCCTGATCAAAATAAACAGGGATTTTGGCATTAAATTTATTTTGAATCTCTTCGATTGTAAAATTCTTCTCTTTGTTGAGCACTACAATTTTAAAATTAATCCTGTCACCATACTTTTTAATGAGTCCGCTAACATGAGGAATGTTAAAGCGGGAACACGGACAATCAGGATTAAAAAAGTGAATAAAAACAGGTCTGCTGTCTGTAGTGCAGCATTTTAAATCAATTTTACTTCCCATGGCTATCGCATGATACCCGTTAGGAATTGGTGTTGGTAAACTGTATTTATATTCGTTTTGCCAGAATAAAACAGCTATAGCACCACACAATAATAACATCCATAGGCCAACAAGTAATTTTTTTAGCATAAAAGACAGTTTTTGGGTTAAAATCTAAAATTGTTTAAACAACTGTTAAATATTTTATTTTAATACAGAATAACTTTAACTTAAAAGCAAATAAAAAACCTACACATATTTACGCTTAACCTCCAAAAACATTACTATTCTCACAAAAAAACTATCATTTTGTTTAAGCATATCAAGTTTACAAATAAAATCGATAAAATGCAAAAAAAATCAGACAAAAAGCAAAATTTTATTTTAAGTACGAAATTACCTGAATAAAATAAATCTTTAGCGTAAAACTACGTAGGCAAAAACATATAAGATTCACGTTTTAAGGACACTAATTATAATTTTAAAATGTAAATAGTGGTCTGCTATAAAAAAAATCAAAATCATTTTTAAACCTTTTTACGCCAGGTAAGTCCAACTACAAAAAGTTTGCATCAATTGCTGTTAAAAGACGTTTAAAATTAATATTACGCAAGTGTTAAATAAAACCTAACGCCTTTTGTTTTCGTTTCAAAAAGTTAAATTTGTAAGCTTACTAAAAACTCATACCAAAAAAAACATTTACCTCAATTTTATGAAAGTAAAAAACCTTATTTACGCCTTACTTATTATTTGTATAGGAGGATTTATAACCTACAGAATAGTTTCTAACAAAAAGAAAAACGAAGATTCTAAAAAATTTGGAGACAAAGACACCCCAACAGCAGTTACCGGTATTGTAGTTAAAACAGCAACATTCGATAATAATTTATCCCTTTCAGGATCTATCGAAGCAAATGAACAAATAGAACTACACAGCGAAGTTTCAGGTATTGTTGAGGGTATTTATTTTAATGAAGGAACTTATGTAAACAAAGGTCAGGTGCTTTTTAAGGTAAATGATATTGAACTAAAAGCACAATTAAGACAAGCTCAGACTAAAGAAAGTCTTGCTGCAGAAAACCAAAGAAGAGCAAAATTACTATTACAAAAAGAGGCAATCAGTCAGGAAGAATTTGATGTTGCAAATGCAGATCATGCTTCGGCACAAGCACAGAGTCAATTGATTAAAGCTCAAATTGCCAAAACCTCTGTAAAAGCACCATTTTCAGGAAAAATTGGTTTGCGTTCTATATCTCCCGGAACCTACATTACACCAACTATTTTAGTGGCTAAATTGGTAAACACCGGAAAATTAAAAATTACTTTTTCTATTCCCGAAAAATACGCTTCTCAAATAAAAACGGGATCTTCTATTGATTTTACCGTTTCCGGATCAGAGAAAGTTTACTCGGCAAAAATATATGCTATCGAACCAGAAGTGGCGGTTGCAACCCGTACTTTGCAAATTCGTGCCATCGCTGATAATATCGACGGAAAGCTTTTTCCGGGAACATTTGCTGATGTAAAATTACCACTAAATATTATCAAAGATGCAATAGTTGTACCTACAGAAGCGATCGTACCGGTACAGGATGGCAAAAAAGTTTACATCGCCAATATGGGCAAAGCCAAAGAAGTAATGGTCAATGCTACAACAAGAACAGATGCTTCTATTTTGATCCTGTCAGGATTAAAAGCAGGAGATACTGTGATTACCAGCGGTGTTATGTCCTTAAAAAATGATGCTCCAATAAAAGTTACAGTAAAAAAATAAAGGTTTTTGAGTTATGAGTTTTAAATTATGAATTATGAGTTTAGAAAATCTATTTTCTTTATTCTATAATCTAAATATCTGAACTCAAAAATCAACAATCTAAAATCTAAAATCATAATGAGTTTATCAACAACAAGTATAAGAAGACCTGTTTTGACCATTGTACTGAATCTTTTAATCATTTTATTCGGTTTCATTGGTTATACATTTTTAGGTGTTCGTGAATTTCCTTCTATTGATCCGGCGCAGGTTTCTATCAGAACCAACTATACAGGAGCCAATTCTGATATTATTGAGTCGCAAATTACAGAACCTCTTGAAAAAGCTGTAAATGCTATTGACGGAATTCGAAATATAACCTCTTCGAGTAATCAGGGAAGTAGTAACATAACGATCGAATTTAATCTGGATAAAAATCTCGAAGAAGCTGCAAACGATGTTCGTGACAAAGTTTCGCAAGCCATCAGGAGTTTACCGCAGGATATTGATGCTCCGCCAGTGGTCTCAAAAGCAGATGCTGATAGTGATGCCATCATTTCGATGACAGTTCAGAGTGATACCCGAAGTGCATTGGAATTGAGTGATTATGCCGAGAATGTTATTTCGCAACGATTAGAAACTATTCCCGGCGTAAGTGGTGTTCAAATTTGGGGACAAAAGCGTTATGCCATGCGTTTATGGATTGATCCTGTAAAATTAACGGCTTATGGCTGTACAGTTGCCGAAGTTCGTACGGCCCTAAACGCACAAAATGTCGAATTGCCATCAGGAAAACTAACGGGAAATAATACCGAATTAACAGTAAAAACGGTTGGAAATCTCTCTAAGCCCGAAGAATTCAATAATATCATCATTCGTACTGATGGTGATAAAATTGTGCGTTTAAGCGATATTGGAGGTGCTGAATTAGGTCCTGAAAATATCGAAACCAAACTAAGCCAATCCGGCTTGCCAATGATTGGTCTGGCAATTGTTCCTATGCCCGGTGCTAACTACCTGGATATTTCATCAGAATTTTATAAAAAATACGAGGCTTTAAAGAAAGATCTTCCTAAAGATATCAAACTAAATATTGCGCTTGATAATACCATTTTCGTAAAGAAATCAGTACTTGAGGTTGCTGAAACTTTAGGTATTTCGATTATTTTGGTAATCATCATTATTTACTTGTTCTTTAGAGACTGGGCAATTGCGTTCAGACCCTTAATAGATATTCCGGTTTCGTTGATTGCTACGTTTTTTATCATGTGGCTTTTTGGCTTTTCTATCAACGTATTGACATTATTGGCGATTGTTTTGGCAACAGGACTGGTGGTCGATGACGGAATTGTGGTAACCGAAAATATCTTTAAGAAAGTCGAAGAAGGTATGTCGCCAATTGAAGCCGCTATCAAAGGTTCTAATGAAATTTTCTATGCTGTAATTTCGATTTCGGTTACATTGGCTGCCGTATTTTTACCTGTCATTTTCTTAGAAGGGTTCGTAGGCCGACTCTTTCGGGAATTTGGAGTCGTGATTGGTGCTGCTGTATTAATTTCGGCTTTTGTATCACTGACTTTAACGCCAATGCTAAATGCCTATTTGATGAAAGGCGGCGAGCAAAAAAAATCTAAATTCTACATTAAAACGGAACCTTTTTTCGAAAAATTAAATAGTGGATATGCAGAATCATTGGCTCGTTTTATGGAGAAAAAATGGATCTCATTCCCTATTTTGATTGCTTGTTTTGGATTAATCTATTTGTTTTTTACCATACTTCCCAAAGAAACTGCACCGTATGATGATCGTAGTTCTGTAACCATGCGTATGACAACTCCAGAGGGTTCTTCATACGAATATACGGATCGTTTTATGCAGGAAATCGCAAAATTGGTCGATGATTCTATTCCGGAAAAAAAAGTAAGTTTGATCATTACTGCCCCGGGTTTTGGAGCATCTGCAACCAATACCGGTTTTATCAGGCTTTCGCTAAAAGAACCCGAAGAACGAAAAAGATCTCAAAAAGATATAGCAGATCAATTGACCAAAATGACCAAAAGATATCCTGATGCAAAAACATCTGTTATCCAGCAACCTACAATTGCCGTAAACAGACGTGGAGGTCTGCCAATTCAATATATTATTCAGGCACCAAACTTTGAAAAATTAAGAGAAAAAATACCTTTATTTATGGATGAAGTAGGTAAAAGTGATGTTTTCTCGATTACCGATGTCAACCTGAAATTTAATAAACCCGAAATCAACGTAAGTATTGATCGTGAAAAAGCCGAAAGTTTAGGAATTTCGATTATTGATATTGCACAGACTTTGCAACTTTCGCTAAGCGGACAACGTTTTGGTTATTTTATTAAAAACGGAAAACAATATCAGGTTATTGGTCAGTTTGATCAAAAAGACCGTTCGAAACCTTTGGATTTGACTTCGATGTTTGTAAAAAACAAAAAAGGAGAGCTAATCCAGATGGACAACGTCGTAAATGTAGAGGAACAAAGTAATCCGCCACAATTGTATCACAACAACCGCTATATGTCTGCAACTGTTTCTGCAGGTTTAGCGCCGGGCAAAAGCATCAGCGATGGTATTGAAGCGATGGATAAAATTAAAGCCAAAGTTCTGGACGAAAGTTTTACAACGGATTTAAGCGGAGAATCGAGAGATTTTGTCGAAAGTAGCTCGAATACATCTTTTGCTTTTGGACTGGCTTTATTGTTAATCTTCCTGATTCTTGCTGCTCAATTTGAGAGTTTTATCGATCCTTTGATTATTATTTTGACCGTACCAATGGCAGTTGCCGGAGCTTTATTCTCATTATGGTTGTTCAACCAGACCTGGAATATTTTTAGCCAGATTGGTACTGTAATGCTTATTGGGTTGGTAACCAAAAATGGTATTTTGATTGTAGAATTCGCCAATCAGTTACGAGAACAGGGAAAACCAAAACTAGAAGCAATCCTCGAAGCATCAGAAGCACGTTTACGCCCAATTTTAATGACCAGTTTGGCAATTGCATTAGGAGCTTTGCCAATTGCAATGTCCCTTGGAGCTGCGTCTACCAGTAGGATCGGAATGGGAGTTGTAATCGTGGGAGGAACTATTTTTTCATTAGCGTTGACGCTTTTTGTAATTCCTGCTATTTATTTGATGTGGTCTAAAGCCCGAAAACATTATCCGGAATTCGACCATATTGAAGAATATGAAAAAGAAAGTAAATAAATAATTTATTAGCCTTGAATTCATGGGTTTACCAAATCAATTTGTGAATTCAGGGTAAAAGAAACCAATATGAATATTAAAATTTTATTTAGAAGTTTGCTGTTTTTCTTTTTATGCATTACAAAAGTAAATGCGCAAGAAGTTTTAACGATTGAAGATGCTATGAAAATAGCTTTAGAAAACAATTTTGAAATTAAAATAGCCAAGAATAATTCGAAAATCAGCGAAACAAATGTAACGGTAGGAAACGCAGGAATGCTGCCCACTGCCACTGCTTCGATAACAGACAACAACAGTGTTCAAAACTCATCGCAAACACGTCAGGACGGAACTTCGACTTCTTTAAAAAATGCCAAAAATAACAGCTTAAATTACGGCGTAAGTTTAGGGTGGACTGTATTTGACGGCATGAAAATGTTTGCCAAACTAGATCAGCTAAAAGAACTTCAAAAATTAGGTGATACTGAATTAAAAAGAATTGTTTTGGTCAAAATTGGTCAGGTAAATTCAGCCTATTATGATCTGGTACAACAACAACAACAACTGTCTGCATTAGATACTACAATCGTAATTTCGAAACAAAGATTAACCTTAGCTCAAAACCGTTTTAGCATTGGTAAAGCGTCAAAATTAGAAGTTTTAAATGCTCAGGTCGATTTAAATTCTGATCAGGTTGCTTTGTTAAGACAAAAGGAATCTTATGCAAATGCAAAAATTTTACTGAATCAATATTTAGCCCGTGATGCCAGAATAAATTTTACAGTTACAAATGTCGTTACGGTTGATAACAAACTGGTTTTGGTTGATTTAATGGAATTGGCTCAAAAACAAAATCCGGCTTTAGAATCGCAAATCATCAATAAACGAATTGCCGAGTTACAGCTTAAGCAAGTAAAAGCAGACCGTTATCCTGTTGTAAATTTAACCTCAGGATACAATTTTACAGACAGTCAGTCCAGTTTAGGATTTACAAGTTCTGCTTCGTCAAGAGGTTTAAATTATGGCTTTAATGCAACGCTAAATATATTTGATGGTTTTAATCAGCATCGAAATGAAAAAGTAGCTAAACTGGAAATCGAAAATTCTCAAATTGCAATCGAGCAGCAAAACATGGTTTTGAATACGCAATTAAGCACTGCTTTTCAGACGTATTTAACCAACTTAGAATTAATAGGTTTAGAAGAAGATAATGAAGCAATTGCCAAGCAAAATTTGGATATTACGTTAGATAAATTTAGAATAGGCACTATCACTACACTTGATTTTAGAACTGCCCAGCTCAATTATGTTAACGCAAAAGTACGTTACAGCAACGCACAATATGTCGCTAAATTATCTGAAATTGCCTTGAAAGAATTAGCCGGAAATATTAATTTTTAAAGTAAATTTGTTTCAAAACGAATACAAATGATTTCATATAATACCAAAGACTGGTTTACTTTTATTTTCCATTTTCATAAATCAGATACCGTAAGAAAATTATTTCCGGTAATGATTGCTATCGGAATCTACTCTGCAACTGTTGGTTACCTTGAAGTTGAATATTTTAAAATAGGCAAAAACGACTACATCCATAACATTCCTATTATGCATGGAATGTTGGGTTTTGTAATTTCATTATTGCTTGTTTTTCGAACAAACACTGCTTATGATCGTTGGTGGGAAGGTCGAAAATTATGGGGAGGTCTGGTCAATAATAGCCGTAATCTGGCTATTAAACTTTCGGCAATGCTTAAAGATGAAAGTGATCGAAAATTCTTCAGGAAATTCATTCCCACTTATGCGCTAATCCTGCACAGGCATCTTCATGATTCCGAAACCAGCAAACAGCTTTTTGAAGATGTAGATTTAGAAATTGACCATCACAAACACAAGCCCAATCAGGTAAAAAGAATGATGTTTCATAAAATCAATGATTTGTATGATTCAAAAAAAATAACCGGAGATCAACTCATTATTTTAAACGAAGAGCTACAATCTTTTACAGATATCTGCGGTGCTTGTGAGCGAATAAAAAACACCCCTATTCCCTACTCTTACAGTGCTTTTATAAAAAAATTCATTTTCTTTTATACCATGACATTACCGTTTGGATACTCGGTAAGTTTGGGATATTTAGTAGCGCCTGTAGTTGTTTTTATATTTTATGTATTGGCGAGTTTAGAACTTATTGCCGAAGAAATCGAAGATCCGTTTGGAGATGATGAAAATGATTTGCCTACAAAGAAAATCGCAGAAAATATTAAGAAACACATTGAAGAGCTGATTTAATAAAACGTTAAATCTGAGGATTCTATCACTATTTTGATTAAATTTAAAGTCGCCACTAAAAAATTTAATCGCAATGAACAACCAACGTGCTTTAATCAGTCCTCCCCATTTGTCGAATGAAAAATCATTAAAAACACTTGTCGAAAACAGGACTGCTTATAGCCTGAATCATTGTGAGTTAAACATCTTTGAAACTTACGAATCATCGAAATTAGTACCACTAAAATTTAATGATTTTGTAGTAACCAGCATGTTGAGGGGCAAAAAGATCATGCATCTTTTTGATGAACCCGGATTTGATTACCTGCCCGGAGAAACCGTTGTGATTCCGTCGAATGTAGAAATGAAAATCGATTTTCCCGAGGCTTCCAGAGAAAATCCTACCCAATGCCTGGCCCTGGCAATCGATAAAACAAAGATAACAGATACTTTAAATTTTCTAAACGAACGATACCCTAAAGAAGGAACTGATGTGTACTGGCAATTAAATTATGAGAATTATTTTTTCTATAACAATGTCGATCTTGCCACAACCATCAACAAACTTATTAAGGAATGTATGGGTACATCGATTACCAAAGATGCCCTAGCCGATCTGACTTTGCAGGAACTATTAATCAGGATTATACAAACTCAAACTATAAAATCTATAGATGAAGGAACTACTGTTCAAGCCAATACTCCAATCTTTGAAGTAACCGAATTTATTAAACTCAATCTAAAAGAAAATATAAACCTGAAAAACCTGAGCGAAAAAGCCTGCATGAGTACAGCTTCTTTCTATAGATTCTTTAAGCGCGAACTAGGCATGAGTCCGATTGAGTATATCTTAAGTGAAAAAATAAAACAGGCTAAAAAATTACTTCGAAATCCGGGCATACAAATTAATGAAGTTTGCTATCTGTCCGGTTTCGAAGATGCAAATTACTTTATAAGATTGTTTAAAAAACACGAAGGCATTACACCAAAACAATATCAGTTGCTTTATGTTAATTGAGGTTCTGAGGCTCTGAGAAACTAAGGTTCTAAGTTTTTTTCGCAACGTTTATTTCCCAACGTTTATCGTAGAGGCGCACAGCAGTGCGTCTAACATACAGTCCGTCTAATTGGAACGTAGACGCACTGCTGTGCGCCTCTACCATAAAACCTTTATCTCAAAATAACACATACAAATCCCATCTTCAAACATAACCCGTGGTTTCAACCATGGGAACGCAATGCTTGTCATCATCAAAAAAACCACAATAATAATCCCATGGTTAAAACAACGGGCTATGGCGAAATAATAAATGCATATCGACAAAGATTGACTCTTTTAGACACGGAATTTCTTGTGTGATTTCTCCTCTGTCGAAATGACAAGATTGTGAATATAATCTTTACGCAAAAAAAAGACGCACTGCTGTGCGCCTCTACGATAAACGTTGCGAAAAAAAACGTTGCAAAAAAAACCTTTGTCCCTTTGCACCTTTGAACCTCTGAACCTCTGAACTTTTCCCCTCTTCTATTCAATAAAAATAACCGGTTCTAAATCCTTTCTCCTCTTCATTGGTAAAAATTCTGTATTCGATCTGAAATGTTTTCTTTAAAGGTGTTTCCAGCGAAAAACCCCCAACTCCAAAAGCATCAATTACAGTTAAGGTAAAATGAGCATGTTTCCAATATTCGAATAAATCTTTATCGACCCAAAACTCTGTATCTTCAATGGTACCAATACAAACATCTCCCATTCGTTGATAATATCCTCCTTTTTCAAAACATTGTGGTTGTGTTCCTTCACAATAACCACCGGCTTGATAAAACATCAAATCACCGTGTTTTTCTTTAAGGATTTTTATTAAATCAATGGCTTTATCAGTGGCGTCAAGTCTTTTTATCATGATCTTTTTTCTTTAAATTAAATGTACAAAAAAAGGTAAGTCAAAAAACTTACCTTTTCGAACCAACAGAATAACAAATTAAAAGAAACCTAATTTCTTTTTATCGTAAGAAATCAGCATATTTTTTGTCTGGCGATATTGCCCTAACATCATTTTGTGGTTTTCGCGACCAATTCCGGATTGTTTGTATCCTCCAAAAGGAGCTCCGGCAGGATAAGAATGGTACTGATTGATCCAGACACGCCCAGACTGAATGGCTCTTGGCACCTGATAAATTTCATGTGCATCGCGTGTCCAGACTCCTGCACCTAAACCATACATTGTATCGTTGGCAATTTCGATTGCTTCTTCGGTGGTTTTAAAAGTGGTAACTGCGAGAACAGGCCCAAAAATTTCTTCCTGAAAAATTCTCATCTTGTTATGCCCCTTAAACAAGGTTGGCTTGATATAATATCCCCCTTCAAGGTCTCCTCCTAAATGATTTACGTCGCCACCAGTCAACAACTCCGCTCCTTCTTCTTTTCCTAATTTTATATACGATAAGATTTTTTCTTTTTGAACCAGAGAGGTTTGCGCACCAATCATAGTCGATTTGTCTAACGGATTTCCGGCTATAATAGCCTCGGTTCTTTCGATAACTTTGGCAATAAACTTATCATAAATATCTTCGTGAATTAATAATCTCGACGGACAAGTACAAATTTCACCTTGATTTAAGGCAAATAAAACCGCTCCTTCTATGGCTTTATCAAAGAAATCATCGTCGTGATCTGCTACTGACGGAAAGAAAATATTAGGCGATTTACCACCTAATTCTAGTGTAACCGGGATAATATTTTCTGTAGCATATTGCATGACCAAACGGCCTGTTGTGGTAGAACCTGTAAAAGCTGCCTTAGCCACTTTTTTGTTGGTTACTAAAGGACGACCTAGCTCTGCACCAAAACCGTTTACAATATTTAAAACTCCCGGAGGAAGAATATCGCCCACCAACTCCATTAAAACTAATATCGATATTGGCGTACTTTCTGCCGGTTTTAGAACAATGGTATTCCCTGCTGCCAATGCCGGGGCAATCTTCCAGACTGCCATTAAAATTGGAAAATTCCACGGAATTATCTGTGCAACAACACCCAAAGGTTCGCTTAAAGCGATAGAAACAGTTTGAGAATCCAGTTCTGAAATTGAACTCTCTTCGGCACGAATTACGCTTGCAAAATATCTAAAGTGATCTATCGCTAACGGAATATCTGCCGCAAGGGTTTCCCGAATTGGTTTTCCGTTATCGATTGTTTCTACTGTAGCAATATATTCAAGGTTGTCTTCTATTTTTTGTGCAATCTTATTGAGTAAAATGCTTCGTTCTGTAACTGATGTTTTCCCCCAGGTTTTAAATGCTTCATAAGCAGCATCTACAGCCAACTCAAGATCTTCTTTGCCTGAATGTGCTGCTTTTGTAAATACTTTTCCATCAATTGGAGAAAGAACATCAAAATATTCTCCTTTTACCGGTGCTGTAAACTTTCCGTTGATGTAATTATCGTATTTTGCCTTAAATTCAGGTCTTTGTGTGGTAGTGCTCATAATATTTTTTTTTGATTCATTTCAAATTTACTTTCATATTTTGAGACAGAATAGCACTTTTCATTCATGTAATAGCACAAAAATTACATATTCGTTTTTATAACTAACTTTTAATATTTAATTATCAAAATAGTAGCTTTAAAATTATAAAATACTCATTATCAATGGCTTTTGTATAAATTAAAAACAGCACGAAAAAACCAAATAAATTGTTTCTTACTACAATACGCAATCCTTATATTTGTATCCTTATTTAAGAATAAAAAAGTTAACATGAAAATATCTTACAACTGGTTAAAACAATTTATTAAAACAGACTGGACCTCTGAGCAAACTTCAGAATTACTAACAGATTTAGGTCTGGAAGTAGAAGTAGTCGAAAAATACCAATCAGTTAAAGGCGGTTTAGAAGGAGTTGTTGTCGGGCATGTACTTACTTGCGAGAAACATCCTGATGCAGATAGATTAAAAGTTACAACTGTAAATATTGGTTTAGAAACTCCTATACAAATTGTTTGTGGTGCAGCGAATGTTGCAGCAGGACAAAAAGTTCCTGTAGCCACTATAGGAACGGTTTTATATGATAAAGACGGCGTTGAATTTACGATTAAAAAAGGAAAAATTCGTGGACAGGAAAGCCACGGAATGATTTGTGCCGAAGATGAATTGGGTTTAGGTACAAGCCATGACGGAATCATGATTCTGGACGCTGCATTAGTTCCGGGAACTCCGGCGGCAGACGTTTTTCAGGTGGCTAACGACGAGGTATTCGAAATTGGATTAACGCCAAATCGTGCTGATGCGATGAGCCATTACGGAACTGCCCGTGATTTAAGAGCCGGAATGTTGCAACGTGGTGTAAACGTAGAGTTGATCACGCCATCTGTGAGTAATTTCAGAGTAGACATGCGCACACTCAAAATTGATGTTAATGTCGAGGAACCTCTTTTGGCACCAAGATATTGCGGAGTTACCATTTCTGGAATTTCTGTTCAGGAATCTCCGGCATGGTTACAAGATCGTTTGAAGGCTATTGGGATAACACCAAAAAATAATATTGTCGATGTTACTAATTATGTACTGCATGAATTAGGACAACCGCTACATGCATTTGATGCTGCAAAAATTAACGGAAAAGTAATCGTAAAAACACTTCCTGAAGGTACTAAGTTTGTTACCCTTGACGATGTCGAAAGAACCTTGCACAAAGAAGACTTAATGATTTGCGACGAAAAAGGTCCGCTTTGTATTGCGGGAGTTTTTGGTGGAAAAAAATCAGGTGTTTCAGATGGTACTACAACTATATTCCTCGAAAGTGCCTATTTTGATGCGGTAAGTATTCGTAAAACAGCCAAAAGACATCAGCTGAATACAGATGCTTCTTTTAGATTTGAAAGAGGTATCGACCCAACGATTACAGAATATGCTCTGAAACGTGCAGCACTTTTAATCCTGGAAGTTGCAGGAGGAAAAATAACTTCTGATGTTGTAGAAGTATATCCTAAAAAAGTAGAAGATTTTTCGGTTTTATTGAATTTCAGCCATGTTTCGAAAATTATCGGACAGGAAATCCCAAAAGATACCATCAAAAAAATCCTGGTTTCTTTAGACATAAAAGTCAACAGTGTATCTGATTCCGGTTTAGGACTTACGATTCCTGCTTATCGTGTAGATGTGCAACGTGAAATCGATGTAATCGAAGAAATTTTGAGAGTTTATGGTTATAATAACATCAATTTCTCTAAAAAATTCAATGCAACCGTTTCTAACTCACCAAGGACCGAAGATTATAAGGTACAAAACGTAATTGCATCTCAACTGAATTCTCAGGGATTTCATGAAATGATGGCAAACTCTTTGACAACAGCGGCTTATGCCAAACTATCGACTGTTTTAAAAGAAGAACACAATGTTACGATGCTAAACCCGTTGAGTAGCGATTTGGCAACAATGCGTCAGTCTTTATTGTTCTCAGGTCTGGAAGCGATATCGTATAATATCAATAGAAAAAATGCCGATTTAAAACTGTTTGAATTCGGAAAATCATATCATAAATACCTGAACGGATACGAAGAGCACAAACATTTGACTTTGTTGATATCAGGAAACAGAAACAAAGAAAGCTGGACAAATCCTCAAAAATCTACTGACTTCTTTTTATTGAAAGGATATGTAAAAGGGATTTTGGCCCGTTTAGGAATTGATAAAATTTCGAATGCTCCGGTACAAACAGATATTTTCTCAGAAGGAACTGCAATTTGCTACAACAATGATACTCTGGTAGAAATGGGTGTGGTAAAAAAATCGATCCTTAAACATTTTGGGATCAAACAAGATGTTTATTTTGCCGATTTTAACTGGGATCTGATTCTAAAAATTATCACCGGAAAAATCAAATATTCTGAAATACCAAAATATCCTGAAGTTCGCAGAGATCTCGCTTTGTTGATTGATAAGAGCACCACGTATGAAAGTATTTTTAATCTGGCCAAACAAACCGAAAAATCACTTTTGAAAGATGTTAACTTATTTGATGTTTACGAAGGCGAAAAACTTCCGGAAGGCAAAAAGTCGTATGCGTTGAGTTTCACAATTCAGGACCATACAAAAACGCTTACAGATGTTCAGATTGATAAAATCATGTCGAAATTGCAACAAACTTTTGAGACAGAACTTGGAGCAACTTTAAGATAAAATCTATTGCATCATAAATTTTCAAACCCGACAGCTTTTATGAAGTTGTCGGGTTTTGTTTTTGTTTAAACCTCATACTTCGCATAGGCTTTCATCAATTTTTCATCGTATTTATTGGTTTTATATCCTGCTCCATTATATCTCAAAGCAAAATCTGCCCAGTTTTTGTTTTTTAAGAGCCCTATTAAATTGTTCTTAACCAAAAACAAGCCAAAAGCTTTTAGATGTTCGCCTTCGTTGAGATACATTTTTTCTACAAACCCGTCTATACTTTCATATCCTATAGCAAGCGAATTAAACCCCATAATTTGATACAAACCCCACGATGCAGCACATTTTGCCGCATCGCTAAACTTTTTGTCAGGAGCAACGTTTATCGCTTTTTCTAAACGTACATATTCGGCAGTGCCACCTACATAATAGTTTTTGGTATATTTTTGAAACAATATATTTTCAGTCTCAGCATTGCTGTAATCTCTTGGATTTATAGCTCTTTTTTCGAGTTCTCTCCAGAAAACATGTCCTTCGAATAATATTTTTGGACGTCCGTCTACCAGAAAACCCTTCCCTCCGCTTTCGACTTCGTTCACCGCTTTGACAACGGCGAGTTCGAGATCATGCTCGTTTGAAAAATCAATAAGATTTTGCTCAGAAAGTAACTTACCATTCGACGAAAATCCTCCCTGAGTTTTCTCGACAAGAGTCGACCACGTTTTTAAACCTACGATACCATCTACAACTAAATTGTTTTTTAGCTGAAATTCCTTTACCGCATTATCCGTTTCAATACCAAAATAATCAGAAACAATCACCTCGTATTTTAGTTTTTCGAGAAGCTCATTCAAATAATAAACTTCACTTGCTGTTGTACCTAATCGGATCGTTTTCATGACTTTTTGTTTATGATTATTTTTGCTGATGCCAAAAAGTTAAAGACATCATTTCTTGAACTCGTCAGATTATCATTTTTGTCATAATAATTGACTTTATAAGAAATTAAAGTATTGTTATTCAAAGTATTTTTAACAATAAAATTAAAGAGAATTGGAGTCGAAAATTCAGGTTTCAACCGTTCAAAAGTAAATTTGCTCCCTGTTTCCTGAACCGTAAGTTCGATCGTGATCCTGCTTGTTGTAGCAGCCTGACTTTTTATCTCAACCTGGATATATCGGTTATAATTGGTAGATTGAGAGACAACCTGATTAAACTCTGAGCTAATATTTTCTATATTCTCAAAATCAAAATAGACATTTTTCAAATTGTCTAATACAGATGGATTAAGAGCCGGGATATCTAAAGTTTTAGTATCATTGCTACTTAATTCCGGATAATTTTTAAAAAAAGTACCGTTTAGATACGTTGCATTTTGATTGTATACCAACAAGACCGAATTGAGTTTGCAATTTGAAATAGACTGATTGTTGATTTGTATTTTCCTGGCAGCATTATCAATCAAAGCTTCCAGAATTTCGCCAATTGTATTTTCGATATTCAGCTCAACCACACTCGTGTCTTTTATTTCTTTATGTTTGAAATTAATGTTGGCATATTGTGTTATAGTATTGTTTAAGGCATTAATCAGTATGCTTGCTTCAGATAAATTCTCTGTCGATAAATTGAAAAGAAAATGTTTCCCATCTGTTGTAATATCTGATTTTTGCAAAAAATAATTCCCGCTTACCTCAAATTCGGCAGCAATATCATTAGGAAACAAAAATTGAACTTTATCAAAATAGTCGGTTGTATCGCCATCGATAAAATTATTGTTGAGAAGTGCGATTTTTAATTTGGCAAGATCAAAATCCGAAAGATCAGGGCCAATGGCAAACTGAAAACTGATTTTAGAAATCTCTTCAGATGTACTTGTTCCTTCTTCAGATGCATGAAAAATGGTCGAAATACAGGGTTTCATTGTATTTAAATCTTTCGACAGATTGTAAATTTTCGAAATCAGTAAAAAGGTATTGGGCTGAACCATAGATTTGTAAATCGACAGTTTGCTAAAATTAAATCCAGAAACAAATATTTGTTTAAACTGCGAGAAATCTTCGTTTAGATTGAACGGATTATTTATAAATCCACCATCAATCGATTTGTATAAACTTGTAGCCACGGTATTTGAAAGCGGATAACTTAAGGTTTTGTTGATTTTTAATAAAAAAGTACTTTTTACAAATTCTTCCTGATCACCTGCAATTATATTATTATCCCGTTGTATTTGAGATATAACTTTGGCGGGCGCAACATTGTTTATGCTTGCAGACCTAACCATTAAAGGATTATTGATAAGCGTTGCTCTGGGCTGAAGTACCGATTTTGTCGAAACCAGGTCTTTTTTAGTAATAGTTTGACTTTTTATAACCGAAAAATCTCTTGCAAACAAAAAATTTCGTTTTAGTTTTGAATATCCTTTAAAGTCAAAAAATAAATCAACATTGCTTTTCAGATCATTTATGTTTGAAACCAAATTGATAAACGCAATTTTTACCGCTTCATCAATCAGATCAAACTGAATTTCTTGTGTTACAGTATTTATAATTCCGTTAATTTTTATGGTATCATGATTTACTTTTAGGTTTAAAATGGCTTCTCTTAAATTTAAGGCAATGCTTTTTTCATTCGTTTTTAGTTCCTTATTTTTGATGCTGTATTTAAGCGTCACTTTTCCCATTAGTCCACTTTTATTTCCTGATTTATCGAGTACATTTTCATAATAAAACAAGGTTCCATTATTGGGTTCTATGTCTATTTGAGGAAAATACAACGTGATTTCATTTTTAAAATAATCCTTAAAGTTATCGTTCTCCGTAATAGCGTTACTGCCTTCAATTAAAGGATAATAACTTTCGAATATTGGAAAACCAATTAGGATAGGTTTTATTTCGATTGAATGAATGATGGGATGTTCTATAACTTTAAATTCAGGTTCTTTTTTGACTGTTGCAACTGTAAACGAACTACTGGGTTTTGCAGGTTCAAGGTTAAATCTGTTTATGGGAACTAATCTTGTTCCTTCGAGTTTAAATGTATTTAAATCTGGCATGATTATTCGGTTTTAGGATTAATGATTATTAGAAAACAAAAGGGACAAAAAATGTCCCTTTGTTTCGTGTCTCAAAAAATGTTATTCCTGAAATGGAGCTCTGATTTTTTCGATATCGGCATTTTGTGCCGCAGTTCCGGTTGGAAGTTCAAATAAAACATCGCCTTCTAAATAATCGATTTTTTGAAAATCTGTTGTTACAGATACTTTTTTGGCTTTTTTACCAATTTTTCCGCTACAGGTATATTTTACCTTATACTCTGTTGGCTTAATCGTATAATCCAGTTCATACCAGGCTCTGTACGGAATTGCATCTTCGAAATTGTCAGCTGTAAATTTGAATTTTTTAGTTGACATTTTATCTACTTTAAGCGTTACTTCAAGCGTATCGCATTCGTAAAGCTGCTCTGTAGACAACGTATAATTGATCATGTTTTGAACCGGAAGCGGGATAAAAATCTTAGTTCCTTCAAATTCAAATTCTCTTACAGTATCTTTTAGTTTGATACGTTTGTCTTTTTCGTACATTACTTCCTGGCGTACTTTAATTTTTGATGATCCGTTATTTTTTACGAAGTCAAAAACAAAAGCATTTTTCTCTCTTGATTTATCACTCCAGGTTGCCGGAAAAATTGCATCAATTTCTTTACCTGCCTTACTGGTATTTTTTACATACGGAGTTCCTTCGGGAGCAATCATTCTACCGGAACTTTTCCAGATTATTTTGCCTTTAGAATCCGGATATCCAACTTCTATAGAAACCTGACTTACAGGACTATCGTTTACAATATCGCTGTCTTTGTCGAGCTTGATCAAACCTCCGTTTAAAGAAGCGATTACCTGAACTTTTGAAAAATCTTCGTCAAGCTGAATTTCAGTGATGTATTTTTTTAAATCTTCTTTTGCCGCAGCACCGGATTTTAAGGTTAATGGGGTTAAGTTTCCGCTAATTTTTGAATCTAAAACTTCGATGGCAGAGAATTTTATTTCGTCTGTAAATTTTAGTTCTCTAATCTGTGTCCCGGATTTTAAACTTACGCCAACACTGCCAATCCCGAAAAATATCCTAAAAAATCCTCCCGGTTTCTCCGGAGTTGCCGCTGGTGTAAATTGTTTTTCAGGAGCGTCAAAAATTTGTTTTTGAACCATTTGAAAAGCAAAATCTCTTTGTTTGGTCAAAAGTGCTTCTTCTACTTTTTTTCTTTCCTCATTTGTAAATTGATTATCCGTAATAATCTCACTTACAATTCCGCCTTCTGTCTTGATTTTTTCATATTCATGCTCCCAGTTTACATCAGCAAAGGACCAGCTGGCATTTACTTTTGCCGAAAAATAAGTGTGTACTTTTTTAACGTCAACCGTAGTTTTGATTACCGTTGTTGGCATGTACCCTTTGTATTTGATGTTGTTTTCGACTACCAAATTGTTTGATCCTGCTTCTAATGCATTTTTGACCAACGAAGCGCTGTAACGTCCCATTAAGATAGAAAATGCATTGTCGCCAAGTCCAAAAGTAGTTCCGGCTCCTTCTCCCTGAATGTTAAAAGTCCACGGATTTGCTCCTCCAAAAGGATTGTTTGGTGATTTCTCGCCCACCACCTGCATCGCAATCTTATTTTCTGTTAGCTGAATAGGTCTTACATTGGTTTCATTAAAATCCCTGTCTACACCTTTCAAAAAAGAGAACAATCCAAACAATTTTGACTCTCTTTGATTGTTATAACTCGTATGAAGCTTTGTTTTTAGTTTGTCGATTGCAATTTTTAGCAAGGCTTCCGGCAAATCGATTGTGCTGGTCAATGTGGTGTAAGCTCCCGCTTCTTCTTCCAGACCTTCGGCACCTATTACAGTAGACGAATCTCCTTCTGATTTAAAAACCTGCATTGCAAATTTAAATCTTCCATCAGGATGTTTTGAAAGTCTTGGATACTTTGGATAATAGTAAAACTGCATGGGTAAACCAGCATCTCTTAATAACATATTATTAGGATCTGGCGAAAAAAGGACTGCAAAATCTGCTCCATCTTCTTTCTCTAAAAGAATTTCTACTGTTCCGGCTCCTGCATGAGGATAACCCAGAGGGGTTGGTTGTGACATAATTAAAAAATTTAGTTATTATTTATTAAATGGTTCTGCTCATTTTAGCCACTTTGTAAATGCATAAAATGAACGATGTAAAATTCATTTTTTATAAACTATTATGAAACAGCACTTTAACCCTATTTTTTGAATAAATTTACCCTGCGAAAAAAGGGTGTATTTCCCCTTGTCAACTTTATACGTTTAAAATAATTTTGCCCTGTAGTTTTGTTTAAAACACTATTGAACAATAAATTAACCTATTAACAATAAATTATTTAATTTTAAATATTATGGAAAAAATACCAGGAAGACCGACTCAATTAATAACAAAGAAGTTCGGCAAAGAGTTACATACTAATTTTATGAAGTACAGAGCCAGCATAATTTCAAAGTATATTAAAAAAGAAGATGCAAATGCTGTTTGGTTTTCAATAGAAGAACTTGAAAACTATATTCATTTTATTAAAACAAAAGGAGAGAAATCCGGCTATACTGTAAGCGGAATTCGTTTTTATTTTGGGGTATATCCGGAAGATAGACAATATGCCGAAAAAGCAGGTTTAATGACGTTGTTTTTAACCGCTACAGGCAAAAAAATCAGACCTAAAACAAATGAAGTACAAACTTTTGCATTGGTTCGTGAAAATGAAGATACAGATATAGCAACTATCGAACCTATGAACTACGGCAGCATTGGAAGACCACCTACATTATTATATTAAAAAATTATGTTTGAATTTTTAAGATTTTACATTGTCTATTTAGCTTTATTCTCAGGAATTATTGGATTGATCTCTCTCCATAAGCTCCCGAGCAAAAGAGCTAAATTTTTAGTTGCTTTAATTTGGTTCTCTGCTTTGACAGAGGTAGTTGGCTATCATTTTACAGAATGGACAGGCATATTAAATTATTATGTTTTTAATTTTTATATGTTCATCAGTTTTTCTGCCTATATACTATTGCTACGAAGTCTTTTATCAAAATACAACAACAAAATATCCGCCGTACTATTTCTAATATTGTTTATATTTTCATTCTTTCTGAATTTTTTATACTTCAAAGAAGATATGAATCATTCCTTTATTTATAGCTTTGCTATTGGTGTTCTGCTAGTTATGATATTATCTTGCTTATATTTGGTAGAAATTTTTAATTCGGATCAGATCTTAAATTTCAAGAAGTCCGTTTATTTTTGGTACATCATGGGAATATTAATCTTTCACGTACCATTTTTGCCTTTCATGCTTGCCATAAACTGGTTTTTAATCGTACATGACGAATCAGTATTTAGTCTGGTATTGTTTATTTTAAATATTCTAACACACAGTTGTTTTATCATTGGATTTTTATGGAGCGAAAAGAAATACAATTATTAGTAATTTCATTAGGGATCGTTTTCTTTAGTTTACTGGTCACTTTACTGGTTATATTTTTTTATTTTTTAAAGAAAAAAAACAATTATCTGGTAGAGAAAATGGAATCTGAGCTTTACTTTCAATCTGAATTGGTAAAAACCAGAATAGAAATTAAAGATCAGACGCTTTCTGAAATTAGCAAGGAACTGCACGATAATATTGGTCAGATTGTATCTGTTGGGATCATGCAGCTCAATATGTACATCAATAGCGGCAAAGCAATTCAGGGAAACGAATTAATTGATCTTAAGGAAATCCTGGCAAAATCGCTGGATGAAATTAGAATTTTGTCCCGAATCATCAATAAAGACAATTTACTGCACAGCAATTTTATTGAAGCGATAAAACAAGATTTGGAACGTATAAAAAAGCTTAAAAATATTCAGTTCAAATACCATCTTACAGGCGGAATGCCACAGATTAATGAAGAACACGATTTATTTATTTACAGGATTTTTCAGGAAGCCTTACACAATAGTCTGAAACATTCTCACAGTGATTTGTTTGAAGTAGCTATTACTACCACTGACACTTTATTTTGCTTAAGATTTAGAGATTTTGGAATTGGTTACGATCCGCTCAAAACAAATTCCGGAATTGGATTGAACAACATGAAATTAAGAGCCAAACTAATTGGTGCAACATTAATCATGAAATCAGACACAACAGGAACAACCGTAACCTTAGAATACCCCTTAACGAAACCCAATGAAACCTAAAAACAAAATTATTATTGTAGACGATCATTTGCTCTTTTCGCAAGCACTCGAACTTTTGATTAATAGCTTTAAAGACTTTGAAGTAATCAATCGCTTTGAAAACGGAAAAGTATTTATCTCGTACTTGCAGGAAAACATCGATTCTGATGTTGATCTAATATTATTAGATGTCAATATGCCTGTTTTAGACGGTGTAAGTACCATGAAATGGATTAAAGAGAATAGACCTGATCTTAAAGTAATCGCACTATCTGTAAACGACGACGAAGAAATTATTATAAAAATGCTAACCAATGGTGCAAAAGGATATTTGCTTAAAGATACATCGCCGGAGAACTTTAAAGACGGCATTATATCGGTTATCGAAAAAGGTTTTTATTTTACCGAAATAGTTTCTGATGTGCTGGTTAAAAAAGCCAACAGCGATTCGACAAAAATCAACTTAAAAGACAAGGAAATCATTTTTATAAAACATGCCTGTACGGAGAAAACATATAAAGAAATTGCTTCAGAAATGTGTCTGAGTCCCAAAACAATCGACGGATATCGGGAATGTTTGTTTGACAAGTTAGAAATCAAAACCCGTATAGGTTTAGTATTATATGCCATTAAAAACAAAATTGTCTTAGTGTAAAGAAACTAAGACAATCTTGTTTTGATTATTCTGAATCTTATTAATACGTTATTGCAGCAAAAATTGGGTTTCCCTTAATTTTTTCTCTTCCGTTCAGGAAACTTAATTCCATCAGGAAGTTGCATTGTACAATTACGCCGCCCAATTTCTCGACTAATTCGCAAACCGCTTTTGCGGTGCCTCCAGTTGCCAGAACATCGTCATGAATCAAAACCCTGTCTCCTTTTTTTATGGCGTCTGTATGCATTTCTAAGCTATCTGAACCATATTCTAATTCATACGAAGCCGAAATTGTATCATAAGGTAATTTTTTTGGCTTTCGAACGGGAATAAAACCTGCATTTAGTTCCTGCGCCAACAATATCCCGAAGAAAAAACCGCGACTTTCTGCTCCTACTACCTTATCGATTTTTTGCCCTTGCAACGATTCGACTAAAATATTAAGGCATTCTTTGGTTGCAATTGGGTCATTTAGTAGTGGTGTTATATCTTTAAACAAAATTCCTTCTTTAGGAAAACCCTGAATATCACGTATATAATTTTTAATCTGCATTTTTTTTTATTTTTATGTTATTTTTCTCTTGTATATCTCACATTTATCTCTATCTTTGCACCCGCAATAAGCGCTCAACAAAGCTACGAAAATTTAGCTTAATTGAAAACAAAAGGCCTCGTGGCGCAACTGAATAGCGCACTTGATTACGGCTCAAGAGGTTACTGGTTTGAATCCAGTCGAGGTCACTACTCGGGACAAAAGAAAAATATCATCTTTTGTCCCGTTTTTTTTTGCCCGTAATCTATTGTTTACCAAGTATATACAGTTGACCATTTCGTTGATTCTAGCGGTTTGAATTTTGTTTTCTCGAAATGTAAAATTTTCAGGAAAAATTAAACCAATTATCTCCCTTGAATCGGCTAAACTAGCATTATCAAAGGCTTCACCAAGCTTTAGGAGGTTTTCCAATCCTGAGTTCGTTAAATACTCTATATTCCCTCTGTCGTCCTCTACATTTCCCATCTCTTTTTCCAGATTACTGATAATTTCATTGTATTCATTCTTCATCAGATTATAGTCCTCAGCATCAATTTTCTCACTTACTAATAAATTTCTGGCAACTGATAATTTCTTTTCGTAAGCTGCAATTTGTTCAAGCGACTTCTTTTTTTCGTTAGCTACTAATCCAGTGTGTTCTCTGTATCCTTCAAGCAAAACTGCCGCATATAGTTTCTTTACCTCTTGTAAAGGTTTGAATTTGTTTAAATTATCTTTAAATATTTTATTGACAATCTCAGAGTTAACTCTCCATTTACAATCTTTATGACAATGATAATAGTAGTAATATTTATTCCTTCCTTTACATTTGCTGCCTGTTAACTTCTGACCGCATTCGGGACATAGAAAGAAACCTCGCAATGGGAAATTTTCAATTGTCTTAATCTTTGGCCTATATGTCCTCGCTTTACTGTCAAGTACATCTTGTACGCGATAAAATAAGCCATCACTAATAACGGCATCGTGTTGGCCAGTTACCCATCTTTCTTCTTCATCTCTGTATTTAGGAACAACTATTTTTCCGCAGTAAAGTGGATTCCTAAGAATGACCCACAAGTTGCTTTTGGACAATATAAGCCCTTTGTCCTTGGCCATCTGGTAAATAGATTCAGTACTAAAAACATTTCTTGCAACCTGTTCGAATATCCAAATAAGTTTTGCCGCTTTCTCCGGTACAATGGCAATATATTTTTTCCCATCCTCGGTTACTTTATTGGCGTATCCATAAGGAGCCATCCCCATATGCCTGCCTTCTTTCTTACCTCGTCTAAGCCCCTGAAAAGTATTTAGTGCTTTTCTGTCGTTCTCAACCTCAGGCGCAGCCAGATAAAATGCAAGCATCATTTTGTTTTCCGGAACACTCAGGTCAAGTGGCTGCTCTATAGCCTGAGGATCTATACCCAGTTTTCTTAAAACATTGATCATTTGGTAAGCATCACCTGCATTACGACTGAACCTGTCCCACTTCATAAAAAGAACCAGATTAATTTTATTTTTATATTTTTTTACATCAGCCAGAAATTTTTTCCACTGAGGCCTATTAAAAGTCTTCGCTGAGTGATCTTCATAAATTACATTACGTATCTGTATTTGGTTTATGCTGCAATATTTTCTTAGCATTTCTTCCTGATGACGCTGTGAGAACCCTTTCTCTGCTTGCTCGTCGGTACTCACTCTGATATATAAGTCCGCTATCTTGCTCATTTTGTTTTATTTAAATGTTTCAACACAGCGATATTAGCAATTATTCTTTGGAATGGGCTGTGCCCGGAAATCTTTTAAATTGAGGAAAAATCCCCTGTTTGCTGTCATGCCCTCACGAAACAAATTCCACAATAGCGAGCATCCCATCTGCGCCAAAGCGGAATTAATAAACAAATCCTGCTTTTCGAGCGCCTCGGCAAGTGAACAGCTCGGCGTGTCGTCCTTCGTTTCAGATTCCTGTAAAAGCTCCCCAAATTCCTCTGTCACAAATGGCAGGCGCTCCACGGTTTCAAATTTTTCGGACTTGGGCTGTGGGATTTCCCCAATAGTCGATAATACAACCTGTCCTGTATACTGGCTATTGCCAAAATCCATCCAGTATTTGGGGTCGTCCCTGTGATGTCTTTGGTTGCTGTTTTTTAAAATATCGGCTATGTCAAAACGGGACTTTGCAGTGTCCGTACAAGTAATATAAATACTTGCCTTTGCATTAGTCGGCAGTTTTCCAAAGCTGTCCCTTTCAAATTTTACGGTTTCCGCTTTCCAGTGCGTGCCTGTAAAACGATTCGCTCTATTGATGAGTGCCACGGATTTGTAAAGACCGACCTCACTGGGCGCAAAACGCTGTCTGCCAAGGTTGGCATTTGTGATAATATCATTATCCCAAAGGCGCACCGACAGCCCTGCATGCCCGAGCGCTGTAAGGCTGTGGTTCATTTCCACAAGCGCAGTAAGCACCTTTGAACCTGTACCGCCTGCCCCTATTACGTTTACTGCAATTGGGTTGGTCGGGCTAATGAGGTAAGGGTCTGTAAAGTGTATTTTGGTTTTCTCAGGTTTCATGATAATAGGTTTTTAAGCGTTTTGTTACTGCTTTTCAATGCTTCCTTTGGAAAGGCTCTGCCTGTTGCGACAAGGTCTTTCCACAGGCTGACACAATTACCCTTTACAGGGCTATTTTCTCTCATAAGGTGGCTGAAGTAGCTGTTAAAGAAATAATCCTCCCACGCCCTTGTAAATTCCTCCACCGATGCAGAGTTTTTAATATCGATACTGACTGAACCCATACATACCCTGCCATCCTCATAGATATTGAAAAATGGTGCATAGTACAGCGGTGTTTTTTCCGTAGGTCTCCTGTTACTTAAAAGCGCAAATACCCGCAGGCTGTTTTTGTCCGCCTGCCAGATCATGGGAGGCACAAACCCCTGACCGCTCTGAATCCCTAAACCCTCTATAAAATAAAGCGGTCTTTTTTGGGATTTGGTGTACCATAGCACAGCGCCTTTATCCCTGTTTGCATTGATACGCAAAATGCTTGTCGGGAGAATTCCGCCCGATTGTAGAAAGGCGGTTTGCTTCTGCTTTTCAGTTGTAAGCGCCTTAGCAAGCGCCCCCGCCTCCCTCTCTGTAAGCGGATGGGCATTTATCGGAATACCGTTCTTATCCATATCAAAATGCTCTACATACATATCTTTATCTAAACCTTTACTTTCATAAAAAACAAGGGCGGATTTCGGGTGGTAAAGCGTCCCGAAATCCTCTGTTATATCAATTAAATTATTCATTTTCGTGGTATTTATAGTTATACAGTAAAGCGCACAGTTCATCCAAAAGGGCAAACAATCGGCTTTCAAAATCAAGGCTGTTCTCTGTCGGTTCACTTCCGTCAAAGCATTTTAAAATGGTCGGCTCATCCATTGTCCCATACTCGTTAAACTCATTGTTGATGCTCTCTTCAATGCTTTCATAAAGCCATCCTTTGGTATCGGAAATAAAGGAAATGTACTTTTCCATCCCGATACTCTCACTTTCCGTGTCTTCGTCTCCCTCCTCATAATGTGTTGGTGCATTTCGAAAAATGCTCTCATTAGGATAGTCGGTAAATAATGCAAAAGCTTTTTTTGCTATAAGAAAACATTCGTTATCAAAGGGATCAAGGCTGTTAAAGCTATTTAAACGCTTTTCGAACACGGCTAAATTCATGCGGTTGAAAATCTTCTTTTCGATACAGTCCCCGATAAGTTCCGCCTTGTCAAACTCCCGCACGTAACGCTCATTTTCATCCCTGTCCTCGTCCTGCGCTGTCCATTCCCTGTGCATCTCATAGAGCCAGTACAGATAACTACCCTGCTGTCTGAAATACGGTACATCGGCAATATGATACAGATACGAGCAGACAGATAAAAGCAAGTGCGCATTTTGTTTGTGCTTCGGTTCTCTGAGCATTTGATAAATCGGTTCTATAGGGATATAATACAGAGTTGTGCCCGTGCTGTATTTTTCCTCGCTGAGAAGATACGTTCTGTGGCTGTACTGAATTGCCCGCAGTTCGGAAAAGTTCCCCACACTTTTTTTTAGCTTCTCTTCCAAATCCCATAAAGCGAGTGCCGTATTATAGGGATATTCAAAATGACGGGTCAGCATCGGCACAATATGGTAATGCTCTGCTAGGCTGTCAAGGGAGGCATAAAAATCGCTTTCCATTTTGGAAATATCCTGACAAGCCTGTACCGTTTTATTCTCTTGTAGTCTGGGCAGAAATGAAACCTTTAGAAAACCATCGGTAGCATCCCCGCAGGTACTGACCTTTGCTTGTCTTTCTGCACCTCGCCTGCATCTTTTGGTCTCTGCATCCAATGCATAAACCCTGCGAGCTGTGCGTGAAGCTGTTTTTGTCTTTTTCGCTCGGGCAGTTGCACTGTTCCCGATATGATTGTCTGTTGCATAATTCATGGCTTTAAATTTTGGTTAGCCTTTTGTTCCCATTACCGTTTCAAATCGGTACTCCACCGCATCATCCCTGATAACAGGGGCTGATATTTTGGCGGTGGTCAGTATCGGATAGGTCGGGGCATAAAAATTCAGTACCGCTTCGGTGCTCCATCTTGGCTCGGGGTCAAAAAGCCTTATTTCCTGCCCCTTGTCTTTGAGTATAAAAACCCGCTGTAATTGTGTCGCTAGTAACATGATTTCATTATTATTTAGATTAATATCCTACTCCTCTGCTTCGGGGTCATCTTCCCAGTTTTCCATGTCCTCTGCGTCAATTTCTTCCCCCTCCGTTTCGGGCTCTTGCACATTGGCATTGCCATAGTCAGGAAAAAGTGCCTCTCGGGACGGTTCGGTCTTTGCGGTTTCCGTTGTACTGCCGAACAGATCGGGCGCAAATTTTGCCGACAGTTCGGATTTGCGTCTTCGTATTTCCTCCGCCTTAAAGGGAAACTCATGTATTTCGGGCACTTTTATCCATGCCTCACGGAATTTCCCCTCCTTTTCCAGTTCGTCCGCCTTTGCCATAGCTTCGCTGAACTTTTTATCCTTGGCTTCTTGCTCTTTTTTCTTGCTGTCGGCTTTCTCTTTTTCCATAGCCGACTGCTTTTTGGTATCTTCAAGCTGTTTCATATAGCCTTCCATATCAACCATAAGATCCGAGGCGGACTCCATGGGCGTAGTGATATTCTCAAAAAAACCGCTGTCGAGTTCCTCGGCTGTTCCCCTGAGGTTCAAAGGAGGTATGCTGTGCTTGGCATTGTCCCCACACGTCTCGTTTTGGAGCATAACCAGTACGATAAGCCTGTCCTCTGCCCCTTTGGCAATTGTAATGTGCAAATCGCCTATAATCTGCAACTGTGCTATCTGATTGAAAAAATTAGTTGTCGTTTCCATAATTTAATTTTAATTTTTTAATGATTGACTCTATAACGCTCTGCTCATCATGCCCTAACCTGTAGAGGCGTTCGATGTAGCTTTTCATATTTTCCTGATATTCCTTTTCTCCCTCTTCCCCTTTTAAGATAAGCAGATGGGTGTTCCAGTCCCCTACTGCTTCCCTGATGATGGCTATAAGCTTTTGGGCGTACTTTTTTTCGGCTGTCTGGCTTGTTTTTGAAAGCCCCAGTTCTACATACATGTCCAAAATATGCCAATACACCCGTGCTTCCTTGCCTATACTGCGGTGTTTGCTGACAAATTGATTATAGAGATACAGTATAAACTCAAAATTGTTGCTGTCCTTCCTTGCCATAATTCCTGCGCTTTTATATTATTGAATTGTGTAGAATGTTCAACCCTGCTATCGCATCACTAAAACCTGATTTTAAAGGCTGTCACGGTTTGCAACAGCCTTTGGTTTATCTGCCTTCCTAATTCAGGTTTAGGATTTCTGCTCCATCTGCCTGAAAAGCCGTGCACAGTTCAAATGCCTTTTGGGCTTTTCCCTGAGCTGTGCCTCCCATTACAATGGACTGCAGTTTGGCTTCATTGTCTTTGTATTTTCGCACATTCTGATAGTAGCCCGTCACGCCATTGTATGCCCCGAAAAGCGTACCTTTTGTGGTTTCCATCTGCTGAGATTCGCTTGCCATGGCGTACGCAAAAGCATCATCTACCGTATTTTTAAACACGGTAGACACTTCGTCCTCAGCCCCTTTTTTAATTAAAGCGAGTGTTTCGGTATTGGGACATAATGCCAATTGAATCAACTTCTTAACCTGCGTATCTGTTATCTTCACTTTAGCCCAATCATTGAAGATACCTTCTAATTGATTGCTCAGTCTGTCCGCCAGTCCCATTACTTTATGGGCGTCATCAAGGCGCTGTTTAGCGCCTGATGTATGTCGGATGCGCACCACGTTACTCATCGAGCGCAAAGAAGCGTTAAGGGTATTTTGGCATACGATGCGGATGGGCGTAAAAGCCGCCGTAATGCTTCCGCTCCCGTCGTGGGAGGTGGTCAGGAAAATATACTTTTCAGTCACATCATCCCCGTTTCCAACCCTGATATAATCAGGGAGTTTTGCCGTGATAAAAATGCGCTCTCCCTGCCCGAGTGCCCCTGCCGTTTCGTACAGTATGCCGTCACCCCCACCTACAATGGCATCAAAAAAGCTGAAAGCTTCACGGTTCTGCACGATTTGGTAGTCTTTCCCTACCACACCCAGTACGGAATTGCTGTCGGTGCGGATAGTGGCAAAGCAGTCAGGTACTGCCAGTTCGGTACTGCCCATTTCAATACCGCCCGCAGTTTGGATAATGCCCGATGCTTTTGTGTATAATGGACTTTTAGCCACCTCATAGTCAAGCCCTGCATGTCTGATGGCTTCGGCGCTTGTCGGGTACTGCTCCACGATCTGCCCGAGCCCGTGCCATGCTTTTTGCTTTACGCTGAAAAAAGAATACTTTCCTGTTTGACTGTTGTAATTGATATTATGTGCCATGATATTTGATTTTAAAAGTTTGAAAATAATATTGTTTAGAACTCTTTACTGCCTGCTCAAAACGGGATGTCGTCCTCAGGCTCTTTTACGGTAGCTTTTTTGTTTTCTCCCTGCTCTGCACTCTGCCCTGTTGTCACTGCCTGCGCATCTTCGGACTTCTTCCCGCCTCCGTGCAGTTTGATATTCGAGGTATTGAAGTTCAGCCCCGCTCGGGGTTCCCCGTCATTGCCTTTCCACGCCCTTGCGCTTACCATCCCTGTAAGTTCCACCACCGTGCCTTTGGTCAGCCACTCGGCAACCCTTGGGCTTATCCAGTAGGCGCATTCAAAAAAGGTAGTCTGCTCTACCCTGTCGCCTTTTTTGTTTTTGTAGCTCTCGTTTATGGCTACTGAAAAATTTACTACCTGTCTGCTGTCTGACAAGGTGCTTACTTTCGCATCTTTTGTCACTCTTCCTGTAATGTTCATGATTTCTAGTTTTTAAATTTTTACTTTCTTTTTCACGCCCCGCATTTTTACTTTTTACCTTTTTTTACTTTCTTTTTTTTTTGAAATTTTATTCGGCAATGAGAGCAGGCGCTGTTTTGTTTCATCATTGCTTTTTTCAATATTTCAATTCTCATTTCTGACATTTTTTTTTATTCGTCTAAAGAGCCGCAGTATGCTATGTTTTGTTTCATGAGCATAAAAAGGTGAGTGTCCGGCAAAAGCAAGGCTCTTGCAAAAAATACAACCCGGATGGGTGGAGATTTTTTGGCAAGACCTGAAAGGCCCGGCCTTGCTTTGGCTCAAGGACACGGACTACCTTTGCTCCTGAAATAAACAGAAGCATACAGGGTCTTTGATAAAAAGCAAAGGGGAAGCAATTGGGATACTGTGGATAAACAGCAGTCAGGAAGAAAAGCAGTATGCACTGGGTGAATTCCTAAAGTTGTCCCCTGAATCTACGAAGTACTGTAAAGGACACGGACTAAAAATATTTAGTGACAGCTATTGCCGCACAGCTAAAAAGATTTGGTATTTATTCTTATATTCGCTAAAAAACCTTAATAATTGACAAAGCCAACTACAAAAAGTTGTGTTGGTGCCATTTTATGGCCGGTATAGATTAGTGGGTAGCAAGTGTAACTGATACTGTAAATAGACACATAATACTTATAAATAATAATGCAAGGAGTAAGAATATTAAATAGCATAATTAATGGACAATCATTCCCAGTCAGTCCTTTATCTGTAGCAAATGCAGAAAAAAATTTCTTTACTGTAATTATTGGAAATAATGCGGCTGGTAAAAGTAGGTTTTTAGTAGGTATTTTGAATTCTTTAAGACATGCAGGTAATCAAAGACTAAAAGGAAATGATGAGAAAATTGAAATTGAACTCTTATTCAATGGTGAAAACAAAATTATTGGGAATCGTGATTATGGAACTTTATTCGAAATTCAAGATGAAATAAATCTTTTGTCAATCTCGAATAGCCTCTTTGATAAATTTCCTCATCAAGTTAAATCAGATAAAAATTATGCATACGTAGGTTCTAGAATGACTGGTATTAGTACTCATAGACGTGCAATTATTAATGATTTAATGGACATTTTTAGTACTAATCTTCAAGATGAAACGTTTGTTAAAAAAGCAAAGCAACTATTTGATTTTCTTAAGATAAAACCAATAATTAAAATTTCACTTAGAAGTTCATTTAGTTCAAATCATAGTCGAACTTCAAATCTTTTTGAAAATCTTAATTCACCACTAGATTTAAAAAATAGACTCCTCGAAATCTCAAAGCAAGGTTTCTATAGACAACAATCAAATGTTATTGAGAAATATGCTAATAATGATGAATTCATATCTGGCTTTTTTGAATATTTACAATCTAACTTTTTTGACTTTAAAAGTTCTTCTAGAAAACAATTAAAATATCTTGAAATATATCTTGATGAGTCAAATACTAATTCATCCTTTGTAAATGAATATACTTATTTTTCACTTTTACGAAGATTAAATGTTTTGACTTATGAATATATAAAATTACAAAAAGGCAATTTAGAATATGATATTCAAGAATCAAGTACTGGTGAAATAGGATTACTTCTCACATTTTTACGGGCTATTCCAGAATTAAAGTCCAATTCAATAATATTTATTGATGAACCAGAAATAAGTTTGCATCCTTCTTGGCAAATGAGATACATTGACTTGTTAAAAAGTTTTCTTAAAGGCTATACTGGATGTCACGTTTTGATAGCAACACATTCTCACTTTTTGTTATCAGACCTTAAGGAAAACTTTGGGTCAGTTGTTGTTTTAAACAATACGAACGGTAAATTCACTGCTGAATTGAAAGACCATACTCCATACGGTTGGTCTCCTGAAGCAATTTTGTATGAAGTTTTTGGTGTAGTGAATGTTAGAAATCATTATTTTGAATATGATTTAAAAACAATGCTTTCACTCATATCTAATCGTTCTGATGATTTAAATAAAATCAAAAATTACATAGAAAAATTCAAACAATTTAATTATCAAGATGGTGACCCCCTTCATTTAATAATTAAGGAAGCTGAAGCTTATGTCAAAGAAAAAAAGTAGTCCCTTTTTATTTCAAAACCTTAAAGGGAAATCGATAAGTTTTGCTGCTGATGAACAAATAATCATTGATGGTTTAAAACCTTTATTAGGTGGTGAATGGGACGGAAAGATAAAAAAAGGTTGTGTTATAAGAAGAGTTGATAGAAATAAAGTTGTTACAAAAATAAAAGAGAAGTTAGAAAAAAAACAAGGAGAATACTGCATATATTGTGGTTTACATCAAGATCATTGTGGAAGATTAGAACGAGAACATATTGCCCCTAAAGGAACTGTATCATTTCCAACATTTATGTTTGAACCTCTTAATCTTGTTCTTGCCTGTCATCATTGCAATGTTGATTTAAAAGGTGAATTTAATACTATTTCAAAATTTTCAACAAATTATTCTAAATGCAAGTTTAATATTGTTCATCCATATTTAGATGAAATTGAAAAGCATATTGTTTATGCTGTAGATAATGGTAGAGCTTTAATTAAAGCTGCACCTTGGTCAAGAAAAGGAAAGAAACATATTAAATTATTCGAATTAGATAGTGTTCCTAAAACTGATAAAAGAAGCGGATTATTAATAGTGAGTAGTCTAACTATAAGTAGTAAGTATGATAAAATATTAAATTCTGCTTTGAACAAAAAATTTATTAGGTTGTAATTTATTGGCAAGATGATTAGTAAAAACAATAAACACCAGCTACCAACATAGATGCTTGGCGAGATTGGGGTTTTAGGTTTAATGTAAAGTTTGTTTTGTATTTGGAAAATTTGTGTTTAACCGAAAAATCTCGCACCTTTATTCCCCAACCTAGCCAAGCGAATTCCGTTCCTGTGTCCTGAGCTGTCGCAAAGCCACAACATTATATGATATTTAAAGAACTACATTGTGCAAAAAATAGTCGAAATTATTGAATATGAAAATGAAAGTCACAGAGTAGACTTTAAAAAGATTGAATATCCGTTAGGAAAGGACGCTAAAAAGAATGAGATCCTTAAAGATTTCTCTGCTTTTGCTAATCACTTATCTGACGATGATAAATTTATAATACTTGGTGTAAAAGAAAAGGAAGACAAATCAAAAGAAACTTTTNNGATATTGATGTTGTGCCTGTTATCGGGAAACCATCAAACAAAGAAATTAATAAATGGGATGTAAAATATCTTGATTTAAAAATAACAAACAAATCAAATAAATCAATTGATATTGATGTTGAAATATTACTTAAAAAATCTCAAGATTATGAGATTTTATTAGAAGATGATTTTTTACGTGAAATCCAGAGACAAGAGAATCTACAAAAGAAATCAAGTCCTTTTTTATCATCAGTATATCTTAATCCCATTGTAAGTAATATGTACATTACTTCAAGAGAAAATGAAACAGAATTTATTGTTGAGAGGAATCAATTAAAACAGAAGTTTGCTTTAACACTTCCACAAAATTCCGTTAATGACAATGTATTTCTAGAATCTATTATCTTATTGGAGAGAAAATCAAATTTAATTGAAGCTCAAGTTTTAGTAAGAAGTGATGATTTCACTAAAGGAGCTCTAATCAAAAACATAACTTTTGAAACATAAAAAAACAGCACGTAAAAGCTCAATGGATTTTATGGCCGGTATAATTAGTTAGCGGTCAACATATTACGACCCTAATATTAACTAACATCTAACCGACAAACGATTTTAATAGTAAATATGGTTGACTTGGAAGATTTTAAACAAGAAAGTGAATGCGTTTACAAAGTTGAACGTTATTCTGTTCGTGACAACGGAGCAGTATTACGTCATCCGCTTGGCGGAAAACGACCCCGGCCAACCGACAAGAGTTGGACTTTTGGAAAACTAAACACCAAAACGGGTTATTTAGAAATTGCTTCGGTTCGTGTTCACAGAATAGTTGCAACTGCATTTCACGGAGAGCCACCAACAAAAGAACATGTTGTTGACCACATTGACACCAACAAACAAAATAATCGACCAACCAATCTACGCTGGGTAACAAGATTAGAAAACATCTTGCTGAACCCTATTACTGCCAGACGAATTGAACTTATTTGCGGAAGTGTTGAAGCGTTTCTTGCCGACCCTTCAAAATTCCGTGACAAATTTCCAGACCCAAACTATGAGTGGATGTGTGCTGTTTCAGCAGAAGAAGCTCAAGTAAGTTTAAAACGAATGCTGTCTTGGGCAAAAAGCGATAAACCACTGCAGGGAGGTTCGTTAGGAGAATGGATTTTCAGCCGAGAAATTGTTGAAAATACATCTGTTACACGACCTAATTACATAATGTCTAAAACGCATAATGCAGCACAGCGCATTGTTTTCAACTTTGAGGACAAACCAAATGAATATCCAAGCACTCCACAAGTGTTTGAGGGCGACCCGTTGACAGCATATAATGAATGTTTGACCAAGGGAGCTATTTTCTTCCGAAACCATAACGGAGAATATTTAGTTGTTAAAAGTGGGTTTTCCAAAGACAAGCGAATCCTATGTGTGCTGACAAGGGCTGCTTATGTATACCGGGAACAAAAAGATGGAGAATGGCAACCCGTACCAGTAGCTGAACTTCCAGAAAAAGTTTCTGACAAAGATTTGCCTCATTCACTTGCGGAAATAACGTATGAAGATGGTTTATTTGTACACGGAAAGGCAGAAACGGGTTTCCATCCAACGGAAGAGTTAGAAGAATTATTCGATGACTTAATAAAAGGATTAGATAGATGAATTGATTATTGTTAAACTTAAAATATATAAATTTGGACAAAATACCGAACCCCAACAGCCGTTTGGCGAGATTGTGGTTTTAGGCTTAACGGGAATTTGGTTTTGTATTTGTAATATTTGGCAAATCCAAAGAATGGAAATAATGTAGTCAAACCTGCTGTAGTATCAGAACGTTACTAGCAAACCAAACAAAAATCAACACTGAAAAATATGAGAAAAATATTCATCACTATACTTTTCCTCTTTTGCTACTTCAATATTTCCGCACAAGCTAAAATCTCTAAAACTGGTGAGAAGAATAAAATCGAAATAATCGATGAAAAAATCCCTTATAAAGAAATATTACTTTCCTTTCTCGGAACTTTAAGTGCCTTTTTAATTTGGAGAGTCCAACATCAAAAAGACAAAATTAAGGATATAGAAAGCCAGCTATCCGAAAAAAAATATAAATTATATTCTGAAATAGTATATTTAATTGTGGACTTAAGTATGGCTAGTAAAATGGGCGAAAAACCATTGACAGAAGAAGATATTCTAAAAAGACTTTTAACTGCAAAGAGAGAAATGTTTCTTTATGCACCTGATAATATATTTAAAACGTATACTGCTTGGACATTAGAATTACAAGGACCAACTCCTGGGGTTAGCCACTTTAAAACATATTTTAAAATGATGAAATTAATCAGAAAAGATATGGGCTTTGGCTCAAGTAAAATAAACTTAGATGATTTTATGCTGTTTCTTATGCAAAACAAAGAAGAATATCAAAAATTTAAAGAAGTGAATAATTGGTGATAACGGTTCAGCTGGTAAGAGCCACTACAACATTAGCAGTAATATTTTAGAAATAAAAGCTTATGACAACAACAACTATTGACCACTTAAACTTAGTTTTCACTTTTATAAACTTATGTGTTTTCATTTACTTTACTATACTTGTTTATAAATATAATAAATCTAAAGATCGTATTGATTTTTTACGTCAAGTTCCTCTAATTTCCATTGAACAAAATTATAACAGCAACTATTATATCAAAAATGTAGGGAGCGGTCCAGCTCTAAATGTTAGAATGTTAAGCCAACCTGATTTTGAGAATAAAACATGGAGAAAAAACGAAATCGGATATAGTTTGTTTGGAGATTCAACTGAAATTGAATTAAACACATTTGATAAAAGTGCTTATCTAATATTATATACTGACATTCATCAGAAAAAATATTTTTCATATATGAACAATAATATTTTAAGTTTTGGCACTTATAAAAAAACTAAATCTCACGATGAAATTAATAAAATTCTGAAGTTTAAAAAACCAAAAGAACAGTTAAGGGATAAACATTCTCCATCTGTTTAAAAATACTACTTCTAATGGCTATTACAAATCATTTGGACAATTGGCCTAGTGGAAAGTTGATTTTGTATTTGGGGTGATTTGCACGCCTGTTCGCTATCGTTCAGATGGCAAATCCAAAGAATGGCTTAATTTAGTCCCAAACTCGATGTAGTACCGAACGTAGTGCGAAACTATACCAAAAAAAACCGAAAATGATACCAGAATTTAAACCTTCACTAACTTTTGAATTTAATAATTCAAAAAAAATATTTGAAAACTTACTCGAGGAATATTCTGATTTTGATAAGCAACCTCTTAAATCGAGATTTGCAATAAATTGTGCAATAAACTCTTGGCATTTAACTGACTGGACTTTTCAAGAATTCTTTATTAATGATATTCGATTTCAAGATAAAGTTAGCGTTGATAAAAAAGGTAATGACAATTTCGTCCAAGGAATAATTCTTTATCAACAATACTTAACAAAACTTTGTCCTGAATTAGAGTATATGAGATTAATTACAAATGGAACTAAACATTGCATTTTAAAAGATAAAAACCGAAAAGAAAAAACAATTACCAAAGTGGGTGATTTTTGTAGTTCAGATTTTTCAAGACACGATTTTAATGTAACTCGTTTTATTATAGAGATAGATAAAGAAAAGAATATCGATTTTGAAAAAACACTTTTGAAAACAATGGAATTTTGGAAAGAATTCATAATAGCACCTAAATAAACAGCTATCGACAATAGCTACTACAACGGATTTGGGCAATTGGCTAAATGCAAGGTTGGTTTTGTATTTGGGATGATTTACTTTATCTATTCGCTAAGGCTCGGTTGTTTGGCCTGTTTGATATCTCCGGTGGAAAATCCAATAATAGATCTTAATTTAGTCCCAAACTGCTGTAATAGCATTGTGCAATACTCCCTAGCCCCGATAGTAGTGGAAATCCTTTTGTGCCGGGGTTCGGCACAAAAGATTGGAACGGATAGCGGGAAAAAGCTCCAAAAAAATAATATCAAACCGAAAAAGATACAACAAAAAATTACCACAAGGACCACCGTAATTCTCAAAACCAAATCAAAGACCCAAAAAGCACAGGTCCAGAGAGCAGCCCTTATGACCCGGAGAACCCCCGTAAGGAATCCCAAAGCGGCCCCAAAGACATAACCGGGAAGGACATAGAAAAGGACCTTATAGATAATAACAGCAGAATGATACTAATTTGAACTCGGATGTAAGGTAAAATACCTAAAATAATAATCAAATCTTTGTACCTTTATTCAAAGCTATTGTGTTATTGTTTAAACTATTATATCTTGGAAAAATCATCCGTTTATTTTGACAGTATACTAAGCAGGCTTGCCCGGAGTTACCCAGGCACCTGCCCGTTAGAAGATCTGGCATCCCTTGTAATGCCCCAGTATAATATCCTGAAAACATTTAGCGAAAATATTACTGCCCAAAGGCAATACCAGGCAAAAATACTAGATACCCTGATCCTGCTGGATGATCAGGGGTACATTGTCCTTGATCCAGACACAGATGAGAGTTCCATAACCCTGAAGGGCCTTCTGAAAATAAACAATACGGTATTTAGCAATTAACCTGTGCCGCATAATTCGAATAAATACAGCTTTACAACCCGTAATTTGAAATTTGCCGCGCACTGATAAAAACAGTAAAAATAATCCTCCCTAATCATCGCCCCCAAAAACTCCTGAAGAATTTAAGGCGTTTTTTATGGTGGCCTTGTACTTAAAAAAAAATCACCTATTTGGTGTATTTTCATTTTTAATCGTATTTTAGTTTAACAGAAAATACTAGAGTTTGATAAAGCTGTAAACTACTTATACTTACACAACTTTATGATTCATTTTTTATTACAGCAACGACAATGGACCCATACACAGAATCATTTAAAATCTGGAACAAGATCGCTTCACTGTATCAGGACAGGTTTATGGACCTTGACCTCTACAATGCCACTTATGACTTTGTATGTAATTCAATGGATAAAACAGAACCAAAAATTCTGGAAATTGGCTGCGGTCCGGGAAATATTACAAAGTACCTGTTATCAAAAAGGCCGGACTTTGATATTTTCGGCATTGACATCGCCCCAAAAATGATAGAGCTTGCAAAAAAGAATAATCCGACAGCCCGTTTTTCGGTAATGGACAGCAGAAAAATTGACCAGATCAAAGAAAAATATGACGCCATAGTCTGCGGCTTTTGCCTTCCGTATTTATCGCAGGCTGACTCTCAAAAACTCATCAGTGACTCTTATAAGCTGCTCAGTGATAATGGACTGGTTTATATGAGTTTTGTAGAAGGCGACCCGGAGAGATCCGGTTTTCAGTCTGGCAGCAGCGGGGAAAGGATTTACTTCTATTTTCATACTTTAGAGGATTTAAAAACAGAATTTGTACAAAATAAATTTGAAGAGCTTCAGGTATTCAAAGCAGCATACAGGAAATCAGAAACCAAGACTGAGATTCACACCATACTAACTGCCAGAAAGAAGGCTGTATAAAAAGTAAATCCGCCGCCTTGCATTTTGTGACAAAATGATATGGTGTTTTCAAAACCTGAAATCTACAACTTATAAACCTTTACAATATTGGAATGATGAAACATTCACCTGAATTATTATAACACCAAACGTTATAATTTAAAATACATTCGAACAAAAATAAAACCCCGTCAACGATGTATGATAATATATTTCTATTGAAAGACATTGTGGAGAATGCTCCTCTGCCTATAGCCGTTTATACAGGTGATGAACTAAAAATAGAACTGGCCAATCCCGCCATGATACAAGCCTGGGGCAAAGGCGGTCAGGTTATTGGAAAAACATACCTTGAAGTACTTCCTGAAACCCAAAACCAGCCGTTTTTTGAGCAGGCACTCCAGGTGCTCAAGACCGGAATTCCCTTTCATGCCAAAGACAAAAAAGTAGACCTTGTAATTGATGGGGGCTTGAAAACCTATTATTTTGACTACAACTTTATTCCTCTTTTTGATAAAGAGGCTAACATCTACGGCGTGATGAACACAGGAGCAGATGTAACGGACCTGCATCTGGCAAAGCTACAGACCCAAAGCGCAGAGGAAAGGCTCAGAATGGCCATTGATTCCTCAGGCATGGGGACCTATGAAATAGACCTTGCCACAAAGAAAATCAAAACTTCCGGAAATTTCAATACAATCTGGTCTATCGACGGGGAAATAGCCAACGAACAGCTCATCTCAAAACTGCACCCCGAGGATCAGGCACTGCGCGAGAAAGCGCACCTGCAGGCACAGAGAACAGGAAAAATGTGCTATGAGGCCCGAATTGTAAATGAGGACCAGAGTATTAAATGGGTGAAGATCAATGGTAAAATCATCACGGACGAGAATGAAACCCCTTCCACTATTATCGGCATTATCCAGGATATCCATGAGCAGAAAGCCTTTGAAGAGGAATTAAAAAACAAGGTGGAGCAAAGCACGCAGGAGCTCAGAAGATCCAATGATGACCTTTTGCATTTCGCCAATGTAGTGAGCCATGACCTGAGAGAGCCGGTGAGAAAAATTAAAAGCTTCAGCTCCCTTTTAAGAAATGAAAAGCAAATCCACTTTAGTGAAAATGCTAAAAAATATATCAGCAAAATTGAGCAGTCTACCCAAAGAATGGGCAACCTGATAGAGGGGATACTGGCCTATTCGACACTGGACAAAACCATGCAGCCTATTGAAAAAATTGATCTGAGTGAAGTGATTGAAAACATAAAAACAGACCTGGAACTCCTTATAAAAGAAAAAGGCGCCATACTGATCACTTGTGAATTCCCGGAAATAGAAGGCGCGCCGATTCTAATTGGCCAGCTTTTCTACAACCTGATACAAAATGCGCTGAAATTCTCCAAGGCAGATGAGCCGCCGAGGGTCATCATAACCTGCTCTGTGGTGAATATTGAAGGCCGGGACTCGGTAGAGATCAAAATCAAAGACAATGGCATAGGGATTGATGAGGCTTTCGCCGAGAAAATTTTTACTGCCTTTGAAAGGCTGCATTCCAAAGACAAGTATGAAGGCAACGGCCTGGGACTTGCACTGTGCAGAAAAATAGCCAAAAGGCATCATGGTACGATCACCGCCCTGGGCCAGAAAGATAACGGAGCTGAGTTCACCGTAACGCTGCCCCTGAGACAGACAGCGGATACTATTTGAAAATCTTATTTTATATCCTGTTTGTATCAAAAATGCTTCGATATTTATTCCAGCAGCTACTTTTTTGATCTGATAATTTACAGAGAAGAAATATCCTTTTGCTGTTACAGAATTATCTTCATTGGCTGGTCTGTCCCCTAAAAACAGGGTTCTTAAACTTCCCGAATCAGCGCCATGGGTTTGCTGAAGAATGTTTTGGGCTTTTTGGTCCAAAACTACGCGCGTATCATTGCAGCTTAGGCAGGTGGTGAGAGGAGAAATCGACATGAGATCCTTTCTTGAACCCAGACAAATAAAGAAAAGAATAGGCAGAGGATTATCAATATTACTTCCTATTACTTCATTTTATAAATGGATTTTCCTTCTTTGATGGTTTCCAGTACTTTGATATCCTTTATTTTCATAACATCAACTTTGGTTGGGTTGTCATCTAAGATAACCAGATCTGCCAGCATACCTTTTTTGAGCTGTCCTTTACTTTTCTCCTCGAAATATTGGTAAGCCGCATTAGTTGTAATGGCCTGCAAAGCCTGATACGGGGTAACTCTTTCGCCTGCCCCCACTACAACACCGTTTCTGGAAATACGGTTGACCGCAGACCATATCACAAACATCTGATCAATTGGCACTACATTGAAATCTGTATGATTGGTTGGGCGCAGGCCTAATGCTATAGCAGATTTCATGGGACTTATAGCTGATGCCTGTTTCATCCCGCGCAGCTTGATATGTGTATCTGCAAAGAAATAAGTATGCTCTGTATAAAATGAGGGAATTAGTTTCTCATACAAGAATTTTTTTAATTGGTCTTTTCTTGCAAATTGGGCATGGATAACAGTGGTTCTTCTATCTTTACTAAAGTCACCTCCCGAAGCATACTCATGTGCTTTTATACACATATCAATTGCGGCATCCCCATTGGCATGAAACATCGACTGCAGGCCGGCATCGTAGATACGCTTAAGCAATTTATTAGCAGTTTGCTGATTAAATGAAGGTTCTCCTTTCCAGTTTTTCTGGCCGCTTGGTCCATCAGCCAGATAAGGTGTGGTAAAAAAAGCAGTTCTTCCCTGCGGTGATCCGTCAACAGTGATTTTTATGCCGCCTAATTTTAAATGATTTTTATATCTGCCAAATTCATCGGGCTTATAGACTTTAAATAAAGTATCCATTTCTGTAAATAAAGGATAAGATACCACATCTATGAAAAGTTTATTTTCTTGTGCACCACGTTTAAGCAAGATGACTTCGGGCATGTGGGTTGCGCCTTCCTGTGCTGTGGTAACACCTGCAGCGGCATAAAACAGCTGCCCTTCTTTGAGCTGTGCCAGCTGCTGCTCAACTGAAGGCTTGGGCATAGCGGCAAAAATGGGCAGATAACTCATTTCCATTATCAGGCCGTAGGGTTCATTGGTGCCGGGTTTCCTTACAATTACACCGCCTTCAACAGTTTTAGTATCCGAGCTGATATTAAATTTTTCCATTGCTTTGGAATTCAGCACCACACCGTGCATGGAGACATGGATTACTATAACAGGATTATCCGGCAGGGCTTTATCCAGATCGTCACGATTTAAAAGTACACCGTCAGGCATCGCATTGTCATCATATCCATAGCCGATAATTATTTCTCCATCAGGTATTTTTTTATCTGATTTTAACCTTACCAAAGCATCTGTAATCCCTTTGATACTATTGCCATTACCGGCAGGTGATGGCTGGCAGTTGGCCTGAGAGTTCATAGCCAGAGAACTCATAAAATGGCTGTGCGGGTCTATAAATCCCGGCAGCATTGTTTTGCCTTTCAGATCACTCATAACTGTTTTGTCTCCGTGGAATTTTTCAGCTTCTGATTTAGGTCCAACAAATAAGATCTTTCCATCTTTGAGAGCCAGAGCTTCTGCATACTGCGGGGAATCCCCTTCCATTGTTAAAATTTCTCCGCCATAATAGATGGCATCAGCGGGATTTGTCACATCCTTTTTACAACTAAAGATGGAAAACAACAAAACTGTAAATAATAGTTTTCTCATAGTTTGATTTTATTTATTATAAATGATTATTTTAGAAATCTTATTCAAATCATGTAAAAAATACTTTTCAAGGACCCCGGCTTCTGAGCAAACCACCAAAGTCATTGATTGTGGAGATTTGTCTGGCTCTAACTTTAGATTCTAATTTTGATACTATTTGAGCAAAGCTTCCAAACTATTTGTTAAGTGAATTTTTATAAATAACTCCGTCTTTTATAATCAACAGCAATGTTTTTTCATAGTCTTCCAATATACTCAAATTGGTAAGAGGATTCCCGTCTACCAGTAAAATATCGGCATAAGCACCCTCTTCTATAACACCCAATTTGTTTGGATAGGGATTACGCGGACCGCTCAGAGTAAGTAATTCTGCATTTGCAGCAGTAGCCATTTTTAATATTTCATAAGGCTTATACCAGCGTAATAACTTTACAAGATCACCTGCCCTCTTAGCCGAATGCTCAGGCTCAAAAAGACAATCTGTACCAAATGCTGTTTTAATATTGTATTTTTTTGCAAAATTATAGGCCTTATCAGTACCGCTCATCATCGTTTGTTGTTTTATGCGGTTTGGCGAGCCTTCAGCATACAAACTTTTGCCGTCATCTATAAAAGGCTGCAGGCTTAACCAAGCCTTTTTATCTGCTGCCATTTTTGCTGTTTGGTCATCAATAAGCTGGGCATGATCGATACAAAGTACTCCAGCCCGCAATGCTGTTTGTATGGCTCTTGGTGTATAAGCGTGAACAGTAACATAAGTACCCCAGTTTTGTGCTGCATCAACAGCGGCTTTCATTTCGGCTTCCGTAAATTGAGATACATCTAAAGGGTCATAAGTGGAAGAAACACCTCCGCCGGCAGCAAGTTTTATTTGCACAGCACCAAGGCGAAGCTGCTCCCGCACACGTTTCAATACCTGATCCGGACCATCGGCTATTACACCAAAATTATTGCGTTCGGTAAAATCAAGGCTTGCTGTAATGTCTCTTGGAACTGCATTTGGACTAAGAAAATCACCATGACCGCCGGTTTGGGAAATCATCGCGCCTGAAGGATAAATACGCGGACCAATAATTAAACCTCTGTCTATCGCCTTTTGCAAACCGCCTGCCGGACCAGCAAGGTCTCTGAAAGTTGTAAAACCCTGCATAAGGTCTTTCTCTGCAGATTTTATAGCATTTGCAGTGATGTATTGTATATCGCTGTTCATCAGTTCTGTAATGTTCATCGATTCCATCATGATATGGGTGTGCGCATCAATAAGACCCGGCATCAAAAATTTTCCTTTGCCATCAATAATGGTCACATTTTGGCTTTTATCTATAGGGATTGCTGCTGTAGAAATTTTACTGATCAGGTTATCGACAATCAAAAGATTTCCGGTAATCGTTTTTTCGTCTTTGCCATTAAAAATCTGAACGTTATTGATGAGGATTGTTTTTTGAGCCATTGCATAAAATGAACTCATTAAAATTGCAATTATTAATAATTTTCCTTTTATAGTTTTCATATTTACACAAGTTGTTAAAAATTATAAAGTACTAATATAGTATATTTTACATTAAATATTTAATGATCCTGAAGGTTTTGGCATATAGAACTAGAAAATAGAATATAAAAACATGTGTACTGCCCACCGAAATGGCAATTCATATCGGACATGAAAAAGCAGGATGGAAAGACCTGATTACTGCGGGAATCTGCTTTATTTTTCCTACGATAATCAGGATTTTTCGCCTGGCTGTATAAAGAATACGGTCAGATTCCAGAAGTTAAACCTTCTATATACGGCATAAAACCCGCTATTATTGCCAGTATATTGTCTGTAATTTTTCCACTGGCAAAAAAATCCTTAAAAGCAATCCAGCTTGGATAAGTATTATTGTAGTATATATTACAAGAAAATCAACAGCGCTTTTATAGTTTTAGGAGGTTCCTTAATAGGGTATCTGTTAACTTTTCTCTAAATTCAAATAAAAAAAAGCATTCATAATCAATTATTTAAACCAAAAGACTATCTTAATCTTAACACTTTGTTCTTCATTAAAACTTTATCATCAGATTAAATCCACTTGTGTTTTTTATATACTAGATCAAAAGCAAGAATGCGTTTGAAAAATGCATAAATTTGTACATCTCAAATAATTTGTATAGCAGTTTACCGACTATTATTAAATACAATCAATGAATAAACCAGGATCAATAATCTCTGTAGAACCTTTACTTGATTACTTCCAAAAAAGAGGTTATATATTAAATGACCAGGAGAAATCTTTGGTACAAGAAAAGTTTCATTCCAGGCTTTACAGAAAAAGACAGTATGTTTTACAGGAAGGCGACATCTGCACGCAATTTAATTTTGTGGTGAGAGGCTCTGCCTGAGAACTTGGTGTGAAGACCTTTTTTGCTACAAAAAATTAAATCCCCCTTTTAGTTTGAATAAATAAATTATTACATTCTATGGCATAATCAAATATAAAATTAAATACATTTTATATCAATTCACAACAGGACATCCAAACCAAAATCATGAAGTCATATAAATACAGCACCTGCTTGTACTCCGTATGCTATGTTTTACTGCATCAGTATAAAAGGTGAAGTAAGTACAACAACTGGGTTTGAATGTGCAGTTCTCCAAGACAAAAAAGGGCTCCTGAGCAGCCCTAGCCCCGATAGCAGTGAAAATCCTTTTGTGCCGGTGTTCGGCACAAAAGATTGGAACGTATAGCGGGAAGAGCTCCTAAAAAATAAATACTATACTATTCATAAAAAACAATTTTACCCCTTAAACATTCAGCTAAAACCTTATGCTGTACTACATTTTCTGCCGTATTTAAAACCTATTTATTCCCGCTGCCCACATAATGAATGGTAAAATGAAGCAGAAGCGCCCTGGAAATTCGCATTATGGGAATCTGCAGCGCAAAACAGATAATAATAAAAAATCCCAGCATCATTTCCAAAGGAAGGCAGTATGCCTCTTTCAAAAGAAACCCAAAAAAAATCATGGGCACAAAAAGGATTAAAACTATCGGATAACTAATCCATAGCGAAGCCGAATAAAATCCAGGTTCAATCCGGAAATCCTGATTGCAGTGCTCACATCTCTCGGGCATTTTTAAAATAGATTTAAAAACAAAAAGCCCCGGGTTTATAAATAAATTCCCCTTATAGCACCGAGGACATTTTAAGGCAAAAATGTTGTATAATTTTGTTGTTTCTCTCATGGTACATGTAAATTATAATAATATAATCAAGAGAGCCCAATTAAGAACTCTCCGGATTAAGCAGCTAATGAAACATACTTACATATTATCGACAACTGCCTGGCCGAATTCAGAACATTTGACCAGGGTTGCCCCTTGCATCAAACGCTCAAAATCATACGTAACGATTTTATTCCCGATTGCGCCTTTTAGCCCCTTTACGATAAGATCGGCCGCATCCTGCCAGCCCATATATTCAAGCATCATGACCCCTGAAAGGATTTCAGAAGAAGGATTTACCTTATCGAGATCCTTATACTTAGGGGCAGTACCGTGCGTGGCTTCAAAAATAGAAACCCCTGTGGCGTAATTAATATTGGCTCCGGGTGCTATTCCTATTCCTCCCACGATAGCGGCCAGGGCATCTGAAATGTAATCCCCGTTAAGATTTAGCGTAGCAATGACATCATACTGCTCGGGCCTTAGGATAATCTGCTGCAAAAACGCATCGGCTATTACATCTTTTATAATCACCTTATGTCCATATTTTTCCATTACCAGCCAGGGGCCACCCTCATACTCTTTGGCCCCAAACTCCTCTTTGGCCAGCTGATAACCCCACTGCTTAAACTGCCCCTCGGTAAATTTCATGATATTTCCCTTGTGCACAATAGTTACGGAATCCTTCCTGAAATCAATGGCATGCTTGAAAGCCGCTCGTATCAGACGCTCACTTCCTTCTTTGGAAACCGGTTTAATACCAATGGATACCGTATTGGGAAACCTAATGTTCTTTACACCCATCTCATCAATTAGAAAGTTCTTCACCTTTTTGAGTTCCGGCGTTCCTGCCATCCATTCGATACCGGCGTAAATATCTTCGGTATTTTCCCTGAAAATAATCATATCTACTTTCTCAGGCGCTTTTACCGGAGAGGGAACCCCTTTAAACCACTTTACCGGTCTTACGCAGGCATATAAATCCAGTTTTTGTCTCAGGGCAACATTCAGCGATCGCATCCCGCCGCCAACCGGGGTAGTCAAAGGCCCTTTAATGGCAACCAGAAATTCCTCAATATCTTTAATAGTCTGGTCCGGAAGCCAGTTTCCTGTCTTTTCAAAAGCCTTCTCACCGGCATATATTTCCTTCCACTGGATCTTTCTGCTTGTGCCGTATGCCTTTTTAACCGCAGCATCAAACACCAGTCTTGAAGCTTTCCAAATATCCGCCCCTATGCCGTCTCCTTCTATAAAAGGGATTATAGGATGGGAAGGCACAACGAGCCTCCCGTTTTGAATACTTATTTTATTTTCGTTCATCATTTTGTAAATTTTTGAAAAAAAGTTCCACGCAGACTTTCCTTGATTCAACTTTATTTTCGTTATTTAACCTTTACTATCCGGTTCAGTTTTCTATAGAAACAGAACTGATATAGTTTTGTAAATATATAACATTTGTTATGTGTTAAATTAATAAATGTTATATATTTGACATATGAAAGATTTCTTTGCCCAATTCGATTTCCAGAGTAACCTCCTTTTTGAAAACCTGAGCGAGCCCGAGAATCAGGCCGTTGAAAATGTAATGGAGTCCCTTGTGATAAAAAAAGGCAGTATGCTTTTCTTTGAGGGCGGTATCCCTACTGGTATCTATCAAATTAAAAAGGGCAAAGCCAAAAAATTCAAACGCGGTTTTACCGGTGAGGAGCAAATATTTTATATTTATACAACCGATGACGTACTGGGATACCATGCCCTTTTGGGACAGGAAAGATATCAGGACTCCTGTGAGGCCCTGGAAGATTTAACAGTACATTTCATTGCCCGGGAGGATTTTCTCAGACTGCTGAGCGAAATCCCTGCCTTGCAACAAACCCTTATTAAAAATATCGGTCACGAATTTGGTGTCCTGGCCAACATCATTGCAGTACTGGCACAAAAGAACCAAAATGCACGCCTGGCACTGTTTTTACTGCTGTTAGAAAACAAATTCAATCGCAATTCCACAACCCTAAAAGGCATCGACCTCACGCGTGATGACCTGGCAAATCTTATCGGGACCTCACAGGAAAGCCTGGGCAGAAGCCTTAAGCAATTTAAGGAACAGGGCTGTATTGAAACGGACAAAAGAAATATTTATATAAAAGACAAAAAACAATTAGAGCAGTTACTGCAGGTCAAAACGGACTGATTTTTATGGCCGTAAAAATAGACTGATTGCTTGTTTAAAAAAATGACCAACATCACCTGAGAAGGTAATGCTGGTCATTTTTGCTTTTTGCACTTCCCCTTAACTTGCCCATAGATACCTAATACTCTAACTATGGAGATGCAAGTAAAGAAAAAGAAAGTAGCCCTTATCGTGGCACATCCAGACGATGAAACCCTATGGGCAGGCGGGATACTGCTCGACACCCCGCATTGGGATTGCTTTATTATATGCCTTTGCCGGCAAGATGACCCAGATAGGGCTCCCCGGTTTTTTAAGGCTTTAAAGGCATTACGCTGCAGAGGTGTGATGGGAAATCTCGATGACGGACCAGAACAGACTCCTCAGGATCCAATGGACATCAGCCGCCTTGTACTGCAGTTATTGCCCAAAGCAGAGTATGATCTGATCCTTTCCCACAATCCACAGGGAGAATATACCCGGCACCTTCGCCATGAGGAAATAGGCAGCTGCGTAATGGGGCTTTGGTGTGAAGGAAAAATTGCTTCAAAGAAGCTTATGGTCTTTGCCTATGAAGATCACAATAAACAATATTATCCTAAAGCCATCCCCCAGGCAGACCTTCAAGTGGTACTGCCGGCTGCTATATGGCAGAAAAAATATGAAATTATAACCCAAATATATGGCTTTGCCCCTGATAGCTGGGAAGCAAAAACAACTCCGAAAACTGAAGCCTTCTTGAAATTTACCCACAAAAAAGACGCCCGTAACTGGCTTAAAGAAACAAAAAAATGAAAGTACTTGTATTATATGACTATCCGCCAACACCCGGAGGTCTGGCCACACAGGGAGATCTTCTCTATAAAGGGCTTTTGGCCAACGGTGTTGAAGCGCATGCAGTCCATCTTGAATCAGCACTGGAAAAACAGTGGTACTACAACTGGTTCAAACCTGATGTAGTGGTAGGCACCGGCTACTGGGGACATACCCCCCAGCTGGTGCTGCATCCTCAGAAATACGGCATTACCGCCGTACCCTGGCTGGTGGCCGACGGCTATATTGCCAATTACCAAAATGTACTCAACGGCTTACCGCTGATACTGGTCACCTCGAACTGGGTAAAGGAAATGTATGTAAGGGATGGCATTAGCGGTGATAACATTGAGGTCCTTCCTGTTGGCTGTGATACCGATGCCTTTATGCCCTATCTTAAAAACGATTCCAAGGTACTTGCAGCCCGCAAAGCCCTTGCAATAGCACCCGATGAGCATCTCCTGCTAACCATTGGCGGGGACGCAGCCTCCAAAGGGGGCCGTGAGGTCATGGAAGCCCTGGCTATTGCGGGCAAAGAGCTGCCTCCCTGGAAATATGTCTGCAAGGTCTGGCCGCAGCCCAGAACTGCCCTTCAGAGCAACCTTGACCAAAAACTCGCCGAACAGCTCGGGATCAGCAATAACGTCATATTCCAGACCAGTATTATCTCGAGAAATTTTATCCCCTATCTGTTAAATGCCTGCGATATCTATGCAGCCCCTTCAAGGCTCGAAGGATTTGGGATGCCTCAGGTGGAAGCAGGCGCCTGCGGTAAACCCGTAATTGGAATCAAGGCAATGGGAATGCTTGATACCCTGATAGACAACAAGACTGCATGCCTGGCGGGTATCGGACAAAAAATAGTAGTCAATGAAGTAACCCTTGGATCTGAATCCGGATATGAGGAAAACAGGCGCATCGTATTTGATGAGCCCCGAACAGTGGATTACCGTGCCAATGTAACGGACATCAAAGATGCCCTGATAAAATTAATGAATAATAAAGATCTTCGGGACCAAATGGGAACAGCCGGAAGGAAGCGCGCGGTTGAAAATTTCGACTACAGGATTGTGGCTGCGAAATTTATAAAAATCATCAATGAAAGACTTCAAATATATTAAATCCCTCAGCTCATGGAAAAAAGAAACTGGACAGAAATAGAAAAGGCAAAGAGTGCTGCCTTAGAAGTATTGCTCCATAATGCAAAAGGCCCTTTTGAAGGGCTTCCGAGAACTGCCGCATGGGGATATCCCGAGCCCTACACCCGTGATCTGATGATTTGTATTTTGGGTGTTGCCGTATCAAAAAACGAAACCTTAATAAGTGCCATGCGCAAAACGCTCGAGACACTTTCCAAAAATCAGTCCCTAAGAGGCCATATGCCTTCTTTAGTGCATGACCCTGATAATCGAGGAGCAAGTGATACCACCCCATTATTTTTACTGGCAGTGGGTATCTTCAGGGAATTAACGGAAGAAAAGGATTTTCTGGAGCGCGCAGTCCAAAAGGCATTAACATGGATGGAATACCAAAGTCCATCCGATGATTATCTTGTGGCCCAGCAGCCTACAAGCGACTGGCGTGATGAGCAGTGGGTATTGGGGTACGGCCTTTTTGTCAATACCTTAACCTACAGCTGCCTTAAGATACTGGGGCATACCCAAAGAGCCCTCGGGCTGCAAAACGCAATGGAGCATTTTACCATTACTACCCCAACAATTCCTGCTCATCTTCATGAAGGGATGCTGCTAAAGCAAAAGCCCTATTATGCTTTATGGTCCTATAAAATATACAACAGTGAACGATTTGACCTGCTGGGCAACAGCCTGGCTGTTCTCTCAGGACTTGCTTCTGAGCAGAGGGCGGATCATATTGTAAAATGGATAGAAAATCAATGTGAGATTATGATACACAATAAAGATCTGGCCTTACAACTGGCCCCTAATTTCTTCCCTTATATCCTGCCTGAAGATCCGGACTGGATACCAAGGTATGAGCACTATAACCTGCCGGGTGACTATCACAATGGTGGCATATGGCCTTTCATCTCAGCGCTTCACATAGCAGCCCTTGTAAAAGCAGGAAAACCTGAGCTGGCCAAAGAAAAATTATTCCTGCTTACCGACCTGATTAAAAAATCAAGAAACAAAGATCTCAAATATGGTTTTAATGAATGGTACAAAGCACAGGATGGCGAGCCCATGGGTCAGGACTGGCAGAGCTGGTCGGCCTCACTCTACCTCTATGCAGTTGCCTGTGTAGAGACCAATACTACCCCTTATTTTGTGATGTGATCTTTCATTTCAACAATCGTAAAATTCAAAAATCCAGCTACACTACACCAATGGATTAGACAATAAAAATTTGCTTTGAGTTAAAAAAAATCAATGCGGCACTAATGGCATATTGGAAAGCCATCAATCACTTTTTAAAATGATTGGCATCATTGGGAAAAGTTGAAATTAAAGACAAATTTGCATCCAATTAATACGTAAGATTATGATACCTGTAAGTATGCAGATCATCTGGCTTTTTATACTGGTCATGCCTATTGCATGTGCGGCCTGGACCGTAACCCATGAAGAGGTATTGCGCGAACCCAGGGACTACTGTACCCGGCGCAGTAAAACAGGCAGATCTATCGCAGAGCGAAAATTCTTTTACCTTTTTACCTGCGAATATTGTTTCAGCCATTATGCTACTATTGCGGCGCTCATTGCCACTGGATATAAGCTTTTAATGCAGAACTGGACCGGTTATCTCATTGCGGGGTTTGCCCTGGTCTGGATCGCTAACTTTTATATGGGTTTGTTCGGTCTTCTGAGACAGGATATTAAAAAAGAGAAAAACCAAATCACTGAAATTGAAAAAAACATTTCATCGAAAGAAAATCTTCCTGACTAATCCAATAAAAAGACTTTTCCAATTAGCACGTACAGGATTAAAAAAGTGTTTGAGATCACTTTCAAATGTGCCGGGCATCATTTGGTGACTGCGTCGTTAAACACATCTTTGCAATAAGAAAATTTCTTAAAAATTAATTCCGACACTAATGAAAACAACTATAACAACCCTTGCAGTGAGCATCTCACTGATGCTTTGCAGCTGTAATACAGCTTCAAAAAAAGACCTGAGCGATGCAAAAGACAATCTCAATAAAGCCAATCGAGAGCTGCAGCAGGCTGCAAAAGAGTCTAGGGATGCAGCAAAGGAAAAAACAATCAGCGAGTGGAAAAACTTTAATAATAAATCCGAAAAAGATGTACAGGCATTAAATGAGCAGATCAGAGAATTTCAAAAAAAAATAACCGCGGCGGACCAAAAAGAAAATTTGAGGCTGAAAAATGAACTCAACCAGAACCACGAGAAGCTCAAAGCAATGAGGAAAAAGCTGCGCGAGCGTAACGCGGAATTCGAAAACGGCATGCTCAAATTTGATGATTCCATTGTGTCCAAAAACGAATCTTTCCAACGGGAATTCAACTACGATATGGATGAACTTGACAAAGCGGTCAAAGACCTTTTTAAAAATAATGTGAAATAATCTAAAACAAATATCATGTCTATACAAACAACGGATCCCAACACCAATACCCTTATCAAAAGTTTTGAAGAAATGACCGATACAGCGCTGGAAGCAGCCGTTGCAACTGCAGCTGAAACTTTCCAGGACTGGAGAAAAACGTCCTTTACCCAGCGAATTGATTTAATGCATAAAGTGGCATCGCTCCTGCGCAAAAAAAAGCAGGAGCTCGCCAGGACCATAACACTGGAAATGGGAAAACTGATCTCCCAGGCTGAAGCCGAGATTGACCTTAGCGCCAATATAATTGATTATTACGCCGAGAACGGGGAAGAATTCCTCTCCGACAAACATCTGGATCCTGAGTATGGTAAGGCCTTTATACGTTATACGCCCCTGGGTGTGGTATTTGGCGTAGAACCCTGGAACTTCCCCTTCTATCAGGTAGCCCGTTTTGCAGGTCCCAATATCATCGCGGGAAATACCGTGCTTGTCAAACACGCCTCCATTGTTCCCCAATGTGCCATTGCCATCGAAGAACTCTTCCATGAAGCCGGAGCCCCAAAGGGGCTGTACACCAATCTTCTGATCTCCGGAAAAAGGGCTTCGGCGCTTGTTTCAGATCAGAGGATTAAAGGGGTTTCCTTAACGGGAAGCGAAGCCGCCGGGGCAAGCCTGGCTGCAGAGGCTGGCCGAAACCTTAAAAAATCGGTTCTGGAACTTGGAGGAAACGACGCCTTTATTGTACTGGAAGATGCCGATATTGAAAAAACAGTCCATTGGGCCATGGTAGGAAGAATCAATAACAACGGACAATGCTGTGTGGCTTCAAAAAGATTTATAGTTGTTGAGGCTGTGGCCGATGAATTCTTGGCCAAATTCACCCAAAAAATGGCCAGCCTGAAAGTAGGTGATCCTATGGACAGAACAACAGAATTAGGGCCATTGTGCAATGAAGAAGCTGCAGTACTGCTAGCCGATCAGGTCATGAGATCCGTAGATGCAGGGGCAAAAATCGTACTGGGAGGCAGCCGCCTGAAACGTGAGGGAGCTTTTATGGAACCCACGATACTAACAAACCTAAAACCCGGAATGGCCGCTTATCATGAAGAACTCTTTGGTCCTGTAGCCTCTTTTTACAGGGTAAAAGATGAACAAGGCGCCATTGACCTTGCCAATGACAGCCCTTTCGGACTTGGCGGTTCGGTCTTTACAAATGACATAGAACGCGGCAAACGCGTGGCAGACCAGATTGATACCGGAATGGTATTTATCAACCACCCCACCTGGACACAGGCCGACCTGCCTTTTGGAGGAACCAAAAGATCAGGCTACGGAAGGGAATTATCTGAACTTGGAATTAATGAATTTGTGAATAAGAAACTCATCCGTGTGAGCGCGCTCTCTGATCCTTTTTAAATCGAATAATACCTATATCCATCGTTACAAAGTTTAAAAAACAGTTTTCAAACAAGATAATACTACACCAATGACAGCAAAGGATAAGTATGCTTTTTCACAGGATGTAAAAGTACATATAGAAAAACTTCATGAGATTGTCCGCAATTCCATTGAAGCTGAAGAGCTTATTGTACACAAGCTCTCCCATCCTGATATTGAAAACCTTAGCAGGGGAGAAAGAATTTCTGATATGGTGGCACGATTTGGCGGAAGCTGGAAATTTATAATCTCCTTCTTTGTCATCTTAATCCTTTGGATCTCCTTTAATATTCTTGCCATAGGTATTTATGAATTTGATCCTTCTCCCTTTATCCTGCTCAATCTGATTCTTTCGTGTCTTGCTGCATTGCAGGCACCTATTATCATGATGAGCCAGAACAGGCTTGAGCAAAAAGACCGGATACGCAGTGAAAATGATTACCTGATCAACCTAAAGGCAGAAATGCAGATCCGAAGCCTCAATCAAAAGGTTGACTTACTGCTGGAAGAAGAAATAAAAACGCTGTTTGATGTACAGCAGAAACAATATGATCTGCTGCGGTCCATCAATTCAAAACTGTCCGTAAAAAAAAGTAAGTGACCGGGGCTATCTTTAGTATTAAAAAAATAAAACCAATAAATTTTAAAAATTTACCTTATGAAAACAAATGAAGAATTGCAAAAAGACGTACAGGATGCCATTAAATGGGAACCGCTTTTGCATGCCGCAGAAATTGGAGTAATTGTTAAAGACGGCGTTGTGACCCTTACGGGAATTGTAGATGATTATTATAAAAAAACCGAAGCCGAAAATGCCGCTAAAAAAGTAGGCGGTGTCAAGGCTGTAGTCGAAAAAATTGAGATACAGGATGCGCGCCACTTTATAAAAAATGATACTGATATCGCTACAGATCTGGTAAAATCCTTTTCAGAAAACCTATTGCTTGCTCATAATAACCTGACAGTTAAAGTTGAGGACGGCTGGGTTACCCTGGAAGGGCAGCTGGGATGGAATTATCAAAAAGAGCTGGCCAGAAAATCTGCCACAGAGCTTCGCGGTGTTAAAGGTGTTATAAACAACATCAGCGTTCAGTCAGAATCCAACAGTGCCATTGAGAAAAAACATGTAGAGAACGCCTTGGCACGCCATTGGGCCATTAATGCCAAGGATATTACCGTATCGGTATCAGGAACTACGGTAACGCTTTCCGGAGATGTTACCTCGCTTTATCAAAAAGAAGAAGCGGCCAGAATTACCTGGAATACTCCCGGGGTTGCCTTTGTAAAAAATGAATTGACAGTCGATTACAACTATTCTTTCACCGCTTAAAGTGCAGGCAGCCGTCTGAATAAATAATAAATGTAAAAGAGCTTCCCTGAATTAGTAATTCAGGGATTTTTTTTAAAAAATTTTCTAAATGTAATAACGCTCACTTCCTGCAATGATATGCATCATTTCTAAACGAAACATGGTATTGCATCTTTGTCTGAGAATAAAAAACTAAATCTTAGAAAAAAGTGCTGCCGGTAAAGTACAAAACAACATGCTGTAAAAGCAGTAGAAATTCAATTTTATAGTGGTCAAGAGAAGAAAATTCACCTGTTCGGAAATCAGGTCTTAACCCAATAAAATTGTTTCTTAAACTATAACCTAAATCAAATCTTATAATGATAGCCATCATAAAAGAGCAGCTTATACAGGCAGGAAATTTTTCATTGTTCATCGGACGTTTTTTTAGGGAAATTTTCGTCCCTCCCTTTCAAATCAATGAGTTCCTGCGCCAATGTTACACCATCGGATGCAAATCACTTCCTCTTGTAAGCATCACGGGATTTATCATGGGTTTGGTACTGACCATTCAGTCCCGGCCGACCATGACAAAATTTGGCGCAGAATCCTGGCTGCCAAGCATGGTGTCGCTTTCGCTGATCAGGGAAATAGCACCTGTGGTTACAGCCCTTATCTGCGCGGGAAAAATTGCCTCGGGCATTGGCGCCGAACTGGGCTCAATGAAAGTTTCCTCACAAATCGATGCTATGGAAGTCTCTGCTGTAAATCCTTATAAATATCTGGTGGTTACCCGAATATTGGCCGCAACGCTAATGGTGCCCCTGCTGGTTATTTTTGCTGATCTGGTGGGTATTTTTGGAGGTTACATCGGCTATAACATACACAATACCATTACAATGAGAAGGTACTTTTCAGAAGTCATTGAACATCTGGATTATCTGGATCTTATGCCCGCTACGATAAAAACATTCTTCTTTGGATTTTTTATAGGGGTCATAGGCTGCTATAAAGGTTTTAATGCCTCAAGTGGGACAGCAAGCGTGGGACTGGCCGCAAATTCAGCGGTGGTAACAGCGTCACTTTCTATTTTTATTGTCGATATGCTAGCCGTTCAAATCACCGATTTATTTTTTTAAGCCATGAAAAAAGAGCCCATCATAAAAATCAAAAACCTCTACAAAGCCTTTGGGAAAAACAAAGTGCTCAAAGGCATTAGTTTTCAGGTAAACAAAGGCGAGGATCTTGTAATTCTGGGACGCTCCGGCTCAGGGAAATCAGTAGCCATAAAATGCCTTGTCGGCCTTCTTGATCCCGACAAAGGCAAAATGGAAATCCTCGGTACAGACATGACAAAACTTACCTATAAAGAACTCAATGAAATAAGGCTCAAAATAGGTTTTATGTTTCAGGATGGAGCATTATACGATTCCATGTCGGTTCGTGAAAACCTGACTTTTACCCTCAAACACCATACGCGACACCTGACAGAAAAAGACATCGAGCAGCAAATCCTTGAAGCCCTGGACAGCGTTGGACTAAAAGAAGCTATTGATAAAATGCCTTCTGAATTGTCAGGCGGAATGGTCAAACGCATTAGTCTGGCACGAACGATAATTATCAAGCCCGAAATTATATTTTATGATGAACCCACTGCGGGACTGGACACCATTACGGCGCAGGAAATCAGCGAACTGATCTTATCGGTTCAGAAAAAATACAAAACAACCTCCATTATCATTACCCATGATATGATCTGCGCTAAAATGACCGGAAACCGCATCATTATTATCAAAGATGGCCTGATCCATGCACAGGGCAGCTACGAGGAACTCGAAAACAGTACCGATAAGTGGGTAAGATCATTCTTTTTTGCAGCCAATTAATACCCTTAGAGGCCCTGGCCTGTCAACTTAAATAATACCATCATGAAGAAAAAATCAGACTATATCTGGAAATTGGGATTGTTTGTCATTGCCGCGCTGACGATTTTTCTCGCTGCGGTTTATTTCATTGGCAAAAGCCAAAACCTTTTTGGTGACACCTTCCACTTAAAAGCAAAATTCAAAAATGTCAGCGGACTCAAAAACGGCAATAATGTACTCTTATCCGGAATCACTATCGGCACTATAAAAGACATCTCCTTTATTTCCGATTCTACCGTAGTGGTCGATATGATCATCAGGGAAGAAGTACACCAATATATTAAAACCGATGCCTGGGCAAGTATTGGATCAGACGGACTAATGGGTGATAAAGTATTGACGATTTCTCCTAAAAATAGTCTAGCGCAAGTGGTAAAAGACGGCGATATGATTGCGTCCAGTGAAGCCGTTGGAATGGAAGACCTGATTGCCGGACTCAAAAAAAGCATTGATAATGCCCAGATCATCACCAAAGAACTCTCTGAATTCAGCTATAAAATCAATAACGGAAAAGGCGCACTCTCTAAAGTATTAACCGATGAGAATTTCGCAGAAAGCATCGATGTTACCATGAAAAACCTAAAGGAGAGTTCCAATGAATTTGCTGTTTTTACAAAAAAAATAAACGACAAGGACGGCACATTATCAAAACTCATGACTGATCCTTATTATGCCAACAGCATAAAAAAAACACTTTCTGGTTTTGAGAAAAGTGTCACTGATTTAAATGTTTTTACCGCCAAGCTAAATACCGGAAAAGGCATTTTGCCAAAGCTGATCAGCGATGAAAAATTAGCTGGCTCCCTAGATTCAACCCTCACAAATTTACAAACAGGTTCTAAAAATCTAATTGAAATCGAACAGGCTGCCAAGCAGAATTTCCTTTTGAGGGGCTATTTCAAAAAAAAGAAAAAACAAGAGGCAAAAAAAGAACTGGAACTGCAAAAAGCATCAGGTACTAATTAAGAATCTAAATCCAAAGAAAAAATGAAAAGACTTCAAAACAAAGTAGTATTTATCACAGGTGGTAATTCAGGAATAGGAAAAGCCTCTGCACTGGAAGCGGCGCGCGAAGGCGCAACAGTTATAGTTGCTGATCTTCCCGGAAAAGACCATCGTCAGACGATTCTGGATATTGAAGCGCTGGGCGCTCCGTGCATGTTCGTCCCAATTGACGTTAGTGATGTTCAAAGCGTTAAAAAGGCCATTACAACCACTGTAGAGAAATACGGCAGGCTTGATGTGGCGTTTAATAATGCAGGAATCGGCGGGGTATATTCCGGAATTCATGATATGCCTGAAGCAGTATGGGATACCTTAATTGCCGTGAACCTTACCGGTCAGTTCTATTGCGTTAAATACGAACTGCAGCAGTTTCTCAAACAAGGCGGCGGTGTTATTGTCAACATGTCTTCTTTGGGCGGATTAAAAGCCGAGCACGGTTTAGTTCCTTATACGGTTGCCAAACATGGTGTATTGGGATTAACAAAAAATATCGCCGTTCAATATGGCGCCCAAAATATACGCGGGAATGCCATCTGTCCCTATTATGTAGAAACACCTTTACTGGGCGCAGCGCCCCAAACAGTCCATCAGGCCTGGATCGATGGCACTCCGGCCAAAAGGTTATGTACGCCCGAGGAAGTAGCCAAAACATTTATTTTTCTGGCCTGTGATGATTCGAGTTATTGCAATGGTACCCAGATTATTTTAGATGGCGGCGTACTGGCTTAAAAGTCCAAGTTATTATGACTTTGACTCGAGTTATGATATTGCCCTTACCAATAAGTAACAACCATCACTTATTGCTGCGTTTTCTGTCATTTTGGTTTACCTGTAACAGCTTCAACTTTGCCCTGAAAAGCAGCACCGCAAAAAAAACAAAAATGAAAACCACTACTTCAAAAAGAGCCCATATCAGAAACCTTTCGAGCAAACTCTCAAGTATACTTTGTGATGAGTATATCCTTTTAACCAAAACCAAAAGCGTACATCTAAATCTTCAGGGAATTGATTTTCAGGACAAATATCTCTTCTTTAGCGCGCAATCCGGCGAAATTGATCTCATAATTGAACGAGTTGAAAAACGTGTTCATGCCTCAGGCCATTATGCAGATGCCATGCTGAAAGCTTTTTTGAAGGTAACGCGCTTCAATAAAAAAAGAAAAAAAACAAATGATCGCGCGGGTTATCTGAGTGAATTGCTCGGTGATCATGAAAACCTCATTACGGTACTAAAAAAAAATACATCCCTTCTTGAAACAGCTTCTATGGACAGTAAAACAGATGATTTTGTTACCACACTAACCGAGAGCCATGAGAAAATAGCCTGGTTCCTTCGCTCCTACTTACAATAATGCTTTAACAAATTAAGAACAATCATGAAAACTAAAATAAAATTCACGCTACTGCTGCTGACCATAATCTCAGCACTGAGCCAGAGGGTTCTGGCACAATCCCATTTCAAAATTGGTAAATCCATAGTTAATGAAATGAAAATATCGGGAACCTCCACCTTCCATGACTGGACGATGAAAACGCCTGTTTTTTCAGGAGAAGCAACATTTAAAATCGGTGCTGAAAATCAAATTACAAAACTCAGCGCCATTGCGTTTAACCTGCCGGTGCTCACCCTTAAAAGCGGACAGAAAAAATTAGACAAAAATGCGTACAAAGCCCTGAAAACCGATCAGTTTAAAGAAATCCTGTACAAACAGGTTTCTGCTGAAGTAATGAGCTTAAACAATTCTAAATTCCATATCAAAACAGCCGGAAAACTTACCATTGCCGGGCTTACCAAAGATGCTATAATTGATTTATACTGTTTTGTAAATAAAGACGGAAGCATCAGTTGTAATGGCAATTATCCCATAAACATGAGTGACTACAATGTTACTGCTCCCATATTTATGGGAGCAGTCATGAAAACCGGTGATGCAATCAAGCTTGAATTCTCTTTCCTTTTTGAAAAATCATAATCATATGAAAAATATACTATTACTATGTCTTTGGGTAACAATGGCACAGTCACAAAAGAAACCTATGCAGTATTATAGGCACAACGACCAAAGGGGACTTAATGTTTTTGAAACTACCAAGAAGGACAGCTCCTCTTTTGAAGGCTTCACAGTAAAAATGGGCGGAAACTTAACATTGGATTTTCAGGGATTAAACCATCAAAATAAAGTATCCCCTGTTCTGATTGACAACATAAACAGTAATGAACTTATTGAGATTACCAATGGGTTCAATCTGGCTATGGCCAATCTGAATATCGATGCGCAGCTCGATGATGGAATCCGGATGAACCTTACTGTTTATTTATCCTCAAGACACCATGAAGAAACCTGGGTAAAGGGCGGTTATATTCAGTTTGATAAACTCTCCTTTCTAAAAAGCAGTTTTATAGATCAGGCCATGAAATATGTAACCCTGAAAGTAGGTGCCTATGATGTGGATTATGGGGATCAGCACTACAGGAGAAGTGACGGAGGAAACGCCATCTACAACCCTTTTATTGAAAACTACATCATGGATGAATTTGCCACTGAAATCGGAGGTGAAGCATATTACCATGACAATTCAGGATTTATGGTCATGCTTGGACTGACAAATGGAGCCTTAAATCCAACTGTGGTGGTTTCCACTAAAATAGATGCTGCAACAGGTGAACTTAACAAGCCTACACCTGCATTACATGGCAAGATCGGTTATGACAAACAAATAGACCAAGATTTAAGGCTTAGGCTTACCGGTTCCTTTTACAACGTGCAAAGAGCTTTGAACAATACACTTTTTGCAGGGGACCGAACCGGTTCCCATTATTTCTATGTCATGGAAAATACGCAGGCGACAGCAGTTGCTAATTTCAGGTCAGGTCGTTATAATCCCGAATTTAGTCAGCAGGTAACAGCATTTATGTTCAACCCTTTTTTAAAGTTTAAAGGTTTAGAACTTTTTGGAACCTATGAAGTTGCCAAAGGCAGAAAGATTACTGAGACAGATACGCATCAGGTTGTGCAGTCTGCTGTTGATTTGATCTACAGATTTCCTGCAGGAAAAGAGAATTTCTGGATTGCAGGAAGGTACAATACGCTTACTGATTCACCGCAAAATCAAAATGACCAAAAAATCAATCGTGTAACAGCCTCTGCAGGCTGGTTCATGACAAAAAATATCCTGATGAAAGCCGAATATGTAAATCAGAAATATAAAAATTTTCAGCCTGCCGATATCAGACATGGCGGGAAGTTCGAAGGCTTTATGTTAGAAGCTACGGTGGGATTTTAAACAATAGCCAAAAACACACTTCTTGAAAAGTGTCTAAAATCAATAATGAAAATGAGCAGTGTCATTTTGTACGGCAAAAGTTCAGCTCAATTTTGTATCCATATAACAAGTCCTGTTTATTTCAATAAATCAGGATCAAAGATAACATCTATAAAATTTAAAATCATGAAAGCAAATTCAAAAAAAATGGCAGCTGAAATAACAACTGCAATTACTACTGCAATTACTACTGCACTAACCGCAAAATCAAACACAAAAAAGATTCTCAAAACAATTGACAATACAGCCAAAAAGATCGCTAAAAAAATCAATAAGAGAATCCTAAAAAGCACTGCAAGTCTTAAGGGAAAGAAAATTAAAAAAGCTTCAAAAATAAAAAAAGGCGACAATGGAATGCTGCCTGAGGTAAAAAAAAACAAATTACTCACAGAGATGGCGGCCGACGAAATTAAAGCCAATTAAAATATCTTTCAATAGACTAAAACCTGAACATAACAGTAATTATTGCTATGTTCAGGTTTACTAAAGACTTACCACTTTCAAATTATAGTGTCAAAAAAAACAAGCTAATACCTCCCCGATGAAATATAAATACATATTGATTTTCTTAATGTGCAGTATCTGGATCATATCCCCTGCAGCTTCCATGGATCATATTCAAAAACAGTTTCAGGAAAATCCTTCGCAAATCGACACCACAAAAATTGCTGCTTTTTTTGAGACCTATCCTAAATTCAGTCCGTATCAGGCCCAGGTAAAACTGCTCTACAAAAAGCACACTGATTATATTTGGTATGACAAGAAAGGGCTTATAGAATTTGCCTATGTACTGCACAAACAGGTGCAGCAGATGAGAGAAGAAGGGCTTCCTGTAGCGGTACCCTATGAAACCGAATGGGATAAAATATTTGAAAAACAGACCGGCACTATTCCAAACCTCGATTCAGAGCTCATCATCAGCTGCATGTATTTTTTCTACACTACTAAAGTTTTCAGCGGATTTACCATAGGAAAAAGCGAAGAAACAGGCTGGTACCTTCCCAGAGAGAATGCTTCAAATGCGGCATACCTCGATACCCTTGCACAGGGAATTGGATCAAAAAAGGAATTCAGACATGAGTATTTCAATCAATATTATCCCCTAAAACAGGCTTTGAAAAAATATCTTGAAATTGAAAAAAATGGCGGCTGGAAAGTCGTTAAACTCGAAAAAGAAATCAAATCCCTTCAGAAGGGTGATTCTTCCGCTACAGTACAAGGGCTCAGAAACAGGCTGTTTTTAGAGGGTTTTATCACAGAGGATAACGCGTCTATTGTTTTTGATCAAGCCATAACTGAAGGCATTGCGGCTTATGGAACCAGTCAAAATCATGACTTTGAGAGCAAGATCACGCCCAGACTTATTGAAATGCTTAACATTCCTGTAGCGAGCCGGATCAAAACCATTTCGGTTAATATGGAAAGATGCCGCTGGATCAGTCCTAAAATAAATACGGCGCAGGAATATATCGCCGTGAATATACCTTCTTTCAGATTACTGTATTACCGAGATGGAAAGCCCTTTCTTGTTTCTAAAGTGGTAGTAGGAAAAGAATTTCATAAAACCATAGTATTTAGTGGCAGTATGAGTTATTTAGCCTTCAGCCCGTATTGGAATGTTCCCACCAGTATCCTTAAAAAAGAAATACTGCCCAATATAAAAAAGAATCCTAATTATCTTGAAAATCAGCATATGGAATGGCATGACGGGCAGGTAAGGCAGAAACCAGGAGGCAGTAACGCTTTAGGTTATGTGAAATTTATGTTTCCCAATTCCCATAACATTTACCTTCATGATTCGCCATCCAAATCCTTTTTCAATAAAGACAAAAGAGCTTTTAGTCATGGATGCGTAAGGGTTGAAAAAGCCCGTGAGCTTGCACTGGCCATTATGGAAAAAGAGGCCAGCTGGAGCAGCAAAAAAGTAGATGCAGCCATGCATTTGGGAAAAGAAAACACCTATGTGCTCCAGGATAAAATCCCGGTTTACATTGCTTACTTTACCGCTTGGGCTGACGGCAATGGAAATATTGCCTTTTACGATGACCTTTATAATCGGGACAATGCACTGGCCAAAGTACTTTTCGAAAATTAAGTCTTATGTCCCGCGATTTTAGGGAATCTCAATGGAGGGCCCATTGGAATTTTTACTTTTATACTAATTTTTCATCTTGCTTATTTTCATATAATCCAGAATTTTAAGCTGGCTGCCTTTTTTTTCTATTAATCCTTCATTCCTAAACTCGGTTAAGGTTCTGCTCACGGTTTCGGATGCAGTTCCTGACATCGCTGCCAGATCATCCCTTGTTACATTGATGCTGTCCCCTTTTGCCGCTTCTTCCTGGCGAAAGAGTCTCAGCAGGGATTCTGCAATGCGCTTTCTGACCGACTGATACGCCAATTGTAGCAAATGTGTGTCTTTGCTCCTGATTTCATTCGATAAAATTTTAATGAATTTCTCCCCTACATCAGGATATAATTTTAGTAATTCTTCGAGCTGTTCTTTTGGAAAAAAACAGACCTGACTGTCTTCCAGTGCTGTTGCGGTATCGGTGTAGGTCTCATCAGAGAGGATTGTATTGACGCCTAAAAAATCATTGGCATGGTACATACCGGTCATAAGTTCTCTTCCGTCTTCAGACATCTTGACGGTTTTGATTTTACCCGAGATCACCAAATAAAGACCAATAGCGCGATCCCCTTCATAATGAATAATCTGGTTCTTCTTAAAAGGCCTGTGAACATGCTCCTCTATCATTTTTTTCAGCTCAGAAAGCCCTTCCTTGTCCCCTACCAAACTTTCAAGACGGCCGAGCGAGTGACTGTAAAAATCCATTTCTGAATTCTTTTTGTTGAGCCTGCTTTCAATGGCATGTAAAAGTTCCATATCGTCAAAAGGTTTGGTCAGGTAATCATCTGCTCCCATTTCCATGGCCTTTCGCAAATCAATTCTTTCTGATTTGGCAGTTATGAAAATAAAGGGAATGGTACTTGTTTTCGGATTTTTATTCAGCATATACAATACCCCGTAACCGTCCAGTTCGGGCATCATAATATCACATAAAATAATATCGGGCAGGTTGACAACCGCAGATTCAACCCCTATTTTACCATTATTAGCCTGATAAACAGTGTAACCTGCCAAAGTAAGGATTTCAGCAATATTTTCCCTAATGTCATTATGGTCTTCAATAATCAGTACTTTGCTCATGATATGGGAAATGTTAGGGTGAATAATGTTCCTTCTTGTTCATTACTTTTAAATTCTGCCGTTCCCTTCATAAGTGAAACGTAACGGCTCACTATATTCAGGCCAAGACCAGTGCCTGGGATACTGCCGGTGTTGTGCGCCCTGAAAAAAGCCTGAAACAAATGTTTTTGTTCATCCAAAGGAATGCCGATTCCATCATCGTGAACTGAAATAATATAATCTAAATCATTAATTTCTGTTGTAAAATCAATGCAGCAGCTGTCTCCGGAGTACTTTATGGCATTACCAATTAAGTTAATGGCACAATTCTTTAACAAATTAGCATCGAGGTATATCATGGTTTGATCTCCAAGATGTTTACAGACAATATTTTGGCTGGGTTTGGCCAGAAGCTGCATTTCTTCGGTTATTTCCTCACCGAATTTAACCAGGTCAAAACAAGTGAACTCAGGCTTCATCTTTCCTATTTCCAATTTTTCAACATAGAGAAAATCATTGAGTATCGCCGTTAAGCTCTTTACCGAATTTTTAATCTTGGCAATATGTTTCCCTATAGGTTCGCTTTGAAAAGGTATAGCGTATTTTTCTATTAGTGAGGCTGATAACTGCACGGTGCTGAGCGGTGTGCGAAATTCGTGGGAGGCCATCGATAAAAACCGGTTTTTTAATTTACTGAGTTCCTTCTCTTTCTCCAGGGAAATACTCACTTTTTCTTTTGCCTTTTCCAAGGCAAAAATTGTATCGTTAAGCGATTTTGTCCTCTCCTCTACAAGTTCTTCCAGATGAGATGCATAATCCTTATACCGTTCCTCTTCTATTTTCTGCTGGGACAGGTCATGAATAAAACCGGCATAAATAGTCCTGCCTGAATATTTTACCTCACTAACTCCAAGTTTCATCGGAAATAGATCACCTCCTTTGCGCATTCCTGTGAGTTCACGCCCCACACCAATTATGCTGGCTTTTCGGGTTGTTTTGTACTTGCTCAAATAGTTATTATGCCTTTCCCTGTCCGGTGAAGGCATGAGCATTGAAATATTTTTGCCAATAACTTCCTCTTGCTGATAGCCAAAAAGTACACAGCCGGCGGGATTGATCGTTTCTATAGTCCCAATGTCGTCTATGGTAATGATGCCATCCAAAGCATTTTGTACAAGAGCATATAAAAGAGCGGCATTATCCATCATCAAATCGATCAAATTATGATGATCCTTATAAAGGTCGGCTATTTAAAAATGGAAAATTACATTCTTCCTGAATTTCACAATATAATTAACACATTATCATTGTTTTAACAGCAAAGAGGACTTATAAATCCAATTTTTATTGCTTTGCGCGCTATTATGGAATTAAATTATCAGCAGTGAATAATAAAAGTGCCCTACATCATTTTTATTGCTGATGCCTGTCATTTTAGATTGCTTCCTGTTACCTCAACTTTGTACAGCAATGAAGAAATATAATAAGGTCTTGTGAGAGCTTAAAATTTATAAGAATGGATTTTACATTAAATACAATCACCATGAAAAACACAAATACATTAGCTGCCTTTTATGCCACACATCTTAAAGCTGAAACAGCTATTAAAAAACTCGAAAAAAGCGGATTTGATATGACCAAACTCTCCATCATAGGAACAGACTACCATACCGATGAAACTGTTACGGGTTATTACACTGTGGGAGACCGCATGAAAAAATGGGGAAGCTTTGGGGCCTTCTGGGGCGGCTTCTGGGGATTATTGTTTGGATCTGCTTTCTTTTTTATTCCTGGACTTGGTCCGCTGCTGGTTGCCGGACCGCTTGTTTCGGCTATTATTGGGGCACTCGAAGGTGCTGCATTATTGGGAGGAAGCAGTGTTATTGCTGCCGCATTGGTGAGTTTAGGTATTTCAAATCATGATGTTTTAAAATACGAAACAGAGATAAAAGCAGGCAAATTTATGCTCCTTGTGCATGGCACCAAAATTCAAATTGAAAATGCCCGAAAAGTGCTGGGAATCCATATTCCTAAAGAAAACGGTTTGAAAGATGAAGAATCTATTTCTGCTGAGGAAATTGAAGCTGCAGCAATGCAGTAAGGAAGAAAAAACATTAAAACATATACATTAAAGAAAATGAAAACTATAAATCAATTAGGCATTTACCTGGATCATGCCTGCGCTAATTTAATCGATTTTACCGATAATGATAAAGATACCCAGACTGTGATCTCTGAATTTGATATTCAGGACAAACATGAAACCCTGCAAAGAAGCGAAAGTGAAATGCACCATAAAGAGCAGGATAAACAAAGGGCCTATTTTAAGAAAATTGCGACTCTCGCCATTGGTTATAATGAACTGGTCTTATTTGGCCCCACTACGGCAAAAACGGAATTACTGCACTTTTTGCAAAAAGACAACAGTTTTGTCAAAATCAAAATAGAAGCTGAAAATACCACTAAAATGAACCTTCAGCAGCAAGAGGTTTTTGTTCGCGACCATTTTAAAAAATTTGACTTTAAAAATAGTTGAGATGGGAAATATACTTTTTAAAATAAACTGCTATGCCAAAGAAAATGGAATCGTAATCAAAGCCATTGCCTTTTATCAGAGCATTCAGTATTATCTGGGAATTGTATTTCCAGTCTGATAAATTGGTAATAGAGTTCTTTCAATAAGCATTAACTAAAAATAAATTATAAATTTTTAAATACATACATTATGAAAACCAACGAAGAATTACAAAAAGACGTCCAGAATGCCATCAAATGGGAACCGCTTTTACATGCTGCAGAAATTGGAGTGACCGTAAAAGATGGTGTAGTGACCCTGACGGGTATTGTAGACGGATATTATAAAAAAAAGGAAGCTGAAACCGCGGCCAAAAATGTATCCGGGGTAAAGGCCGTTGTCGAGGAAATAGAGATCAAATACTCCAATACCTTTACCAAAACAGATAATGATATTGCCTTTGAGGTGTTAAAAGCCTTAAAGGACAACTGGTCAGTTGCCGAAGATCATGTTAAGGTAAAAGTAGAAGACGGCTGGGTTACACTTGAGGGCGAACTAACCTGGAATTTTCAGAGACAAGACGCCAAAACTGCTATTAGCTTCCTGCCAGGAGTAAAAGGGGTGACCAATGAGATCAAAATTAAATCCGATATCAAGGATGCCATTGAAAAAAAGGATGTTGAAAAAGCGCTCGCAAGAAGCTGGTCACTCAACGCTAAAGATATTACAGTTACAGTAAATGGCACCAATGTGAAATTAACTGGTTTTGTTGACTCTGTTTACCAAAAAGATCAAGCTGAGAAAATCGTCTGGAAAACTCCGGGGATCTGGTCCATTGACAATGACCTTGTTGTGGAATATGATTATGCCTTATTATAAAGGTTAAAAAAATAGAGGGCAACGTCCTCTATTTTTATTTGCAGTTTGGGCTGATTAACCTGTCTATTAAATAAGGATTGTCAGAAGATCCTTTAAACACTTAAATGAGCATTATGATATCGATAAAAAGAGAAGGGATTATACTGGAGAAAACCGAACATGCATTTGAAGATGAGGGGGTAATGAATCCGGCTGTTATCAAAAACGGAGATACTGTTCATCTTTTTTATCGGGCCGTGAGCCATGGTAATTATTCCACTATAGGCTATTGTAAACTAGAGGGGCCCTTAAACGTTGTTCACAGGAACACTGTACCTATGATTATTGCTGAATTTGATTACGAAAGTCACGGATTAGAAGATCCAAGAATAGTAAAAATCGAAGAAATATATTATCTGACCTATACCGCTTTTGATGGCGTAAACGCGTTAGGCTGTCTGGCAATTTCTAAAGATTTAATCCATTTTGAAAAAAAAGGAATAATTGTCCCCACTATTACCTATGCTGAGTTTAATCAATTGACAAACGCTAAAAATTTAAACAACAGCAAATATTTCAGATACAACCAGCACAATGGAATGGTCGAAAAAGATGGAAAAAAAATACTCCTGTGGGATAAAAACGTTATTTTCTTTCCCAGAAAAATAAACGGCAAATTCTGTTTTATGCACCGCATTAAACCCGAAATCCAGATTATTGTTGCTGTTACATCACTTGAGTGCCTAACAGCCGCGTTCTATAATAATTACTTCATGAATTTTAATGACCATATTCTGCTCTCACCTAAATACGATCATGAATCCAGTTATGTAGGCGGCGGATGTCCGCCGATAGAAACACCAAAGGGATGGCTTATTATTTACCATGGGGTCAAGGACAGCATCGATGGATACGTATATTCAGCCTGTGCCGCTTTACTGGATCTTGATAATCCTCAAATTGAAATAGCACGCCTGCCCTATCCTCTTTTTAGCCCAAAAAAGGATTGGGAATTAGAAGGAGCAGTAAATAATGTGTGTTTCCCCACCGGAACAGTTGTCTTTAGCGATACTTTATATATTTATTATGGCGCGGCAGATGAACAAATAGCCTGCGTATCGGTCAGCTTATCAGGTCTGGTTAATGAATTAATGCTTAATACTAAAAAAAATGATAATTACGACTCCCCTTCGCAAGAGTATTGGCCTAATGGCAAATAAAATAAATACAATTATTTCAGAGGATCAAAAAGAACTAAAAACTCCTGAAATTTTATTTATTACCTCATTTCCTTCACGGGAATGCGGTATTGCAACCTATTCTGAAGATTTAATTGCTGCTTTAAACAATAAATTTGAGCAATCTTTTACAATAAAGGTCGCTGCCCTGGAATCCATCAATGACAGCTATATTTATGGTGATACTGTAAATCAAATTCTTAAAACGGATTCTGCTGCTTCCTACCTGAAGCTTTCTGAGTACTGCAATACTGATAAAGCAGTAAAACTAATCTTAATACAACATGAATTCGGGCTCTTTAAAAATAATGAGACTGATTTGATTAAATTTTTAAGCGCTTCAATAAAGCCTGTTTTAATTGTCCTTCATACGGTTCTGCCTCACCCCAATGGGGATATAAAAAGAAATATTATCGAAATGGATACCCTTATCGACGGATTTATTGTCATGACTCAAAGATCGGCTACATTGCTGGAGAGCGTTTATGGCATTGACAAGGGGAAAATTTCTGTTATTGCCCATGGAACGCATTTGGTAAAACATCGGGATAAAAAAATATTAAAAGAAAAATACGGGCTTTCAGGTAAAAAGGTAATCTCTACGTTCGGACTCTTGAGTTCTGGTAAATCGATTGAAACCACCTTAGATGCATTACCGGTTATCTCGAGCCAATATCCTGATGTTTTATTTCTGATTATTGGCAAAACCCACCCAACGGTGGTTAGAGAGGAAGGAGAAAAATACCGTGATTTTCTAAAAAAAAGAGTCGAAATCTTAGGGCTGCAGGCGCATGTAAAATTCATTAATGCCTACTTGCCTTTAGAGGAATTACTTGAATACTTGCAGCTTACAGATATTTATCTTTTTACTTCCAATGATCCCCATCAGGCTGTAAGCGGCACTTTTTCCTATGCCATTAGCTGCGGGTGTCCTATTATTTCTACCCCCATTCCGCATGCACTTGAAGTGCTTGAAGATGGAACGGGAGTTATCATTGAATTTGAAAATACAATACAATTGGCTGAAGAAGTCATGAGGCTTTTAAAAAATCCACAATTGCGTAAAAATATCTCTGCCAACGGTATACACAAAATGGCACCAACGGCATGGGAGAATTCCGCAATTGCACATGCAGGGTTATTTAAAAAAATTATATCCGGAAAAATAGCACTGCATTATAAAATCCCGGAAATAAATCTGAGTCATTTCAAAAATTTGACCACTTCATTTGCCATGATACAATTCTCAGTAATTAACCATCCTGATATCGATACGGGCTATACTTTAGATGACAACGCACGGGCGCTGGTAGCCATTTGCCAGCATTATGAATTGAAAAGGGAGCCTGAGGATTTAGAACTCATTGAAAAATATTACAGCTTTATCAAATTTTGTCTGCAGCCAGATGGGAGTTTTTTGAACTATGTCAGCAAAGATCAAGAATTTACCAACCAAAATAGCGAAAATCTGGAGGATTCCAACGGAAGAGCAATCTGGGCTCTGGGTTTCATGCTGTCCCTTTCGAGTATTTTTCCTCTCGGATTTACAGCAGATGCCGCAAAGACCATCAAGACAGCTTTACAAAAAGTAAATACAATCTATTCCACAAGGGCAATGGCATTTGTAATTAAAGGAGTTTATTATCGTAACAAAAATGCTGTAGATTTTGAAAATATTGCACTTATAAAACTGCTTTCGAATCGATTGGTGAAAATGTACAGGCACGAATGTAAATCTAACTGGAAATGGTTTGAAAGCTACCTGACTTATGGCAACAGTATACTGCCAGAAGCGCTTCTTTGTGCCTACTTAGCCACGGGCGAATATCAATATAAGGAAGCTGCCAAAGAATCTTTTGATTTTCTTTTATCCCGCATTTTTACCGAGAACAAGATCAAAGTAATATCCAATAAGGGATGGCTTGATTCGAGCAGGCAAAACAAAGAAACCATAGGCGGAGAACAGCCTATTGATGTTGCCTATACGATTCTTGCCCTGGAGAGATTCAATACTGTTTTTAAAAATTCATCGTATCTGGAAAAAATGGAAACTGCCTTTAGCTGGTTCTTAGGCAACAATCATCTGCAGAAGATAATCTATAATCCATGCACTGGAGGATGTTATGATGGTCTGGAAGAAAATTATATTAATCTGAATCAGGGTGCAGAATCTACAGTAAGCTATTTAATGGCCCGTTTAACCATGGAAAAATATGCTGCCAAAAAGGAACAGCTTTATAAAAACAGAAACAAAATCAATCTTTCAGAACCTATTAGAGTATAAAACATGTAAATCATTATCCAAAAATATTGGTAAAAAACAAATCTGATCACTCCGATGATTTAAAGATACTTCACTTCCGAGAGCTCTAGTTTTGTATTAAATTCATAAAGTCGGGGCTGGCCTGTAGGGATGTTTACTTTGACAATATCAAGCGGATTGATGTTTTCAAGGTACATCATCAGGGATCTTAAACTGTTGCCATGGGCCACCAGTAAAACATTTTGTCCCATTTTTAATTTCAGTTCTATTTCTGCTTTATAATAAGGAACCACGCGGTTATAGGTATCAAGCAGGCTTTCTCCTCCGGGAGGACATATATCATAACTTCTTCTCCATATATCCACCTGGGCCAAACCGTACTTTTGCGCTGTTTCATCTTTGTTGAGTCCTTGCAAAGTACCGTACATACGCTCATTAAAAGCTTTATTTTTTACAATAGGAATCGTCACTTTCATTTCATTCAGGATAATCCGCAGGCTCTCCTGTGCCCTTATAAGCATGGAAGTATAGGCAATATCAAAAACATAACCGATCAGTTTTTGACCTGCCAGCTTCGCCTGTTCTTTTCCCAGGTCAGTAAGGGGAATATCCAGTATTCCTGTAAAACGGTTCTCTAAATTATAAACAGATTGTCCGTGTCTGACAAAGATTAATAGTGCCATTTTTTTTCTTTAAAACCAGTATCAAAGCTAAGGTAAAAATAGTCTAAAAAAGTGTTCCAGATCACTTATTGCAATGTTGATAATCATTTCACTACTGGCTGTTTTAGGCCAAATTTGCTAGATAGTTTTAAAAACTAAATCTTATAAAATTCAATCATTCTAAAAATTATAAGCATGAAAACAATATTCGCACTTATCGCACTGGCAGCCTTAACAGCTACTATTCTTATGGATACTGTAGGCAGAAGAGTCAAACCAACTAAAACCAAGTCATAAACCTAACCTATTATCTTATGTGTTTTTCTGCTACAGCAAGTTTTAGTGCCGGGATTGTACTTAGCGTTATTGGAGTCGCCTGTATAAACAAAATACAGCATCGCTCACAAACCATGTTTGCCTTAATCCCCTTTATATTTGCCGTACAGCAGTTCTCTGAGGGATTATTATGGCTGTCCATTCCGAGTACGAAGTGGTCCTACCTGCAAACCGGCATCACTTATTTTTACCTGATTATCGCACAAATTATCTGGCCCGTCTGGGTTCCGGTTGCCATACTGCTTTTGGAAAAAGAACAATCCCGAAAGCAAATGCAAAGAATACTTGTGGCAATTGGGATGCTTGTATCGATGTACCTTACTTACTGTTTGTTCCATTTTAATATCAGATCCGAGATTGATTGTTATCACATAGCCTATATCCAGACTTATCCTGAATCCTTTCGGGTAATGGGTGGATTGCTTTATATCATCGCTACAATACTCCCGCCTTTCTTTTCACACATCAGACGCATGTGGTGGTTAGGAATTATGGTCTTTATATCCTATATCATTACAACTGTTTTTTATGAAAGTTATCTCGTATCGGTATGGTGCTTTTTTGCTTCTGTCATTAGTTTATCGGTATACCTGATCATGTCAGAAATAAGAATGAGTCATCGCGAAGAAATATACATGAAAAGAGCCATAGATCAGAACTAAGAAATAGAACAACTAGACTTTGCAGGCTGAGCATTTAAAAAAGGAATCAACTAATATATTTCATCCCGATATGTAATTGGAATCAGTTTTTAGAATGTCGAGAATCATTTATTAAGACTTTGATAAGGTGCAACTTTGCTTCAATAAATATAGTAAGCAAATGAAAACCAACGAAGAATTACAACAAAAAGTCATAGAAGCTATCAATTGGGAACCTTTGTTATCAGCTGCAGAAATTGGAGTTACAGCTTTCGATGGAATTGTTACCCTAACGGGCTGCGTAAATAGTTATGCCAAAAAAGAAGAAGCAGAAAGAGCTGCTAAAAATGTATCGGGCGTAAAGGTGGTTGTAGAAAAAATTGAAGTTGTGCTAAACAACAAAACTCAAAAATCAGATAACGAAATTGCCGCAGAAATTATAAACGCTTTCAAATGGCATTGGGATATTCCACATGACAGAGTGCAGGTAAAAGTCGAAAAGGGCTGGGTAACCCTTACCGGATCCTTGGAATGGAACTACCAGAAAGAAGAAGCTAAAAAAGCTGTAAGCGTGCTCATTGGTGTCAAGGGTATTATCAATAACATTATGATCATCTCTTTATCCAAAGACCGGATTAATAAAAAAGACATTGAGGATGCTATAGAACGAAACAAAATTATAGGAAATACCAAAATCAAAGTGGAGGTTCTGGACAATTCTGTTACGTTAAAAGGGAATGTCGAATCCTGGTTTCAAAAAAATGAAGCAAGCCGTCTGGCCTGGAAAGCCCCTGGTGTACTGGAGGTTAAAAACAACTTACATGTAGACCTTAAACAATAGCCCCGGAACAATCCCTGGAAAAAAAACATGAATTATGGAAAAAGTAAATATGGACAGCCTGGTCACTGTACTGGCTGAAATTGAAAACATGGGATTTACATCCCAATTTGAGGTGAATGGAAAAAGTCTGGTTTCACTCAAAACAGACCATCACTTTATGGCTAATGAAATAAAAATTGCCCATTTCTATCGTTTTGAAGGCGAATCAAATCCTGAGGACTCTTCGATTATGTACGCAATTGAGACTAATAGTAATGAAAAAGGCACCCTTGTAGATGGTTACGGAACTCAAGCAGACCCTGCAACAGCAGATTTTATGCGTAAAGTAAATGACATTCATAAATAACAAACCACACACTTAAGATGAAAAAACTGAATCCCGCCATTGCTGTCATTTTTGTAATCTCTATAAGTATCATTCTACTCAACCGATATACCCAGTTTCATATCAATGATTATAGGGTACATTACTTTTTTTTGTTTTTTGCAGCCTCATCACTGGTAATTATTATCGGACAATTCTTTAGAAAACTCCAAACCAACTGGTCCATTATTTTAGTCTTTATAATCATTGGAATTTTATGCGGACTCAAAGCTTTCTTTACATGGGGCGGAGACTGGAAAACACAAATAGTACTTTACCGAAATATTGAGAATCCGGCTAAAACAATTAATTATCAGCTTCGCGGAGACCGGTTTGCATTTGGCTATAAAAAACGTGTTGTAGGCATCTATCGTTTAGCGCCTTTTATGGAATGGACAACAGATCTGGATACGCTTCATTTGGATAAGACAAAATGGACAAAATTAAATCTGAACCTAAATGAAATGAAACTGAAATAGGAAAATAATAATCTAATACCTACTGAAATAAATTTAGATAAACCTTCAAATGAAAATTTCAGTTTTAAAATAAATACCATGAAAAAATTACTTGTTACAACAGACTTCTCGAGTATCTCAAGGGCAGCAATACGATTTGCGATTCAATTTGCTGCTCAGACTCCCTGTGAACTCATATTCTATAGTGTAAATACCAAAACCTTTGAGGATAATATCGACAACTATTATAAAAAAACCACGCAGGATTATAAACTTAAAAAATTCATCCTATCCATTTACAAAACAACCAAAAAAGAGCCTGGTAAGGCTGAATTTGTAACCGAGAACCATACTCACGTAGACCAGGCCATTATTGCGTATGCACAAAAATGCCATGCCGATTTTATTTGTATCAATACATCCGGACCAGGGATATTTAATCAATTAATAGGAACTACTGCCACAAAATTGATTACTACTTCCCCTATTCCGCTTTTGGTTATTCCTTATAACTATCGCATGAAGGCAATACATCTTTTATTATACGCCTCAGATCTTGTAAAGCTGGGTGTGGAACTGCCTTTTGTTAAAAAATTTGCAGCCCTTTTTGCTGCAGATGTGGCATTGTATCATTATAACGAATTATTGGATCAGGGTAATTTCAAGGAAGATTTCAATAAGATAGCCCAAAACTACCAATCGGATAAAGTCTCTTTTAATTTTAAAAAATTAAATATCGAATATTCCCTGCTCAATCATTTAAAAGTAGATATAAGAACAATAAGACCCTCAATTGTTGTCATGTTTACAAAACAAAACCGCGACTGGTTTGAACGCCACTTTCTTTCGAGTAAAACCAAGGAATTTGGTTTTGACACCCATACTCCTATACTTGTTTTCAGAAAGTAAAAAATAGTTAAATAATGACTACAAACAAATTCAATACAGCTGGTTTAACCACTGCACAAGTACTTGCGGCCAGGAAAAAATACGGCCAAAACGTATCTTCGTATAAAAAAACAAACCGTTATATCGCTGCAATGATCCGAATGATCAAGGAACCGATGATGATTCTTTTGTTCGTAGCATCAAGTATTTATTTTATCAGTGGAAAAACGGCTGATGGTTTCTTTTTAGCCTCAGCAATTGTTTTGATTGCGGCTATTTCATCTTACCAGAATGCGAGGAGCAGAAATGCTTTGGAGCAGTTGAAAAATTTTACCAAACCCAAATGCAAAGTCATAAGAAATGGCGATTCTGTAGAAATAAAAACAGAAGAGATTGTCATTGGTGACAGTCTTCTGGTTGAAGAAGGCGTTTTAATTGCTGCCGATGGAGTCATCTTAAATTCCAATGACTTTTCTGTTAATGAATCGATCCTTACCGGAGAATCCATGGCGGTCAATAAAGACAAAGAAGCCAAAGACAATGGCATTTATCAAGGCACAACAGTCTCTGGCGGACTCGCCATTGCAGCGGTCACTGCCATTGGAAGTGAAACCAAACTGGGTAAAATAGGCAAAAGCCTTGAGGGAATAAAAGAAGAAAAAACACCTCTGGAGATTCAGATTGGTAATTTCGTAAAAAAAATGGCTATTGCAGGAGCCATCGTTTTTTTGATTGTTTGGGGAATCAACTACTTTCATTCCTTTAAGGTATTCGACAGTCTGCTAAAAGCCCTTACCCTGGCTATGAGCATCCTTCCTGAAGAAATTCCGATCGCTTTTACCACCTTTATGGCCATTGGCGCCTGGCGGATGATGAAAGAAGGGATTATTGTCAAACAAATGAAAACTGTAGAAACATTAGGCAGTGCCACTGTGATTTGTATTGACAAGACAGGCACCATTACCGAAAACAAGATGAGTCTGGCTAAGATTTTTTCGTTACAATCAGGGAAAATTACAGATTTAGAGGGCACTTTATCTGAGGATGAAAAAAAGTTAATTACCCTGTCCATGTGGGCAAGCGAACCCATAGCTTTTGACCCGATGGAAATCGCTCTTCATGAAACCTATGCAGAGATTAATGAAAAAGATCAGAGACCTGATTTCGAATTGGTGCATGAATATCCCTTGTCAGGAAAGCCCCCCATGATGACGCACGTTTTTGAAAATAAATCGGGTACTAATATTATTGCCGCTAAAGGAGGTGCAGAAGCCTTAATGGAAGTGTCTGAACTTACTGCAGACCAGAAAAAAATAATTCTAAAAGCAATTCAGCAATTATCCCAGGACGGTTACCGAGTTCTGGCAGTGGGCGAAACGCATCAGACTTCTGAGCATTACCCTAAAACACAACAGGAATTTAAATTTGAATTCATTGGACTGCTGGCCTTTTATGATCCCCCGAAAAAGAATATCAAACTCGTTTTACAGCATTTTTACAAAGCCGGAATTAATGTAAAAATTATAACCGGTGACAATGCCCTGACTACTTCATCTATAGCTGAGCAAATCGGTTTTAAGGGATATGAAAAAAGCATCTCCGGAGATGAGCTGATGAAACTTAACAAAAAAGAACTCAAAAAATGTGTCAGGGATACTACTTTATTTACCCGAATGTTTCCCGAGGCTAAACTCAAAATCATCAATGCCCTGAAATCAAATAAGGAAATTGTTGCCATGACCGGTGATGGAGTAAATGATGGACCGGCGTTAAAAGCGGCTCATATCGGAATTGCAATGGGCAAAAAAGGAACTGAAATTGCCAAGCAGGCAGCTTCACTTATTCTGGTCAATGATGATCTCTCAAAAATGGTGCACGCCATAGCCATGGGAAGAAAGATTTATGCCAACATCAAAAAATCAATTCAGTTTATTATTTCAATCCATATTCCCATCATATTTACTGTTTTTATTCCACTGGCACTTGGCTGGCGATATCCTAATATATTCTCCCCTGTTCATATCATCTTTTTAGAATTGGTGATGGGTCCTACCTGCTCTATTGTCTATGAGAATGAACCCATGGAAAAAAATACCATGGCACAGCAGCCAAGACCTTTCACTTCGACATTTTTTAACTGGAAGGAACTCTCTACCAGTATTATTCAGGGATTGGTAATCACTATTGGTACATTATTTACTTATCAATACGCTGTCTATAACGGTTATGACGAGCAGCATACCCGAACTATGGTTTTTATTGTACTGGTAACCGCTAATATCTTTTTGACATTAATGAACCGCTCTTTTTATTATTGCATTTTTACCACTTTGCGTTACAAAAATAATTTAGTTCCATTAATTATAAGTATTACCATTTTCATTACCGCAATGCTGCTTTACATCAAACCATTTGCAATATTCTTTGCATTTGAACGTCTTGATCTCCTTTCGCTGTGTATGGCAATTGGAGTAGGTTTTCTATCGGTTATCTGGTATGAAATGGTAAAATTATGGAAACGAAATTTTAAGGAATTCAAAGCCTGAGTTACTTGCCTTTAAATTGTATCAGATGCCTGTACTTCCTTTCGAGTAAAACAGCATTAAATCTGATCCTGTCATATAGGAGACCTAAAAGCAAAGCGACAACACCAATGAGTAAAACGTGTAATCCCATATTCGAATAAAATATCCCGCCTATAATACCACCAAAAAAGAAAAAACTAATAATGGTCATTCGCAATTTTATCGATATAAAGAGTTTTTTTCGAAAAAGTTCCTCCTGATAAAAAAGCAGTTGTGATAATTCAATTCCAAGATCTGTAAAAAGCCCTGTTAAGTGTGTTGTCCTCACTGCGGCGTTGGAAATTTTTGTAACTAAAGAATTTTGAAGCCCCATTGCAAAGAGTAACGTATAGGCTATAAAATCAGGATTATGTATAATTAAATTGCCGCCAAAAACTGCGATACCAAATAAAATAGCGCTTTCGATTGCTGTTGGAATTACATAACTGTATTTTTCATTTCTTCTAAGGAGAAACTCTACAAGCAGACTGGAGAAAAAAGAGCCCAGGAAAAAGAAAAAAATATATAAAAAGTATACAAATCCCTGTTTGAAATTGAGTTTGAAAATCTCATCTACAAAAAAAGCAAAATGTCCCGTAACATTGGTAGTCAGTTTTTGAACTCCCAGAAAACCAGCGACATTCACCAGTCCGGCCACAAACGATAATAAAGAGGCTATTTTTAGATTGTGCCTTAAGTTTCTTTTGTTTCCCTGATGTTTGAACATTGTTTTATGGTATTCTGTAATTATTGAATCATAATATCCTTTTAGGAATGTTTTGGTTGTATTGTACTGCTGTGACTTTAAACTTTGCATAACTAAAATCTCCTGTTTTCAATTTCCAGACTGCTTCTGCTGAAAAAGGGATTTTTACCCCATTGATATCTTTGTAATTTGTCATTCTGCAGAGCCATGGTTCTCTTTTCTGACCGGTCATGAACCGCAGGGTTTCCATCGTAACAATTTCGCCTACAGCGTTAAATATAACGATAAAATCAAATGAAATTTCTTTGTAGCGAAATGATAATTTCGCAGAATTTTCATCTATGGCGATCCATGTTATATTTTCTGAAGGAAGCAAATTTGTTGGAAACCAAACGCTTTCGGCCAGCCAGCGCTGCATCTCGCCTTCGTTAATTCCTGTGCCTTTGCCATCAACCACTGTAAAAATATTGAATAATGAAACTTTTAAATTTCCCTTGTCGGCAATCAAGCTGTCTCTTGCTGTAAAGATCAGCGTTGAGCCTTTCCATATAAATTGTGGTTTTTGAACAGAAAAATATTGTTCGCCCCTAATATTGATGAACCCACTTTTTAAGCTCGTTTTAAACACACCCTTATGTTTTAATCTAACTGAAACTATATACGGCATTGTATCTTTCAATACATATTTAAAATAGCGCTGTACTGGTTTAGGCAGGCCAATTAATTGACCCGGGTTATACCTTTTATCAGATACATTCAATGCATTTGCATATAATGTCTTCACCTGTTTTTTGAATTTTAAAGACATCGTTATTTTTCCCAGAAGTATCACCAGCAGTACTGCTCCAATAATAAGTAAGAGTTTCATTTTTTGCTGTTTTCGTTAGGCGGCAAGGAGAAGTTTTTTGCATAGCTATTTCTTATTTCTGGCAGTAGCGCAACAATAATCATCGCAATGGCATACAGCATATAAAACATTTGCAACCAGCCAACACCCTGTACAAAGAAGGTTTCTGTCTGTATCCAAATAATGAGAACCAAAGCGATATAAATACTATAGGTCCAGGCCCAATACATGTCTTTAAAAAAATTGAAATGTTCCGCAAACGGGATGAAAGGTCGCTTGACTAAAGCCACTACAATCAGAAGTGGCAAAAAGCCCAATACGAAAAATAGAATAATCCCTGGAATCAGAAAATCAGCAAATGGTGAATTTTCTAAAATAGATAACGGCAATCCTCCAAGAAGTTTTCCTGATGGCGAAATAATTAATGCGCCGCCACCAATCATAGCGGTAAGTCCCAAAAATGAGAGAAGTGCACGATGTGTTTTTTGAGCTGTTTTTTTCATCACGCTATTTGGTTTAACGCTCTATTATAATTACTTCTATTATCGGACAAAAATCTCTAAATTGGTAATATGGCATTAAATTCTGCTTCAATATTTTCGTCGGTTTTAGAGAAAATAGTTCCCTTGTGATTTTCTGCCATTTTTTATTCAATTGATAGTCCATTGCCTGTACCGATATAGATTTCATTATTATGTAAATGACCGACTTTTATCTTAAAGGTTCCTGAATCAGCTGTTCAATTCTATAAATGCACACTTTAATAAACGCTGAGGAATTTATTATTATCTAAACATTAAAATATCATTCTATTTCACATCAGTCAAGCTCTACAAATAGTTCATTATCAACTTGCCATACTCCCTTTGTATTCCAGGCAATCCTTTCTGCTTCTTCCTTCTGAAAAATTGAACTGACAATACCACTTAGAAATATCGTGTTGCCATCAACTCTGACTTTAATATTACCGATATCAAGTATCCAGCTTCGCTTAAGGGCTTTCTCTACAATCTCCTTTTCCAGTTGATTTTTTATTTCAGCCTCAATCACTATTTTATCAATAACTCCTCGTACACCTTCCAGATAACGAATAGCATTATCTGCGGTCTTTCTTTGGAAATTCCAATGCAAAACACCCTCAAGGGTAACCCATCCTTCCTTGACTGTAACTTTTAATGTGTGATTAGGTATAACCCATTTTTCCTTTAATGCTTTTATAACTGAATTGGCAATCTCTTTGTCATTTCTAATTGCCGAATAAGAAAGATCTACCATTACATCATCTATAATGGTCTTAACCCCTGATATATCCTTAATAGCGTGTTCAGCTTCCTTTTTTTGATTATAATTCTCGACAGTTCCTGCCAGAGTAACAATCCCATCCTGCACACTAACCTGTATCTTACTAGATTGTAAAACAGGCTCCCATTTTATAGCTTCCATGACTTCTTTGCGTAAAATATCATTACTTTTTTTCATTAGATTTTTATTAGTATTTTTACAGGATTAAGCTTTAATATACTTATTTTTAAAAGTATAATAATCACTATATCACTAAGCAAAATTGAGACAAATAGTACCATGAAAAAATGATTTCTGTCAATGCAAAAAGTGATAAGAAACATTTAATATATTAAAGTGATAACAAAATTATAATATTGAGATGACTAAGTTTAAATTAGCAATTATGATTGAAACATCAAGGTAATTATGTGCTGGAATCATTATTTAGCTGATACCCTTTTTGTCACAAAAGTTAAGTTCCTGTGTTTAGGTTCTTTATCTATTTTCTGCTTCTGCAGCCGCAAAACCTATTTATTTTTGTGAAAGAATTGTGGCATGTCTATTAAAAAAAAACGAAAATTGAGTATTGATTAGTACAACAGTTGGGTTTGAATGCGCAGTTCTCTAAGACAAAACAGGGCTCTTGGGCAGCCATAGCCCCGATAGAAGTGAAAATCCTTTTGTGTCCGCCGCGGCGGACACAAAAGATTGAAGCGTATAGCGGGAAGAGCTCCTAAAAAATAAATACTTAATATCCATAAAAAAACAATATTACAATTGCTGACCCAACTCTAAACATTTGGTCTCTAATTATGGATATAGAAAAAACTCTATACATTTAGATACCCTTAAAATTAATAAAATGAGAAACGGTAATATTCTAATTGTAGAAGATGATCAGATGACAAGCAGATTTTACAAGATGTAATTGTATCTCTTGGCAATACGAGCAAAATCATTTGGAAAATTAACAAAGCAGAAGCACTTTGATACTTATCTTCCAGCAATAAAAATGCTGATTATTTTTTGCGGTATGAACATGCCAATTATCAATGGACTGGAATTAAAACGGCTTATAGATGCTGATCCCGTTCTTAGAAAAAAAAGTATACCGTTGGTTTTTTATTCAAGAGCAGCAACGCAAAACGCCATTGAAGAAGCTCACACTGCACTTAGTATGCCAGGCTTTAAAAAAAAAGAAAATGACTGTCATAAATCAAAATCAACTGCCAATACTATACTTGGGTACTGGAAAAGTGCATCCAAATACCTAAATTTTGATTTAATTTATTTTCTCTTCTTTCACCTGTTTGTAAACTTCAATTTTTCCTATTACGTCAAAATCTAAAGTATAATTAACAGGGAATTCATAATTTTCATCCATCAAGATTATCATTTCAGCCTGATAAATCGAATTGCCCAAATTCAACTTTGGATTTTTGGATAAAATAAGATAATAGGGTAATGCACTTTGAGATAATTCATTATTGATTAACATATCAAATCCTTCTTTTGCGGTTTGTTCAACAAAATAAGAACCGGGAAAGTTATGTTGGTTTTTATCTATAAAACTCTTAAATAATTCAAGATCTGATTTATTAAAAGAAAGCGCTTGCAAATTTAAACTGCTAAACTTATCAAGTTTAAACCATTTAATATTTACAATTAACTTTTTAGAATCTAAGTTGTATTTAAAATAGGCCAGCTGCGTATTTATAGTATACATGGATAATATTTCTAATTAAATTACTACAGGATAAGTTTATTGGTAATGCTATACAAATGGGCATGTAATCTTGTAATAGCTGATAAATAAAAAAATAAGGAGTTTTTTTTAACAGTTGCTTTTATGCAATGGCTAATTTAGTGTGAATTGAAGTAAAAAAAACAATCAAATTTAACATTTAGAATCATTCTAGTGAGTAGGAATAAACTTCCATTGATACCTTTATTGTTCTTTGTTTTTAAACAGCCTTTTATCTTTGTGCAGGTAAAACTTAAAAGTATTTTGGCAGGACTTAACTATTTACAACATTTCTAAACAAGTAGTTACCTGAAAATATTACAAGATATTAGCTATATTTGAATTGTGAAAAAACATCTTTCCATATTATTTTTATCGGTCTACCTTTTGTCCGTAACGCAATTGGTAGAGCTTATAAAGCTGCCTGTAATGGTAGAACATTATGTGGAACATAAAGAGCAAAATCCTAATTTAACTGTTCTTCAATTTTTGTGCATTCATTATCAGGGACCAGATGTATTTGATGCCGATTATGCTAAGGATATGAAACTCCCTTTTAAATCGCACACCAATATCAGTTCTGTTGTATTTTATCCGTTGATACAAGAATACAAACCCATACAAAAAGTAAATTTTACGTATAAAAAACAAAATTCATATACGTATTCTTTTGCCTATTCTTCCATTTCCCTTTCCTCTGTCTGGCAGCCGCCCAGAGACTGTTAATCGTTTTTTATCGGCTTAAAACTCTCACGTCTAATGGCGCATGTTTTTGCTATTGCTTATTTTTTAAAGCGACGATTAACAAAAAGCTTATGCTTGTTAAAATAATTGCGTTTTCCCTAAGCAATAAACTCATCGCAGGGCTTTTTACAATTGCCGCGACTGGTCTATCAAGAGCAATGCCGAGAGGAACAGCATCGGGCTCAGCCAACGCATTGCCCGGATGAAATGGAGAACAAAGAAGAATAGAAAATTAATACTTTAAACAAAACATTATGAACGGAGCGCATTATCACTTAATATTGAACCACTTGCCTATTATTATACCTATTGTGGGTTTACTAGTTCTCATAGGTGGATTTATAGTAAAATCTGAAATTGTAAAAAGAACAGCTTACTGTATTTTTATACTGGGAGCAATTACAGCATTTGCAGCAATAGCAACAGGCGAAGGCGCCGAGCACGTGGTAAAACAAATTGACGGAATCTCTAAAAGTTTAATCCATGAACATGAAGAAAAAGCAGAGGTATTTGCTTTACTATCCTATGTATTGGGCATAAGTTCGATAGTTGCTTTATGGAGCAATTGGAAAAAGAAATTGTATGCTAATTATATTGCATTGGCTATACTGGTGTACTCTCTGGCAGTTTTATACTTTGGTCAGCAAACAGGAACTACAGGCGGAGAAATCAGACATTCTGAAATTAGATAATTTCTAACTGATTATTTCATTAAATATTTACGGACCTAAAATAGTATTATAAAATTCAGAATCATTCTACGGGTTTTAACACATTGTTTTATAGTAGGTTAATTTAATTTTATAAAAAAACAAACATTTTTAATATGGGTGTAATTCTCAATGAGGCAAAGCTTCATTCTATACTGGAAGAAATAGATTTAGGTATTAACAAACTTAACGACCAAAAGATAATAGCCTTTTTCAAATTTTTAGGATTTAAAGACCGTGAGGATATTCCTAAGAATTTTCTTGATTGGCAAACCATACTTGTTGTATTGCCTGATCGCGAAATGTTAAATGAGATTAAGAAATATAAGGATTCAATATCCCGAATTTCATTTGTTACAAACACAAATGCAAAGCAGATTCATATCTATGATATGAATGACTGGAAAAGTGCTGCACAAAACAAAACAGCATTACAAATAAGACAGTTTCTAAAAACTAATTTTGGAGGTACTGAAAAAATCTCTAAAAGTCCGGACTGGGTTAAACTAAAATAAATTAGAATTATGGAGACTGAAGTTCATTATATTAACAGAAGCGGATGGCTCAGGGCAGCTGTCCTGGGTGCAAACGACGGAATTTTATCGACCACCAGTTTAGCGATTGGTGTTGCGGCGGCGAGTGTAACCAGAGAACCTATTTTGCTTGCGGCAGTAGCAGGTTTAGTTGCCGGTGCGCTTTCCATGGCGGCAGGCGAATATGTATCGGTAAGTTCCCAAGCTGATGTTGAAACAGCTGATTTAAAAAGAGAAAAAAATGCACTCGATACCTTGCCCGAAGAAGAACTGGAAGAACTCACCGATATTTACATTCAAAGAGGTTTAAATAAAGAACTGGCCAGGCAGGTTGCTGTCGAATTAACGGCTCATGATGCCCTTGAAGCCCATGCGCGGGACGAACTGGGAATTAATGAAATCACACAGGCCAATCCTTTAACTGCAGCTTTTGCATCGGCAGTATCCTTTATCATTGGAGGTTTATTGCCGCTTTTGGTGGCTATTTTTGCCCCTATCAAAGAAATGGTATTTTATCAGTATGGTTTCTCCATACTCTTTTTGGCATTATCGGGAATACTTGCCGCTAAAGCAGGAGGTTCACATACTTTTAAAGCAGTATTGCGTATCTGTATCTGGGGCACCTTTGCCATGGCAGCCTCGGCATTGGTGGGCTATATTTTTGGTGTCCAGACTGCTTAGAAAATAGTTTTTTTGATTTAAAATTTAATCGAATCTTAAGAAAGCAAAAAAAATAAGATACCCAACAATTCGTTATTTCGTATATACCTAAAAACAAATCCGTAAAATGAAACTAATTACATTATTCCTTTTAATGACAGTGCTTCCCATCAACTGGGAACCTGACTTTACTAATGCCAAAAAAGTGGCAAAGGAAAAGCACGAATTAATTCTGTTGAACTTCTCCGGTTCAGACTGGTGCGGCCCTTGTATCGTAACACGCAGAGACTATCTTGAAAGTCAAACATTCACCCAAATGGCAAATGAAAATCTGGTACTCGTTAATGCTGATTTTCCAAGAAAGAAGAAAAACATTGGAACTCCCCAGCAAATAAAGCGAAACGAGGATTTAGCCGAGATTTACAATAAAGAAGGAAGTTTCCCCCTAACCCTGCTTCTTGATGCTGATGGTAAAGTAATCAAAACCTGGCACGGAAAACCAGAAACTACTCCCGAAGAATGGACTGCCGAAATAAAAGCGATCTGTGACAGCAAAAAGTAACATACTGAAAAAACAGAAGTATTCCGAGTCCCTTAAACTCATGGGAAATAACTTTACCATTACGGTTGTTGCCGAAAATGAGAAAACAGGAAAGGAGAATATTAATCTTGCTATTGAAGAAATAAGACGCATCGAAAGACTTTTGACTACGTATAAAGACGACAGCCAGACCAATCTGATTAATGAAAATGCAGGAATTAAAGCGGTTAAAGTAGATCCTGAAGTTTTTAATCTTATCGAAAGATGTATTGGAATTTCAAGAATTACACAAGGGGCTTTTGATATTTCATACGGAAGTATCAATAAAAGTCTATGGAATTTTGACAAGACAATGACCCAGTTACCAGATGCCGAAACAGCCCTCAAAATGGTACACCTTATTGATTATAGAAACATAATTCTCGACAAGGAAAACACAACCGTATTTTTAAAAGAAAAAGGAATGCGAATTGGTTTTGGCGGAATCGGAAAAGGATATGCCGCCGAGATGGCAAAACAAGTTCTGATAAAACATAATGTTCAAAGCGGCATTATTAATGCCAGCGGAGATCTCTCTGCCTGGGGATTACAGCCTGATGGAAAAAAATGGACCATTGGCGTAGCAGATCCTGATGCTCCAAATGCAGCATTTTCTTATATGGAAATATCCAATAAAGCGGTGGCAACATCCGGGAATTATGAAAAGTTCGCAACCATTAACGGCAAAAAATATTCACATACCATTGACCCAAAAACAGGATTGCCTATAACCGGAATTAAAAGTGTGACCATTATTAGCGGAAACGCAGAATTTGCAGATGCAATGGCAACACCAATAGCGGTTATGGGCATTAAAGCAGGCTTGTTTTTAATAGATCAGATAGCAGATCTATATTGTATAATAATCGACGACAACAACAAAATTTACACTTCAAAAAACATTAACCTGAAATGAAAAAGCCAAAACAAAAAGCGCTCGTACTATTCTGCAGCATTGCTTTTACGGGCATTCTACTCACCTCCTGCACATCGGTAAAAGAATACCAGAAAGGGAAAATCAACGATTCTGAAATGGTACTTTCTAACAGAAAAATCGAAAAAACAGAACTTAGTTTTCAATCCTACCGAGAAGGAGCTTCCGGAGCAAATTCAGGAAAAAGCGGCGGCGGCTGTGGTTGTAACTAATTTTCATACCATTAAAAAATGAAAAGAATATTCATTACAGGATTTGCCTTACTGGCATTATTTCAAACAAGAGCACAAAATGTTCCTACAGATTCTACCAGTTATAAAAGTAAAAAATTAAAACTGGAAGAAGTAAATCTGGTTTCCAGTTATTATAAGCAAAACGGAGACAATTCTGCCGTTACAGGCGGAATTGGTTCTGAACATCTTACCGATATTGCCAATACCATCGATGTAAAATTGGTAAAATACGGCCAGACCGGAATCAAGCATACTTTTGATATTGAAGCTGGTATTGATCATTATACCTCGGCATCATCAGATATGATTGATCTGAGCGCCAATTCATCTGCATCATCTTCTGATAACCGCTTCTACCCTTCTTTAACTTATCTGAGAGAAAACGAAGAAAAAGGAAGAACATTGGGTATTGGCGTTTCATCATCAACTGAATTTGATTACCAGTCTTTTGGAGGCAATATCAGCTTCTCGCAAAAAACGAGAGACCGCAATGGAGAATTTACAGCTAAATTTCAAACCTTTATCGATCAGTTAAAATTAATTGAACCTGTTGAACTTCGTACTTCTGGAGGCGAAGGTTATGGCAGCGCCAACCGAAATACTTTTGCAGGAACTTTAAGTTATTCTCAGGTTGTAAATAAAAATCTGCAGGTGATGCTTGTAGGTGATGTGATTAGTCAAAACGGTTATTTAAGTCTTCCTTTTCACAGGGTTTATTTCGCAGATGGTTCAGTGCATCAGGAAAAAATGCCGGATACAAGACTCAAAATTCCACTGGGAATCAGGGCCAGTTATTTCCTTGGAGATAACGTAATTATTCGTGCTTATTACAGATATTATACTGATGACTGGAGCCTCAAAGCACATACTGCCGATCTTGAAATTCCTGTAAAATTAACTCAGGCCTTTTCGATAAGTCCGTTTTACAGGTATTATACTCAAACGGGAACGAAGTATTTTAAACCGTATGGTGAACATACAGCAGCGGACGAATATTACACCAGCAACTATGATTTGTCTAAGTTCGATAGTAGTTTCTTTGGGATGGGAATGAAATTCACGCCCCTTAACGGAATATTTGGTCTTAAACACTGGAATACATTGGAGATTCGTTACGGTCATTATACCAGAACGACAAATATGACTTCGGATATTATTAGCATCAATATTAAATATAAATAGAGTATAAAATCATATTTAATAACAAAAGCCCTATAGTAATAGGGCTTTTGTTATTAAATAAATATAGCAAATAGTAACAGTAGTCATCAACTGTTGCTTTTTAACTTTATTACATGATTATATATTATCAGAAATCTTTTAATGCATCTTCTAACTTATATTTCTCCTGAAGATAGTCTTCTTTTAATGAGTCAATTGTATACTGTAGAGCTGGATCATATTTTTCAATATGAATTGCAAACCCTCTAATATATTTTACTTTTTTCTTCAATTGATCAAGATGCTGTTGAGCTTTCCTAATAGATGAATTAATATACTCGCGCTCATCTGGCGGATGAGATTCCACTTCCTTTCGCTGCTGCTCTATAGTGAGCTTCGCCGAATCCATTATACTATCTGATTCCCTATTTAATAAGAACCACTTTCTAACCATCCTATTACTGACTTCTGAAGTTTCAGATGAATCTGTGTCAACACCATTGTCATTAGAACCTGTCCAATCCTTTTGTTGGCAGCAATATAACAGTGTGACCATGACAATCAGCATGCTGAACTTTGTTTTCATCTGTTTATTCATTAAATTTTCCCTTTTATTAAATATTTATAAATGCTATCTCTGAAGAATTTCAGTTCCCTCCAAAAATTATCTAGAACTACGAAACTCTGGAATTATAAATCGCAAAAAGACATTTGCAATTGATGTACAAGAAATTACTACAACAATAAAAGTAGAATAAAAGGAAGTTCAAGAAAATGATATTTATCCATTTAATATGTGATATATAACATATAATTTATTTAGGTCTGATGTGCCGAAAAATCCATACGATTGATCGTCCGTACTAAAGCATTCCGACCATCTAAATTGTTTAAAAATGACAAGCAAATTTTTAAATATTTGTATTCCATTAATTCAAATATTTAAATAAAATAAAATTTGAAGTTGATACCTTTTTTGCCACAAAAAGTTAAGGCTGTCTCTTAGTACGTTAAGTAAAATTATAAGATTACATTTTATAGCAAAATCATATATAAAACGAAATACATTTTTGCTTCAATCCCCAACAGTACATCTAAACCAAATTTCTACAGCCAATAAAAGACAGCACCTGCTTATAGCAAGACAATCTCTTCAAATCCTCCATAAAATGGTGTGAAATATTTCCTTTACGGCTCATCACAGCCAAAAGGAGCCTATTGAAGATTATTGGCGCCTTTTTTTCGTTTACACTATTAAATAAGGTAACTTTGAATCATTTTTTCTTTTTTAGAATCACTCTAAAACAAGATACAACTCATATTTACAATTGTTTTTTTTTCTCATCATCCGACTCCCCTTCTTGAATTATTATTCGTTACTCAACTGACGCAGAAAACTGGTTTATTTCTCAAATCAAAATCTTAAATAATTCCTTAATTTTTTTTATACAATTAATAAATAACTTTAGTTAATCATTTCTTAATCCGTTAAGAAAATCATTTACATTACTATAAATTCGCTTTGCTATTTCGTGTGAAATTAGCTATGTTTTGAAGAGTAACTAAATACCTTAATATTCAAAAGCAAATCCAAAAATAACTTTTATCTTAAAAAAATTGATTTATACAACACTTTTAAATATTGCGATTTTTCAAGGAATCGTCTTAGGCTTAATTATTTTAAAGTCATCTATATTCAATAGTAATTCAAATAAATATCTAGCCTACTTACTATTTGCACTTTCAATTATTTTACTAAATCATGTTTTTGAGATTGAAGATGTGCTTACCGCCCATCCTTTTCTACACTTTATTGATAACATCGAGTGGATATTTCTATTACCGCCATTTCTATTCCTGTTTATTATAAACCGGATTGATAAAATTGCAAAAAGCAAGCAAAAAATCTATTTATATTTCACTCCATTTGCTTTTTCTGCCATCCTTAATATTGCCCGTGATCTTGATCATGTTGCAGGAATTTATACTATTCCTGAGTCAAGCATTTATATATTCAAAATACTTGGTCTAATTCATCTTATCCTAGCAGTTACATTTATTCCATTTCTTCTTTGTTATTCTTATTTTTTGATAAGACATTTAAAAGACCCACAGGAAAAAAAATGGATCATTACCTTACTAACAATCATTTCTTCATCGATATTTGCTTTTCTTATTATCTACCTAACCAGCCTATTTATTGAATTTGACCTTTCTGCCACTATGAGCATTTTGGCTTTAGCTGCAACATTCATAATTCACTGGACGTCTTATATGGGTATATACAGATACAAACTTGCAAAAAACAAAGAGGCTGTCTATAATTTTCTAAACCAGGATTTAACTATTTCATATAGTAATACTCAAATCTCAGAAGACCGAAGAGTTGAAGAATACAGGGAATCTATCACGCCAGATAATCTTTATTTTCAAAAACTGGAACTTCTTTTTAAAGAACAGCACATTTATACCGACAGTAAATTAAACAGGGAAAAAGTTGCAGAACAATTAGGCATAAGTGCGGGATATGTTTCGCTAATTGTAAACACGATAACGGGGGATAATTTTGCCAATTACATTAATCAATATCGGGTTGCAGCTGTAAAGGAAATGATCTCCAATTCTGAATACGAAAACTATAATTTGTTGGCAATGGGACTGGAATCTGGCTTTTCTTCAAAAACAACTTTTTATAAAGCTTTTAAAAAAATTACCGGTCAAACACCAAATGAATATAAAAACAACAGTAAATAGGTGCCATTTTATACATTTTTGAGCTTTTGAAACCTTTTCTATTTTTTCTTAAGTGAATTTTGGAGCAAAATAATTCAAATCACTTTTTATGAAAAAAATTTTATTACTTATCATTTTGTCTGCTTTTTATTCTGTCAATGCTCAAAATGAAACTGATCCTTATCAGAAAAACAATGAAATTAAAATAAATGCACTGGCTCCTTTATGGCAATCTTTTCAGGTTAGTTACGAAAGACATTTAAATCATAATTCCTCCTTAGGGCTTTCTTTTTATTATGTATTTGATAATACCAAAAATGAAAAAGATTTAAATTATTCAATATCTCCGTATTACAGAAGATATTTTGGTAAAAAATACGCATCAGGCTGGTTTGTTGAAGGATTTTCAATGCTGGCTTCAACAGATGGCAAAAAAATGTACGCTTCAGAAGATCATTCAATATATACCGAGAATCCCGACGTTATTAATTTTGCTCTCGGTGCCGGCGGAGGCTGGAAATGGGTCAGTAAAAGTGGATTTCTTATTGAAGCAAATGTTGGTTATGGCGGTATATTAATCAATGCAAATAAGACTGACCATACTATTGTTGCAAAATTTGGAATAAGTGCAGGCTATAGATTTTAATAAAACTTATAAAATAACTATCTGTTTGTAAAATCAATAATTCAATCTAAAAAAAAGTCGAATTTTTATTGCAACTTTATAGAAATCAAGCATAAATTGGTTGGATATTTTAATGCTTCCCAATACGAAAATAAGTAAAAGCCTGATAAATCTAGATTAATCAGGCTTTTTTTGGTTCAATAATATTATTTCTATATCATTTATCAAGACTCGGAAAGATTGATATATTATTATTTAATTTTTTCTTACTATTTGAGATGTAACGGGCTCACCTCTTTCTGTAAAAATATCGTTGGCATAGTAGTTAATAAATTGTACAGGAACCCCAATACCTGTTGAAAGAGATGCTGTTGTCTGCAAATGATAATGCAAATGTGGTCCATTAGAATTACCGCTGTTTCCAGCCAAACCAACCTCTTGGCCCCTGATTACATTATCTCCTACCGCCACTTTTATAGAATTCTTTTTAAAATGAAGCATAAAAGAATATTCTCCATTCAAATGATCAATTATAATGTAATTACCTAAAACTTTTTTAGTGTTTTTAACTCCTGGAACATTATCATCAATAGAGTTTTCAACAGCAATTATTTTTCCGTCACCAGGCGCATTTAATCGTTGGCCAAAACAGTAATAATCTTCATTTTTGGTTCCATCTCCCGTATTTGTTCTCTTGTTGATTACTCTAACAATGTCCAATGCGTATCGCTGATGACGATTTGGGGCAAAATGATGATTTTCTTCTAGCGATTTTCCTCCTGCTACTATGTACCATTCGCCATCGAAAGGCAACTCTAATACTGTTTTTGTCTTATAATTTAAATAAATATCTTCGTCGAGTTTACCTTCATCTCCCATTAGAGTATCGACACAAGAAGTCAGTAAAAGAACAATAGCGAATAGCAAAGTGTAAACTGTATATTTGAAAATTTTCATAATTAAAATTTATAGTTAATACCAAGATTTATTTGATGCTGCAATTCTCTATATGCACTTGGCACTTGGAGTCGGGCGTAATTAAAGTTATACGCTGCCTTTACGTCAAAATGATCAGAAAGCTTGTAGCCATATTCTAAATCCCATACAATACTTTGATAACGGTCTAAAGTATAAAATTTGCCATCGGCATTGTTAGCTCTTAATAATACTACAGGAAGCGTTAGTTTTGTTGATAAATAATGCTTGTCATCCAACTGATAGCTAAATCTGGCTTTGATTCCAAACTCCTGATGAAAAGTAAAATAATTCTCATTATGAGCCGGAGAATAATCACCATTAAGATAAGTAGAAGTAGTCGTTTGCGATTGAAGACCTAGTTGTACAGCAAATTGATTTTTGTTATAAACTTGTTTGAGATAGGAAAAACCGACTCCAATTTTAGAATAATCTGTGTTTAGGTTGGATAATAAATCTGTTTTTAATTCCGCTTTAAGATAGTCCAGTTTAACTTCAAATAAGTTTTGTTTTTTACTAGTCCGAGTATAGCCTAATTTATAAATCAGACCTTCATACTCATACATTGCTACTGGTGCAAATTCAAGATTTTTTAAAAAACCAAAATCATTTCCTACTGAAAATTCCAGCTGGTTCTTTTTTTGAATGGTTTGTGATTGAACAGATACCACAGACAAAATCGCAGTAGTAAAAAGGAGTCGATTTAATTTCATATAAAGTTGAGATGATTAAGTTGATTATCTTGAGCAAACCTAAATGAAATAAAAAATGGCAAAGTCCGAATACCTTAAAAATGGAGAAATCCGAACTTATTTATTCATATTGCGAAAGCTGTTTGGGGTCATGCCAGTTGCTTTTTTAAAAGCATCATAAAATGTCGTCTTTGAAGTAAAACCTGATTCTAAGCCTATTGCCAAAAGACTGTAATTTTCAAACTCGGAATCAAGAATCATTTCCTTAACGGCTTCTACACGGTAATTATTTATAAAATTGGCGAAGTTATCTCCTGTAATCACATTAATTAATTGAGAAACATATCCTGCACTTATGCCTAATTGTTCTGCAACTTTTTCCCTGTTTAATGTACTGTCCCTATAAATTTGATGGACTTCACAAAGTGTTTCCAGTTTTTTAAAATAAACGTTTTCTTTTGTAAATGAATCTAAATTAGTCGTTTCGGTTTCTCTTTTAAGAATTATATCTTTAGGAAATTCGTCAGAAAGTAATGAAACACTTTTACTTAATAATCCCTCTACTCCTTGCTTATTACCAGCCAATCTGTACCTAAAAACCCCATAATAAGCTGTACAATGAATTAAAAATGTAGCAAATAAGGCGAGAATCCGCATACAAAAAGAAAGATCATATTCGAAAAAAAGTGCTATGAGAACTGCAATAAGCCAGGAAAGCAATAATGTAAAAACCAAAGACCACAAGAAAGTTATCCATTTCCTTTCTTGCTTATCCTTTGAAAACTTAATAAAACTGAAAGTATATACAGCCATGAAAGGAAGAAATATCAGAATAATAAAAAAATCAAAGTCTTTTAAAGTTTCTATACCTGTTTTGAGAACATTTGGGATTTTAAAAATATGCGCCACAACCTCACAATCATAAATAATATTTGCCAAGGCTGAATAAATGAAAGGTACAAATAGCCATCTAATTTTTTTCGAATTTCTAATGGGATGATTTACCTGATGTATCACAAACATAAAGATAAAAACAGGGAAGAGAAATGCCCATTCAATATCATCAAGAAATAGTAGCAACGGTGCAATGCTGTAAATATCTATTATTTCAAAAACAAGATTAGCAATAAGAAGAGAAAGTGTAAATATTGCATAAGCTAAATATTTATTTGCATTGCTCTTAAATAGTGGTGATTTTAAAATAATTGCCCCAAGAACTATTCCTTGAAAAATTGCCGTGTTAAAAAAAATTGTAAAGATCAATCTATATAATAGTTATTTAGTTACGCCTTGCTTCTGTTTTTTTTGGTTATTACCAATATTTTTATTTGACGAAACTATACTTAATTAATTTTATTTACTGTTAAAGGAACTACAATTAAAACTAAATGAAAAGACAATTAAATAATTTAAACTACAAGAATTTTTCCATCAATCCCCAACAGGACATCCAAACCAAATTTCTCAAGCCACTGAAAGTCATGCCCTACCAGTAGTACGCCAATCTCTTCAAATCTTCCATAAAATTTATAGAAATTTGTCCCCTCGGGGTCACAACGCCAAATGGTGCCAATTGAAGACAATTGGCGTCATTTTTTATCTAAAAAATTATTAATCTATATATAGTTTGACTGACCAATTTTTCTATAAATCCCTATTAAGCTTCCCAGTCAATAAAAATTCAATTGTTCTTTAGCATTTTAAAAACATACTCTTTATAACTTGCTCCAATTGGAATTTCTAGATTACCAATTTCAACATCATAAGCTGTAAATGCTGTAATATTTTTTAAATTGATAATAAACGAGCGATGAATTCTTAGAAAGTTTTTATCCTGCAACTCCATTTCGATATCGCTAATTTTATATTTGGCGTTTAGTTTTATTCCTTCTTTTTGATGCACAATAATATAATCCTTAACGCTTTCAATATATAAAATAGAATCAATGTTGACTTTATTAAACTTTGATCCATTTTTAATATAAATAAAATCCTCTTGCGCCGGCATAATGATCTTATTGTTTATAGGACGGCTAATTCGCAAATAGCGATCAGTAGCCTTAAAAAAACGATCAAAAGTAATGGGTTTCAAAAGATAATCTACAATATCAAGTTCATAGCTTTCCAGAGCATATTCGCGATAAGCGGTTGTAAAAATAACTGCGGGCGGATTTCTCAATGTCTTTAGAAAATCTATTCCGGTAATTTGTGGCATTTTAATATCCAGAAACATTAAATCTACAGCAGCTGTTCTTAAAACTTCGGCAGCTTTTAAGGCATTTGGACACGTCGCCACCACTTCTAAATAGTCTAATTTACTAATATGATTTTGCAATAAACTAATTGCCAAAGGCTCGTCATCGACTAATAAACACTTAATTTTCATATCAATAGTTAGGCTAAGTTATATTTTGGTGCTAAATTTATTTTTAATTCTGCCGTAAAATCATCATCGGTTTTAGTGACATTAAAAGTATAATGTTCGGGATAAATTTTATCAAGTTGCTGGATGATATTATTCAGTCCAATTTTTCCGCTTTCTGCTTCAAACTCTTTATTGATGGTATTTCTAATCTTGAATTCAAAATTATCATTTACCAATTTTAAATCAATTTCAATTTTTGGAGCAATCCCAACATCCTCACCTGCTCCATGTTTAAAGGCATTTTCGACCAAAGAAAGTAAAATCAACGGAGCAATTAATCCGTTTTGATCGATTTCATGATTAAAAATCACACTTAAACGTTCATCGTAGCGCAGTTTTTCAAGTGAGATATAATTTTCGATCAATGTTATTTCCTGCGAAACCGGAACACATGTACTGTTGCATCTGTATAAAATACAATCTAATATCTCTGATAAAACAGCAATTGATTTTGAGGTAATTGGCGAATTTATAATCGAAAGCGAATAAATATTATTAAGCGTATTAAACAGAAAGTGAGGATTTAACTGGGCTTTTAAGATTTTCAATTCGGTTTCAGCTTTTTGTTTTTCCAGTTCCAAAGCTCTTTTTTGAATGATGTGCTGATCTTTTATGAGTTTTATAAAAATAAAAAATACTGATAAAGAAAGTATATGCAGCGAATAGACGACAAACAAAGTTGGCAAATCTGTGAGAATTTCTTGTATAGATTCCTGAGGTATTAGCGGTGTGCGGGTAATAGGTTCAATGCCATAAATCATCGTTATTCTTGCAGCGAGAGAAATAATGTAGGTTCCCAAAAAAAGTTCTGCCCAAACCCAATTGTGTTTTTGCGGCGTCATTAAGCGAGGTAGGATTCTATAGGATAAAAAATAAGCTGCTATCATCGAACAGATTTCATAATATACTGTGTACAATACATCAATCCATAATCCTTCCGAGTCTGAAGAAGTATTTTTACTAAAAAACATAATAAAAACAAACACCCAGAAAATAACGTGAGTAGTTATTCTGTGGGCTGTAGCGAATTTTATAATTTTCTCAAATGGTGTCATGTGGTCAAAGTTACTATTTATTTCTAAAGACAAAACAGCTGTAGACAAACAAAGAAAAAAAGGATACGAACACATAAAAAATACTCCTAAACACCATTTTTATACCCAATTTGACTGTTTATCGCTCAAAATAGTCCTTATGCCCTGTGTGTAAATTTTGATTGTAAAAAAAAAAGAATTTTGCTCAAAATTTATAAACACAATCAAAAAATGAAACAGTTCACATTGCTAATCACCTTTCTTATCGGATTCTCTGTTTTTGCACAATCAACCCAATTTACTCTTAAAGGAAAAGTTATCGATTCTAAAACAAATCAGCCTTTGCCCTATGTAACTGTTATCTTGGTTTCTTCTTCTCAAAAACCAAAAGAAGTTTCATCTGATGAAAATGGAAATTATATCCTAAAAAGCAGTTCAGGAAATTATCAGCTTAAAGTCGAATTCATCGCTTATAAAACTCAGATAACCAAAACATTTGAGCTGAATCAGGATTTAGTTCAAAATATTTCTCTGGATGAAAACATCAACGAATTAGAAGCCGTAAATGTTATTGCCGAAAAATCAGCGGTAGAATTAAAACTGGATAAAAAAGTATTTAATGTGGGAAAAGATATTTTGTCCCGCGGAGGATCTGCCAATGACATTTTAAATAATGTTCCCTCAGTAAATGTTGACGTTGCGGGTGTTGTGAGTCTTAGAGGAAATAACAGCGTAACCGTTTTAATTGATGGGAAACCTTCGATGCTAACCGCTAATAATGGTTTGTCTCAAATTTCGTCTGCCAATATAGAGAAAATCGAAGTCATCACGAATCCTTCTGCGGCTTATGAAGCGCAAGGCGGTGGCGGAATCATTAATATCGTTTTGAAAAAAAATAGTATGAAAGGTTTTAATGGTTCGCTCCAGGCTGGAATTGGAAATCCTGAAAATTACAATAGCAATGCCAATGTAAGTTATAAAACAGAAAAAATAAACCTTTTTGCCAATTTGGGATATCGCGAAATGAATATTTATGGTTACAATAAACAATTTCAGAGAAACATAAATAACGAAATTACGAGTTTTTTAAATCAGTATGATGACAACAAAGGAAACTATTCGACCACAAATATTTACATTGGGGGAGATTATTATATAAACGATAAAAATACACTGACAGGAAGTTATTACCGCTCTAAAAATACCAACAGAGAAAACACCAAATACAATTATAACTACTCAAACGTAAACAATGAGACTGATAGTATAATTTCGAGATCTCAAAAATATGTGGAACCACAGATTTACAATGCTATAGAGTTAAATTATGTAAAAACATTTGATAAAAAAGATAAAAAGTGGACTTCGAGCCTGCAATATGTTTTCTGGAATGATGATGAAAATCAATATATTGACCAAAAACGAATTTATCCGGATCAATCGCCGGTTTCTAATTTATATACCAATGATATTGAGAGCAGCAATGATATTTTTATAAAATCAGACTTTGTAAATCCGATTAATGAAAATTCTAAAATAGAAATGGGAATTAGAAGTGATTTGAGAGCCATAAGAAGCGATTATTATACGATTCTTGATGATATGCTGCAAAATCAATTTACGAATAAACTAAAATATGACGAAAATCTGTACAGTGCTTATTTTCAGTTTGCGGGCAAGATCAAGAAGTTCAATTATTTATTGGGGCTAAGATCTGAAGTATCAGACATACAAATTGCCGATACGAAAAACACCTTTAATAACTCGAAGAATTATATCAATTTATTTCCAACAGTTCATTTGGTTTACAATCTAACACCAAAAACAGATGTACAATTAAGCTACAGCAAACGCATTAACCGACCAAGATTTTGGCAATTGAATCCGTTTTCAGGACTTTCAGATTTACGAAATTTAACCGTAGGAAATCCGGATCTCGACCCCATGTTTACCAATTCGTTTGAGCTTACAGTTCTGGCAAAACCGGGAAAATTCAGTATCAATCCGTCCGTTTACTATCAACATACAATGAATTTTTTTGAATATATCGTAGAGCGTACTGATGAGAATTATTTTATCAATACTCCTGTAAATCTGGGAACAGAAAATCGGTATGGAGCCGAAGTTTCTACCACTTATAATCCCACAAATTGGCTGCGTTTATCAATGGATTTTAATTATTACACCTTTAAACAAGAAGGAAGTTACAAGAATATCGCTTACAATGTCGAAGATCAAACCTGGATATCCAGTTTTCGTTCGGTGTTGAAGTTTCCTAAAATTATTTCGGGAGATTTCAGTTTTAGATATCGTGGAAAAAGTCAGGGCGTTCAAACGCTTACCGAAGCTCAATATAATGCAAACGTGGGTTTAAGTAAAGATTTCCTGGATGATAAAATGTCTGTAACGCTAAATGTGAATAATCTTTTTGATTCTCAGATAAGAAAAAGAGAAACCACAACTCCCTCATACTATTTATTATCTGAATATAAATCGCAAGGACGATACGTAAATCTAACAGTAATATACCGTTTCAACCGCAAAAAAAACGAGGCAGACCGATTGCCGGATTCTATGTAATCAGAATCTTAAATTTTATAAATAAAACTGACTTTATGAATTCTATAAAAATAATTAAAATAATAAAAATCATGAAAAAATTATTCTCTAAATATCTTGCAATATCTTTTTTATTAAGCATAACAGGTTTTAGCGCTTATTCGCAAAAGCAACAACAAACAGACAGCATCGATCTTTTTCTAAAGGATAAAATGGAAAAACTTCATATACCTGGACTTCAGCTTGCCATCGTTAAAAATGGACAAATAATAAAACGCAACAATTACGGACTTGCAAGTATCGAAAATTCTGTAAATGTTACAAACGAAAGTATGTTTGCTATAAATTCCTGTACAAAAGCATTTGTAGGTGTTGCCGTGATGCAGCTTCAGGAAGAAGGAAAATTAAACATTAATGATCCTATTTCGAAATATTTAGATGATTTGGCAGCTGACTGGAAAGCGTTGACGATTCAGCAATTGTTTTCTAATATTTCCGGGCTTCCCAATATTATTGACGCAACAGAAAATTTCTTAGGCAATACCGAAGATGCTTCTTGGGAAAAGGTTAAAACATTACCAATGGAATTTAAGACCGGTGATCGTTTTCGCTACAACCAGACTGGTTATGTGATTATTGGCAGAATTATTAATAAAGTAAGTGGAATGCATTTTACTAAATTTATTGAAGATCGCCAGTTTAAAATTGCCGGAATGACACAAACCCGTTTTGGAGATTCTAATGATATAATTGCAAATGCGGCCGGTGCTTACACAACTCAGCAAGTGGTTAACGGAAAATGGGTTACCACTAATGAAATCAAAAACAACTATTTTAAATTTCCTGAATACTTTAGAACATGTGCAGGAATAGTTTCAACTTCGGGAGAAATATCACAATGGATTATAGCCTTGCAAAACGGAAAACTATTAAAACAAAAATCAAGTTTAGACTTACTGTGGCAACCTGCAGTTTTAAACAACGGACGCACACGCGGATTTAATAAACTGGTAAATGGTTACGCACTTGGCTGGCCAACAGTTACAAGAGAAGAACATCCTGCTGTTGGACCCATTGGCGGCATGAGATCGGCATTTTTTGTGTATCCAAAAGATGATCTTTCTATCGTTGTTTTAACGAATTTTCAAGGTGCAAATCCTGAATTTTTCATAGATGAAATCGCTGGTTTTTATATTCCCGAAATGAAGGAATCAAATGGATTTGGATGGTCGAATTCTCTAAAAAAACTTCGAAAAGAATTGATAAAACAGAACTACAACAATGGAATAAAAATTGCAGAAAATCTGAAAAAGAATGATGCTAATTTTACTTTGAATGAAAACGAATTAAATGATTATGGCTATAAATTATTGAGCGAAAGCGAACAGACCGAAGCAGTGAAAATTTTTAAACTTAATGTTGATCTTTATCCGCAAAGCGCAAACGCAAATGATAGTTATGCAGAAACGCTTGCCGGTTTGGGAAATAAAAAAGAAGCTATTAAATATTATAAAATAGCTTTCCAGCTAAATCCAAAAAACAGCAATGCTCAGGAACAAATAAAGAAATTGGAAAACTTATAAAAATTTAAAAAATACCATACAGTCAACTTTAAATATTTGAACGAAATGTCTTATAGTTGGCTGTATTTTTTAATTAAAGTATATTTCAATACGGATATAAAAATATCTATTTAAAATCAATTTCACTGAAGTAACAACTTATGCCCTAAAAATTAAAAATACAAAGTAAAAATAAGCTGTAACTATTAAAATTAAAAAAAAACATTCTAAACTTAGATACTCATATCCATTAGAAATTTAGCGGATCTAAAATTCCCGTATTATCTTTTTTAATTGATAATATTAGTTTTAATAATTAAAAACGACAAAGGAATGAGGCTATTACTCGAAACGTTTAAAACAACTAAATTTAATAACTAAATGTATGTAAAACTTGATGCAAAAAGTTAAGAATGTATCTTTTTAGAATTTCAAAATCATTTATAATATTAATTACATCTTCCTTCAATCCCCAACAGTCCATCCAAACCAAATTTATAAAGCCACTGGAAGACAGACAACTACATATAATAAGCCAATTTCTTCAAATCATCCAAAAAAAATGTTGAAATTTGTCCCGTTGGGGTCACAAAAAATCCCATTCGTCGCGACGAATGGGATTTTTTTTATGAATAATTACTTCAAACAAAGAATTTAAACTGAAGCATAAAAATCTAAAAAATTATTTAGTCTTTTTCATCATTAGAATATTTTTAAAAGCATTTTTAGATAAGTTAAAAATAAAATAAAAAAATATCATCGGCAATATTAACTCTGTTATCTTCTGTATCGATATTGCACTATTAAATGTGAATATATTTTGAAAAAACAACAAAAGATTCTTTGGGAAATATAAAATTGAAGACGGGTTCAAAATTACTGCATAAATTATAAAATAGGATATAAAAGCAATGCTCAAAATACCATAAATGAATACTATAAAATCGACATAATTCCAAGTTATCGGTCTTCTTCTCAAAATGAACAGGGACAAATTGTTGACTTTCTGGTATGCATTTCTGAATAAATTAGGCTGATTTGTCAGATCTGTAATAACCCAATAACCATCACTTCTCACCAGAGGATTTAAATTGAAAAATGTTTTTATAAAAACAATAAGCGCCAGCATTTCAAGCAATTCACTTTTCAAGACAAGGTTAATAAGAAGTAGAACCGCACAGAATAAGATTTCAAAATATATTCCCGATAAGTTAACTACAATCCGTTTTTTTTTAGGCAGCCTCCAAACATCTGTGACATCAGCATAAAGTACTGGGGAAAAAAGATAAAATCCGGCACCTATGCCTCCGTGTTTAGAACCAAACAGGCTTGTACTGGTTGCATGTCCAATTTCATGAAAAACAGCACTTACAAAAGTCAACAAGATTAATGATACTAAGCCTACCTGAATATTGAACTCTTTATTTGTATCCAGAAAAGATATTAATTTCCAAGCAGATATTATTAATGAGAAACTTAAAAGAATAAATGCTGTTTTTAAATTAAAAAGAAAATAAAAATATTTCACTATTTTACCTACTTTCCTCTCATTTAAAAATATTGCACTCAATTTTAAATAATTTGGCTTGCCGTTAGTTTTTATCTCTCCATAATTTTCAAGAAGTCCGTATCTTGATAATTTTACATAAATTAAACTATAAGTAAAATCTGATTTTATCGTTGTGTTAAAACAAGAATTATATTCCTGTGTAATCTCGTCTATATTTTTCTTATTATCTATAAAAGATAATAAATCTTTCACCTCTTTAGATATCTTAAGATAATGCTTGTGTTTCTTATTGCTTAATACATAATTAGACTTAGAGAAATCGGTTATCTCGATATCTGCAGATAAAACTGGTATAAGATCATCTTGGTTTGTAGACATAATCATTTATTGTATTGACTTTACCTGTTTTAAATAATCATTTGTAGCATCAAGCTGCAGTATTACCTTGTTCTTCATCTGTTGAATTACATTGAGCCAGGATTTACTATTTTCTAAATTATAAACAAGATTTTCAGCAGTTTCAAAATATTCTATTGCTTTTCTTAAGATTCCTTGTCCAATTTCTTTAATGTAAAGTATTTTATTGAGTTTTACAGGATCATTACCGTAATCTGCAAACTCAATTTTTTTAGATAATTCATATACAGCCCAATTAAACTGCTTGTTTCCAAAGTCTATTCTAAAATCGTTAATATCATCAAAAAGCTGAAAACCAACAGAAAAATATTTATGAGATTTTAATATAATCTTATATTTTCTTTCATCTGCTTGTTTTGTTAAAACAAATATAGAATCGACAGCGATTTTGCCAAAAGCAGATTTATAATCTGCTAATACTTCATATTCAGAGAAATTAACTTCTGTTTTATTATAAAGTTTCTGCTGCAGTAAAACAGCATTAAAAAATTCATTTTTACGGGTATTCCAATAATTCCAGAAAACAGATTTAATTGTAAAAATTTCAGTTAAAAGTTTTATGGTTTCTTCCTGACATACTAATGCAATTGGAAACTTATCAGTTTGCTTTTCATCAATTATGGTATCCATTATAATTGAAGACTGATAATAAAAATAACCAGCTGCTGACAGCTTATTTATCTTCTCCTGATCAAACATCTTCATCATTCCCGAAAATAAGCTCGGATAGTATATATAAAAAGAAGGATTCTTTTTAATGAATTCAAGATCTAAGATTTCATTTTCAATATTTTTAGAAACATTTAAGCTCTTTACATAATCTTGGAACTGACTTAAATAAAATTCTTGCATCTGCTATTTTTTTGTGAATAAGTTAAACATACCCATCAAAACACCTGACTGAATGTTAGAGGCACCAGAAGGGTTGAAAGAATCAATTTTGTTATTCCTAAAATTATTTTCTATTAAAATATCAGATTTAGTATAATTAGATTTATCTGCGTTTAAAATATAGAAATCATTAGATTTTGTCGTTTTATTATAAATTGAAAAAGATTCAGTTTTTACAGCTCTTTTACTTGTCCATTTTAATGATTTATTCATTTTAATGATGGTATCGATATTAGTTTCCACAAAACTGTACTTTGGTTTCTTAAATTTAGAAACTGTGTCATTAGTTTGGGAATATAGATTCTTGGAGCTCATGACCAGCATAATTGCTCCTAAAAAAAAATTTGAAAACATCATTGCAGATTTACGGGTGTAACTTTATATCCAAGGTTTTTAAGTCCTTCTATGAGACCGTTTTTGAAATTCAAATGACCTGCCCCAACTGCTATGAAGACCTTTTTATTATCTTCCAAAAGTTTTGGTATTTTCTGAAGCCAATTTTGATTTCTGCTGGTAATAATAGGCACATTAATACTTTTGCTAAAGTCAAAAGAATATTTTTTAGTTCTATACTCCTCTTCAATTGCACAATTTTTATTGCTCTTATTATCAGAGAACTTATCCAATTTATCTCTAAGAATTGATATTAATTGTTTTTCTGAAAAATTTGGATAAACAAAAGTTTCGATTGCATCTAAAGTCTGCTCAACAGTTTCAAGTCCTTCAAGCTTGATTTGATTATTTCTGGCGTATTTTTTCACAAATTCGTCCATCAAAACAGTATCTTTTTTTTCACCAGCATCAAGACATGAAAAACGTCCCCAATATTTATCGGTCTGACCTATCAATTCTTTTAAAGTAAGCTTATTTATATTCTTTTTTTCATACAGAATTTCATTTAATTTAGATTTTTCTCTAGAGGATAATTTCTCAATATAATTAAACGAATTTCTTTTTTCAACAATTGTGTATGGAGAATCTATATTTTCTGTAACAATCAAGACACTGTTTTTTAAAGCATTAAAAATATCAGAATCATTCTCAATGAAACTTCCTCCAAAAAGATGCTGGGTTCCTAAGATGTACGATGCTACAGAGTCTTTTTCAATTTTCCACAATACAGAGTTTTGTTGCGAAAATAATATTATAGGCAGCAGTATAAATAATACGCTTAAATTATGTTTTTTCATTTATAAATTGTTAAGAGGTCATAGTCAAGTTTAATTTTTAAACTTGACTATGAAACTTGATTAGAAACTTACTCCAACGCCTACTCCATACCAGTTGCTATACTCAACATTTCCTGAACCATCTGGATATTCTCCCGATGCGGCATGCCAGCCCATTTCGTAACGCATTTCAAGTTCTTCAATTTGAAAATTTTCTAACATTTTTTCTTCTGTACTCATATTTTTGGTTTTTATACCCCATTTGGTCTTGAGCGGTTATTTTTTTGACCTTACACTTATTTATCGTGCTGCATATAACACTATTCTTTAATTGTTTTTTTTAGGAAAAAGACAATAACCTTCAATTCGCAGCTGCTGAATATTTTTAAAAATTAATCTTAAATTATATGCCAAATATATTTTTATTTTTTTAATAAAAAGACTTAAATTGTAAGAATTATACTTAATTTATTCAAATAGAGTCTAAATTATTAAAATCGTATTTTTTTTAAAAAATCTCTGAATATATGAATATTCTTATTTTTTTGTGTTTGGACTAGATCCTATTTTAGTCGCAGAAAAGTCAGCTTAACTATATTTACAAGAGTCGGAAAAGTAAGATAAAGTATATTAAAAATATTTTTAAAGCCTAAACAGAATATTTACGCCTTTGCCTTTTCAAAAGAATATCTTTGGTTCCTGCGCAAAGTCAAAGACATTTGCGCAGCTTTTCATGAGAACATTTTAAAGAGCTAGACTTCATAAAGTCTCTGACTTTAAAACTAATTTTCTTAGAATATTTTTCCTGAATGTAAAAAAAATCCAAGACAATAATAAGAACTAACAGTAAAAAAGTCGGGAGACTTCTAGTAGATTTATAATTTCTAAGGAACAAAAAAAAATTGCGCAAAGTCAGAGACATTTGCGCAGCTTTTCATGAGAACACTTCGGAGAGCGAGGGTGATATTATTGGATGTATTAGCTTAGCTTGTGCACTGAATTTTGCATGAAAATTCAGTTAGGGATTTTTATATGTAATCTTTTATTATAAATTTACGCAACTGTCACAAAGGGCAAACCGTTAGTTAGAATTCAATAAAAAGTCAAAAAAAACATGAAATCAATTCAATCAATCACTTTTATTTTATTATTTATAACACAATTGGGTTTTGCACAAAGTAAGAAAGAAAAATTAGAACAACTTTTTGAATTTTACAATCAACAAAATCTATTTAACGGTTCTGTTTTTATTTCTGAAAAAGGAGAAACTTTACTAGATAAAGGCTATGGATTATCAAATGTAGCTTTAAAAAAGGAAAATAACCCTAACAGCATTTTTCAAATATATTCTATTACAAAAACTTTTACAGCAACGGTAATTTTAAAATTAGTAGAAGAAAAAAAAGTTTCATTACAGGATAAACTTTCAAAGTTCTATCCAGATTATCCCGATGCAAGTGCTATTTCAATTGAAAGTTTGTTAACCCATACCTCTGGAGTTTATGACTATACCAGAGGAAATGATATGAAAGACCAAACGGAAAAATCATTTATTGAATTTCAAAAAACAAAACCTTTGGATTTTCCAGTTGGAACTGATTGGAGTTATTCTAACTCAGGATATTATTTTCTAGGCTATGTAATTCAAAAAGTTACTGGAATAAGTTACGAAAAAGCAGTTGAAAAATACATATTTAAACCATTGAAAATGAAGCAAAGTGGTTTTGCTTTTAAAAATCTAAAAAGTGAAAATAAAGTCATTGGCTATGAGGTTTTTTCTGAAAAAGAACAAAAACCATCGATTGTTTATGATCCACCTATGCCTTTTGCTGCTGGTGGAATATACTCAACTGTTGAAGATTTAAACAAATATTATAATGGACTAAAAAATTACAAAATTATCTCCAAAGAAAGTTTAGAAAAAGCATATACACCTTTCAAAAAAAATTATGGTTATGGCTGGATTACAATGCCAATGTTTAAAAAAATGACAGTTGGCCATAGTGGTTATGGAGCTGGTTCTTGCAGCAATTTTGTCCAAATCCCCGAAGATGATATCTGCATTATACTGCTTACAAATACAGAAAGAGGTTTAAACACTGCCACTTATGCTATTATGAAAACTTTGTATAATTTATATGATAAAGATTATAAAATTCCAGTTGTAGCCAACATAAGCTCAGAAACTTTAAAGCAATATGTGGGAACTTATCAAGTAGAAGACAATTTTGTAATTTACCTTACAGTTGAAAACAATAAATTAAAATTGCAAAGTGGAAACGGGCCCACAACTATTCTATATCCTGTAAAAGAAAATTTATTTTATGCTGAAGAATTAATGGGTGATGTAATTTTTGAAAGAAACAAGACTTCACAAATAGAGTCATTAAGTTTTCATGTAGGAAATCAACTAAAAAAAGCAACAAAAATATTTCCTTCTTGGGGAATTGTAGGAACTGCCACAGAAAAAGGCTGGGACGGTCCTGATGCAAAACTTTTTGAAACTGAAACAAAAGGAATTTGGACAATTAAAAATGTGACTTTAAAAACAGGAGAGCTTAAATTTCGATTTAATGACGATTGGACTTTAAATTTTGGAAAAGATATGAGCGACGGAATAATGCCAAAAGGAAATAATATTGAAATTTTAACAGGCGTTTATGATATTATTTTGGACATAACTGATTACGAAAAACCAAAATACCAAATTTTCAAGAAAAGTTAAAAGTTTGTAAATTGTTAAGTAAGGGGCACAAAAAATCCCATTTCTAACGAAATGGGATTTTTTTTGTACCTAATTATTGCTATTTAATCTGTCTAATCTTATAAAATTCTTAAAAATACTAAAAATCATCCCTAAAGAAATAGATTTTTGTCAGCATCCCAGTTCTTCTCCAAAGCTTCAAAATATTCGTTTTTCACACCATCAATTTTTTGATAAATCTCCCTGCTTACTTTGTCCGGAAAGGTATTTAATTCTGAAAAATTAGCCGTTAAGATCATTCTTCCGCATCCAAACAAAACAGAAGTAATACCAAGAAGTATATCTGTATTTCCCCAATCACTTACCAGCATCAATAAGGCTGATGCCGATACTATAATTACAACCCAGTTTAAATGCCTAAAACGGCTCCAGTCTATCATTCCGTATTGTACCAGTGAACCTGCCAGGATAAGATTAAAGAAACCGGCTATAAAAAAGTAAGATAAAAGAACTTCATTTATATTTAGAATATTCACAAGATCAAATAAAATTAAAATTCCAGTAATTATTGTAAATATTCCGGACTGTATGAACAATCCCCATGCCTCTAATTTTGTTTTATTGGCAAGAGAGAAAAAAATCTCGCAGCACCCATTTATAATCAGTAAAAAAGCAGAAAACCCAATGATGTAAAACTCTATAGAATGCGTAATTAATAAAGAGATGCACCATGTAATATTAAACAGCAAACCACTGACGAAAAATATAGAATTAAAGCGAAGCTTTTCAATCATAAATTTAGGAACGCTTTGAACCTTACTTTTTTTTGTCATTTTAAGTTTCATTGAATGATTTCTTTAAAATTTAACCTATTATTTTTTACTTGCAAATTTAGCTTTTTGAATGAGAATGCTAAAAATAATATATCGCATAAACAGGTCTTAAAGTCACTTTTAAAATCAAACATAAAAAAATCTGCATCGAAAGAGGCAGATTTATATAATTTAAAGAAATTAATCTTAGCTATTGGTCACCGATAACTTAACTTCAATATTGGATCTTGTCGCATTTGAATAAGGACAGATCTGATGCGCTTTTTCTGTTAATTCCTGAGCCTGTTCAATAGAAACTCCCGGAATATTGACATCGAGTTCTGCTGCAAGACCAAAACCACCATCTTCATTCTGTCCGATGCTTACTTTTGCCGCTACCGAAGTTTCACCAGTTTGAATTTTTGATTTACCAATGATCAAATTCAGTGCACTGTCAAAGCACGCTGCATAACCTGCTGCGAAAAGCATTTCCGGATTGGTAAAATCATCATTGGTTCCGCCTAAAGCTTTCGGCATTCTTACCTCAAGGTTCAAAATTCCGTTTTCGCTTTTTACCTGTCCGTTTCTTCCGCCTTTTGCAGTAACGCTTGTTGTATATAATGTTTTCATTTTATTTTTGAATTTTATTTAAAATTTTCTGAACAGTTTCTTTGAGTTCGAATAAATCTTCTGTTGTTAAATTTAATTTTTCCTTCATTTTTGCAGGAATTTCACATGCTTTTTGCTGCAAATTTCTTCCTTTATCCGCTAAAAAAACTTCAACGACTCTTTCGTCTTCTTTTTTTCTTTTTCTGATGATAAAACCCTTAACTTCAAGTCTTTTCAATAACGGTGTTAACGTACCGCTGTCAAGAAACAGTTTTTCGCCAACCTGATTTACAGTCAAACCATCTTTCTCCCAAAGTACCATCATCGCAAGATACTGCGGGTAGGTAATATCAAGTTCATCAAGAAATGGCCGGTACAAACCGATAACTTCTTTTGAAATAACGTAAAGCGGAAAACAAAGCTGGTTTCCCAGTATGAGCGGGTGATGATCTTCCATAATCTATTAACAAAAAGTAAAGTAAAAACTATTTTCTGATGATAAATTCCTCCATAGGAATTCTTACTTTCTTCATTTGAGAAAGCCAGTCCTTTTCGGTGTCTCTGTAACCCAGATATAAAAGCGTAACGCTTTTTAAACCTAATTCCTTTAGATTCAAAATCTCATCTACTACTTCATTGCTAAAACCTTCAGCAGGAGTTGAATCAATCTTAAGTTCAGCTGCCTGAGCCATTGCCAATCCTAATGCGATATAAGATTGTCTTGCTGTGTGTGCAAAATGCTGCTCAGGAGTTTGGGCTCCATAGATTTGTTTGATCTGATCTGTGTAACTATTGAAACGACCTCTTGGCAATTCTCTTACATCTGTATGATGATCATAAACTTTGTCGATTTTCTCATTAGAGTAACTCTCCCATGCAGCAAAAACCAATACATGAGAACAATCTCTCATAACTTCCGGATTTAATGCCCCATTTACCATCTTCTCTTTCAATTGCTGATTTTCAACCACAATCACGCGAAAAGGCTGTAAACCAGATGAAGTTGGCGCTAATCTAGCAACTTCCAAAATTTTATCTAAATCTTCTTCTGATACTTTTTTTGTTGAATCGTATGCTTTTACGGCATGTCTCCAGTTTAAATCTTCTATTAACGACATTCTTTCTTATTTTATAAATTAAAAATCTGATCCTTAAATTTTTTGAATCCTAGTAACATTGCAAATATAACGAACAATTAAATTGTGCACAATTTAATTTTGAGATTTTTTTTTTTTTAAGGTAAAGTACATAATAGGATCTAATTTTTTTGTAGATGCGCTTAAGGATTTTGTTTCTAAAGAATCTACTTGGTTTCAGTATCATGAAGGCGCTTCAGACGATTCGCTTATTGCACCTGAAACGTACACATTAGACCAGCATTTTCTGGATCGCCCGGAAAATATTGAAATACTATTATCCGTAGAGATTTTTTATCTCCGACATAACAAAGGTACTTTGGGTACTCCCTATGCTTTCAACTGATCCCAATTTATTAAACACAAAATCCTGATAATGCTTCATGTCTTTGGCAGAAACTTTCATTAAAAAATCGTAATCCCCTGAGATATTGTAACATTCTACAACTTCTTCTATTTTCATAATATCACTAACAAACTGATTCCCAATATTACGATCGTGCTGTTTAAGTTTGATATTACAGAAAACAATGAATCCCCTGTTTAATTTTTCTGCATCAAGGAGTGCTATATATTTCTTAATATAACCGTTGTTTTCCAATCTTTTAATTCGTTCAAAAACTGGCGATGCCGAAAGATTTACCATCTTAGCAAGCTCTTTTACCGTGTATTTAGAATTATCGTGAAGTATATTTAGTAATTGAAGATCAATGTCGTCTATCTGCTCCATAGAATATTTTACTTAAAAAAGGTTGAATTAATTTACAAAAAAGAATAATAATCTTCAAATATAACAAAAAACAATACAAAAACCTTATTTTAACTATATCAAAGATTTAATGACCTTCAAAACTTATTTTTGCCGTATATAAATCTAAAAATTAAAATTAAAAGTACATTGAAAAAGTTATTAGAAGTATTAAGTAAAGCAGGTTTCGACGGTTTCCTGTTAATGATAGGCACCATGATTCTGCTGGCTTATTTTTTGCCGAAGCCAGGTATGGTCAAAGAACCTGTTTCGCTGGAGGACATTGCCAATGTAGGCGTGTCGTTTATTTTCTTGTTTTATGGCTTGCGACTGAGTGTTGAGAAACTAAAAGCCGGGCTTGCCAACTGGAAAATGCACATTGTAGTCCAGTTAACAACCTTTTTGTTTTTTCCGCTCATCGTTTTGGCGTTTCGTCCCTTGTTTATCAACGCCGGCTTCGAGTTGCTTTGGTTGGGTGTGTTTTTTCTGGCAGCTTTACCATCCACAGTTTCCTCTGCGGTAGTTATGGTTTCTATCGCCAAGGGCAACATTCCCGCAGCCATTTTCAATGCGAGCATTTCCAGTTTGATCGGAGTAATTGTTACGCCACTCTGGGTTGGGCTGTTCATAGCTTCTGCAACAGGCAATTTTGATATCACTGATATCGTTATAAAGTTGGTTCTTCAAGTCTTGTTGCCTGTCATCATTGGCATCAGCCTGAACTCCCGTTTTGGCGCCATTGCTGAAAAATATAAGAAACAGCTCAAATATTTCGATCAGGCAATCATCCTTACCATCATTTACACGTCGTTTTGTAAGTCATTCTCCCAGCATCTTTTCGAAAGCTTCACCGCAATTGAACTTGCCGGACTCGCCACAGGAATGATGGTCTTGTTTTTTACCGTATTCCTTTGTGTCGGACTACTCAGTCGCTTGCTTGGTTTTTCAGATGAAGATCGTATTACGGTCTTATTTTGCGGATCTAAAAAGTCATTGGTACACGGCACCGTGATGTCAAAAGTGCTTTTTCAGCACAGTACCATCACTGGCATCGTATTGTTGCCACTTATGCTTTATCATGCCTTGCAACTGATTGCTGCCAGCATCATCGCTCAGGGTATGGCTCGACGAAAAGAAGTTTGAAAGAGCAATCCGAGGCGGATTCTCCAGATTTATTTGTTAGTCCGTAGAGTCAATCTGCTAAACTCTACGGACAGAGGAAGTCAAAAAAAGAACCGATTTTCTAATTAATACATTGGTACTAAATAGAAAGTTCCTTGCGTATAATTTCTGCTCCTGCGCTTAAAGCACTTAACTTACCTCTAGCTACGCTTCGAGATAATGGAGCCATACCACAGTTTGTAGAAGGGTAAAGATTTTCGATATTTACAAACTCCAGCGCTTTACGAAGGGTAGCAGCTACTTCTTCGGGTGTTTCAATAGTGTTGGTTGCCACATCAATTGCACCGACCATTACTTTTTTACCGCGAACAAGTTCCATTAAATCAAAAGGCACATTTGAGTTATGACATTCTAATGACACAATATCAATTTTAGAATTTTGAATTTTCGGAAAAATTTCTTCGTATTGACGCCACTCTGAACCCAATGTCTTTTTCCAATCATTATTAGCTTTTATTCCATAACCGTAACAAATATGTATAGCAGTTTCGCACTTTAAACCTTCAATGGCTCTTTCTAATACTGCCATTCCCCAATCGTTTACTTCATTAAAAAACACATTAAATGCAGGTTCATCAAACTGGATAATATCTACTCCTGCGTCTTGAAGTTCTCTTGCTTCTTCGTTGAGCGCTTTTGCAAATTCCCACGCCAATTTTTCCCGGCTTTTGTAATGGTCATCGTATAAGGTATCTACCATTGTCATCGGACCAGGCAATGCCCATTTTATAGGCTTATTAGTCTGTTTACGTAAAAATTTGGCATCATCAACAAAAACTGATTTTTGACGTGCAACTTCACCTACAACAACCGGAACGCTCGCATCATAACGATCCCGAATTTTTACAATTTTACGATTTTCAAAATCTACACCGCTTAAATGCTCGATAAAAGTCGTTACAAAATGTTGACGGGTTTGCTCACCATCACTAATTATATCAACCCCTGCCAATTGCTGCTCCTGCAAAGAAATACGCAAAGCATCTTGTTTCCCTTCAAATAACTGGTCTCCTTCTAATTTCCAAGGCGACCAAAGCTTTTCAGGTGGTGCAAGCCAGGCAGGTTTTGGTAAACTTCCAACAATTGAGGTGGGTAATAATAATTTCTTCATAATAAAATAATTTTAATGTGTTGTTGTATTAATTAAAGAGCAAAATTGGCAGACCACTGTTCTAATACATTTTTGTAAGGCTTAATAAAATGCTCTTCTGCAAATTTACCTTGCTCAATTGCTAACTGACTGCGCTCTTCTCGGTTGTATACAATTTTTGTTAAAGAATAGTCTTGGTTTTTCAAACTAGGCTTATAGCAAACTGGTGCGACAGAATTCGCATTATAAATTTCGGGTCTATAAATCTTTTGAAACGTTTCCATTGTACTAATGGTGCTAATTAATTCAAGATTTGTATAATCCGTTAGTAAGTCGCCAAAGAAATAAAACGTCAAAGGGGCAACACTATTAAGCGGCATAAAACAACGAACCTGCAAGCCCATTCTTTTGAAATATTGCTCTGTTAAAGAAGAATCGTTGGTTTGATATTCAAAACCTAATATCGGGTGGTGGTTTTCTGTACGATGATACGTTTTACTATCTGATACACTCAAACATATAACGGGTGGTTTGATAAAGTTTTTTTTGTAAGTTTCTGAATTTACAAAATGCTTAAATATATTACCGTGTAATTCACCAAAATTATCAGGAATGCTAAAGTTATTTTTGTCCTTGTTAAGCTCTAAAAGCAATACGCTAAAATCATAATCGCGTATGTAAGAAGAAAAATTATTTCCAACAATGCCTTCAATGCGTTTACCTGTTTTGTGATCGATAATATGCGTTTTTAAAATCTCAATGGATGGGAATGTTTTACCGCTGCCATCAATATCTATATAAACAGAAACAATTTCTAATTCAACAGAATAGCGATCGTTATTAGGATTATCCCAGTTGGCCAACGCATTAAAACGATTGTTAATCATATTAATAGTGTTGCGTAAATTTTCCTGACGACTCGCTCCTCTTGCCAAATTAGCAAAGTTGGTTGTTGCACGTGTACTGTTGGATGGAATATAGCTTTCATTAAAATAAATACTCTTTAATGTGAATGCAAAATCATTCCTGATTGTATTCCGGGTGTTTTCAATATCTTTCTTTTCGTTCAATATTGTATCTTCTTGTATGTTCGCTTTCATTTGATGAGATTGTTTAGTTTTTTTACCTTGCAAATTTCAAAATAAAAGATGAATTATTTTAATTAATAATCAAAATCAGATAATCATTCTTTTTTAATGTGTTATTGAAGATAATTAATCTTTATACAAATGTAATAATGAGGAAAACAGATAATTTTTCTGTAGAGAACTTAAATATGATTGATTTGGAGTTGTATAGACTTCTATCAGATTTATAATTTCTAAGGAACAAAAAAATTGCGCAAAGTCAGCGTAGACTACACCCTTTCGATTTTACAAATAAAACAACAAGCTTCTGAATTTCTTGCGTGAAGATATTCAACATCACTTTTTGTTTCAAAGATGTCGGCAATTAGCAAATCGATATCATTGTCGCCAACTAATTTAGTAAAAATCATTTTTTGTTCTCTGCTATAACCAATTAGCGATAAAGGAAAATTTTCTTTATCTGCTTTTAATTCTTTAGGGAAATTGTAAATATCCGAATATTGCTCCACTTCGTTTTTGTGAATAAATATAGGTCCGGATTGATTAAAAGCATTGTTTTCTGAAAACGGACTATATGATAAAACCAAACGAATATCCTGACCGACATTAAATGGTTTCAACGAAATTCGACATGGTCCTTTTCCCGTTGCTAATTGCTCGTAAACCTGATTACCAAAATTATCAATATTTGTTTTCCGAATTTGGCTTACAAACTCTTTAGACAACGGAACAATTTTAAATTTTTTCATATTTTTTATATTTTAAATCAAAACAAATTTATATTCTGTTCCTCTTATTAAAAATCCGTTTCTTGCTCAATTTTGCCTGGATCCCCCAAAGGAAAATTCAAACCAAATTCATAAAGTCAATGAAGGACAGATACTAAATATAGTGCGCCAATCTCTTCAAATCTTCGATAAAATGTATAGGAATTTGTACCGTTGAGGTCAAAAACTGAAAAGCCCATTTCGTTAGAAATGGGCCTTTTTTAATATTCTTAAATTCTAAGCAGACTTTGTACTTTAATGATTAAATTAAGAAATCTATATTGACTTATAAATTATTTTTCCAAAACTTTATTTATTACATATCGAAATCTTAAATACAGTAAGGCAGATGATGTTAACAACCCCAGAGTCAAACCATACCAGATTCCCTTTACTCCTGCATCGAAATGAATTCCTAAAATATAGGCCGCAGGCAGACCAACAAGCCAATAGGCAATAAAGGTTATCAAAGTAGGAACGTTTACATCTCCCATTCCTCTTAGTGTTCCCAGTCCAACAACCTGTGTACCATCAAAGAGCTGGAATACCGCAGCAATTATCAATAAATGTGCTGCCAGCGCTACAACACTTGCGTCATTTGTTATTAAATAAGGTAAATATTGATTAAAGAGTGTAAAAATTACAGCGAAGAACATCATAAAAATGATAACTAAATGATAAGATGCATAAGCAAACTTCTGAAGTCTTTTATAGTTTCTATTTCCAAAACTATTTCCGACTTTAATAGTTGCCGCCGATGCAATTCCTCCTGCCATCATGTAAGTCATTGCTGCAAGGGTTATTGCTGTCTGATGAGCAGCCTGTTCCGTTGCACCTATATTACCAGCCATTAAAGCCGCAACTGCAAATACTCCAATTTCAAAAACATATTGCATCGCCACAGGCAATCCTATTTTTACCACTTTTATAATTTTTGAAAAATCAACAAACTTAACAGAGAAATGCTTTATATAAACCCTAAAATTCTCTGAACGAAGCACATACCACATCATGACCAGCATCATTAAAACCCGATCTATCAATGTTGCAATTCCTACCCCTTGAACTCCCATTGGCTCAATTCCAAACATTCCCTTTACCAGAATAACTGCAATAATTACGTTGAGTACATTTCCCCATATTGTTATAGACATTGCTTGTTTTGTAAAACCCAGCCCTTCTGCAAATTGTTTAAAGGTTTGAAACACCATTAAAGGCAGAATAGATAAACTTAAAATAAGTAAATAAGGTTTTGCCGTTTCTACCACCTGAGGATCCTGATCTGCATGCTGCATGGCAAACATAGAGCCATAATATACTATTACAAAAAGAAAAATAGCCGCTGCAACATTAAGCCATAAGCTGTTTGAAAGAAGCTCAGCGCATTCCTTAAAATTTGATTTCCCATTTTCTTGCGCAATTAAAGGTGTTAATCCATAGGCAACACCCAATCCAATGACTAAAACTACCATGAAAACAGAATGAACCAGTGAGACTGCTGCCAACGATATAGTTCCTGCATAATGCCCTATGATAACGGTATCAAGAGTCTGCACCAGGGTATGGCCTAATTGTGAAATTACAACAGGTCCTGCAAGTGTTATTGTACTTTGGTAATATATCTTATTGGATTTGTATTTTTTTAACATATTAAAAATTTAACTGCCTTAAAGCAGATTAATGTATTGAAATTATTATAGCTTAAACTTTCCTTTAAAGCATAACAACTCAGTATTGTAAGTATCTCTATCCAAACACCTCTTACTCAGTATATCGCCATGCAATATATTGAGAAGCACTTTAACACCACATTCTGTTTTATGAAATTTAACTGTTTCCATTTTTTTTAATTAGTCAACCTATTGAAATCCGTTTCTATTGCTTTTAGCATTTGTTATACTGTTATAATTAAAGCAAATTTACAACTTCATTTACAAATTACTTCAAACCAAAAAAAATGAGCAGTAATAAATTACGGCTCTGAGCTAAAGCTATTCAGATTGACAGTCATATTATAAATAAAAAAGAAGCCCTGTGTGTGTCAGCATCAACAGGGCTCCAAACTATCAAAATTTAAAAGAAACTTCTTTTGGTGGACACTTTTTAACTAATACAGTCCCTTTATAAATTGATAATCCTTTTCTAGTGGGTTTTCTTTGTTATTCACTTCTTTTGACTTAACAAGCTGCAGTGTAACCGATTTTATTTTTATCAGAAAAACAATTGCAAGAAGTACAAAAATTAAAATCATAATCGAAAAAACTTGTATCATATTATTTTTTTTTAAAAGTTAAAAATGCTGTTAATTATTACTGTCTTCCGCAGCAGATGATACTTTCTGAACAGTTTCAACTCTGCTGTTTTGAGTTTCTTTAATTTCTTTTTCAGATTGATTCTTCCTGTATATTGCAGCCAAAAGGCACAAAAAAACAATTACTGGAAATAGATAGTATACTCGTATCATGTAAATCGTTTTATATTTATTTAATTGTCAGGATATATTCCGCAAGCTGATCTAACTGCTTTTGATCCAGCTGAGATTCAAAACTTGGCATTTGTGGATAATCAGGACGTTTTTTACCCGGATTTTTTATCCATTTCTGCAAATCGGTCGCATTACCTTTATAAATTTTTGCCATTTCTAAAACTGGCGGTCCCACTAGTTTTTCATCCACTTTATGGCAGGAAGCGCAATACTGGCCAAATACCTTCTGTCCTTTCTCTGCTTCTGTCATATCTGCTGAAGCTGCTCCGGCTTCTTCTGCTTTCATTTTGGCTACAGCCTTCTTTTTCAAAATTTGAAATTCGTCTGTTTTAATTTTTACCAACTCCTGATGTTTTTTCAGGGCATTAGCTCTGTATATCTGCCTACCCGATCCCATGCACAAAACCGTTATTCCAAGCAGCATGGCTATTTTATAAAAATCTTTTTCAATGTTTTCCTTTTCCCCGGTCAGTCTTTTCCATATCAACCACATGGCGGGAACAGCAAAAGCAACTCCAGAGAAAATAATCAGAATCAGGTTCCACCCCATGCCTTTGGAAGGAAGTGTCAGCAATACCAGCGGACCAATTATAAACTGGCAAATGGAGGCTGTCAGCGCAAGCGAATAGCCTTTCTTTTGAATATCATATCGGGTAAACTTTTGATATACAGCTTCAAATGGGTAACTCTTGCGGCTGTTGTACCAAAATAGAAACAATCCTGTTACAGCCAGTGAGGACAAAATAAAATGCAGATACCTTGGCAAAACATTTGGTAGAAACAATGCATCAACAAAGCCTTTGACTACTCCCCATTTTTCAGGAAAAAGCATTAAATTAATATTAGTCAAAAATATAAAGGGAATAAACAAGAAGATAACGGTTGCCAAAGCCAAAATCGAAATATGAACCGCTTTGTGATTCTCCAGTGTCTCCCAAGTATATTTGTGTAGATAAGTAAGTAGAAACGCCACTGTTACCAGCGGTATAACCGCAATCCACATCAAGCCTGTAAGTGCGTTTGCCGAGTAAAAATAGATGGTATACAATACATTAATACTCAAAAGCGGTGCAATACCCAGTACGACGGCTATACTTTTGTTGACCGTTATTGTTTTGGCTATTTCATGGGCAAGTATGTCGTATTCCTTATTTTTAAGACCTTTAATCTGAGCAATCAAAGCTAGAATTGAACCTCCAAGCATCAGGTTAACAAAAAGGATATGAAGCAGGAATGACAGTACCAGAACAACTACAAAAAACCATTCAGGCATAGGCAGCGGCAAGGGAATATCTTTTGGAACCGGAACGTTGTTTGACAACGCAATATATAAATTGATCATTTTGAAACTTTTGTTATTTTTTATTTGCTAAAACTGCCTGTGCATCTTGTAGTGCACTTACCTCTACACCTTCTGACTGTGCTCCTTCGAGAACATCTCCTGTTTCCTGAATATTACGGATGTAGGCAGCCAAGGCTTCACTTTCTTCTTGAGTACCTGGAAAAGGAGGCATATAGGTTCTTCCGTTATGCATATTGGGTATATAGGATGCCATGGAATTAATATCCAACGGTTTTCCAACTCCATACATGCGCTCAAAAACATCAACCACACTATTGACTCCCTGAGTTGTATGACAGCGGCTGCAGGCAATTGCAAAAACATTTCTGCCAGCTTCAATTTTATTTTCAGGAGTTATTTCGGTAACTGTGGTGTAAGTAGCATTTTTAAGAAGTCCGTATTGCTGGTAAACAGGATAATCTTCTTCTAATAATAAGTTAGAATACATATAACCTCCAATTACATAAGGTTTTCGGACAAATTCACGCACTCTTTCAAAAAATCCAAGATATCCAAAAGCCATAACTACGGGAAACAATACCATATAACTTTTAATCCATCTGGCTTTAAATAATCCTAAAACTGCCATTATGAGAGAAGAGGAAATTCCAAATAATATGAAGTATTTCATTAAATCGTAATACTTATTGAAATCCATCGTTCCTACAGCCGTACTCATATTGGCGGTCATGGCCTCGGGAATAGCACGATAGTAAATTACTGCTCCCAGAAGCGAAATTGGAGCCCAGAGAATAATCCATTTTGAAACATATTTAACCGCTTTAAACCTTATTTCTGTCCCTTTTTTAAAGAACAGAGTAACGAGCATCATTCCAAAACTTCCCGCCACAAGCATAGCAGTTGGCGTTCTGAACAATAGCTGAGGCAGATAAATTGGGTTGGTAAAACCATTAAGCAGGCTCTTATGTGTATTCCAGTTTCCGGGATCCATCATAAAGCTCAAAATAGAAACAATAATTGCCATAGTAATCCAGGAAAACAAACTTAAGAACCATCCAAAACGAATGTGCAATAATTTAGCTCTTAGAGATGTATTGCTGCTCTTCCATGTCAAAAAATAAATCATAATCAAAATTACCTCGGTAACAAATACCAGCCATTCAACAAACCATGCCCAGTAAAAAACCCGGATTAAACTTCCTATAGATGTGGGACTGACAAGCGCAACCGAGAACCAGATTCCAACTCCGGTCATAGCACCTAATGTTGTGGTGATGATAAACGCAACTTTCATCATATTATAGATTCTGTTGTCCCAGTCTAAATTGGTAATTTGTTCCCTGCCGCTGTTCTTAACGCCTTTTTGTTCCAGCCAGGTTATAAGAGGCATAAAACCAACAGCTAAACCGTGATTAATCATCACGTGAATAATGGCAATGATGGCGATAAGCATCCTATTGTTGAGCCAGTCTAAATGAAAAATTGGAAAGTCCATAAATTATTTTCTGTTTTTATTCTGCAAATTTCGGTCAGTAATCCAGAAATTGCTAAAAACAAAAAAGCAGGAAGTTTCAAAAAACGGTACTTTAAGATTTGTTAATTTTACTTTTTATACTGCATTTTATTCCTTTCAATTTAGTTTTTCAATCTTCCAGATTTGCTAAATACATCATTAGTTTGAAATTGTCAGAGTACAACTCATTTTAAACCAATACATATCAACAATAACAAAGTAAAATTTAAATTTAGAGGCTCTTCAGGCAGGGAAATAACCTCTTTTCCTGTTATATATAAGTATTAAAAAATATTAAACAGGCATGCCGAACACCGTTTTACAAACTGCCATAATATTGCATACTAATTTAAACTTAGACCTGACGAAAACGAATAAATAAAACCAGAGTAAATAGTCCATATAAATTAAGAAGGCTGAAAAAATTTGATTTTTCAGCCTTCTTTTTTGTGCAATTCTCAGGGGAAATTACTTCTTGTTTTTAGCCAGATATTCATCTGGTTTTTTCATAAAGTCATCTTTACAGAGCGACGAACAAAACCCGTATAATTTCCCTTTATAAGTAACAGTATCACTAACGCCATACTTGCTGACATCCATCTTACAGCTAAAGTCTATGTTGCTGGCATAGGTTAATTTATTGAGCGGGTTTTTAGGATCTTTATACGTTGTTTCTGATTCCATCGTATGAGGATGATCATGAGGATGTAATTTTTCTTCTTTTTTATTACAGCTTAACACCGCTGTAATGGTAACAATTAGAAGGATTTTTTTCATAATATTATTTTTGACGATTATATGTTTTATTTTTATTGATTCGATAATCTGCGGAACTGTTCGGGTGTTTTACTAGTCTGTCTTTTAAAAAAAGTAACAAAGTAGGACGCATTTTCAAAACCCAGCTGATCTGCAATTTCATTTATAGAATAATTGGTAAAATGAATCAGCCGCTGTGCTTCTATCACGATACGTTTTCGTATCAGGTCACCTGCTGTATAATTGGTTACTTCCTTGCATATCTTGTTCAGATAATTTGGCGTTACATGGAGCAGATCTGCATAGGCGGCAGGCATTTTTTTCAATTTGAAATCTTTGTCAATGAGTTTTTCAAATTCTTTTACCTTTTGCTGTTTAGGCGAATTGTTTACAACAAATCCCGAGGGATCATACAGCCGTTCCAAATCAAAAAGCAGAATATTGAGATAAGATCGGAGTACTTTTACCGATTCTTTTCTATGGAGACTGAACTCTTTGAAAAATATTTCAAGCAGATATTCCCATTTGTTTGCTTCCTCTTCACTAAGCCTGACAAATAACTTTGAAGTATCGTGCAGAAATGAAAACTGGTCTAAAATATTATTGTTGTAACGCAGCGAAAAAAAATCTTCCGTGAAACATATTATTTTTCCTTTGGCTTTTCTGTTAATGTCTATAAAGCTTATACAACGTGGTTTTATAGCGATGACTTTTGCGCTATCAAGACGGATTTTTTGATTGTCAATACTAATTTCTCCTTCTGCGTCATCTATAAAGAGAAGCATAAAGAAATTTTGCCTGTGAGGGTATTCCAATAAAGGAAACCTTTGCAGCAGATTAGCCATGTTATCCATCCAGAAATGACTCTCATCACCTGTGAATAAACTCAGGCCGCGCTCGGGTATTTCTGATATTTGCATTTTTTTGATTTTATGATTAATACTAAAACGAGAGTATTAACCGCATCTGGGAGGATGATAAATCGAAAAAACATAATTAGATTTTTGACCGCACGCCTGCAGTAACGGATATTTCTTTTTGATTACAAAATGTATCCGTGTGAATAAAAATTCAAGAGGACTTTCAAAAAAAAGCTGAACTTCTTTGTAAGTTATTGTTGGCAATTTCTGTTCCTGCTTATCATTAGCTTTTAATTTAGTATCGAGATAACATTTTCCATTACAAACCGGAATGGAATCAAACCTGTTGATGCAGACATTTTTGGCAATATAATCCCTATTGATATAAAAATCACCTATAATCCAGATACTGCCGGTATTTTGAAACACTAGCAGCATGAGAATAAATAAAGTGATACTTTTTTTCATTAGTAAATTATTATTTGGCTTCACTTTCTTCTAAAAGAGTTTTTACATCGGCAATTAGTCTTGTTGTTTCCATTGGATTTGTCCCATCATAGACCCCGCGAACATGCCTGTTTTTATCAATAAGCAGAAATCCGCCACTGTGCACAAAACCTCCCGGCTCATTTTTATCCGGATATGCCGTTGCAAAGTAGCTTTCGGTTGCAATTTTATAGATGCTGTCTCTGTTTCCAGTCACAAAATGCCAGTTCTTTTTTATATCATTATCGACCGTATAAGCTTTAAGGCGCGGTATTGTATCATGATCAGGATCAATGGTATGAGAAAGAAATAATACCTTATCATTCGTTTTGTAAACATCGTAGACTTTTTTAAGTTGTGTGTTCATTTTCGGGCAGATTGAAGGGCAGGAAAGAAAAATAAAATCGGCTATGTAAATCTTGCCATCAAAAGTCTTGTTGTTGATCTGCAGACTATCCTGATTAATAAACGAAAAGTCTTTTATACGCGGGTACTGCGTTTCATTTCCTTTTACTATCGGATTTCCTAATATTGGAAGTTTCTCCTGTGCTTTCTCACATGATATTACCAGTAGAGAATGCAAAAGAATCAAAGCTATTTTTTTCATATTTTTAGTATTTAATCCAGCAGATTATGTTGTAAACTGCTGACTTTTTTTGCAGGTATAATTTCAATGAAGATTGATCAATAAAATTCTGTTGGTATTCAAATAAGGATATTGCCAAGCCAGTAACAAACAGCGTTAAATAAAACTGTTGCTATAGATTGATGAAGGACATGACTTTGCAAAAGGCAATGACAAATTTTTCTTAATGAATTTGAAAAGAATTTTAGGTGTATAAAATAGTGGCGGGCGGGCGAAAAGTAGTAGAGGAAATTTTAATTGGTTTGCTGCTTAAAAAAGCAAAAACATTTTTGTGATATCCTACAGGAGATACAAAAGTAAAGTTTACTTGAGAGTTGCAGATATAGACAATCTCTAATTTTTCTTTAAGACTGTCCTGCATTTGTTTTTCGTTATCAGAATATTTTTTAAGGCTCTTCTGAAGTTCACATCGACCATTACAAGAGTTAAAAATCTGTTTGCGCTGTACACAAATTGTTCTGGCAATTTCCTGCTGATTCAGTTTGAATGAAGCATATACAAAAATACTACCCAAGGAAGGCAAAAAAATAATACCGCAAAGTAGTATGATAATATACTTTTTCAAGAATGTCAATTTGTTTATAAATGCAAAAATACACTAATTTTGTTTTTATTGGGGAGAAACTTCTTGTTTCCTTAAAACAAAAAATATTGATCAATACTATACAATTCATTGCATTTTTTATAAAAAGTCAAACTTTAAAAATAGACGTAAAAATGTATCACGTCTTCCTACTTTTGTATAAGCAGTAACAGGAACTCCTACGCTAACTTTGCCTCATTATTAATCATATAAAGAAATAAAAATGAGCAAAACAATTTTAATCACAGGAGCATCATCAGGTTTTGGATTGATGTTGGCAAACGATCTTCACAAGAAAGGATTTAATGTAATTGGAACCAGTCGTGAACCTGAAAAATATAAAGTACCTTTTAAATTGCTGCGTCTGGATATAGATGACGATAATTCAATTGTTGCCTTTAAAGAAAAACTGTCTTCCGAAACAAAACAGCTCGATGTACTGGTAAACAATGCAGGTTTTATGATTACTGGTATTGCAGAAGAAACTCCTATAGATGTCGCCAGAAAACAATTTGAGACCAACTTTTGGGGAACTGTTAAGGTTACCAATGCATTATTGCCGTATTTTAGAAAACAAAAATTTGGACAAATTATAACCGTAAGCTCTATTGTTGGTTTGATTGGACCTCCAAATTTATCTTACTATTCTGCTTCAAAACACGCAATTGAAGGATATTTCAAATCGCTTCGCTTCGAACTAAATCCCTTTAATATTAAAGTTAGTGTTGTTGAACCTGTTTGGTTTAAAACCAATCTTGGGCACAATGCCATTTCTTCAACAGGAAATATTCCAGATTACAATATTTACAGAAAAAAAGTCAATGCTGCTACTCAAAAAGGTTTAGACGAAGCAGAATCCCCAGACGCAGTGGCAAAAATTATCACCAAACTAATTGGAACAAAAGAACCAAAATTTAGCAATCCGGTTGGCAAAATGTCTGGTATGATAGTGTTTCTTCAGCATTTTGCTCCAAAAATGTTTGAAAGTTCAATCTTAAAAAGCATCAAATAATAAAAGCAATCTGAGTAGTTCATGAATTGGTTTGGAAACCACAAAATTGTTAAGTAAAAAAGAAAAAAATGAAGACTAAAATTATAACAAATGCCGCACTTAAAATTAATCCGGAATTCATCGAGGAAGTGCTTCTGCTTGCAATTGAAACAAAAGCTCCTATTTTACTCGAAGAAGGATGTGAGAATTTTGTGCTGATGCGAAAAACCGATGAGCCCAATACCATAGTAATTTTTGCCATTTATACATCAAAAGAATTGTATGACTGGCATCTGGAACAGGATTATGTGAAACGCTTTTTTAGTTTTCTAAATGGGAAACTGATTGCACCACCAGAATTGACCTATCTTGAAGAAATTTAAATTGCTTACGACACATAAACTTTTTAAATGTAAATTTATAATGCCTAAAATTGTTAAGCATGAAAAATTATAAAACGATAAGCAAGCTTTATACCTCAAACGGATTTCCGCCTCCAGAAAATCCCCTGCTGGGGCTGGTAACTTTTGAAGAGTTGAAAGGATGCACATTTGCTGAAACAGAATTCACAATGGATTTTTATAAAATAGCTTTAAAAAAAGTAAAATCAGGTACTATTTTATACGGAAAGACAAAGTATGATCATGACAATGGCTCTATGGCTTTTGTAAAACCTGGTCAGAAAATTACAATGAGTGACATTGAACTTACCGAAAAAGGCTTTATGATTTATATCGATGAAGATTTTTTAGTAAATACAAACCTATATTCCGAAATTAAAAAATATGGCTTTTTTGATTATGAAGTTAATGAAGCTTTGCATTTATCGCCTAAAGAAGAAGAAACTATCTGGGATTTATTCTATAAAATAAAATTGGAATATTACAACAATCAAGACGACTTCAGCAAAGATATCATGCTCACTCATATCGATTCAATTCTAAAATATTCACAGCGTTACTACAAACGACAGTTTTTAAACAGAACCTCGCTATCAGGAACAATTATTACCAAATTTACTGAGATTCTTAAATTATATTTTGAAAGCGGAAAGCTTCAAAAAGAAGGATTGCCGACCGTAAAATATATGGCATCAAAATTATCTTTATCTGCAAGATATTTAAGTGATTTATTAAAACAGGAAACAGGCAAAACAGCTTTAGAGCATATTCATATTTCTTTGGTTACTGAGGCCAAAAATCTATTGGTGAGCACAGACAATACTGTAGCAGAAACAGCTTATCAATTAAGGTTTGAGAACCCACCCTATTTTTCAAGATTATTCAAAAAAGAAGTCGGATTAACTCCAACAGAATATCGGGAACAATTTTTGAACTAGCTCAATGTAATACAACAACAAATTCAATAACTAATATGAATGCAAAAATTGACACAATAATTCTATATGTAAAAGAGATTCAAATTCTTAAAAAATTCTATGTCGAAAACTTCAATTTGAAAGTTGTTGAAGAAGATGAGATCTGGATTTTACTCAACGCAGGGAATATAAATATTGGGTTTCATAAAATTGGCAAAAAATACATGGAACAAATTGACGCCAATCACAGATTTGACAATAATACTAAAATCGTTTTTGAGATTGACGACGACTTAGAAGTGATTCGAAAAGAGTTTATTGAAAAAAATATTCCTATGCGAGAACTAAAAACTTTTGAAGATTATAACTTTTGGCTTTGTGACGGAAATGACCCGGAAGGAAATGTATTTCAACTTAAGAAAAGGAAAAACTAAAAAACATAAATTTAATAAAATGGAGATAGTTTTTGATTTTGAATAATTAATCCTTAAAGAATTCATTTCATTACAAATAGAAAATATGAAATAAAAAGCGATGAAATCTAATAACTAATTATAGCTAGTTCCAGAGCATAATTTAAACCCGTTTTAAAAACACCAAAAAACAGACATTGTATCATTTATGTTTTTTAGGTATTTGTTTTTCTCCCTTTTCTTTTCCAAAGAATAAATCCCGTAATAGAAAGTATTGCAGGACTAAATCCGGCAATTACATACAAAATTTTAATCCAAAAACTGTCATAATCACCCCTGTGAAGCTGTTTCATTATCCAGTAAAACCGGTCAGAAAATGGTTTCTCTTCAATCCTTATTGTTTTTATCCAATTTCCATTATCACTGTCATAATAAACGTCGCTACCTTTACCAAATTACAGTGGGTTTTCAGTATCAGAAAACTCACCGCTTACTATAATGTCAGTTTTTTTATCAGCAGCTATTTTTACGGCAATTGGATTGAAATTCGGAATTCCCCGGGCATGCTTTAAAACGTGATCAATATTTGCCTTTGCCTGATAATTTTGTTCTTTCTTCGGAATTAGTTCCCATTCAGCAGGCAAAAAAAGGCTTTTATTCATCCAGAAACCGGTAAAAAAAAGAATGAAATTAAACGCCAGAGTCCACACACCAATAATCCTGTGCAGTGAAGAAGAAAGGGTTCTGGCAGATTTACGGTTTAACTTCTCTCTAAAAACAAGTACAGCAAATATTTTTTTACGATAAATGATCAAACCCGTAATTAAGTTTAAGAGTAAAGCAATCGCGGCAATGGCTGTTATAAGTCTGCCTGGTTTATCAATTAAAAGTGAATAATGTGCCAGATAAAGCCAGCGGAAAAAAGGGGATTGAAAAGAGCCAAAACTGCCTTCTCTTACAATTTTTCCCGTATAAGGGTCTACCATACAGCAATAGAGATAATTATCGCTCACCTTATCCTGATAATTAAAAATCATAAACTCATAGGTGTCACAATTATTTCTCGGAAAAGTATGCAGCATAATCTGCCGCGCGTCAGGATACCTCTCAGCGACTTTATGATACATCTCGTTTAATGAAATGGTTTTACTGCCCTTAACACAGTAATGCATTGGCGGATTATTGAAATATTCTATCTCTTTTTTAAAAACAAGCAAAGCGCCCGAAATTCCAAAAAACAGATACAGCACCCCAAAAAACAATCCGAAGTAACTGTGCAGTTTAAATGAGGTTTTTGTAATTTTTTTCACTGGAAGTTCTGAATTACAGTATTACAATTTTAATTTTAGAGCTAAAACCACCTGACGAAGAGTTCCGGGAGTAATCATACCACGACCGCCATACCAATAGTGCTCATTGAGTAAATTATTGGCAGAAAGCGAAAATACATAACGTGTTTTCTCTAAACTTATAACCGAGTTGATTACCGTATAAGGGTTGGTGTAAAAAGAACCATTTATGTTATTAATCATCAAATCTTTACCATAATGACTACCGCCTATACCTAACGAAAAACCATTTAAAGCTTTTGACTGTGGAGCATAATTAACGTACCAGGTTCCGGAAAGTTTAGGACCGGCATCTACAGGTCTCAAACCTTGAGTAAGCACATCCGAAACAATAAGTTTACTGTCATTATAAGCAAAACCTGCATGCAAAAACAGTCCTTTGATTGGATTGGATTCTAAATCTGCTTCAAAACCTTTACTGCGCTGCTCGCCGTTCTGCAAATAGGAAGCCACATCATTTGGGTCCTGTCTGACCACATTGGTTATATCAATATTATAATAACTCAAAACGGCATCCAACAGGTTCTTTTTCAAGGAAACTTTAACTCCGGATTCCCATTGATTTCCATAAACGGGCTGGAAATTGGTCATCTGCCCGTTTACTGATTGCGGTGCCTGCGGCTGAAAACCATTCATATAATTAGCAAACAATGCTATTCTTTCCGGAATAATCTGATAATTGATTCCCAATTTTGGAGAAACAGCCGTTTGTGTATAATCCCCCAAAGTTGTTGCTGTTAATAAATCGGCTGTACCTTTGTTATTGATATAATTGATTCGGGCACTAAGCATTACACTCAAATTCTCCAACGGGTTAATAACATCTGAAAAATATAGGGAATAATGATCCTGAATTGCCTCATAATTCTCCCCATACGGTTTTGAAGCCAATTGACCAGAAATATATTCATTATTAAAATAAGCATTTTCAGGATCTGGAGCAGTAGCCGAAACTTTAGTAAAATTCATCGATTTACTGGCAATACCGTAGAGATAATGATAATATTCAACCCCTGCAATTAGTCGGTTTTTCATACTGCCTATTTTGAAATTCCCTACAAAGTCCTGTTGGATTTGCTGGCTGGTAATCGTTTCGGGATACATTCTGTACACTCTTCGTGTCACATTTTTACTGTCATCATCTAATCTGAGCCGGATGTAATCGCCCGGAGTTTTATTATTAACTGAAATTAAATTGGTTTCCGACTTCCAATTTTCTGAAAGCCTGTAAATAATTTTTCCGTAAATATTTACCGCCTTATTATGGAGCGTAACCGAGTTGTCATTGAAAGAACGGTAATAATCTAAATGGAGTTCATCAGCCGATTTAGCAGTCCCTAAAGCCACTTGATACAGCGGATTGTTCGTAGCGGTTTTATTTAAAATTTCGGCATCAAGCTGAATTTTTAAGTCATCGCTAAGGTTGTAAGAAATACTGGGAGCTAAAAAAAATGTTTTTGAAAAACCCTGGTCCTGAAAAGAACCTTTGTAGGTATAAGCGCCGGTTAATCGGGCAAGAACCTTACCGTCTTTGTCAAGAGGTCTGTTGATATCAAGGGTGGCCCGCTGCAGATCGTAAGATCCGCCTGTTACACTAATGTCGGCAAAAGTGGTATGCTGAGGCTTAACGGTAACACGATTAATCAGTCCGCCAAAAGTAATCATAGTAGAACCGCCTCCTCCAAAAATTACGGCACTTGGTCCTTTGATCACTTCTAACTGCGCGATGTTGACCGGATCCATATCTGAGGCCACATAACCGTTTACACCATTTCTGAAGCTGGAACGGGTACGAAATCCCCGAATGGAATAATAAGGTGAAATTCCCGCCCAACTAGGAGCAACACCAGTGGCATTTTGCAGCATTTGATCCTGGGTGTAAAAATTTCTGTTTTTAATAAGTTGGGGGGAAACCGAAGCGGTCACCTGAGGATTTTCTAAGTTCTTGAGTGACAATTTCGAAGCTAATTCACTCGAAACATCTTTGGACTTTCTGACTCCTTCAATAATTACCTCGTCCATTATGGTATACTTGTTGGCTGTGCTGTCCTTTTTTTGTGCATAGATTTGTAGTGAAGTAGCTAAAGCTACCACAAAAAATATCCCTTTTTTCATTTTGTAATTTTATATAATTGTAATTTTATTAAAGTGCAAGCACTCTTTCATTGTTACACAACAATGAAAATGATTTCAATACGAATTGAAATTGAAATTAGAATTTATATAAAAAGAGAAGGGGGACGAAAAGTCTGGGTTGAAACAGAAACAGGTTTATTGTCGAATCTAGCCGGAAAGTCTGCTTTAATTCCGATAGGTGCAATTAATTTGAAAGTGTTATTTGAAGTATGTAAAATGTAAACCAACTCTGTTTTTTCTTTCAGGTTGTTCTGCATTTTCTTTTCGTTGTCATCGTATTTTTTTAGACTTTTTTGAAGTTCACAACGTCCGTTACAGGTATTAAAAACCATTTTTCGCTGTACGCAGATGGTCTGAGCAATCTCCTTTTGATTCATCTTAAAAAAACCATATACAAACAGGCTGCCAAAGGATGGCAACATGATCAGCAAGGAAAGTAATATGATGAAAAACCTTTTCAAATGATTTGTCTGCTTTTTTAATTGCAGCAAAAATACATCGTTTTTGGTTTTATTTAAATAAATCAGACCGTTTTATCTAAAAAAACCATTAGTATTTGATTACCAGATGTTTATTATATTCCTGCCAAGGCTGGTGCTATAGCTGTCTGGAGTAGCCTCCAATATGTTTTCTTTAAATTAAAATTCAATCTACTAATTAACTTTAATAATAAGCTGGTTTAAATCTTGCAAATTGTTTAACTTTTATTGAATAAGGTTAAACAAAATAAATTTAATTAAGTACTTTAGCACTACAATTATTCCTTTCTAATTGTCTTAACAAATTATTTATATGAATGTAAAACATAGTAACTTCTCTGTGCTTGAACTGGATCGCATCATTGAAATGGCGTGGGAAGACAGAACCACTTTTGATGCCATAAAATTTCAATTTAATTTATCAGAAGCTGATGTAAAAACTTTAATGAAAAAAGAACTGAAATTTGGCAGTTATAAATTATGGCGCAAACGTGTTGAGAATTGCAAAACGAAGCATGCAGCAAAACGCCCTGCGGAAATCGATCGTTTTAAATGCAGCAGACAAAGAGCCATTTCAAATAATAAAATCTCTAAACGATGAGAAAAATAGTTGCAGCTAATGAAAAAAGATAAACCGGATAATATCGTATTTTCTGAGGAGTATGGTTATAATGCGCGCCTCTTGCCGTATGCCACGAGTGTTGGTGCGCCGGTAATAAAAGCAGATGATTTGGCAGGCTGGAAAACCATGGGCATCCATAACCGGTTTAGCCAGTTATCATAAAACGATACAACTCGACCGATTATCGTATGCAAAACCTGATAAGGAAATTACATCATTACTAAAAATTGAATAAAAAAGAGATAAATATTATTTGGTTCAAACGTGATCTGCGTTTTACAGATCATGAACCTCTTTTTATGGCGCAACAAGAAAATATTCCGCTGCTTTTGGTTTATTTTTTTGAGCCTTCTGTAATGGCGTACGATGATGCTGATGTTCGTCATTGGAGGTTTGTTTATGAATCTCTGCAAGAAATGCAGAGTAAACTAAAGCCGCTTGGAGCACAGCTTTATTATTTTCATCATGAAGTTCAGTCTGTTTTTGAGCAGTTATACAGTATTTATGACATTAAAACCGTTTTTTCGCATCAGGAAATTGGCACTAAAATCACATTTGACCGCGATATTGCGATGCAGTCTTTTTTTGAAAATCACAATATATCGTGGAAACAATCGCAGTTGCATGGCGTAATCCGGAAACTGCGATCCAGACAAAACTGGGACGAACGCTGGGAGAAAGTAATGCGCGCAACTCCTAAAATAATTGATTTGAATACGATTACTTTTGAAAGTTTAAATGCTGATTTTTATCAAAATTTAAAAGGAAAAACACTTTCTAAAGCTCTTACTGAACGCAATGAAAACTTTCAGCAAGGCGGCGAATATTGGGCGTGGCGCTATTTGAAAAGTTTTGCCGAAGAACGACATTTAAATTATAGCAAACATATTTCTAAACCCAGTCTAAGCCGAAAAAGCTGCAGCAGACTTTCTCCTTATCTGGCTTACGGAAACATCAGCATGCGCATGGTGTATCATTATACCAATCAGTTTTATGAAGGATCATCCAATAAAAAAGCGATGCTTAATTTTGTTTCAAGACTGCACTGGCATTGTCATTTTATGCAGAAATTTGAAAGCGACTGCCGAATTGAGTTTGAAAACATAGATCACAGTTTTGATGCACTCGTAAAACCTAAAAACGAAATCTATATAAAAGCATGGCAGGAAGGAAAAACCGGCGTTCCTATTGTTGATGCCTGCATGAGGTGTTTAGCCGTAACGGGTTTTATCAATTTTAGAATGCGCGCTCTGGTGGTTTCTTTTTTTGTTTTTAATCTCTGGCAGGACTGGCGCGAACTTCATTTTTTAGCACGGCAGTTTCTCGATTATGAACCCGGAATTCATTATCCACAGTTACAAATGCAGGCGGGCGTGACTGGCACCGGAACTATTAGAATTTATAATCCTATTAAAAACTCTGAAGAACATGACAGCGAAGGAATTTTTATTAAAAAATGGATTCCTGAATTAGCTAATATTCCGCCGCATTTACTTCATGAGCCGTGGAAATTAGGTTTGATTGATCAGCAATTGTACCAGTGTGAGATTGGAAAGGATTATCCGTTTCCGATAGTAGATATTGAAGAGACTAGAAAAAAGGCCAGCGTCGCTATTTGGAGTATCCGAAAAAAAGAAGAAATTAAAGTCCAGTAATTGATATAGCAGTAATTCTAATGCGAAAAGTAAAAAAAGAAAATCTGCCCACTAAAATTTGTCCGGTTTGTAATCGTCCTTTTTCATGGAGGAAGAAATGGGAAAAAGTGTGGGATGAAGTTAAATATTGCAGTGACAAATGCAGAATGAATAAATAATATGGGGCATAAAACTTTAAGGCTGATTCTTGGTGACCAGTTGAACTGTAATCATTCCTGGTTTGAAAAAACAGACGATTCGGTCACGTATATCATGATGGAAATTCGAACAGAAACCGATTATGCCACACATCATATTCAAAAAATAGCAGGTTTTTTTGCCGCAATGCGCGAGTTTTCTAAAGATTTAAAAGGTAAAAACCATAATTGTATTTATCTAAAATTAAACGACAACCATAATCTGCAGTCTCTGGAAGCTAATTTGTCTGCTATTATTTCAAAAGAGCATTATACAACTTTTGAGCATCAATTGCCGGATGAATATCGGGTCGATTTGCTATTGAAAAACTTTTGTTCCCAGCTTTCTATTCCTTTTAACGTTTATGATACTGAGCATTTTTTTAGTACGCGGGATGAGTTGGGCAAATTCTTTGAAGGAAAAAAAACATTCCTCATGGAAAATTTTTACCGCGCCATGCGAAAAAAACATCACGTGCTTATGGCGGGAGATACTCCAACTACAGGCCAATGGAATTATGACGAAGAAAACCGAAAAAAACTGCCTAAAAATCATAAACCTACTCCACCTTTAGTTTTTAATAATAATGTGTATGAAATCGAACAGGAGATTTTAAAAACCGATATTAAAACTATGGAAACCATTGACAGTGCTCATTTTATCTGGCCTGTAAATCGCAAACAATCTCTGGAAATGCTTGATTTTTTTGTTACCGAATGTCTGCCTTTATTTGGTTCTTATCAGGATGCTATGGCTCCTGACGAATGGTCGCTGTATCACTCGAGATTGTCTTTTTCGTTAAACACAAAAATAATTTCTCCTGCCGAAGTTATTCAGGCAGCAATTGAAGCGTGGCAAAAGGAGCCGGAAATTATAGCCTACAATCAATTGGAAGGTTTTGTACGCCAGATTATTGGCTGGCGGGAGTATATGCGTGGTATTTACTGGCTCAAAATGCCTGAATTTGCGGCATTGAACTTTTTTAACCATCGTGAAAAACTACCAGACTGGTATTGGACAGGGAAAACAAAAATGAACTGCTTAAAAAACGCCATAACACAATCTTTAACTTTTGCTTACGCACATCATATTCAGCGTCTTATGATTACCGGAAATTTTGCGCTTCTTGCCGGTACTGATCCTGACGAGGTTGATGCGTGGTATCTGGGCATTTATATCGATGCGCTGGATTGGGTCGAAATTACCAACACACGAGGCATGAGCCAGTTTGCAGACGGTGGAATTGTGGGCACAAAACCGTATGTAAGTTCGGCCACTTATATTGACAAAATGAGTCATTATTGTGGTACCTGTTTTTATAATAAAGCAAAAAAAACAGGCGATAAAGCCTGCCCTTTTAATAGTTTATATTGGAATTTTTACGACAAACATGAAGATAAACTGGCTAAAAATCCAAGAATTGGTATGATGTATAAAGTATGGCATAAAATGAAACCCGAAGATAAAACAGCCTTATTAAAACAAGCCGATTATTATCTGAAAAATATAAATAGCTTATGAAAACAGCAATAGTTTGGTTTAAAACAGATTTACGAATAACGGATAATGAAACTGATGCTAACATGGTCGAAATTAAATTAACAGGTTTTATGAGCAACCGCGGACGCCAGAATGTAGCAAGTTATTTATGTACCGATCTGGCACTGGACTGGCGTTATAGTGCAGCAGCTCATAGATTATGATTTGTGCAGCATATCCCAACATTATAATGCAATAAATTCTCTCATAATCATTAAAACACTTAAAAAAAGGTATATATTTAGGCAATTTAAATTAATCAAATAATGAAGAACTCAAATATCCTTATAGTAGAAGATGATATTGATGACAAGGAGATTTTGGAAGATGTAATTACCTCTCTTGGCTATACGAACAAAATTGTATGGAAAGTAAATGGAGCCGAAGCACTTTCTTACCTGGCTGAAACTGATGAAAAAATGTTGATTATTTTTTGTGATATCAATATGCCCATCATGAACGGACTGGAACTAAAACGTCTTATTGATGCTCACGAAATTTTGAGAAAAAAGAGTATCCCATTCATTTTTTATTCTACGGCAGCATCAGATCAGGCGATTGAAGAGGCTTATACGACGCTTAGTATTCAGGGCTTTTTTAAAAAACAAAATGACTATCATAAAACAAAACTAATAATCAATACAGCCATTGAATACTGGAAAAACTGCGTTCATCCCAATGCATAAAAGTGTAGATCGTTTAATACTAGCTAACTTTAGTCCGTTTTGCTTTAGCTTCTAAAAATAATTGAACCACAAATTACACAAATTTTCAAAAATTAATTAGGGCTAATTTGTGCAATTTGTGGGTAATCAATAAGTACTGTAACCTTTCAGTCTATTATGGTTTATTTTTCTAAAATATCATTAACTACGCGCAGAGAAGCGGCTTCACAAAAATCCAAACCGGAATAATCGGGATTTAAGCCTCCAATATAAGGCACAGCCATAATATATAAATTATTATTGTAAGCGCCGTATTGATCCATAATTTGAAAATTGTCATTTATAGCTATTCCCGAAACATTTAAAAAATAATCTCCGTTCTCCTCTTTCGCAACTGCCTCGGAGTCTTTCATATAGGCATCATGACCTGCCTGAGCCGATTGAAATTTTAAACGGGCAGGACTAATTGCTTTTTGAGCCAGCAGACTCTTAAAAGGAAAATCATGATAAGATAAATGCGGCTGTCCCACGCAATCTACAAATGTTTTATAATATACGGACTGCTTATTATTTTCGTTCTCCGTGAAATTATAGAGAACTCCTCCTCCATTTTGCGGTTCAACTGTACTATCATCGCCAACAGAAACAAGATCGAGTACACCAGCCTCATGCAATGCCAGCAATTCTTCGCAGGATTTTTGGGGAACAAATGCAATTACTATCGAAATAAGCGGCATAAGTACTTTTTGAAGCCGATGCATATCTTCTGCCGAAAAATATTTAGCGGGATGATTCATAGCAAAACTCAGTACTGCCAGCATTTCTTTCCAATAAACCGATTCTTTTCTTTTAATAGATTTTTCGGCCTGCACATATTCCGCTTTTAAGAGTTGAAACGGATCAAGACGTTCCCGCAGTTCCATCATATTGCCTACAAAATCTTCAATTGAAAAATCTTTAATGCGCTGATAAAATTCAGAATCTTTCTCGCGAAATATTTCTTTAAAATCCTTTTCAAAAATAAAATCAAGCGACAAGAATCCATCATTATTTTTTCTGTGTTCTTCTATTTCTTCTTTAGTTAATAAAGAGTCATTAGAAAGATGGGAATCTTCTAAGTGAAAACGAACTGCAGGGAGCATACCACTTCTGGAATGCATCATTATTTTAAAATCAGGGCTTTCCGGATTTAATTCAAAATAAAGTGTATCATCGGACCTTTTTTCAAATTTTCCGTTATTTCTTGCCAGTGTTCTTATGGCATCAATCGCTGTTAAAGAAGAGCCTTTTACAGCAATAGGATGATTAAAATGTTGCACTAATTTTTGAGGCGGATAAGGCGCATCATAATAACCGGATACTTTGCCTTCGTATCGTACCGGCCAGTTGTGTCCGGTGCAGATCACAGCATAATCAAATTCTTTAGTAGTATTATTTTTAGTAGTATTATTTAAGGTTTCAACAGTAACAGTTTCATTTTTAGAATCGTACTTAATATCGGTAACACTACTCTCAAAATGCACTTTTGTGTCAATTCCTGCTTTTGATCCTGCTTTGAGTAATATTTCAAATTGTGCAGCAAGATAATGTCCAAAAAACAGTCTCGGCACAACCTTATATTCGTTAAATTGATCCGGTTTAATATTAAATCTTTGCAGTAATTCGGCAGGTGCGGTATAGATCCAATCAGACATTGAGGTAACAATTTCCGGCACTTCATTGTCTGATACATTCGTAATGTGCTCATCATTTGCTCCTTCGATGCTGTACGGCATTCCGGATCCAAGCTCTCCCTTTCTTTCGAAGATCTCAATTTCGAAATCATTTGATCCGGATTCAACCAATCTTTTATAAACAAAAAGTCCGCTTGGTCCACCTCCCAAAATTGCGATGCGTTTTTTAGTATTTTTGCTCTCCATGATTTTCTAATTTTAAATAATTATAAAAGACCATATTATTTAATACAAATGTCTGTAAGCTTGTTACGTAATAATTATATCTTTTACAATTGATATTATATAATTAGAGCCTAAAAAAAATTGAGACATAAAGTATATACTACTTAACTAAATTTAAGGAACCTTATATATTCATAAAACAACAGTAGATTTTGTTAAACCCTTTTTAGGTATGTTTCCCAACTTTGTGACACTAAAAAACAGGAACATGTTGAATACCTTTTTTGAATATTTTAAAGATAAAACCGAATCATTATTAGCCTTCACCCTATTTTGCTTTGTTGGCGGATTTATTTGTCTGGTAGTAAGTAAATACAGTACGCTCCAGGTTGCAGGAATTAGTGCCTGGACAAAGCCGTTCAAATTTTTCATTTCAATTGGTATATTTGCTTTTACAATGGCTTTGTATTTAGTGTATTTAGATAATCAAAAACAAGTAACTAATTATTGCTGGAGTTTTATTCTATTTTTTTCTATTGAATTGTTTCTGATTACCCTGCAAGCATCACGTGGCAGAAAATCGCATTATAACATAGATACGCCATTGGACAGAATTATTTTTGCCTTAATGGGTTTGTCGCTGCTGATCATTTTAATTCATACGCTGTTTATTATCACTCTTTTTTTTAGTCAAAAACACTTTAGTACAAGTGATGAAATGATTCTCGCAATAAAGTTAAGTCTACTGATAATGGTTGTATTTATGCTCGAGGGATATGCAATGATCAGCTTTTTTAAACATACCATTGGCGCAGAAGATAGTACTGAGGGAATCCCTATTTTGAATTGGAGTAAAAATTATGGCGATTTGAGAGTGGCTCATTTTTTAGGAATACACGCCTTGCAGATTATTCCGTTTCTTACATTTGTATTGGCAAACACTAAAAAAGAGGTCTACTTAATAAGTGGGCTGTATTTTATTTTTGTTACCCTTACTTTAGCTCAGGCCTTGCAGGGAAAACCATTTATCAAATAACAGCATGGAAAAAATTACACCCTACAGAATTAAAACGATTATCGAATATCATAACATTCTAGGAATATCCAAGCCACAACATCCGCTAATCAGCTTAATAAACCTGGACAATTTTAAGCCGGTTGTAAGTAAAATTAGTGTTGTATTCGATTTCTATATGATTTCCTTAAAACGGGATTTGACAGGAAATATCAATTATTTGTATGGCCAGCAACCGTATGACTTTGATCAGGGTATTTTATTTTTTATTGCTCCAAATCAGGTTTTCTCTTTTGAGGCCGATACCGATTTTACAAGTACAGGCTGGATGCTACTCATACATCCGGATTTTTTATGGAATACAGCCTTAGCAAAAAATATTGCAAAATACGAGTATTTTAGATATTGTGTAAATGAAGCGTTGCATCTTTCCCAAAAAGAAGAAACTATTGTTGAAAACCTAATCAAAAATATAGAGCAGGAATATCATAACAATCTGGATAAATTTACCGAAACCATTATAATTACTCAAATCGAAACCCTCCTTACCTACGCTGATCGTTTTTACAATCGTCAGTTTATTACGCGAAAAAAAATAAATCATCAAATTTTGAATGACCTTGAAGATATTCTTATTGCTTATTTTAATAACGATGATTTGCTCTTAAAAGGAATACCGACTGTTCAATTTATGGCAGAAAAACTAGCTGTATCTCCTAACTATTTAAGCAGTGTGCTCAAAGTTTTGACAGGTAAAAGTACACAAGAGCATATTCAGGACAAAGTAATAGACAAGGCAAAGGAAAAATTATCTACAACCAACTTATCGATGAGTGAAATTGCGTATCAACTAGGCTTTGAATATCCACAGACTTTTGGTAATTTATTCAAAAAGAAAACGAACCTGTCTCCTTTAGAATTTAGAAAGTCGTTTAATTAAAAGAGAAACTTTTATAATTAAAACTTAAACCTAATTTCGGTTACAAAATTCCTGATTTCAGTTAAATGTTTGTTTGTATTGATGATGACCTTTGTCTGAACAAACAAATACTTAAAATTATGAATATTGTACTTACAGGTTCGTTGGGAAACATTGGAAAACCATTAGTTATTGAGTTGGTGCAAAAAGGACATTCGGTAACGGTTATCTCAAGCAAAAACAACAGACAAAATGATATTGAGGCGCTTGGTGCCAAAGCCGCAATTGGTACTATGCAGGATGTTTCTTTTTTAACTCAAACTTTTAAAGGTGCTGATATTGTTTATCTAATGGAAGCATGGGAAGGAATAGGAAGCATCTTTGATCAAAATGTAGATTTTGTTGCTGCATTTAAAAAAATTGGAAACAACTACAAACAAGCTTTAGAACAAAGCGGGGTTCTAAAAGTGGTACACTTAAGCAGTATTGGAGCCCATACCAATAAAGGAACTGGCAGTCTGTATCTTCATAACACTGTTGAAACCATCCTGAATCAACTGCCAGAAAATGTCTCTATTAAATTTATGAGACCTGTAGGCTTTTTCAATAACATATTCAGGTATATGCAGACCATCAAAACGCATGATAAAATAATTCAAAGTTATGGTGGCGACCAAAAAGAGCCCTGGGTTTCGCCTCTTGATATAGCTAACGCTATTGCTGAAGAAATGGATAAGCCTTTTGAAGGCAGAACGGTTCGCTATTTGGCAAGTGATGAAGTGTCGCCTAATGAAGTTGCCCAAATTATTGGTCAGGCGATTGGTAAACCAGACTTAGAATGGTCTGTCATTTCAGATGATGAAACTCTTGATGGTATGCTATCAGCCGGAGTAAATGAATGGATTGCTAACGGATTTGTGCAAATGCAGGCGGCACAAAGAGACGGAAGCCTGTATGCTGATTATTACCTTCATAAACCAACCTTAGGAAAAGTAAAACTAGTAGATTTTGCTAAAGATTTTGCAAAGGTTTATAACGAATCAAATTAATTTAAAATGAAAAAAGCATTAATAACAGGAGCCAACAAAAGTATTGGTTTTGAAACTGCACGCATAATCCTGAAACTCGAGAAACTCTCTGGTAAAAAACAGTAAACCTAAAAAGTGTAAATTTGTAAAATGAAGAAAGAAGAAAATAATTTATACAAATTCGAATCTTTATCCAATTTTCATGAGGTGTTTGGGCTCAAAAAGCCCTTACACCCTATGATTAGTTTTATTGACATAAAAGACATGAAAATTGAAGCACATGGATTACCCCATTCTATCGTTTTAAATTTTTATAAAATTGCCTATAAAACGCTTCTTTGCGGTAAAGCCAAATATGGGCAAAACTACTATGATTTTGGTGAAGGCGGATTGGTTTTTACCGCTCCGGGACAAATATTTGAATCTCCGTCAGAGCAAGCAAATTCAGGTCATTTATTGCTTATTCATCCTGATTTTTTTCTGTCTTATCCGTTGGCAAAAAAAATCAAGGAATACGGTTTCTTTTCTTATTCTGCCAATGAGGCACTTCATTTATCAGATAAGGAAAAAACAACTATCATGACTATTTTTGAAATTCTTGATGATGAATTAAACAGCAGAATAGATGATCTAAGCCAGGATGTAATTGTTGCGCAAATTGAATTATTACTAAATTACAGCAATCGTTTTTATAAACGCCAGTTTATCACTCGTAAAGTTGCTAATAACACTCTGCTTCAAAAACTTGAAGAAATTTTAGACGATCATTTTAACAATCAAAAATCATTGACAGAAGGAATTCCAACTGTTCATTATCTTGCAGGCAAACTTAATACCTCGGCTAATTATTTAAGTGATATGCTGCGTTCCTTTACGGGAGAAAGTGCCCAACAGCATATTCACAATAAACTTATTGATAAGGCAAAAGAAAAATTATCTACTTCTAATTTGTCAGTAGCAGAAATTGCATATGAATTAGGCTTTGAGCATCCTCAGTCGTTTAGCCGCCTTTTTAAAACGAAAACTAATTTTTCTCCGCTTGAATTTAGACAGTCTTTTAGGTTATTTTAATAGTATTGATCCGTTAAAATTTTTTTCTGAAAGAAAGAGGAGTCATTTCCGTGTAGCGCTTAAAGAGTTTATTAAAAGACTGCGGGTGTTCAAATCCTAAATGGTAAGCAATTTCTGCTACTGTAAGCCTCGTCGAACCTAATTTTTCTTTTGCTTTTTCGATTAGCCTGTTATGTATATACTGCTGGGCACTCAATCCGGTTAAGGACTTTAGCATATCGCTTAGATATCGGGGAGAAACATCCAGATGTATTGAAGCCTCCAGTACAGTAGGTATTCCTGCATGCTGATCTGCAAATCGATCAGCCAAATAGATATCCATTTGAGTGATCAGATCATTATGGACAGCACTACGGGTTAGGAACTGCCGATTGTAAAATCTGTTGCTGTAATTTAATAGTAACTCAATTTGTGAGACCAAAACATTCTGGCTAAAATTATCTGTGTTATTATCGAGCTCTGCGGCAATGTTTTCGAAAAGTCCTATCAGTATTTTTTTCTCCTTGTCAGAAACAAAAAGTGACTCATTTACAGCATAGGAAAAAAAACCGTACTGTTGTATCGTTTTTCCCAGCTGATAATTTCTAATAAGATCAGCATGAAAATATAAGTTATAGCCATCCTCATAACAGCTTTCATCAGTCGACATGGTTATCACTTGATTAGGAGCAAAAAAAGCAAGACCTCCTTCTTCAAAATCAAAATAGCCTTGCCCGTATTTTACATTACCTGTAAAATTCTCCTTAAAAGAAACTTTATAGAAATCTACAAGAAAACTTCGTCCTGCATTTTCGCGGCTTACCGTATCGCCATCATATTTTATAAGTGCTATTAATGGATGCAAAGGTTTAGGCAGTCCCAAAGCTCGTAAATAGGATGAAATACTGTTAAAAAAATCAGGTTCTGCTTTTGCTTTCATAGTCCGCTAATTTACAAATTATAAAAATACTTAAACTACTTCGATTTTATCCTGCCATTCAAAATTTCCAATTCTTTTTGCGATAAGCCATTGCCCGTTTTCAAAAACATACTCATCTTGATAAGTCGCTCCAATAGAGGTTTTAATTTTTTTATGATTTTCAATTCCTATCAGCGTGATCAGACAATAAATAACTCCTGTAGCTGTAGCTTTATCTTGATTTATAGTGAGTTTCTGCTGTCCATTAAAATGATAAACCACATCATAGTCTTTTAAAAACTCCGCAAAAGCAGCTTTCATTTCAATTCTACCTTTCAATTTCAGCAAGGACTTACCATTCATAAATGTTTCCGATATTGCATCTGAGGAGAATAACTGCACTTGCTTGTCAAAATCTTTTTTGTCTCCATAAATGGAGATGTTATCAATAAGTTCCTTTAATAAAATCTTATCTGCAAGGTCTTTTATAGGCATTGTAATTGGTTTAAGTGAATCAATAAATTTTAAGGCTGTCCTTAAGTTGGACAGCCTTAAATTTGTGCTGCTTTAGTCTATTGTAAGAACAATTTTACCCTGAATATGTCCTTGTTCTGCCCTCTTGTGAGCCAGATGGGCATCTGCTAGTGGAAATATGCTATCAATAGCAACACGAATTGTTCCATTTGATAGTAAAGGGGCAATTTTTGCAAGCTGAGCGCCGCTTGATCTTACCTGAGTCGCCGATACTACAACTCCAAGTTCCTCGGCTTCCTCATTTCCCGAGAATCCTAGTGGAAATATTGGAAATAAGGCGCCATTTTTGTTTAAAGTACGTAAAAAACGGTCACTGGCTGGACCTCCAACAGCGTCAATTACCAAATCAATATTCCGGGCAGTATCTTCTGGTTTTGTTTTGGTGTAGTCGATAAATTCATCAATACCCAGATCGCGCAAGAAAGCTTCATGTTTTCCCGAAGCCACCGCAATCACATATGCGCCCTGCCACTTGGCTAATTGTACAGCAAAATGACCTACTCCTCCTGCGGCTCCATTTACCAAAACTCTCTTGTCTTTTAAAGGAACCGGCTGATGCGTATTAGCTTGAAGCGGATTTGGTTCATTATGACCTAGTTCGATCATAAACTGCCATGCTGTAAGCAAAGACATAGGCGCTGCTGCCGCTTCCAGATGACTTATTCCGGAAGGCTTGCGGGCAACTTCAGATGCTGGTACAGTAACATATTCAGCATAAGCTCTGCTAGGACCGTAACTAGGAAAACGAACCATTGAATATACTTCTTCACCAACAGAGAATTCATTCACATCATCTGCCAAAGCCTCAATTACACCTGAAATATCTGTACCTAAAATTACAGGAAAAGCTACCTGAGGTTGCCATTCCGGAGGCAGCATTTTATATCCATCACGAAGATACCAATCTGGCGGATTAACACCAATTGCATGCACACGAACACGGACTTCTCCCGGTTTTAAGTCCGGTATTAGAGTTTCTTCATATTTCATTACTTCAGGACCTCCAAATTCATACTGCAAAATGGCCTTCATTTTTCGATCTGATAAGATCTGATTTTGTGTTTCTATACTATCTTTCATCTTTATAAATTTTATTAAACAAAGGTAAAAGAGTGCATTTACAGAAAATTAGCCTGATTGGTCAAAAGTGTAGTCAAAATGAAATCCCCTCTTTCCACATTGTCTTTACTTCCTCTTCACTGCGCGGTAGTAATTTATCTAAAGTCTGCACAGCATCTGCCTGTACCTCTTCTATAAATGATCTGAGATCCTTGTTGTAGGTATCAAACGCCTGTTGATAATCATCCTGATATAGAGAAAATGCGTCAGCCAAAGCAGTTGCTCCTATTATTGCCAATGATCCACCCATTCCTGCAGCTGGCGAAGCGCAGTATCCTGCGTCACCAACCAAAGCAACTCTGCCTTTTGTCCAGGACGGCATTTTTATCTGGCAGAATTTATCGAAATAAAACGCATTGGAGTTCAATAATTCCGATTGAAGTTCTGCAGATCGCCAGCCCATACTTTTCATTTGGTTCGATACAATTTCTTTGCTCTCTTTCTGATTTCGAAAATCATACACAATCTCATTTTCAGACCTGAAAGTAAAAATCACATCCGTCTTGTTACTGTGGGCATAAAGCGCCGCACCTTTATTTGGTTCCGCATACATTTGATACGTGCCATTCTCCACCAATAGTTTATCGACCACAGCAATAGAAAAATACTGCCCTAAGTAGTGAGCGTATTCTGATTCGTGTCCAAACCAAATTTTCCTGACGGCAGAATGTATTCCATCACATCCAAAGACATAATTATACTGATTTGTAGCGCCATCTTTAAAAGATACTTCGATATTATCCTGAGTTTCATATAGTGCCTCAATACTGTTATTGAACAGGATCTCTACATTTGTTTTTATCTGTTCATACATCATGATCAGTAATGAATCTCTTTCGATTTCAAATTCATCCTCAGGCAATTCTTCTCCTGGCTGCCTTAATATAAAGCTGTAGCCTGTTTGATCATTGGCATTTTTAAACTCCCACTTTTCAGGACCAATTCGCTGTTTCTTTATCTCTTCAAAAAGTCCCATTCGTTTTACAATCTCCACTGTCTGACCCTTTATATCAACAGGTGTTCCGCCTTTTTTAAGCGCATCACCAAGCTCTACGATAGTTACTTTGTAACCTAATTTATTCATCCAGTACGCTGTAGTCAACCCCGCAAAACTTGCTCCTGAGATCAACACTTTTTTATTTGGTTCCATTTTTTTTATTAATTAATTATTACACTGCAAAGCTCATCGATTTACTGCATACAAAAAATGGTTAACCAAAGCAATAATTGGACTAATCGTGGTTTTTTCTTCTGAATGTTATTGCCGAAATTCCGGTTACTTTAGAAAATAATCGCGTGAAATAAGGATAATCAGCATATCCAAGTTCGAAGGCAATTTCTTTTACAGACTTATCAGTATGATACAGAAGACGTTTCGCTTCTAAAATGATTCTGTCCTGAATAAGGTACGAAACAGAATAGCCGGTACTTTCTTTTAAACACTCGTTTAGATACGATGTAGAAATGTGCAGTAGAGCAGCATATTGACCGGGACGTTTTAAAGTAGAGTAATTTTTTTCAAGCAATTTTTTGAAAGCTTTGGCTACTTTATCAAATCTTGAAAAATTATCTTCTAATTTTTTTATATTTAAAAACTGTGATAGTAAAAAACCAACCAATGTATTACAACTGTCTTTTAAGAGTGGATAATACATTTTATTTTCCTTCTGTCTGTAAAACGTAAGACAAAGTAAAAAGATGCTCGATATGGTTAAGGAATCTTCGCAGCTTAAGGATAGTGGAGCCGTTGGACTAAGATCTTCTAATATCTTAAGGTATCCTTCATTGAGATTTGCACTGCTAATAGACATTGTACAAACAATAATATCATCAATATCCAGGATTCTATGTACCTGATCCGGATGAAGATATACTACTGCCGGAGACGAAATACAATAGGTTTGAAAATCGATTTCTATTGTAACCTCGCCTTTTTCAAGGATATGAAATGTATATCCTTCATCCCGATGCGCCTGATTTGCTTCTTCTTGCTGTTTCGAAGTTTTAAAATCAGACTTTTCAATACTGTTTTTATCAATGGAAATACCCAGACTAAAGGTATTATCCATAGTATTAACGGGTATCTTATTTTTATTTTTTCGCATGCCAAAGGATTAGACAAATCAAGGTATAAAACTACGTCAAAAATATTTGATTTATAAAAAAGTATTTAAGATTTAAATACGTTTGTCTGGTTATGCTGCTATGGAAGCATTTATGAGATGGGAATTTTAAATAGAAAAAATCATCTTTTTTTTAATAGATAAAAGGATTTTTCTTAATTTAGAATATCAAATAATTTTTGAATTAAAAATCATATCAAAATAAAAAATTATGAAAAAACTAATTCTTTTATTGTTTTGCATTTATGGCCTTACCTCCTATTCGCAAACATCTACTGAACTTATTGGAAAATGGAAATTAGTAAAATGGACACAAAAAGGTAAAGAAAAAAATATTCAGGAATACTACAAAACAGATCAGGTTTATCAGGTGTTTGAAGATAATAATCTTTTTCAAAGTCTTGTTGGTGACAAAACCCACAAAGGAAAATGGAAGTTATCTAATAATAACGATGAACTTACAATAATTTCCGGAATCTTTACAGTACCTTTTAAAATTGATTATTTTGATTCAAAAAAGAGAATCATTACAACAGATCAATTGGGAACTTTAGAATATGAGAAAGTACTTTAAATAAAGTGTGAAATCTATTTTAGAATTCAAAAAAGAGCATTTTTATAATGCTCTTTTTTATTTAATGAATGTGTTTGCTTACAAATGCCAGCCTTTTTTAATTTATTTGTTGGGAGTAGTTTTCTTTGAATCAAAAAACTCTACCTCTCCTGTTTTCATATTATAAACACCGCCTGCAATTAATATTTCGCCTTTTTCTTCCATTTCTTTCAAAATACTGCTTCTTTGATGGATTTGATCAATGGCAAGTCTAACATTTGCATCACAAACTGCTTCTACAAATGCTTCATTCGAGGCTGTCTTTTCGCCTTTAAAACTTAAACGTGCTTCTTTAACTGCCGGCTGTATTTTATCCAGCAATGTGGTTATATTTCCTAATTTGACGTCACTTATTGCAGATTTAATAGCACCGCAATATTCATGTCCCAGCACCAATACGAGCTTTGCCCCGGATACTTTACAGGCATATTCTAAGCTTCCTAAAATATCATCATTTACAACATTTCCTGCTACTCTGGCAACAAATAGATTACCGATACCACTATGAAAAACATCTTCAACCGGCACACGCGAGTCTAAACACGATAGAACCACTGCTTTTGGATACTGACCTAAAGATGCTTTTCGAACCCTTTCGGTAGTATTGCGAATCGTAAGATTGTCTTCAACAAAAGCTTTATTACCTTTTTTTAATCGTTCTAGTACTTCATGAGGCGTGAGTTTTGCCTGCTGTTCAGCTGTTAAAATATCAGATGAAATAATATCCTTTTTATCAATAGATACTGTTTCATTTACTTTCTCCGGACTTTCTACTACATGATGAAAGTTTTGGCAGCCAATTATAAAAAATAAAGAAATTATAACTAAACTTTTTTTAATGTGATAATCATTAGTGGTCTTCATTTTAATGTACTTAGATTGTGGTAAAAATCTTGATTGTGTTACTTCAATTTAATTTTTAAAGATAAAGACAAATATTATAATTTAGACTTAAAAAAAAATTGTCAAGAGATCTTACTACAACAACATTCTTTCGGTAATTGTTTTATTCGACGAAGCATCAATTCCGGTAACTTCGGCATACTTAACGTTTGGTAACCAAAAAGAACCTCCTTCAATTCGCACAAATATTTTTTCTACTTGTATTCTTTTCTGATTTACACTCACAAAAACATGATATTTTTGATCTGAATCTATCTTTTTCAAAGTTAAGGGTAACTTTTTATAGGATACAAATTGAAGCTCAAACTCCTCGTTATTTATGGTTTTGCTTTCTAGTCCGTATGCAAATTTGCGTTGCATATAATTAAAATCTTTTTTTTCTCCTTTCTCAGCATACCGAATCCAATAGGCTTTTATAGGATTGCTTTTGTCTATTTTTCCATTTTCCTGGTAGTTTATGGCATAAATAGCAGTGTTTATATTGGGATCTCGCTGAATGTAAAATAGCATATTATCTATGTTTTTAGGCGTTGGGAAATTTAATGGCGATGGATTTTTGGATTGTGCTAATAGATTTCCAGAAATTATATTTACTAAGATCGTTATAACGATTAGTGATTTTGTAAAATATTTAAATGATAATTTGTTCATAACGAAAATTTGATGATCTGTTGGTTGTAATTTTTTTAACACATAGAAACATAGATTCACAATGCTTAAAAAAGGCGTTTCACTTGTTTAAACAATCATAGCTATTTGTAAACAAACTAGTTTCTTTTTTATATTCTTTTTTTAGGTATCTAAAATCTATGTTTCTATGTGTTAAATTAGCCCCAATAGATTAATTTGATTCGGTTACATTCTGTTTTTTGTTTAGCTTAAAAACCCAATATCTAATCAGTGGATAATTGAATCCATAAGAAACAAAACTATCCGTGATTAATCTTCCAATTCTATAATCGATTTGCAATGATTTTTGCAAAATAAGCGTGCCAAATGATTTTAAGGAAATGCTTCCCAATACAACCAACGAAAATCTAAAAAGCTGACTATTGATGTGACTGCTATAACCGGATTGATTTTTAAATACCCAAAATCTATTGATGCAAAAATTGATAATTGCACCAACGGTTCCAGAGATTAGAATAGAAAAGGTAAAATGAAATTTAAATACTTCTGTTAGTAGAATCATTAAGCCATAATCTGTAATGCCACCTACAAATGCCGCAATTTGTGCTTGTAGAAAAGTAAAAATGGACTTTTTCCTGAACATATCAGTCTTGGTTTTTATCTCTTAAATCACCCAACCTTAAAAGTTTAAAGCTATCTACAGTGTTGATTATAAATAATATAAAAGATATAAAGCCCGCCAAATATGCAATTGATCCATGAAACCAAACTTCTATAATTAGAATTAAAGCAATAATAAATCGAAGTTCTGTTGGGCCAACAAAGCCAGAATCAATACTATATTCATTTGTAATTTTGTAACGCAATTGGCTAATAATGATAGACCAACCATACAATACGACAAAAGCAAAGGCTACTATTTGTGTACCATTTTTAGCATAAATGTAGTAGCCAAAGCCTATAAGTACAATACCAATCCAATCGGCAATAATATCGAGTGCAAAACCATACCAGTGGCGCGAAATATTTCTATAATAAGCCAATCTTCCATCTAAAGAATCACCTAACCAATTTATAACCAAACCAATAATACCCAAAAGCAAATACAAATTTGTTACATAAGTACCTAAAACAAAAGCTAAAAAAATCAATCCCGAACCAAGTAAACCAATTAAAGTGAGTAAGTTTGGCGAAATGAATTTAGGCACCTTTGGAAGTAAAAATACAATCGTTGACTGTTCTGCTCTTTTTAAAATATTAGTTCGTTTACGGTCTGAAAATGTTCGTTGTGCAATTGTACTATAATCTTCAACCTGTGTTTCTTTTCCCATTATTAGCCCAATATTTGCAAGCCTGATAGTATCGCCAATTCTAGTTTTAGAAGTTTTAATTTTATTTTTCTTTGCGTATTTTTAAAAAAATCTGTGGTTCTTTTTAGTTTACCTGATCTAACCAGATAACTAAATGCGAGGATAATAAGCATATTATTTTACAATACCCGCAAAGCGCTGATAGAAAACCGTTGGACTATTCTCATTTTTAGGAGCATATTTTCCTGCTATAATTGGGATATAAATAACTCTTCTTCTACTTTCTTCGCCACGAATAGATGATTCTGCAACTCTGTGCCACAAACGTCCATCGTGAATGGTTAAATCTCCAGCTTCCGGATTGATCGAAACTTCCTCTGGATCGGCTTTATTATCCAAAAAATACTTTTTACGAAAAAGCATTTGATAAATACTTTGCTTGTGCGTACCCGGAATGATTTTAAGACCACCATTTTCGGGTTTCAAAGTGTTCAGGTGAATACCCACATTTAGCATTGGGTTTAATTTTGCACCATAAAAAATATCTCTCAAACCATCTGTATGCCAGCCCATTTTAGTAAACTTACTTTCTGGGCCATTGATATAATGGTTAAAAACCATTCCATCTTTTTCTTCTGTACCTAATCTTGCGTCATCGCCTGCCAATTGCAGTAAACTATTAAATCTTGGATCAAGCAAAAGACCGCTTAAGGTTTGGTGATGTTGGTTGATAAAAGCAAAACGTTGTACAATAGGAGAACCATCTAAATCTTTTCCGTATTTAATTGGAACGCCGTTTACTTTTTCAACGTCGTTGTCAATCCAATTTTGCTGCACTTGTTTGGAGGCATCAATGATGGATGAAACAGTTTCTGGATTTATAAATTTTTTGAAATGGATGAAACCATGTTGGTTAAAAAAGTCAATTTGCTCGTTAGTTAATTGCTCAGTAAGGGTAAAGGTTTTATAAGTAGATACCATGATAATATAGATTTAAAAAATGAAAGAATAATAGTTTGAATTTTATCTAAAAGACGGCAACAACAGCAATACAATAGCATGTTTGCGTGCATTCGACCTTTAGTAAAATTGAACTTATTTTTTCCTTTATTTGACATACTCTATAGAATTAGTAGAATTTAATACAAACATAATATAATTTTTCTTTTGCAAAGAATATTTTTTTTATTTTTTTCGAAAAAATTTAAATTTTATAAATCCCGGCTGCCGTTTTTTCGATAAAAGCCTTTGGTAGTATACGATTGGCATAAAGCGAAACGATATTTGTAAAGCCTGGAATAACTTCCGATTTTTTGTTCAACAGGGCTTTTACAGCAATTTTTGCCACTTCATCAGGTTGCATATTAAACTTTTGAGCCATTTTGCTAAAAGCGTCTAGACCAGCTCTTGCAGCAAAACCGGTATCAACCGGTCCCGGACTAAAACAGGTTACTGAAATTGAAGTTTGGGCAAGTTCGAAACGCAAGGCACGGGTAAACGATAAAACAAAAGCCTTTGTTGCTGAATAAACAGCTAGCGTAGGTACAGCTTGGTAGGCAGCAGTACTGGATATATTTAAAATGTAGGCTTGTTTTTCTTGCAAAAGTATGGGCACTAATAAATGCGAAAGTTCTACAACTACATTCATGTTAAGTTGCATCATACCAAGCTGATTGGTTAGAGAAGACTGACTAAAATCGCCCCAAACACCATAACCGGCATTGTTAACTAAAATCCCAACTGGATAGTTATTCCTTTTTATCCAATTGGTTACTTTTACCGATGCATCATTTATCGAAAGATCAATCGAGAAAATAAAAGCATTGATACCGTATTTTACCTTAAGATCATCAGATAGTGCTTTTAATTCCTCTTCACTTCTTGCAACAAGCAATAGTGGGTACCCCTGTTTAGCCAATTCATAAGCAATAGATTTTCCTATGCCTTTGCTGGCGCCAGTTATTAAGGCATACGGTTTAGTTTTTTCGCTCATTTTATTAATTTAATAAATCAAATATAAAAATTAATTGTAAACCGTAGGGTGTGCAACCTGCATATTGATCACCCTCTGCCCTATCTTGTGGGACTTATTGCACTCCGCATCGTTGATCTGCTAAGGTAATATCTCCTGATGTATACCAAATGATTAGCTATAAGAGTTTTAAACTTACTATTTAAAATAATTATAAATAAAATTTTAAATGAAAGCGTATTTGTAAGAATATATTTTTAAGTTTGCTCAAAATAAAGCTTTCCGAGTTCATTGTCGTTCATTATACATCCGAATGGCCAACGGATTTTACAATTTACAACAGAAAGAAATACTAGAAATAAATAATTTAAATTTATTAATCAGCATAAAATTTATGAGCAATAAACTACGCAAATCAATTTCTTTTCTTGCATTAACCACCGCTGTTTTCTTTGCAAGTTGCCAAAAAGATGAGATTGCAATATCAAAACCAGAATCATCTGTTCTCACTGCAAAAGAATGGCTTGAAAAAACCAAACCTAATTTAGAAGTATTAAAATTTACAGAAACTGTCGACTGGAGCAATGCCATAGTACTTGATAACAACGGTGAGCAGGCAATTGAAGTACCTTTAAAATTAATAAGCAACGCTTCTACAAATGTTGTCGATGACATAGAATACAAAACTTATATGAGGCTTCTGATTATTAAAGATGTCGATGATACATATAAAGTATTTGATATTGTTTATACTACTAAAAATACTTCATTCAATAACAATGATAAATCTTTTAATATTCTGGATATTGGCAGACAATATTCCGGCTACATAACAATTCAAAAAAGTGATAATACAATTGCTTACTCTGGAAAATACGAAAATGGTGATTTTTCAGGCCTTCATAATTATAGTCCGGAAAAGAAATTAACCAACAGACTTGTTTGTTCATACTATGTTACGGTAGGAAATTATACAACCTGCAGCGATTGGTCATGGTATCCAGATTATACTTTTAGTCCTGGTGGTCCAGGCAGCCTGCCTCCCGGATATATGCCAGGAATCTCAGGGCCTTTATTCCCAAATGGAATTCCCGCTTTTGATCCTTGCACCGCGGCAATAAATGCATCTACTATCGCAGCAAATACAAGCTTTATAAATGCGAAAGCTGCTGTTAGTCAAGCAGGTGCTGATGGTAAGGAACATAGTATTACTTTAGGTTATCCGGGGCCTGCTGGCCCATATACGCAGTCGGCAATGAGAAACGGAGGAACGAACGACGTAGCAGTAAATGAAACCCACCCAGGAGCATTTGCAGCAATTCATAACCACCCCAATAATACTCCGTTATCGACAGGCGATATTTATGTTGCTGTCACACTAAACACTAAAAACGCAGCTTTTTATACATCAATAATTGTTATTGGAGGTGAAACTTATGCAATTGTCATTAATAACCTTCCGGCAGCAAAGGAATTTGTAAAAAATAACCCTCCTGACTTATCACCTAATTATCCTCCTGAATTCCCAGATAATATTTTTGATCAAATATTAGATGTCAGAACTAAACTCGGAGAGTCTATCGAAGCTCGAACGGCAGCAATTGCAACGGTTTTAGATGCTAACAATGCTGGAATTACATTAATGAAACAAGACAGCAGCGGGAAATTTAATCGAATTAAAATGCAAAAAACAAACAACCCTGATGGCACAGTATCCTACATAGCTGTTCCTTGTTAATTTATAAAAAAATAAATCATGAAAAATACAATCAAATTATTAGCATTCCTATCCTTTATAATAAGCAGCTGTCAGGCACAACAACTGGTACAAGTGCCAAATGACGCTTATAAATTAAAAACTAACGAACAAAATTTTATCAATAAACCGTTAAAAGATTTATTGAAAGAAATAAAACCTGAAGTAAAATTTGTGTTGGGAACAATAGATTCTCCATCCTACTTTACTTTTCGCTTTAAGAGTAGAGAAGAATTAAATAAAGCAACTACTAATTCAGGTACTATAGGACTTAACGTATATGTAAAAGAACCTTTAGATTGGCACTTTGATCAAAGATCTAAAGGAAATGAATACCAATGGACAAAAGAAGATCTCGTAAAATATGGTAATCTTACAGTAATCCGTATTAAAGTTACCGGAAAAGATTAAAAACAATTTAAATCCTCAATCAATTACCGATTGAGGATTTTTTTATGTCTTTTTACCACAACAGAGGTATATTATTCTGCTATGGCGACAATACAATCCCTTTTCCTGATTTTCTCGACGCCCCTGCTCTCCGAGGTTTTCTTACAAGCGCTGCGCAAATGTCTCTGACAAGGTATAAAAAAATTGCGCAAAGTCAGAGACATTTACGCAGCTTTTCAGTTGAACACTTCGGAGAGCTGGGGACATTTGCGCAGCTTTTCAGTTGATCACTTCGGAGAGCTGGGATTAGTTTCCATCATAAAACGTAAAACTAACGTATGCTATCTTTTTTTTATTTATTATAAATGCAGATATAAAAATTTATAAAATAACGTTCTGGAATAGTAACCAGTGATGAAATTATTTATCTAAAGTAAATTATACTTTTTGACCTTCTCTTTTTTATAAAAAACCCTTTTAAGTTTAGTAGAGATTTCTTTTAGTAGTCCAAACTGGAAATGTTTATTATATTCTTCGTAAGTATTTTTTTTTAAATTAAATTTTATGATGTCATTATCTTCAAATCTATTTTCTACATTTCTGAACAATCTATATTCATATTCTAAACCATCAGATTTAATCAATTCTTTTTTAAATTGAACTTCTTCGTTAGATTTTTTAATAACAGATGATAAAATATTTTTACTGTTGTACAAATAATTTACCTCCCAGTCATCTTTGTAATCACTAACTTGATTCCGGAACGTTACTATATCTGCTTTCAATATTCTATTATTATTTAACCTATATTTATTATTCGAACTAAAATCTCTTAAATAACTCATTTGATAAGGATAATCGCCTAACATATCATCTAACAAATCAACTAGATCTGCTATATTTTTTAGCTGTAATATGTTTTTTTTTAAGAATAAATAATACCCAGAATTAAAATAGTACTGATCTTTATTAATCTCAATTTTATTTTTTTGACTATAGAATACAATATTTAAGCTATCAACAGTTTTTTTATTTTCTACAATTAGAAACTTTACATTATTGGCTTTTTTTTCAGTTTTTAAAACAAATAAAATTGGAAATGAATTATCTAATCCATAATAAACTACAGAATCCTTTTTTGAATTGTATATGATTGAGTAAGATTGTAAGACATTGTCATCCTCATTTTCAATCCGTTTATCATTAACTAATGTTTTTATAATACTGTATTTATTTTTTATTTCTAATTTTTCATATTGATTATCTTTAACTTGTCCTGTTACTTTGGCAATATTAATTAACATTATTAATATAAATGTAAATGGTTTCATTTTTTTAGTTTTTAATTTCTTTCCAAAATATTGAGTATCCTGCAACTTTTGTAGCAACAAGTCCTGATGCTCTCTTATTTTTATTTTTATAAAAAAAGTCACCCGTTGTCCAATAAGTTTCATCTAAAAAATCAGCAGCAGGGATTTTATAAATAGCCTTATTACCTTTTTTTGATTCTTTGTGTGTATGGTCTCCTTTATCATTTTCAATATCATGTGATGATTTATAAGAAACTCCATTCGGATATTTTTCTTGTACATTCAGTACAAATCTACCATATAATTTTTTTTCAATTTTAACATAATCATACTCACCAAATTTGTTATGACCATTTTTTGTATTGCTGTCTGCTTTTAATTCTATCTCAATACCCCACGCTAAAAAATCAACTCCATCCCAAAATCTTGCACCATCAGTTAAATCAGTAGAAATATTAATCTCTCTTAATAACGCATCTATAACTCCTTTACGAGAATACTGTGAAATATTATCTTTTGCATCATCAGATAAAGGTCTTTTCTTATCTTCTAATTCAACAGATGAATATGTTGTCATTAACCTTGCTAACATATTTGTATTTTTATATTTTCCTTCATTATAGTTGGCGTGAGCAATATATAAATATTCATTTTGATCTGTTGAAAGACCTTCGTGCTTCACGATATTACAAATCTTTTGAAAATCTAAATGTGTCACATTCACATCATTTTCTTTCAATAATTTGGTATTATTGTAAGTTACAAAATCATTTCCGTTTTTATCTTTTTGAGTAGATTTTCCGTCGCAAACATATACGTCGTTTATAGTTCCTTCGTAATCAGTCTCATTAACTTTACCTTCAAAAGTACCGTCTTTATTATAGAAATGTCCGTTGATGTATATAATACGATCTTCTTCTTCTTGCGCAGGTCTGTAATAAACGGGTTCAGTTGGCTTAATCCAGGATACTTGCCAATACTTTACAAAATCTTTGGTGAGACCATAATTCTGGATTGCAGGCGAAAGCGTTAAAACAGTTTGCAGGCTTCCAGATCCAAAAGCATCAAATGTTTCTGAAAAAAACACGATATAAGCATCACTAAATTTATACTTTCTTATTGGGATATCTTGATCTCCTGAACCATAAAAATATATTTCGCCTTTTTCCATCCTATCGGTTTCCTGATGTACACCTTTTAGGAGGTTATGCCATAAAGCATAATCATTTTCCTGCGATACAAAACTTAAAGTTATCAAACCGCCCTCGATATAAGTACTTGGCACCCCAAATGCATCTACTTGTCTCTTATAATTCATGTTTGTCCATAATAAATCCCGTTCTTCCCCTAAAATAAATAGTCTGGCTGATGTCATAATCCTGTCTTTTAAAATATTGTAATTCAATAAATCTAACATTAGGATTATAAGTCACGAGCCACAAAAAGTTATTAAACTAACAGAATAAGGCAATTAATCGCCCTCATAGTAACTTCAATAGAAAAGATTCTCTCTCGCAAACGCTGAGCCTCCTACAAGAACTCTTAGGTGAGCGGAGAAGAAATGTTAACCGAATTTAAAAAAAATCTGCCTGATGTATAGCTATTATTTAAGTAGTGTATAACCCGCGGAATTCAGACCGTAATAATCCCAAAATATTTGCGTTAGCTATTAAAATTAAAACTTTATAAATCCTATGGAATACTCAAAAAATTACACCGTTGCAGACGCGCATATTGATGTACAAGGCATTATGGATGGCTTATATTATCCGTTTTATATGGAGGAATGCCGTCATGATTATATTAGGGAGGTTCTGAGTTTTGATTTTGTGCAACAGGCAGAAAATGGTGTATTTATGGTTTTATCAGAGTATAAGATCAAATTTATACGCTCGCTCAAAAAAGATGATAATTTTGATGTGACCTGTGCTGTATATACAGATGCTCAGGGATTACCAAGGCTACATTTTAAACAATCGATAATAAAAAACGGAAAAATAATGGCTTCGGCAGTATTTACAGGAACTTGTATTCCAGCAACTGGAGGAAGACCTTATTTACCTGAAGAGTTGAAAGCGAATTTTGCTGATGCCTCTTCATTAGAAGTTAAATAACTTTAACCCGTTGGGTGTAATTACTTCGTCTGTTCGCTTCGCTTGAGTCAAAAGAAATGTTTCTTTCACATCATAGCTAGGTATGTGAATTTTAAATAAGTGAAACGCCTTTTTTGAAGGTCCAAAGCTATGTTTCTATGTGTTAAAATTAATGATACCCAACGAGTTAACTATAATAAAGTAAAACTACAATTTACTTCATCAAAAATTAGCATACCATATTCTATCAGTAAACATGATTTTAGACTTAAAAAAGGCATTAAAAATCAACTACAAATTGATAATCAATGCCTTTAAAAATAGTAAAAGCTATTATTTTTTTGTTTTAAAAACTTTATAACATACAAAAAGAATCCCTAACCAAATAGGAATTAATTCTACGGATAACTTCATATCAGTGATCCACATGATGGACAAAATACCCAATAAAAAAACAAAACAGATGTAGTTACTTAGCGGATAAAATAAAGAGGGAAACTTAGTTTTTGTATTTTCCTTGTCTTTCGAGCGTCTAAATCTGAGGTGCGTATACGAAATCATAACCCAGTTAATAATTAAAGAAGACACCACCAGAGACATTAAAATACTAAAAGCCTCTTTAGGCATTACTTTATTGATTAAAATACAGATCGCTGCAAAACAGGACGAAATTAAAATGGCATTAATGGGTACTGAATGTTTGTTTAGTTTCATTAAAAACTTAGGTGCATTGCCCTGATCTGCCAAACCATATAACATACGGGAGTTGCTGTATACACTACTATTGTATACGGATAAAGCTGCGGTTAATACGATTAAGTTCAAAACATTGGCAATAAGGCGTGTAAAAAATATTTTGTTACCAAATAGCTCAAACTCCATCCCGTTAAGATTTTGAAAAACCATTACAAAGGGGCTACTATCTGTAGTAATTTGTTGCCAGGGCGACAAAGCAAATAAAATGATCAATGCCCCAACATAAAATATAAGGATTCTATAAATGACCTGATTGGTAGCTTTTGGAATGTTTTTTTCCGGATTTTCGGCCTCAGCAGCGGTGATTCCAATAAGTTCTAAACCACCAAAGGAGAACATAATAAGCGCCATTGCCGCTAACAAACCTTGAAAACTGCCATCAGTAGTTTTTTTAAAGAAACCCTTAGGAAAAAAGCCTCCATCATTATATAAATTATGAATGGTAGCATGTTCGCCTCCTGTACCACTTATAAGCAAGTACGTACCAAAAAGGATCATTGCAATAATTGCGACCACTTTTATGATCGAAAACCAAAATTCAGTTTCTCCATAAACTTTTACAGAGGCAAAATTCAGAGCATTAATAACCAGAAAGAAAAATAAACTGGATGCCCACAGCGGAATTCCAGGCCACCAAAACTGGACATAAACACCAATGGCGGTAAGCTCAGCCATACTGACTAAAATGTATAAAATCCAATAATTCCAACCGGATGCAAAACCGGCAAAAGAACCGCAATACTTATAGGCAAAATGACTAAAGCTTCCTGATACAGGCTCTTCGACAACCATTTCGCCAAGTTGTCTCATGATAAAAAAAGCGATAATTCCGGCAATAGCATAGCCCAAAATAACAGATGGTCCTGCCAGTACAGCCGCTGGACCAATGCCCAGGAAAAGCCCTGTTCCTATTGATCCGCCTAAGGCAATTAACTGAATGTGGCGATTGGTTAGCCCGCGTTTAAGCTGATTCTCTTGTATGTCTTGCTGTGTGTTTTTCACAAATTAGTTTTTTAAATGAGCTAAATGTACTCACAAATGTATAAACAGCGAATATAAGTTAAAAAAGAAATCCTGCCAAGTATGAAAATTATACTTGTGTTCCTGAAAGAGATTTTTTTAAGAAATTTTTAATTAGCCTCTCAAGGGTCAAAAGTCTACAATTTGTGGCGTTAGGCACATTTCAAGTCTTGATTGGCATAAATAGATTTGCAACCTGGAAACATAATTGACAAATTGTGAATTTCTTCTAACAAATCAACAACAACCTGTATTCTCCTTCATTTTCTATTGGGGCTCTATGAATACAAGGCAACACTTGTTGTTTTGGATGATCTACGGCAAGTCGCCAAAGATGCCCTAGTCCTAAATTAACTGGTTTTGCATCCTGATGCACCTGATAATGCAGATCAAAATAATTTTCTTCCAGAAAGTTCTCGAATTCTTCCGGTGGTCCGTCATACAACTCTTTGAGCTTTGTTCTAATTTCCGGAATTAGGATTTTTTGCTCGGCTTGCGAGTTAGAAACAATATCACTTGCTGCTCCGTGATAGGTACATAAAAAAGTATCTGTTGCAATGGGCGAACGATCAACATGAAACGAATAGACATCTGTCGCTATAAAATCAAATTCGTCATCACGTTCATAACACTTGAGTAAATTAAGAGAAGGCGAAGCGCCAAAATTCGTTAATAATTGTAAATCATTCAGGATTGTTTCTCTCGCTATATTCCCTTTTTCTGATAGTTGGAGCGCGATTAGATCTTCAGGATAAACTTCGGTTATGTTTTCTTTTAGAGATAACTGGGCTACAATCTCATTAAAATCACCATTCAAATGCCTGTACCAGCACAACGCATTCCTATCTCCAATAAAATTGGTATGTACAAGCTCAGAAAAAGTAGCGACTACGGCTATTTGGCTGTTGTCAAGAAATGTATTGCTCATAATATATAGTAAGAAGCTGGTTACTTCATGCGTTGCAAAATTATGCAATAGTAATCAAAGTCCCGTATTTACTAAGCTATAATATTAAAGGTTGCAGAGCCGCTCTGTTTTACTCCTAAATAAGTGGCTTGTGATTTTAGTACATACACTCAGATTATTTAAAAATGTTCATTTCTTCCTTATAAACAGGACTTTCTATGTTTAAAAAATTTAAAACACTATGAAAAACATGGTTTTGAGATACTGTTTTATTTGCCTTGAGTTGTTTCGAATTATCAGATACCCAAACTATAAAAGGGATTTGATATTGTTCTTTTGGGGCAAAACTTATAGGTACTCCATGCATGTACAGATTCTTTTCGCCTAAGGATTCTCCGTGATCCGAAACAAAAATCATGGCGCTTTTATACTCTTTTAACTCCTTTAGGTCTTCGATTACTTTTGATAAAATATAATCTGTATAAACAATAGTGTTATCATAAGCATTAAAGAGTTCTTCCTGAGAACATTTTCCCAGTTCGACACTATTACAAACGGGTTTAAAAGTTTCAAAAGCAGGCGGGTATTTCTTGCTATAAGTAGGTCCATGACTTGTACTGGTGTGCAATACAATCAATATTTTATTTTTTTTGCTGGACAAAATCTGCTCTTTTAATCCTGTTAAAAGGACTTCATCATACTCACACACTTGGCCTTTACAATCCTTTTTTAAAACATCTCTGTTTTGATATTTCTCTATATGCACCGGAGGTTCTCCCCAGTTTGTCGTTCTCCAGACCACTTCGACATTATTTCTATAAAGGTAGTTGGGTAAGATTTCATATAAATCATCAGAGTTGGTATGTTCCAGAATACATTTTACACCAGCGGTAGTATATGTAGCGCAGGAATTGGCATCAAAATGAAATAAATTGGGTATTTTAGAAAGCAGCGGATTGGTGTTTTTCTTATATCCGTACAGCGAAAAATTCTGGCTTCTGGCAGATTCTCCAATTACTAAAACAACAACCGACTTCTGATTGTCTTTTATTACTGCATTTGGCAGTAAAATTTCTTTTTCATTCTTCTTGTATTTATGAATATAAAAAAGCGAAGTGTTTACAGAATAGGACCACGGCATGGCAAGACCTCCCAATTGTTTCGAGTTTTTATCAATCCAGAGCCAGTTGCTTGCATTGGCAAATACCAAAACAACAATAAACAATAAAGTCAGAGAAGAAAGGGTTAAAAATTTCTTCAGGGCAACATTTATAATATCGACTTTTATGATATAAATACTGGGAATAATACCCAGAAAGATGATGTATAGTACCAACTTAAAAGAGAAAAAATTACTCGATTCTTCATAATTGGTATTGAGCACGTTCCCAATCATCGTTTCATCTATTATAACACTATAAGTATTAACAAAGTAAACTGCAATTGCATTGATCATAAAAAATAAGACCAATAAAAATTTTCCAAAATAACGGGAGAGCGAAAACATGAGGTAGAAAACAAAGGCGTTCAAAACCAACATCAGAATCACAAGACTAACAATTAAAACAATACCGTTGAGGCTTTTATAATCGATATGATTAAAAACATAGGTATAAAAAGGCAAATGAAAGAATACAAAATTCAAAATACTCATTAATAAAACAAAATGAGTTAGTTTTAAGTTACTTTTTAGCGTAAATGGCAGTAATTTCATATAGGGAAACAGTGGTTATTTTATATATCGAAAGGGCTAAACTAATGAATGCTAAATAAAAGATGATTAAATCTTCATTAATTATTTTGTTGATCAGGCAAATACCGCAAATAAGAAACAAAACCACGAATATTGGATAGTATTTTTTATTGTTAATCCAATTGAAGATTCTAAATTTTCGGCAGATAAAAATACCCAATAATCCTGAGATATATCCAATAATACTACCTATAATAACATCAAGCGGATGATGTGCCCCCACACCTACTCTGGTAAAGACAAGAATTGATCCTATAATCAGGATTGCAAAAATCCATAAAATTTTAGCTTTTAACTTTTTGGGCATAAAGGCAAACAATAAAACGGTAAGTATGGTAAAAATTGTAATGGAGTGTCCGGATGGTAAACTATTATGGCCGCATAATGTTTTTCCCACAATAAAAAAAGTATCATTATTATATACTGCTCCGGGTCTTGGTACTGCAAATATACTTTTGAGGGGACAAGAAAGCAAAATCGAAACTAGTAAACCTGATAGTAAAGCCTCCCAAAGTTTGGGGGCATAAACAATTAAAACACTCAAAAATGATAAAAAAACCACCGCATCTCCCATCTGGGTAAGATTGTATTCAAAACTTGGATAATGTCCCAAATGATGATTGATAAAATAAAATGTGCCTTTTTGAATTTGTACATACTGATCTGCATTTAAAGCATTTCGACTATACAAAAACAGAACAATAGCTGCCAGGAAAAATGCAGGAAGAAAAAATAGAAAAGGTTTAAGTCTTGAATAATTATTAATAATATACGTATTCATTGTTTTTACTGTATTAATATTTTTATTAGGTTCTCAAATAATTTCAATCTTAAAATATGGTTGTTCTTTGCCCTGAGTTAAAAATCATGAAAAGCACTAAAAACGATAATTCTTCTTACTTATGAACCGATCTATCTTTTTGGCAAAACAGTTAATAATTCATTAAATTTTCCGGCTGTAAGATTAATTAATCTCATTATTCTGTTCTTGCTTTATACTTTAACAAAAAGTAAAATAATTGGTCAATTTTGAAGAAATTTAGAATTTCTACGGTAATTGATTTTTTTTAACGAATAATTTCAATTCTATTAAAAAATTTAAACTGGAAATGCTTTGGCTTACGATCTACGATCTCATTTAGTTGTTTAAAAACAGCGTTGTCTCTGTGAGAGAAATACAAAATGAGTAGTTTAATCCCTTAATGATTATCAGACTTTCTTTATCTGGCAAATTATCAAACTTCCAGCGTTACAATCAATCTCTAAAAGTTTTATTTGTAATACAGTAAGACATAATAATATGTGTGAGATTTTTTAGATTTATACCCAACATCCAACCTTAAATCATTACTTTAGACTTTATTATAAAATAAATGCAAACCATTACTAATTCAAATTTTCTTCAAAATGTATCTATAAACTTGCACTATGAAAATTTTAATTATAGAAGATGAGCCTGAAATTGCTCAAAGCATCAAAAATTATTTTAGAACCAACGGGATCCAATGCGAAACGGCCGAAAGCTATAATCTGGCATTGCGTAAAATTGATTCTTATGATTATGATTGTATACTTCTGGATTTGATGTTGCCTGATGGTGACGGATTTGATATATTAAGGGAACTTAAAAGAAAAAACAAAAGTGACGGAGTTATTGTGGTTTCTGCCAAAGAAACTCTTGAAACGCGTCTAAAAGGATTTAACCTTGGTGCAGATGATTATCTGACCAAGCCTTTTCACTTATCAGAACTTCTGGTTCGCATGCAGGCACTTATACGCCGCAAAAATTTTAAAGGATGTAATAACATCATTTTCAATGAAATTGTAATTGACATATTATCCAAATCCGTAACGGTTAATAATAGAAAATTAGAACTGACCAAAAAAGAACTGGATCTGCTTCTTTTTTTAATAGGAAATGAAAATAAGGTATTACCCAAAGCCGCCATTGCAGAACATCTCTCGGGCGATATGGCAGATATGCTGGACAACCATGATTTTATCTATGCACATATCAAAAATCTAAAAAAGAAACTCCATCAGGCAGGAAGCGCTGATTACATCAAAACAGCGTATGGCTTGGGATATAAATGGGAAAATGAATAATAAAAAATTACTCAACAAAACAACCAACACCTTTCTTGCCTATGCAATCATTATTTTATTGATAGCGGCACCATTATTTTACTACATAAGCCAGCAACTTTATATTTATGAAACTGATGAAGTACTGCATTTTCATAAAGGTGCTTTTATAAAGGAAAGTCACCAGGATTTTACTCAAAAAGATATTGATTTATGGAACAAATACAATCGTGAAGTAATGATTGTACGTGATATGGGTGTTAGCAGCGATTCTATTGTAGGCAAAATGCTGTATGATTTTATTGCGAAGGAAAAAGAACCTTTTCGCATACTGTATGCTCCTGTAACTATAAATGGTAAAAAATATACCTACACCGAGAAGATAAATCTGGTAGAGATGGAAGGAATGGTCTTTAGTATTGCCTTCATGTTTCTTTTTATCATTATTATACTTTTAATAGGGATTATCTGGATCTCAAAAGCTACTGCCGTCAAAATCTGGAGTCCTTTCTATAATACGCTGAACCAGATTCAGGATTTTGAAATCGATAAAAATAAACCGCCACATTTTATCCCGACTGATATCGATGAATTTGACAGACTTAATAAAAGCCTTGAAAGACTGATTGAAAAAAATACAACCATCTACAAAAGTCAGAGAGAGTTTGTAGAAAATGCCGCTCACGAACTTCAGACTCCACTGGCATTATTTCAAACTAAAATTGATACACTCACGCAGCTAAACCTTAACGAAGAACAGTCTCATGTGGTTGCCTCTTTGAATATGGATGTATCAAGACTCAACAGGCTTAATAAAAACCTGCTGCTGCTCTCTAAAATTGACAACGAAAGTTTTCTCGAAAAAAACAGTATTGTCCTTAATGATTATATCACAAAACATTTAGACTTTTTTACGGAACAGGCTAATGCTAAAAAAATCAATATTATAACTCAATTTACTTCAACTTTGACTGTAACAGGAAATCCAGCCTTAACAGAGGTGCTCATCAATAACTTATTTTTGAATGCGATTCGCCACAACACAAAAAATGGTCAAATCATTATTGAAACCCTCGGGAATGAATTGATATTTTCAAACTCCGGACAAATCACTCCTTTAAAAATTGAGAAGCTCTTTAACCGATTTTCCAAAACCGATCATTCTTCTCCCGGAAATGGGCTTGGTCTGGCAATTATTAAAAAAATTATAGAACTTAACCATTGGCATATATGCTATTCTTTCGAGGATAATTTGCATCGTTTTAGCGTCAAATTTTAGAAAATTTAAACTTCGCATAGACCCAGCCATGACACTATATGGCTATCTTGCAAGAAGGGATTCAGTCCGGGTCATATCTTTTCTTCTATGAAATACTATCAAAACTATATTCGATTAAACTACTGCCCTTTATGGACTAATAAAGTTGAAAGTGCTATTAAAAATTTAGCCTTTATAATTAATTCGTATTAAATAACGGTAATAAAGATTCTTATTGATCCTTAAGTTATAATGTACATTTTTTGAAACTAATTATTTTAATTAAGATATTTTCGCCCTTATTGTTTCTCTTAAATTAAACTTTCTAAATTCTAAAGGCGAGAGACTAGTGTGTTTTTTAAAATATTTTACAAAATAAGAGTCATCATCAAAACCAAGAAAGTATCCAATTTTACTAATGTTGTAAGTGGTATCCAGAAGCATTCTCTGTGCTTCTTTTATAATCCTTTCGTGTATCATCTCAGATGGACTTTTATCCAATAACTGACTCGTCAGGTCAGATAATGTTCTGGAGGATATTTGCATAAGTCCTGCGTAGTCAGTCACTTTAAATCCTCTTTTGTAATTTTCATCTATCAGATCAACAAATTTCATTAATTTTGACTGCTTTTTATCCTCAGGTGCAATCTGGCGTCCATCAATTGTATTTGATTTTTTCCATCTGTACTGCACCTGGATCAAAAATACTTTGAGATAAGACCTTAAAAGTTCCTCATGGCTCGTCTCCTTTTTATTTGCCAGTTCATTTTTTATCAGGTCTAAATATTCATCTAAAATAAAGGTATCATCTGTATGAAGCAAACAATACGGACTTTTGCCAGTGTTAAACAAACGCTGTTTGAAAAAAGAGTCAATATCATTATTATTTTGACTCAGGAATTCTTCATTAAACTGAATTAAAACTCCGCTGTAATTGGTTTTCCTGTCGAAATAATGACTATCATTTTTAGTCAAAAAGAAAAGAGTATTTTCGTCAATATCATACGCTTTAAAATTAACAAAATACCTGCCGTTTCCTTTTTTAAACCAAATGATCTGGCAATAATTCTCAGCATGAACTTTCCTCCTTTTTTTGTCATATTTTTTTAAATAATTTTCAATTTCGTACAGCGAAAACCTTGCTGTATCCGGCTGATATTGATTTAGATGATATTCAGCAGCTTTATTAGGGGTGTCATTAATTTTTTGCATTGGCTGCGATTCATAAGTTTATAATTTGGAGCGCTGTAATGGGTTAGAAATTAATCCTGCAATCAGAGTTTTTAATTCTTTACCCGTATTACGACTTTACCTTTGGCACGACCGCTTTCTACGTATTTCAGCGCATCATTTGTTTGTTCAAAAGCAAATACTTTGTCTACTACAGGTTTAATAACTTCGGCTTCAATAAGCTTAGTAATTTCCTGTAGTTGGTTTCCTTCTGCCCTCATAAAGAGAAAGCTAAAGTTGATGTTCTTTTTTTGAGCCTTACTTCTTGTGCCAAAACTAAGTAGCGTTATAATCATTCTGATATACCATGGTAATCCCATATCTTTTGCAAATACGGGTGTTGGCGGACCGGAAATAGAGATAACCTGCCCGCCCGGTTTTAACACGTTGAATGCTTTTTCAAGTGTTTTTTGGTCCTGACTGTTTACTACCACATCATAATCTTTAAGTATATGTTCAAAATCCTGCGTTGTATAATCGATAAGTACATCAGCACCAAGGTTTTTTAGTAATTCAAAACTTTTTTTACTGGCTGTTGTGGCAATGTTTGCCCCCAGATGTTTTGCCAGCTGTATCGCTATAGTTCCCACACCACCTGAACCTGCCTGTATAAATACTTTCTCCCCTTTTTTTAATTGGGCATGCTCCATCAATGCCTGCCATGCCGTAAGCGCGACCAACGGAATAGATGCCGCTTCATCCATAGAAATGTTTACGGGCTTAAATGCCACATCCTTTTCATTTATGGCAATAAATTGGGCAAAAGTTCCTACATGATAATCCTCAGGGCGAGAATATACTGCATCACCAACTTTAAATTTCTTAACATTTTTTCCCACTGTAGTCACAACTCCGGCAACATCGTGACCAAGGATCATAGGTAGTTTATAAGGAAGTATCAATTTAAACTCTCCTGTTTTAAGTTTTGAATCCAGAAGGTTAACACCTGCTGAATGCACTTCAATCAAAACATCATTGTTTCCCACAACGGGAGTTGGAACATCTGCAAGTTCAAGACCTCCTTTTGTATATTTATTTATAATAAATGCTTTCATTTTAATTTTTTAAAAGTTGATAGCTTTTCTTCGGATTAATTAATTTATAAGCCGTTTTTGGAAAAAGCCTGTTGATGAGGTTAAATAGTTTTGCGTCGCCTACACGTATCGTATAATGTTCTTTTTCCAGCCCCGTGATGAGACCTTTTACCATTTCTTCGACAGATATTTTTTTATCATTTCGGTCAGTAGTCATTTGTGTAGCCACTAGCGGTGGGATCAGTTCAAATATTTTTATGTTACTGCCCATGATTTTCAAATGTTCACGTAGCGATATGGTATAAAAAGCGAGTGCTGTTTTTGAAGAAGAATAGGTCGCTTCTAATAGTGATGGGGCCTGACTAAGAATTGATGTTGTATTTATTATTGCTGCTTCTTTTCTTGATTGAAGCATGTTCATAAAGAGATTATTAAGCCTTACTACTCCCAGATAATTTACTTCTATTTCGTAGGCAGCGCCATCAGTATGTTTATCATTTGCAATACCTAAATTGGATGGTGGTACAAGTACAGCCGCATTATTATATAAGATATCGATACCGCCCAATTCTTTTACTTTCGAAAAAAGAAATTTTGCATCTTCATTATTTGCTACATCACTTTGGATTACTGTGATAGCAGGATATGCTTTTTTTACAGCATCAAGTTTTGCCTGATTTCTTCCGGTGATAATTACTTTAGCCCCAATTGTCAAAAACTGTTTTGCAGCTTCGAGCCCAATACCTGATGCTCCACCGGTTATTAATATTGTTTTTCCTTGTATGTTCATAATGATATATTTAAAAAGTTGTTTTTTTATAAATTTTCTATATTTTAGACTTTTTGGTCTATTTTATAATATACTTTTTAGTCTATTTTAAGTCAAAAAAAAATTATATGATGTATTGTTCTAATTCAGACTTAAGACTTTTAACAAGTCCTTGCATTGGTTTTGCTGTGCCCATAACTCTGCACATTACAATACCTCCTTCGACTGATGCTACCAATTTAAAGGCAAAAACAGCAGGGTCCAGTTTCCCGGAAAACTCACCTATATTAATTCCCTCCTGAAGTAAACCGACTAATTCTTCCTGACCACTTCTAAATACTTTGGCAACTTTCTCTTTTATAAAAGGATAATTATCATCTGCTTCTACGGCAGTATTAAATATAGGACAACCACCGGAAATATAAGTTTCAATTGGGTTTTTATAAAAATCCAAAAAGGCAAACACTTTACCTTTTATAGTTTTTGCTGTATAAACTTCTGCTCTGATTCTGTCTGAAACCATTTTCAACGACAAATCAATAACTTGCCCTGATAAATCTTCTTTGTTTTCAAAATGACCGTAAAGACAACCCTTTGTAAGTTTTGTAGCTTCGAGGATATCATCAATATTGACACCCGAGATACCTTTTTCATTATAAAGTGGTACAGCAGTTTCGAGTATAAATTGTTTTGTTCTTTCGGCTTTACTAAGCATTGTTCATTAATTAGACTGCAAATATACTAAAAAGTATATTTTAAAATAAAATTTAACAATAAATTTTGTTTTTTTTATTTATCAATTCTAAATCTATTCACTTCGGGCTCAGTCAATTCGATAGTAAGTTTAAGCATAGTAGAACTTGTTTGGTTTAAAAACAAATTCTTTTTATTGAAAAAGGATTACGAAATATTGCATCTCTTTTTATAAAAGCACATAATTCTTAATTTTTTAAATCCTGTTCGCTTTTTTTTATAATATTTTATCAATATCATTTTTAAAACCTAAAAATAATACACAAAATACATAAACAGGATTTTTTTGTACCAAAAAACGTACTTTTTTATACCCTAGCATAACTCGTTATTAATCAACTTTGTAACACTAATTACGAAGTATTTAACGAGCGTAAATGTAATTGGTAATGCACAATAATATATAACCACAATGCCAAGTTTACTATCTATTATTTTATTAACCTTTAACCTTTTAAAAATGAAAAAATTCTTAAAATTAACAAGTTTACTGTTTATTACAGCTCTTGTATTTAATTCCTGCGAAAAGGAACAAAATTCAAATGTGTTGCAAAGCACTAACAAAGATGAGCTACCGATCGTAAACAACGACGTGTCGCAAAACACTAATAAAAGCGCAGCAGCCAGTGCAGCATTAGCAGGTGGTGGTGCCGGAGCCAGAACGATCACCTTAAAAACCAATACCCTAACCTGCCCCGGTGGTTTGTGTACCTCGTTTGGCGTTTGGTCAGAGGGTGTTTACACCGTTTGGTTCCAGATGAAATTTAATTCCGGATTTTACTGGAGCAGAGGCGGTAAATGTGGATATGGTATACTAATTGGCGATCAGAATACCGGTGGAGACCCGGGATGGGATGGCAATGGCGGTAGTGCCCGATTTATGTGGTATTGTCCCAACGGATCAAACACTGCCAAAGGAAGCGGAGCTTATCTTCAACCTTACGTATATTACAAAGATCAGCCCGGGCAATTTGGTAATGATTTTGGAAAAAAATATTACATACAAGAAAATGTAACCTATAACTGTCAGATATCTGTTAAGTTAAATACAGGGTCAAATACGGATGGATATGTCAAATATTATGTAAATGGTACAGAGGTACTAAATCAAACAATTCGTTGGGTAACTAATGATTCTAAACGAAATGTAAATGCAGTAAGTCTGCACACTTTCCGTGGTGGTAGTCAGGATTACTGGACAGCTCCGGTAACAAGTTCTATTTATTATCCTAGTGCATCCTGGGATGCCCAATAATATTTATACTTTATAAACAATATAGTAGTAATAAATAAAAGCCCATTTCTCACGAAATGGGCTTTTTCTATGGTTTTTAACTCAGGGAGCTTTGCTGTATTTTTTGAAAAGATTTAACGCCAACCCAGTTCAGGTGCAATGTATTTTAGTATAGACGACAGCACATGTACATTATATTCAACACCCAATGTGTTGGGTATAGTCAACAGCAATGTGTCTGCTTCCTGAATAGCTTCGTCCTGAGCCAACTCTGCGATAAGTTTTTCCGGTTCTGCAGCATAGCTTTTTCCAAAAATTGCCCGTTTATCACTTTCGATATTACCAAAACTGTCCGATCCTCTGCCCTGATCGCCAAAGTAGTATTTGTCCTGATCGTTCATCAGTGCAAAAATCGAACGGCTTACTGAAACTCGTGGTTCCCGCTGATGTCCGGCTTTTTTCCAGGCTTCCTTATATATTCTAATCTGTTCTGCTTGTTGAATATGGAAAGGTTTCCCATTTTCGTCATATTTCAGGGTAGAACTTTGCAGGTGCATACCGTTTTCAGCCGCCCAAACAGCAGTAGCATTAGAGGCTGCTCCCCACCAGATTCGTTCTCGTAATCCTTCAGAATATGGTTCAAGGCGCAATAAACCCGGCGGATTAGGAAACATAGGATTTGGGTTTGGCTCGGCAAATCCTTCGCCTTTAAGTCTTTCTAAAAACTCCAAAGCTTTTTTGCGTCCCATATCAGCATCCGTTTCGCCTTTTTCAGGTTCATAACCAAAAGAGCGCCAACCGTCAATAACCTGTTCCGGAGATCCCCTGCTGATTCCTAATTGTAAACGTCCTTCTGAAATTAAATCAGCAGCACCGGCATCTTCTACCATGTACAAAGGGTTTTCATAGCGCATGTCTATAACGCCCGTTCCAATTTCTATTTTGCTGGTTTTAGCTCCAATTGCCGAAAGCAAAGGAAAAGGCGACGCCAACTGTTGTGCAAAATGATGAACCCGGAAATAAGCGCCATCCAAACCAATTTCTTCGGCAGCGACCGCCAAATCAATAGATTGCAGTAGTGTATCGCTTGCTGTACGGGCTTTATAGGAAGGATGATTTGCCCAATGTCCAAAAGATAAAAATCCTATTTTTTTCATATATAGCATTGTTGTTTACTAACCCGTTGGGTGCAATTACTTCGTCTGTTCTCTTCGCTCGGGTCAAAAAAACATTTAACACATAGAAACATAGATTTTTTTAGCTAATAAGAATTCAAAAAAGAAATACATTTCTTTCACATAGCAGACTATGTGTATTTTAAAAAGCGAAACGCCTTTTTTGATGGTCAAAAATCTATGTTTCTATGTGTTAAAATTAATTACAACTAACGGGTTTATTTATTATTCCAAATATACGCATCATTATTGAGTATTTCTAAACACTATTCCTTTTATGGAAAAGTTTAACTCTAATGAAGTAAGCTACTTTTTTGATTATAATCGTTGTTGCTCTTCAGTCTGACCTTCTTTCTTTTTGTTGACCAAATTCTGGTTTCCAAAATTATAACGAAGCCCTAATCTAATACTTTGGGTGTCACCATAAGAATTAAAATAATTGTATTGGTTGGCATAATCAGTAACAACTGTTTCTTTTTCACCACGGTAGATGTCCGATAATATCGCATATATTTCTCCATTGCTTTTCCATATTTTCTTGCGGATAGCCGCAGAAAGGTTAGAAGTCTGGCTGAAAACAAAAGTACCTTGTACGGATGACGAATTATATTGAAAGTTTAATTCTGCAGTTAAGTCTTTCTTTTTGTTCAGTACAAAACGATTGCTAATGCTTGTGTTATAAGTGGGCTTTCCGTTTTTATAGAAATTACCATCCCTGCCCTGAAAACGGTCTTCGACATAACTCAATCCTGCCTGAATTCCGGATTCCCAGAAATCATACAAAGTAAGGTTTGTATTAAACTCCAGCCCAAAAGCAAAATCCTTTTTTATATTCGTAAAATGATAGACCAACATGTTGGTTTCATAGTCCTGATAAGAGATTTCCATCGAGGGATTTTTTTCAAGGCGGTAAAAAAGATCAAAATTGTATTTACTTTTCAGCGTATAAAGCAAATTAATATTATGGCTAATAGTAGGCAGCAATTTGGGATCACCCATAAAATAGGAATACGAATTATAATAAGAACGGAACGGATTTAGCCTGCTGTATTGCGGACGTGTAATTCGCTTGCCGTACGAAATGCCTATTTCATGACCCTCTACAGGTTTATACAGTCCATAAAATGTTGGAAAAAGCTTAAAATAATGCTGTTGATTAACCTCAAAAGTCGTAACCGAATTTCCTTCCAGACTTGTATATTCGCCACGCAACCCCGCTTTAAGGCTCCACTTTCCAAATTCTTTATTATAACTCGTGTAACCCGCCAATATGGACTCATCATAAAGATAAAGACTGGTTCTGTTAGGGTTGTTGACAAAACTGCCATTGATTTCGTCTTTGTAGTCAAGGTTACTTTGGGCTTTTACGTTTCCAAATTTTAGTCCTGCTTCGAGCGTGCCATTATTTTCATTCGAATAATCTGTCTGAGCCGAAAAAAGCTGAATATCCTGTACATTATCACTAATAAAACGTGTGGTGCGATAAAGGCTTTGTTCCGGAAGCGAAAATGCAGAATTGATATCCTGACGTTCCTGACGCCAGTATTTTGTATAATCTGCCGTTACAGACATTTTCTCTTTTGCGCTAAACAAGTGGTCAAAAGACATATTATAAGCATTGTTTCTTAACGGATTTCTTCGGTTGTTTCGGGTTACATAAAGAGAATCTACAGCGCCATTGGCACCATAAATAAACGTAGGTACTGTAAAGTCTCCCTGCTGCCTTGGTGTCATTAATCCGGTACCACCACCAGAAATGGTATTAAGCGAATCAATTTCATAAGATGCCTGCAGGCGGTAAGAATGCTGTTCTAACGACTTTGTCTTGCGTTTCATGATGCTTTCCCAACGGGAATCGAGCGAACCATCCTCTTTTAAATAATGCACAACATCTTTACCTTCATTGACATATACACCAGCTCCAAAGCCATACCTTCCGGCAAGAGATAATTTTTCTCCTTTATAAAACTGGTTTACAGATGCAATACCTTTAGGATATATGGATTGTATGTATGCAGTGTTTACAGAACCTTTGTAACCTAATGACAGATTCTTTTTTAGTTTAATGTTTAAAACTGCACTTCCCTGTGCTTCGTATTTTGCCGGCGGATTGGTAATAACTTCTATCGATTTTACCTCTTCTCCGCTCGTATTTTCTAAAAACTGCTTTAATTCTTCGCCACTTAGATAAACCTTCTTGTCGTTGATCGTTACTAAGATGCTCTGGCTGCCGCGAATACTTATTGTTCCTGTAGATCCGGTCATTACACCCGGAGTTTTGCTTAAAATTTCCCAGGCATTGTTTGAAGCAAGAGAGGAGTTTTCTACCGCAAACTCAAGTCTGTCTGTCAGCCGTTTTACAATGGGCCTTTTGGAGGTAATTGTTACACCGTCCAGATTATTCGAAATTTCTTTTAAAGAAAGTATCCCCAAAAGTGTATCTTTTTGGACTGTTATCTTTTTGTAATACTCCTCAAAACCAATTGTTTTTACTTGAAGCAGATAATCGCCTTTTGCTACACCGCCAAAGCGAAATTCTCCGGATTCATTGGTCTGGGCCTCCTTATAACGCACAGAATCATTTGCCTGCAAAAGCAAGACCTCTGCAAAAGGTACGGCTTGATGAGAGCCGTCGACTACCTTTGCAGATAGGGAAATCTCTTGCGAATATCCCGCAAAAGAACCCAACAACAGTAACATGATTAATTTTTTCATTGATGATTTATTTGATGCAAAGCTCTGTAAATCATTTTCTAAAAACGGTTAATACAGGGTTAACGAAGGGTTAAACACCCCAAGATGAAGAACAGATTGTAAACACAAAAAAACTTTTGATAAAGACATTTTAGTCCAGACACGGGTTTGTCTGACTTATTGTTTCTAAATTTGGTTAACGTAGGGTTAACGGGGTTATTTTTAAGCTGAAAAAGCTTAAAATGCAATAGCTTTGTCTCCATAAAACAACTGATTCTCTTTGCGGATCAAACACTGACGACAGATGAAAAGAAAAATAATGCTCTTAATTGGTGCCTGTGTCTTTACGGTAATAGCCCTGGCTACAATTCAAGGCTATTTTATCTACAATACCTACAAATTATATGAAAAGGAAATAAACAGCTCCATAAAAAAACAAATCGCGCGTCTGGAAGATACTGAAGAATGGGAAAACCTGAATGATGCCTGGACAAGACAATCAAAAAAGTATGTCAAAGAATATGTAAAAGGAAATGTGACAAAGCAAAATTTTACCAAATACATCAGAGACAACAAAGATTCGCTTTCGAGAGCCATGAATATCTATATGAAAAAAATGGTTCAGCCTGAAGATTATGATATTGATTATTCTATTTATCTCAATTCTATTGCGCTAATCAATCATGAGAAAACCGATATTTTTTTTAAAGGCAAAATACTAATCTTAGCCAATGATACCCTAAAAAAGAACCAAATCCTCTCGTCTATGGGACGTTGGGAGACAAAAAACAATGAAGACGAATTTACAATGATTGTAAAAAGTGACCGCTGCTATAGTTTTGATGAATTGCAGCAAACCATTATTTCTAAAATGGCAAGCTTGTTAATCTTTTCAGTGGTATTGATGACTTTTGTCGTTTTCCTGTACTATATGTCCCTAAAAAACCTGATCTCGCAAAAACGAATTGCCGATATCAAGACAGACTTTGTCAATAATATTACACACGAATTTCAAACGCCACTCGCTACAATGGATATTGCCATCAAAACATTGCAGCGAAAAGACGGGCAAATGAGTGCGGAGCATTATAAAAGTACGCTCGCCATGATTGCAAGGCAAAATGAAAGACTGCAAAAATTGTTTCGTCAGGTAACAGAAGCTTCCGTCATGCCTGTTGCCAATAAAGAAACTATTCAGGTTACCAGTCAGGAAATTAATAATATGATAGACGATTTCAAGCTTTCGAAACCAGATGTAGCGATTGATTTTACATGTCCAAAAGAAGCTTTTGTCATTTCGATGGATCGTTTTCATCTCAATACCATTCTGATCAATCTTTTAGACAATGCCGTAAAATATGGCGCTATAAAAGTTGAAGCAGATCTGAGAATAACAACCGGAAACTTTATTCTATCTGTAAAAGACAACGGAAAAGGCATTCCTGTTCAGGAACAGGTTTCTATTTTTGATAAATTTTACAGGGTCGAAAAAGGAAATATTCACAATAGCAAGGGTCTTGGACTTGGATTGTTCTACATCAAACAATTAGTGCAAACGTATGGAGGAACCATTACTGTAAAAAGTGAGGAACACAAAGGGTCATTATTCACCATTACAATTCCAATATGAAACAACATATTTTATTAGCAGAAGACGATTTTGATTATGCTTCTATATTAAAACAATACCTTGAATTTTCAGGGTTCAGGGTTACGTGGGCAAAAGATGGTAAGGAAGCCTTGAAAATTTTTGCAGATACCAAACCGGATATCTGTATTTTGGATGTCATGATGCCCCACATGGATGGCTTTACGCTTGCTGAAAATATTATTGACAAATATGCCGAAACGCCTTTTCTCTTTTTAACAGCAAAAAGCTTTAAGGAAGACAAAATCAAAGGACTGCGTCTTGGCGCTGATGATTATGTAGTGAAACCTTTTGAAGTCGAAGAATTGATTTTGCGAATTCAGAACATCCTGAAACGAAGCCAAAAGCCTCTTGCAATACATAGTCCAGAATCGATGGTATTTTCTATAGGAAGCTATGTTTTTGATGGCGCTAATTATACTCTTTCTCATGAAAAAATTACGCATCGTATTACCGAAAAGGACGCACAGCTGATTCGGTTTTTATATGCCAATAAGAACAAGCTGGTAAAACGGGAAGACATTTTAAAAGAAATCTGGGGCAATGACGACTTCTTTTCAGGACGAAGCATGGATGTTTTTATTAGCCGTCTTCGAAAATATTTTAGCGAAGATCCGGATATTTCTATTCCCAGCGTAAGAGGTCTGGGCTTTAAATTTACCAGCAAAGACGAATAAAAACTTAAAACTTTTACTTATGAAAATTATTTTAATAGTAGCACTCCTGACTTGGGGCACTCTGGTTCAGGCACAAACAGCAGAAGCTACTTCCGGAAAAACGACAGCAGTTGCAAAAGCAACTCCTAAAGCAACAAAAACGACAAGAACCTCCGTATCTGTTTCGGTTTCTAACTCAGATAATTATTATTCTTTACTTGCAAATTTTGATACTTTTAAAACCAAAAAAATCGAAAAATTATTAGCTGATAACTTAGACAACAACCTATTATCTACCGATGGCGGCAGCAAAATCTGGAAAAAGGAAAGCAAAGGCGAAACCGCTTATTCTTTTATATTAAAAGAAGAAAAATTAAAAGTAAGTATTGATAAAGAATTAGTTTCTAATGAAACCTTTGAGAAACTAAAAGCTTTGGGAGAAAAAATTTCTGAAACACTTTCAGAAAATTAAGCGTTACTTTTTTAGATTAACTGGGATAAAAGGCTGCTAAGGATTTTTAGAAACAGGAAAATAGATGTCAAATGTAGAACCCATATCTATCTCACTGCTTACAGAAATAAATCCTGAATGGTTCTCTACAACTTTTTTTACAATAGCCAGACCAATGCCGGTACCTTTGTAATCAGAGTAATTGTAAAGGCGCTGAAATAATTTGAAAATTTGATGCGTGTATTGCGATTCAAATCCTATACCATTATCGCTAATAGCAATATGGCAGTATGTCGTTTCGGGAAGCAATTCAGGATAAGAAAATAGTTTCCCTTTTTTTAGCGCACCGTTTATAGCTATTAGCGGTGTTCTGTGGTTGGCTGTAAATTTTAATGAATTACTCAAAAGATTAACAAATACCTGCCGGATTTGAAATTGTACAGCATCAATAGTAGGAAGGCTTCCATAAATTATCTCCGCTTTTTTATCTACTATTATATGATCCAGCATCTCTATTACTTCTTTTACGACCAAATTTAAATCGACTGCTGTAGTATTTGTGTGCGATTTGCTAATTCGGGAATAATCCAGTAAATCGTCTATTAATTCTCTCATTTTTGAAGCTGATACAAGAATACGCTCCAAGCCATGCTGTCCGGAAAACGAGAGATTTTTATGTTCATCTGTCGATAAGCGGCCTGCAAAAGTTTGTATTTTACGCAAAGGTTCCTGAAGATCATGACTGGCAACATAAGCAAAAGCTGTCAATTCTAAATTGACGCGAACTAACTCGGCAGTTCGTTTTTCCATTTCCTGATTTTGCTGTAGCAATTCCTGGTTTGCCAATTGCAACTCTGCTGTTCTTTCCTTTACGGCTTTTTCCAGAACCCTTTTCTCTTGTAGCTGTTTGTGTATTTCGGTTGTGCTGCCTACCCACATCCTCACATTTCCATCTTCATCCAGTATTGGACTTGCAATATTTAAGTGCCACTTATATTTGCCTTTTTTATTCAGGAAGCGCATTTCCATTTCAATCGTTTTTCCTGTTTCAGCAGCAAATTGCAACAGCGTCTGAAATTCGGGCACTTCATCAGGATGCATGATATTATGGTAACCAAAACTTTTGAGTTCTTCAAAATTCTTGCCGGTATAATCGAGCCAGTGGCGGTTAAAATAAGTGACTTCACCATCTGCATTTGCATTACTGATTTTTGCAGGAACCAGATCAGACATTCTTCTGAATTTTTCTTCACTGGCTTTAATTTTCTGATTAGCCAGTGCATGAATCGTAACTTCGGCAGCAAAAATACCAACTCCGTTAATTACTCCATATCCATCCCGCTGTGGCTGCAGCATAAAATTATAGTACTCCTGATTCATGGTATCATTGCGCAAAATATTCATGGGCGTTTCTATGGCATTGTAGATTTTACCCTTGTGGTACACTTCTGCAAAAATTTCGCGGTAACCCTGATCTATAAGCTCCGGCATTACCTCAAAATAAGGCTTGCCTATAACTTCTTTTCCTTTGCCAAAAATAGCAAGCATGGCATCATTGGCAATGGTAATTATAAATTCTTCACCATACAATATTCCAACTGCCGATGGAGAGGAATAAATCAGGTTATGATACTGGCTCTCTGATTTTTGTGCTGCCTGACGTGCAATTACCTGATCTGTAACTTCATGACCAATCGTAATTACTCCAATTATTTTTCCGTCAGTATCGCGGTGGGGCTGGAAAACAGCGTTAAAATAACTTTCTTTAATAATTCCATTATGGTTTAATCGGGCAAGTATTTCCTTTTTCTCAATTGCGACTCCTGTCTCATAAACAGCTGCAAATATTTCCGGAAAGGGCTGATCCCTGACTTCAGGATTGAGTTCTGTCATGAATTTTCCCTCTACAGCATCGCCTTTACCCCAGATTTTTTTCATAAGACTGTTTGCATACACAATCTGCATCTCTTTGCCAAGCATAACCGAAACAGCGAAAGGCGAATCTGACAAGAGCGAAAAATAGCGTCTGTCACTATCTGTCATTCCTTGTAAAACATTTTTATCGCTAGGGTTCATTGGTTAGGGTATATTTATTTTAAAACTTATTCAATATTATACTAAAAAACACTTCATATTAATACAATAACAAATATACAATATGAGATTGTACTTACAGCGGTATGTTAGATTCTATTCATCCTACTACTCTGGTTGTTGGAGATTCGCAAATGGCCGACACTCCTTTTTGGGGTAAATTTAAGGTGCAGCTTGAAACTAAAAAAGAATAAGTTGTACCGGTTATTTGTAGGATTTAAAAAAGTCATAGGCTCTTTTCTCTGCATACGAATAGGTCGAATTGCGGAGCGGAAAAGCACAATGTCCGCCATACTTAGGCGTTTCGAGATACACATAAGCACTGTCTCTTGCGATAGCTCTGGGATAACATCGTTCGCCTAAAAAAGGATCATCGAGCGAATTAATGATCAAAACGGGTGTCGTAATATTTTGAAGAGAAAATTCTGGAGAAACACGCTCATAATAATCATCCCGACTGGCAAAACCATGTAGCGGCGCGGTAAAGTAATGGTCTACTTCATCAAAAGAAGTAATATTATCAATTTGATCGCTGTTTATAAAATCAGGAAACTGTGCGGCTTTGTGTTTCAGTTTTCTTTTAATATCAATTGTAAAATTCTTTAGATAAACCCTGTTAAACCCTTGTTTGAGTATCTCTGCACTTGTTGCAATATGTGTAGGTACCGAAATCGATACTCCTGCCTTGATGCGTTCATCGATTTTTGTCCAGCCAAAATAATTCAGCAGCTGTACTCCTCCCATCGAATACCCAATTAAGTAAACATCTTCGAATCCTTTTTGCAAAACAAACTGAACCACATCATCCAGGTCATCAACTGCGCCGTGGTGATAAAGTCTTGGCAAACGGTTCATTTCGCCCCCGCAAGTTCGATTATTCCATGCAAAAACCGAAAAACCTTTTTCCTGAAAATAACTCGCACAGCTATTATTGTAAGTTCTGCGGGAATCTCCTTCTAAACCATGACATAAAATAACTGCTTTTTTAGGATCGTTGATAATAAAATCGATATTGATAAAATCGCCGTCGCTTAATTCATGTTTTTGTCTTGTATATCCCGGAACTTCAAACTTTTTAAACAAAGCAGCATAAATAGTAGAAACATGCCTGTTTCTATGCATAATCGAAGGAAAATTATATTCTGATTGTTCAATTACTGGCATGATACGAAAAGTTTTTGGTGCGGTATACAAATCTAAGAAGATTTCGCTATTTTCGACTACATAATAGCTGCCTTTTATAAGCTCTGAAAAAATAAGATACAACAAACCTGATTTTGACTACTGCAAACATGGTTTTAGCTACAAAACCATTGAGGGTCGCTATTTACCTTTGTCATGAAATAAAACAAATAGAAAAAATGGAATTAAAAGGCAGTACGATCCTAATTACAGGAGGAACAAGCGGAATTGGACTTGAGTTTGTTAAACAACTTACTAAAAAAGAGGTCAAAAATATTATAATAACGGGACGCGATCCTGAAAAACTGGACAAAGCAAAAAAACAGTTTCCAAACATTTATACCTTTCAAAGTGATGTTAGTAAGCCCAAAGAAATAGAAAAATTGTATATTGAGGTCACTCAACAATTCCCGGAGTTGAATATTATTATCAATAATGCGGGAATAATGCGTAATTTAGATTTGCAGGACACGAGTATGGATTTAGAAAATATTACCCGTGAGATAGCAATCAATTTGTCTGGTCCAATTAGAATGGTGCATCAGTTTTTGCCCCATTTAAAAACAAAAAAAAGTGCCGCTATTGTAAACGTATCCTCGGGTTTGGCATTTGTACCTTTTCCGATATCGCCAATTTATAGTGCCACAAAAGCAGGTATACATTCTTATACTCAGGTATTAAGACTGCAATTGAAGAACTCTAATATTAAAGTATTTGAACTTGCTCCACCAAGTACAGAAACACCTTTGGGTGATGCTTTTGAAGGGCTTATTGATCCCAAACAGAACATGAAAGTGGACAAAATGGTTCAAATTGCTATAGAAGGTTTATTAAAAAATAATTTTGAAATAAAACCCGGCTTGGCCAGAGTGTTGAAATTCATGAGTCGGGTGGCTCCAAATTTTATATTGAATGTAATGGATAAAAGTATCGAAAAGGCAAAAGCAAAACAGGTATAAAAGATGGTACAATCAAAATTATTCAGGATTAATTCGATAACAGAATTTCATCGAAAAATGGGACTTCCGCTTCCGGAAAATCCGCTCATCAGCATCGTCGATTATTCGAAGATTCAGCATTCTCCGGAAAATAATCCAGCAAGCGCTGTCTTTGATTTTTATTCGATTTCTATTAAACGAAATTTAAATTATAAATTATTTTACGGCCAGCAAAAATATGATTTTGATGAAGGAGTTATGTTTTTTCTGGCTCCCGGGCAGGTCTTAAAAATCGAAATGGAGCAAAATGCCATCTCCGATCATTCAGGGTGGATGTTGCTTATTCATCCTGATTTTATTTGGAATACATCTCTCGCAAAAAATATTAAAAAGTACAACTACTTCGACTACTCCGTAAATGAATCCTTGTTCCTTTCGCAAAAAGAAGAAACTGTTATTAATACTATTCTTGAAAATATAAAACAGGAATATCATTCTAATATTGATAAATTCAGTCATGACATCATCATTTCCCAACTCGAAGTTTTGCTAAATTATGCAGAGCGATTTTACCAACGTCAATTCCTGACAAGAAGAAAAACGAATCATAAAGTTTTAGAAAATTTAGAAGATATCCTAAACGGTTATTTTGATAACGATAAATTAATTGGTAAAGGATTGCCAACGGTTCATAAAATTGCTGAAGCACTCCATATGTCATCCAATTATTTAAGTGAATTACTTAAGGTTTTAACGGGCCAGAATACCCAACAGCACATTCATCAAAAGATTATAGAAAAAGCCAAATTAAAACTTTCGACTACCGATTTATCAGCGACTGAAATCGCTTACGAATTAGGGTTTGAACATCCGCAATCTTTTAGCAAGTTGTTTAAAACCAAAACGAATCTGACTCCTTTAGAATTTAGAAATTCTTTTAATTAAAATAGAGCCTTCGTCTTTTTAAGTTTCAATCTGTTGAGATTTAAATTCGTTATTTCTGTTTTTGCCATTGACTTTGACTAAAAGATTACCTAAATTCTAATGGAACAACTTCCATTACTAAAACACTTCTTTGAATTTGTATAAATAATAGATAAAAAAAAATCCTGAAAATTATTCATTTTCAGGATTTTAGAATAGCAATAAATTCTATTTATTTTTTTATAAATTTTGCGTTAGAAGTTCCTTTGTCAGAAACAATTTTAATGAAATAATTACCTGGTGTTAGTGTCGAAACATCAATAGCATGAATGTTATTGGCATTAGAAACTACTCTTATTAACTGCCCTAATACATTGTAAATTTGTATGGTAGACAATTGAATGTCGCTGTTGGCATTTATATTCAACGTTTCGCTTACAGGATTTGGATATAAAACAAAGTATTTACTAAACGGGAAATCCTGAACTCCCAGTGTTTTACTGATTGTTGTAGTAGGCACATTTGTTGTAATTGCGCTGTTGTAATCAAAAAAGATATTGGCAGAGTTACCAAAGGTATCTCCTTCGACCAATGTTGCTTTTGTTTTTATCTTAAAAGCAAGATAACCATCATTGTGTGCATCATCAAAAGGGAGATTGATATTCTCAAATTTAAATTCGACCTTATTATTATCTGATATCTCCGTCGAGAATAAATGGCTTCCGCTCAGGGGAGACAAGGTATTTATATCGTACTTGGTGCCATCGATTATGTCTTTTACACTAATATTTTGTGCAGGATAAGTACCTGTATTTTCAAAACGAATGATGTAATGTACATAATCTCCAACCTTTGTTTTCGAAATAACATTTCCTTCGATACAGGTCTTATCATTTGGATCAAATGAATTAAGTACAACCTGATCGAATGCAAAGGTATTATTTGCCGGAGTTTCATCTGTTTGGGACGAAGAAATTTTTGTTGTATATTTCAATAACGTTCCTCCATTGACAGGTGGTGTTTCCTGAGGCGAATTTACATTGAGCACAACTGTGATTTCTCTTGTTTCCAGCGGTTTCAAATTAACAAAATCCCACTTTAAATTGTTCTCGGACTGATTGGTATAATTAGGGTTAGCCTCTACAACGTCTATCACGGCATCCATAAAATCAAAAGATACTGTGCCTGAAAGCTGCTGATTTCCTTTGTTGGTATATACAATTTTATATTTGGCATCAAATCCTGGTCTTGCCGGGGTCAATGGCAAAATAACAATTTCCAGATCCGGGTGAATCCCTTTTGGAGTAATACAAAAATTACCATTGTATGGGCTCGCCTGCAAAGGAAAATCTACTGTAAGACTGGCAGGAAGTACATTAAAATAATCCGGATTTTCGAAAACAGGCGTTATCGTATGAGATCCATTTTTTAAGGTAAGGGTATAATTTCCTGTATTATTTGTGATGTAACTTTTTGTATCGGGACCTGAAGCAATATTCAATTTTAAAGAAGCAAAAGGAACATCATTAAGATCACAGCCATTATTGTCTGAATCTAGTTTATTTTGTCCCTGAACAAATTTATAATCCTGTCCTAACAAACGAATTATTTTGCCCGCTGGTACTCCTCTGTAATTGACAAAACTTCCTGCATAAATAAGCTTTCCGTCTGATTGCGGTAAAAGTTTGGCTGTATAATCTATATCCTTGTTATGAAATATATTAGTAAAGGTTTCATCATAGCTTCCGTCTAAATTTAATCTGGCAAAAAAATGATTGCTATTATTATTTGCACTATATCCTGAAACCAAAATTTTATCATCTTTCTGTATTCCTGATAAAAATGTTCCGTAATCCTCAGTATCTATAGTTTTATAATTAAAAGAATTATCCAGACTTCCATCAGGATTCAATCTAAAAACCCCATTAACTTTATTTTTTTGTCCAGAGAAAATAATTTTTCCATCACTTTGAACAAATACTCCACTTCCATTTGGCTTTACAATAGGATCGAGCACAAATGAAGCGTCTTCTGATCCATCCGTATTAAGTCTTGTTAATCCTCTCCCATTTTGAAATGTACTTGATGACATTAAAATTTTGCCATCTGTCAGGACTATGATGTCTGATACATAAGGCAGGAAAGCATCATTCATCCCTTTCCATACCGCTTTGAAAGTTGTATCTACAGATCCATCAGTATTCAAGCGTACCAGCCCTACACATGTATTACCTTTATAGGTGGTAAAATCTCCTGCAACCAGTATTTTGTTATCAGCAAGTACAACTACTTTTTTTACTTCATAATTAAATCCTGTACCAATAACAAATGTATTGTCTCTGCTACCGTTATTATTTAGTCTCACTAATCTATTGGTAGTAATACCATTGAATCCTAAAAAATTACCTCCGGCTACCATTTTTCCATCTTTTTGTACGGCTATAGAATTTACCGTCGAAAACATAGACTGATCCGTAAATCCGCGTAAACCCCCAAATGTTAAGGACTCATCCTGGCTTCCATCACTATTTAATCGTACCAGACCATTAGGTGTTGTTTTGCCGTTATAACTAAAAAAATTTCCGGGAACTAAAATTTTATCATCGGGAAGAACTGTTATTGCAACTGCATTTCCGGAATCAAAACCTGTTACGATATTACTAAAACTGCTGTCTCTGGTCCCATCACTATTTAGTAATAAGACATAATTGGCAACTTCTTTGTTATAATTATTGAACTGTCCGGAAACAAGTACTTTTCCGGTAGGAAGCAAACTCAAATCATTAATCTGATAATCTGTTCCAACTCCTGTTTTAAAAGTGGTATCGATTGTGCCATCAGCATTAAGTCTAATCATTCCGGTAGAACTCGAACCTGTTATATTAAATCTCCCCCCAAGAAGGATTTTACCATCAGGCTGGACTATAATTCTCGCAATTCCAGGCTTTGTCGAGGCACTGATCGTATTTGTTTTGAAGCTCGTATCAATAGTACAATCATTATTTAACCTGATTAATTTACTATTGTAAGTATTATTAGGGCCTTCAAAAGCTGCCGAAAACAGAATTTTTCCATCCGTTTGTGAGACAATATCATATTGAACGCTTATTTTATCCAATAAAGGGGTCAGGTCTGTATCTAAGCTTCCGTCTTTATTGATCCTGAAAACTTTATTTACACTGCTGGTTGCTCCGGCAACAATAATTTTGCCATCAGGCTGCAACCTTATAGCAGTTACACCACCGGTTATGGCGGTAAAAGGAGTAAACGAATTATCCAGACTTCCGTTGCTGTTAAGTCGTATCACGCCTCCTTTTGAGTTGAGAACTCCTGATATCAAAATTTTACCGTCGGGCTGTATAGCAACATCGGGTATGTTATCTTCACTACTTCCGCTAATAGACACTCCCGGTGCTAAAACAAAACTTTTATCTACATTACCGTCTGTATTTAAGCGTACTATATTAGTAACACTTACCTCATTGTAAGCAGTAAAATAACCAATTGCAATAATTTTTCCATCCGTCTGAATTTTAAAATTATACCCTGCATACTTAAATCCTGTTCCGGTATTAAAACCGGTATCTAATATATTATTGTTAACCCTTATCAATTCCATACCTCCGGAATTTTTGCTTTTCAGGAAAACAAATTTTCCATCGGACTGAACACCTGATTTCAAAATGTTATAATCTACAAAATGACTTCCCAAAGGCAGGCTAAAAGTATTAAAAGTAGGATCTCTGTCTGCTGGATTTTGAGCATATGCATTAAAAATGATAAAAAAGAAAATGTAAAGTTTTTTCATATTAATTTTTTTGTAAATATAAAATGATTTTTAATACGTCATTCAAAAATTTAACAAGTTTACTGTTCAATATCTTTAAGTTTACCTATATCATTTCTAAAAAACAATCGCTTCTTTACTGTTAGTGCGTTATATGAGAAAAATTCAGCCAATAATATTTTTTTAATAAAATTTGCTTAAACGTTTAACTTTATTATATTTGCCATCAAGAAAACGTTATAGTGAAAAAAGTTTCTATAAAAGATGTAGCATTAAAAGCGGGTGTATCGATCGCCTCGGTTTCTTATGTGCTTAATAATAAAGAAAACAGCCGCATTGGCAAAGACACTGCAGACAAGGTTATTAAAGCAGCCGAGGAACTTAATTATCGTGCCAATACTGCTGCCAAAAACCTGAAAACACAACGTACTAATATTATAGGGCTAATTGTGGCCGATATTGCCAATCCCTATTTCTCGCAAATTGCCCGAATTATCGAAAACGAAGCTACTAAAAAAGGCTACACGCTTATTATTGGTAGTTCTGACGAGAATAAAGAGAAATTTGAAAGTCTCCTTAATATGTTTTACCACCGCCAGGCCGAAGGTTTGATTATTGCACCGGTCGAAAATTCTGAGATCTGCCTGGAGAAATTACAAAAACAAAAATTGCCCTTTGTTTTTATAGATCGTTACCTACCAAAAATGCAGGCGGATAGTATTCAGATTAACAATTATGACATAAGTTATACCGTTACGCAGCATCTTATAAACGGAGGTCGTAAAAACATCCTTTTGGTTGCTTACGATACAATGCTGGAACATTTACTACAAAGAAACAAAGGGTTTACGGATGCTTTAAAAGCAAATAATTTAGAATTTACTCCGGATAACCTATTAAATGTCAACAAAGATTATATCGATCAGGATATTGACAATGGCTTTAATCGCTTGTTTCAAACCAATAGCAAACCTGATGCTGTCTTTTTTACCAGTAATAAACTTGCCGTATCCGGTCTTAAAAAGCTCATGAAATCAGGTATAAACATACCTGCTGATCTTGCCATAGTTGCCTTTGATGAAACAGAAGCTTATGAACTCTTTAGCGTACCGTTATCTTATGTAAGCCAGCCGCTAACCGATATTGGAATCTCGGCTGTAACACTGCTCCACGACAAAATTACAGATCCTTTACTGCCTTTTAAAACTATTGTATTAAATGCTCAAATGCACATTAGGGATTCTTCAAAACATAAAAATTAACCACACTTTTTTTATTTATCAATTTGCTTAAACGTTTAACCTGTCTAATTATGAAAAAACAAACACCAACTCAACCTTCTGTATATTGTTATGGAGAAGTATTATGGGATATCTTTCCCGCCGGATCACGCGCTGGCGGAGCACCGTTTAATGTTGCTTACAATTTAATGAGAATGGGAATTGATGCCCAAATGATAAGCCGCGTTGGCAATGACAAACTGGGAAACGATCTTTTAAGCCAGCTGACCAATTGGAATATTGCGACCCAAAACATACAAACAGATTCTCAATATGCTACCGGAACTGTAATTGCTACTATCGACGAACACAATGAGGCGCATTATGATATTATTGAACCTGCTGCCTGGGATTTTATCGAATTCGATGCCAACCATACCAATAAAGTAAATGCTGCGGCAGCATTTGTTTTTGGAAGCCTTATTACCAGAGGCGAAAAATCTCGAAAGACTCTTTTCGAACTTTTGGAAATAGCAAAATTTAAGGTATTCGATGTCAATTTACGACCTCCTTTTTACTCTCTTCCTGTTCTTAAAGAGCTTCTTTTTAAGGCAGATCTGGTTAAGATGAACAAAGCGGAACTCAGGCTTATTCTAGATTTTTTATCCAAAGACTATCACAATGAAGACGACAGCATCCGCTACATACAGGATACTTTTGACATTAGAGAAGTTCTGATCAGTAAAGGCAGTAAAGGTGCTATATATTATAATGGAGATCATCATTATCAGACTCCCGCAGTGCCCGTTGCGATTGCCGACACTGTAGGAAGCGGTGACGCATTTCTGGCAGGATTTCTTTCTAAACGAATAATGAATTCAAGTCCGGAGGAAATCATGAAACAAGCTGTGGCTCTGGGTGGTTTTATCACTTCAAAAGAAGGTGCCTGCCCTTCTTACAGCTTAAAAGATTTTGAATCTTTTAAGGATCAGAATGAACTGGCCTACAATCAACTTTAACTAACCTCTAAATAACCTCAAAAAAAAATGTCACAAGCAAAATTTACCGAAAAAAAATATACCATTACCTTCGTATTTGTAATCTCTTTGTTTCTGTTTTGGGCGATCGCCATTACAATGGGTGATGTCCTGAACAAACACTTCCAGAATGTACTGCACATTAGTAAATCAGAATCCGGACTGGTGCAGTTGTCTATTTTTGGCGCTTATGCCGTTATGGGAATTCCGGCAGGTTTATTCATGAAAAGATATGGCTACAAAAAAGGCGTATTATTAGGACTTATTCTATATGCTCTGGGTGCTTTTTTATTTATTCCGGCAGCGCAAAACGAATCTTTTACTTATTTCAGGATTGCTTTGTTTATACTTGCATCCGGTCTTGCCACTCTTGAAACCGTTGCTCATCCTTTTGTAGCGGCACTGGGAGATGAGCGAACCAGCGATCAGCGTATTAATTTTGCACAATCCTTTAATGGACTTGGCGCTATTATAGGACCTCTTTTGGGTGGCTTTTTTATACTCAATACCAAAGGTGCCGAAGGTCTGGAATCTGTAAAAACGCTGTATATGATTATTGGAGGTGTGATTCTTGCCATCGCCCTTGCTTTTTGGTTTGTAAAAGTTCCGGCACTAAAAGATCCGCATGAAGGGCATGGAGAAAATACAACCGACCTCGAAAACCCAAATGTGGTTCCTAATGCCCCTTTATACCGTCAGCGTCATTTTATGTGGGCAGTAGCGGCACAGTTCTTTAATATAGGTGCACAAGGTGGTACATGGGCCTATTTTATTAATTATGGAGTCGAAAAAACAGGAATGGCTGATAATAAGGTTGCCTATTATTTTTCGCTAAGCATGGCAATGATGATGGCAGGACGCTTTATTGGAACTTTTTTAATGCGCTACATCGCTCCCAATAAATTACTTGCCGTGTACAGTGTTTGCAACATGATTCTTTGTATCATAATTTCTCAAAGTTTTGGCTGGGTTTCATTTGCCGCATTAATCATGCTCAACTTCTTTCTAAGCGTTATGTATCCTACTATTTTTAGTCTGGGATTAAAAAAGTTAGGCAATAAAACAGAACAGGCTTCTTCGTTTTTAGTTATGGCTATGTTTGGTGGTGCGGTATTCCCTCCTATCATGGGGTTTGTTGCCAATACCAACATTGCTTATGCTTATCTTTTGCCTATTGTTTGCTATATTGTTATCCTTTTATTTGCCGTAAAATACTACAAACCAAAAACATTAGATATTCAGGCTAAGGTTATAAACGAAACAGGTTTATGATATCCAATGCTTTTTTCAGATTAATAACGGTAGTCCTTTTACTATTTTGTACGATTACTGTACAGAGTCAGATTGTAATCAAAAACAAAAATTTCTCTTTTGGTACTACCGGAAGAATTGGATTTGGTTATACTCCGGATATTGAAGGACATACCGGGCGTCAGTTAAATCTTTTAAATCAGGGTTCACTAGGCGGCAGAATGGATCAGGGCGATTATGTAGACTTGCTACCCTCCTTTCATTTCATGCCTGTAAACGCCAGTAAAGACAGTACCGAAATTGATTTTCAGGCAAGGCTTGCTTTTTATTCCTCAAACGGTACTTTTTTGGGCAATGTAAACTCGGGCTCAACAGACGGTATGATCGTTAGTTTGCCTGAAGCTTTTGTAGAAGCCCGCAATATCATAGGAAGTCAATGGAGTGTTTGGGCAGGAGCGAGATACATGCGTTATGATGATGTGCACATTGCAGATTATTTTTATTTTGATGACCATTCTTCGCAGGGATTTGGGATCAAATACAAAAAAACTTCGTTCTCTATGTTTTTCCCTGCGGCAATAGATACGACGTCTTCTGCGGGTACATCTCCTTATTCTTATTCTAACATCATCTCCGGGAATAAGAATCTTACCTATCGACAGCGTGAGGTTATGGTTGCAGAACATAGTTTTAATGTATCTAAAAAGCACATTATAAAATTATTGGCAGAATATCACCACGTACCGGAGGTACATAAAAATGCAGATCCAGCCTATCCGTCTGATAATGGGTTTGTCGCAGGTGTCAAAATAAATTCTGATCTTAAAACAAGAAAAACAGGATCGTTTAACCAATTTTCTATTCGGTACGGAACAGGAATCGCCAATGGTGGCGATAACGGTAACACACAAACATGGCGCACTTTTGGCGCACCAAGTGCAGATGACCGGACTTACAAGGGTGCCTACTCTTTTACGATGGTAGAACATCTTATGCTTAACCTTTCGGACAGGATCAGTATTAACCCCTATGCGGTTTACACACAAAGCAAAGGTGGAGCTGACACAAACGGAAAGGCACCTGACTTTTATAATAAAGACATTTACAACTATAAAACTGATCTCGCCATGGGCACCAGGGTAATTTATTATCTCACCAATTGGTTTCACCTCGTTTCAGAACTGCATTACACGGCTCGAAAAGACAGTTACAACCCAACGGCTTCGATGGTTAAGTTTGCTCTGGCTCCTACTATTGTTCCTACTGCCGAGCGCAGTCCGTGGGCGCGACCACATATTCGCTTTATAGCCGAAGTCTCCCGATACAATGACTACGCAAAAAATGCCATGTATTCTCCATTTCTGCAACAAGCAGGACAAAAAAGAATCGGAACTTATTTTGGTGTCCGCTCAGAGTGGTGGATATTTTAACTTAAAAACAATACAAATGAAAATAAAATTCGGGGCTTCGCTCCTCTCCTGGATAACTCCTTTATGGACAGCCGAAGCGGGACATTATGCCATACAGAAAACTGCTCAGACGGGTTTTGACCTGATCGAAATACTCTTGCCCAATAGTATGGACTTTGATGCAAAAACAGTAAAAAAACAACTTATAGAAAACAACCTTGCTGTAGCCTGTTCCCTTAATTTGCCTAAAGAAGCACATATCCCGTTTTACCCACAAGAAGCTTTAGCATTAATCTGCAAAGCACTCGATAAAACAGCGGCTCTTGATGCTGTTTTTTTAGGAGGGGTATTACACGGTGGCATAGGCGTATTTTCAGGAAACCCAATAACCAGCGATGAAAAACAAATTATTGTCGATACCTGGCAACAAGCAGCTCTTTATGCCCAAAAACTGGGTATAACGATTGGCATAGAACCTATCAACCGTTATGAAAGTTACGTGTGCAATACGGCTGCCAACGTGATAGAACTTATCGAAAAAACGAAGATGCCAAATCTGGCGGTTCATCTCGATACTTTTCACATGAATATTGAAGAACGTAATTTTTATGATCCCGTTATAGCTTCGGGCAAACGGCTAAAACACCTGCACATTACCGAGAGCAACCGTGGTATGCCGGGAGAAGGGACTGTAAATTGGGATGAACTCTTTAAGGCTCTTAAAGAAATTGATTTTGAAGGTAATCTGGTCCTGGAAAATTTCTCATCGGCTGTACCCGGTATGCAACAGGCAGTTTCATTGTGGCAAACATCTCCCCATAATGCGCAGGAACTCGCTGCGGGAAGTCTTGAATTTCTTAAACAAAATTTGAATCAGTAGGTAGGTTCATATTCTCCTTATACCCACAGTCTAATACCCAATTTAGACTGTGGTGTTGTTACTTTTTCTTTTTGGTAAATGGATTAAATGAAAATCCAAGACTAAAGTAGCCCATACCGTCTTGCTTGGTATCTAAAATATAATCATTGGTAGATTTTCCTCTTTCGGTAAGCCTTGAATTAAAAACATTGGATACCCCCACCTTAAATGTAGCGATCAGATCTTTGGCAAGCCAATGTTCGTAGGTAAGTCCTGATTTGACCTCCATCTGGCGATAATCGAATACTTTTGACAGTCCTGATTGTTGTGGTTGCATGTAGAAACCATCTGTAATAAGTTCGCTCCCAAGCGAAAGTCTGCCATTAGAGAATATGTTGTGCGTAAAATATATTCGTTGTGGCAATACAATATCTGCAACCCATCCTGAAGCAAAGTGATGTTCAAGACTAAAAGTAGGAAACAAAGGCAATGTCGATGTTGGGTCTGCAAAAACAATCACACCTACTGTAATTATAGTTTTTTCGGTGGCCTTCAATACTATAGAAGCTCCCACAAGTCCTTTAATACGCTGCGGATCTTTTTCTGTCCCGTCTACTATAAGACTGGCGTTATAGATAATTGTTTTTTCGAATAACGTTGCAAAATAAGTAAAACTTAACGCTGCTGAGAGGTAATGAAAATCATACTTTTTGTCAAAAGTTGACTGTGGTATTCCATTATAATCTTTTACTTGCTCGAGATCTGCAGCCTCATATTTATATTCTGCTGATCCGGTAAGATTCCAGGTAGGTTTCATAATAATAGGAAGATTGACAATCGCATTAAATTTGGATTTATTTTTTATACGTCCCTTTACAAAATCTTTATCATAAAGTTCACTGTCAAAGTCGGCTGGCAGGAATTGAGTGTATTTTACATCTATAATCCTCGCAAAAGAAAATTTATCGGCAATTGCTGCCTCTATCTTTTGCTTATCTGTTTGTTCATTGTCCTGAGCGTTGGCATACATACATAATAATAGCGGTGAGAACAACAATAACTTCTTCTTCATAATTGGAATGGGTTTAATAAAATTTTTATTTGATTGATCTAAATTCATGATACTTTTTTAAAAAAAATTAGGCACAAGAAGCCCCTTCAAACTATCATCGTTTAAGCTCAAAGCATTTAAGTGTTAAATAAATGCCTGCGAATTACGATCTGTTTAAATATGTTTTACGAAATAATTGAGAATTAAATTCCCGGAATGACTGTCAGGTTATCATTTTCTGTCGAGCCAGTTTTTAAAAGAAATACCCTTTTCGCGACTCAGTAAAATAATTTCATTTACTGCAGGGATTAATTCAAGTTTGAGCTTATAATCAAAAGACTGAGACAATTTTGAAATTGATTTTACAGAGACTATATATCTTCTGGTAACTTTAAAAAATTCATCCGGATCAAGCTCCTCTATGAGCTCGTCAAGGTTCTGTCTGATTGCATATCGCTGGTTAGCGTGTGTGGTGAGATAAACTGTTTTATTATCAGAAGTAAAATAAGCAATGTCATTGGTCGCTATCGGGATATAAAAATCCTTATAACTAATTAAGAAACGGGATCTGTAAATACTCTTATACGTACTCATTTTCTTTAAAACATCAGCAAGACTCTGATCTACATTATTGGTCATAAAACCTTTAATCCTCTGGATGCTGAACTCCAGTTTTTTTTGCTCTATCGGCTTTAAAAGATAATCTATTCCGTTTACTTCAAATGCCTGAAGGGCGTATTCATCATAAGCAGTGGTAAAAACTACATAAGAGCTTATATCAATACGATTAAAAATCTCAAAGCTCAGACCATCAGTTAGTCGTATATCCATAAAGATAACATCTGGATGCTCTTCGTTTTTAAGCCAGGTAATGCTCTCGCGAACGGTCTGCAAAATACCCGCTACTACAATTTCTCCTTCGGCCTTAAGGAGCATTTTCTGCAATCTGACAGCATTTGCCGGTTCATCTTCTATAATTAAAGCACGTATCATAAAATATTTTATTTATTGTTAAGCAAAGGGATTCTAACCTCAAATGCAGTTTCAAGATCATGAACCTCTGGCATTACACTGCTTCCCAAAAGCCTGTAACTATGAAAAATATGCTCCAGTCCTATTCCCTCGCTGTGTTCGTTAGCAAACTTTGCTGATTTATTATTGTGTACAATAATCAATTGATCCTGATAACTTATCGTTATTATAAGGGGAGTTACCAGAGAAAATGAATTATGCTTTATGGCATTTTCAATCAAAAGCTGAAGTGTCAAGGGTGGAATGTAACTGGATAAATAAAGACTTTCGTCTGAGATTTTTACTTTAATAGAATCACCGTACCTAATCTGGTAAAGAAACAAGTACTCTTTGATAAAATCAAGTTCGACTTTTAGGGCAATCATGTTTTTATGCCTGTTGGACAATACATAACGATATACTGCCGAAAGATTGGCTACATACTTTACCGCCATACCTTGATTTTCCTCAATTAATGAAGTAAGTGTGCTGAGATTGTTAAAAAGAAAGTGAGGATCCAACTGAAGCTTTAGTGCGTTAAGCTCCGCTTGAAGTGCCTGTTTTTTGATTTCCATTGCCTCAAGACTGCTTTCTGTCCAATTCCTGAATAACTGTACGGCAGTAAAACCCGTCGAGATCAATATCGAAAAAATAGCTCCAAAAATTAAAGCTCTGCGAATGGTCAGGTCATCATAATGATATCTTTTAGGGAGTTCGATGGTAAAGAATAATAAAATAACCACACTTACTATTGCTATATGAAGGATAAGCTGAAGGCTAAAACGTATAGCATTATTTGTATACCAATGAAATTTGTTGTTTGATAACTTCGAGAGCCACAAACCCGTTTCGAATAATGTTATGGTAAAAAGCAGACAAAACAATGCCTCGACTATGTAGTCTGTAGCATGAGAGAGCATTAATTCTAAGGTATTCTCTGCATCAGAATCAATGATTATCATGATAAAATAAAGCACCAGTGCAAAAACCGGATAACCATATAGTCTGACATATTTATAATGTGCCTGCATAACCATAAATTTAATAATTATATATAAAATAATTCCAGACAGCACTTCCTAATTTAATTATCGCTATTGATAATCTGTCTTTAAGAGCGCAAGGTAGTAAGTAAACAAAGCTCTTAAAGTGTAAAAACAACCCAACCCGTAAATTTTATATCTGAACTCTAATATACGTAAACTCAAATCAAATTTTACATTTTGAGAGTATCCTTAATTTCTTTAGATCCCTGCTCCCACAGCTATTTTTAAAGCCTGTATGCCTTTTTTTAATTCAGTTCCCTTAACCAGAATCTCAGTTTCAATTTTCGTTAGTTCAGTCAGTTTTTCAAAAATACGCGCAGGGTCTTTATCTAGTTTTGCCTGAAATATTAAAAAAATGAAACAAAATAAAATAAAGAAAAACACCATGAAAAACATCTTTATGGCCATTACTGCAGCAGTATTATGCGCAGCTTGCGGCAGTGATAAAAAAGATCCGGTAAAAGAAACGGAGGATCCCATACAAGTAAAAGCAGAAAAAGTAGCTGCTGTATCAATGGCCAACGAAATTTCTGTAAGCGGTAATATAGAAGGTGCAACTACTGTAAAAATGGGGTTTATGGTTCCTGGAAAAATCAACCTGATAACCAGCAAAGTGGGACAGTTTGTAACCAAAGGACAACTAATAGCCAGTCTTGATCCTACCAACTATGCCCTTAACAAGCAGCTTGCTGATGTAGAACTAAGTGAAGTAACCGATGAATACGGACGTTTAAAAATACTGCACAGCAGAGGAAGCCTGAGCCAAAGTGATTTCTCGAAAATAGGTTTTGCACTGCAAAAAGCACAGGCACAGCAAAAACTGGAATTAAAAAAACTAAACGATACAAAACTGCATTCTCCAATTAACGGCGTACTGCTAAGCAAGCAGGCCGAGACAGGCGAAATTATTGATGCAGGAACAGAACTCTTTGTTGTGTCTGATATTAAAAAAGTTACCGTACTGGCCTTTGTCCCAGAAGGGGAACTTAACGGCTTGCATATTGGACAAGCAGCCAATGTACATATTGCCGCGCTTGACAAAACCTTTGCAGGCAGGATAACCGAAATAGGAAGCATTGCTGATGCCGCTTCACGGGCTTTTACCATAAAAATAGAAGTCGCCAATATTGGTATGCAGATCCGTCCGGGTATGATCGCCGAGGCCAGAATTATAATCACTAAACCCAAAACAGGTATTCAATTGCCTACAGAATGTATTATAAGTGATCTTGGAAACCAAAGCTTTGTATATGTTGTGGATAAAAATGAGCAAAAAGCTTTTAAACGTAAAGTAAGTCTGGGCAAAATGATAGCCAACAAAATCGAAATCTTATCCGGGCTGGCTCTTGGAGAAACCGTAATTACATCAGGACAGACCAAACTTTCTGATGGTGTGCTAATATCAATTGAAAACAAATAAGTATTATGAATTTTATAGAAGGAGCGCTTAAATACAAACATGTTACCCTGGCGGTCTTGTTGATGCTTTTTGCTGTGGGAGTTAACTCATTGCTCAATATGCCGCGTCGTGAAGATCCTAAAATTACCATTAGAACCGGACTGGTCGTAGCCTACTTTCCCGGCGCAACCTCTACTCAGGTAGAGGAACAGGTGACCAAAAAACTCGAAGAATATCTTTTTCAATACGAAGAAGTTGATAAAGACAAAACCATTTCTACCACTAAAGACGGATCAGTGGTTATTAATGTTGAGCTTACAGAGCGTGTGAAACAGCCCGATATATTCTGGAGCAAATTAAGACATCAGTTACTGAACTCAAAAGCAGTCGACCTCCCGCAAGGTGTCCAGGGACCAATGGTTGATTCTGACTTTGGGGATACTGAAGCTGTTGTGATAGCCCTGGAAAGTAACAATGCTACTTATGAGCAGCTAAAAGGGTATACACAAAAGGTTGAAGAGCAGATTCGCACCATAAAACAGGCTTCTAAAATAAAACGCATTGGAGAACAAAAAGAAGAAGTTGTTATCTCCTCCTCCTCAAACAAGTTATCGCAATATGGCATAAATATCGGTCAGGTAGCCCAGGTCCTGCAAGCACAAAATACGATAGATGCTACCGGAGAAGTTAAAACCTCCAACAGTAAAACCCCGTTGTACACCGATGGTTACTTTCATACCGAAACAGAACTTGCCAACAAAATTGTAGGTACTTCGTCTAACGGTTCACCGGTAAAACTAGGTGATGTAGCAGAGCTTAAAAGAGGATATACCGAACCGGAAAGTACGATAACGGTAAATGGTAATAAAGCCATGCTTTTGTCTATACAAATGCATGAAGGCAACAACATCGTTGATTTTGGTAAGGAAGTCGAAAAAAAGATAGCTGAGGCAAAAAAACTAATGCCCTCGAATATAAAAATCACCACACTGGTATCACAACCAACACTGGTTGACGAAAACATATCACACTTTATCAAGGAGTTTTTCCTTGCTATATTATCGGTTATTGTGGTAGTTATTTTGTTACTGCCGTTCCGCATTGCATCTGTATCGGCAATGGCAATACCAATGACCGTGGCACTGACTTTTGCCATTTTGAACGCACTGGGTATTGAACTGCATCAGGTTTCACTTGCGGGTCTTATATTGGTGCTGGGTATGGTTGTGGATGATGCCATTGTAATTGCAGATAATTATGTCGAACTCCTGGATGAAGGTCTGGACCGATGGACCGCAGCATGGCGCAGTGCACATGATTTGCTTATACCTGTACTTGCCGCAACTGTTACCATTATTGCTTCATTTATGCCAATGGTACTCATTAAAGGTTCTACCGGAGAGTTTATATTTACATTACCCATCACAGTAGCTGTAGCCCTTATTGCATCTTATTTTGTGGCCTTGTTCCTTACTCCTCTTCTGTGTTATACCTTTATCAAAAAAGGACTGCACCAGCATAATGACCAAGGAGGCGAACACACAGCTCATCAAGAAAAAAAGTCAATCCTGACCTACATGCAGGATGGCTATAATACAGCTTTGTCATGGTGTGTAAAACATCCTAAACTTACCATTATCACCAGCATCGTATTTATAATGCTTACCGGTGTGGTATTTAAATACGGGGTTCGTGATCTGTTTTTTCCGCCGGCAGAACGCAACCAGTTTATAGTAGAATTGTGGATGCCTACCGGGACTAAACTCGAAAAAACAAGTACTGCTATTTTAAAAGCGGAAAAACTGATAAAAGGAGACAAAAGAGTTTTATCCTATGCCACTTTTACAGGAACATCGGCACCGAGGTTTTATTATAATTTTTCGCCAGAGATGACAACCTCTAATTATGCTTTGATTCTGGTTAATACCACCACTGAGCAAACTACCGAAGAAATGGCAGAGGAGCTTTCAGCAAAAGTAAAACACCTTGCCCCTGACGGAACCTTTTTTGTCAAATTAATGCAGCAGGGATCTGATTTAAAAGCACCGGTAGAAGTACGTATTATAGGCGATGATCTAACACAGCTAAAAACCACAGGGGAACAAATAGCAGATATTTTACGAAAAGCCAAAGGAGGACGTCTGGTCAGAAATGATTTTGCAGAGGATTATTATGGTATACAAATAACGCCAAACCAGGAAGCAGACCGTTTGGGATTCACAACCAGCGGCATAGCCCAATCTGTTTTTACAGGGTTCAGCGGTACACCGGTTTCAATCATGTATGAGGGCAATAATCCCATCAACATTTCATTGCGACTCAATGCAGCTGTACGCCGCAACACGGCAGATCTCCAAAACATTTATCTCAACTCGCCAATTACCAATGCTGAGGTACCCTTAAGACAAATTGCCGAGCTCAAACCGCAATGGCAAAGTGGTAAAATCATGCATCGTAATGGCCTGAAAACATTAACCGTACAAAGCGAAACCAAATTTGGTGTTCTCCCGGCAGAACTTCTTGAAGAGGTAAAACCTCTGATAAGCAAACTTAAACTTCCTAATGGATACCGCATAGAATATGGTGGAGAAGAAGGTGGAAAAGAAGAAACAGAAAGCGATATGGTAATGGCATTGTCCTTAAGTCTGGTACTGATCTTTTTTATTCTGTTGTTTCAATTCAAAAACATAAAAGAAGCACTGATCATTATGGCCACCATTCCGTTGAGTTTGTTTGGAGCGATACTGGGTCTGGCTATAACGGGCAATAACTTCAGTTTTACCGCTTTTATCGGAATCATTTCACTATCGGGTATTGTCGTTCGTAACGCCATCATCTTGGTAGATTATACCAACATCCTGCTCAAACAGGGAATGGATATAAAAACTGCCGCTATGGAAGCAGCCAAACGCAGGCTTCGTCCCATCTTTCTTACCGCCATGGCAGCTGCCGTGGGTGTACTGCCCATGATCATTTCAAAATCGCCTATGTGGGCACCATTGGCAAGTGTACTGGCCTTTGGTGTAGTGTGGAGTATGATAATGGCTTTGCTTACTGTACCTGTAATGTACATAGGGATCATAAACGAGAATGATAAAAAAGACATTTTAGAAAATAATAAAACAAGTATGCCACATGAATCATAAAATAAAAACTGGCCTGCAATTACTGGGTGCCATATTACTGGGTTCATTGCGCTTATCTGCCCAGGAATCATCGTATTCCTTACAAGAACTCATAGAAGCTGCCAAAAAAAATAACTCCCTGATCAGGATAAAAGAATATCAGGTTCAGGAAAAAATGAGCAAGCTTAAGGAAAATAAAATAAAACAATATCCTTCGGCAATAGTTGACGGAACCTACCAATATAGTTTTAATCAACCCGAGATCACAATACCTGCGGGCTCATTAGGAACAATTGATACCGGTAATGGCCAGACCCAGCTGTTGCCCTCACAGGCAAGTAAGTTTCCTACAGGTCAAAAAGGAAGCTATAATGTTGGACTGAACTTTTACCAGCCCGTAACACAATTATTCAAAATAAATACTGGGCTGAATATGGACAAGGTTGATATTAAACTGGGACAGGCAGAAAAAGAAAAAACAGCCTTGGAGCTACAGCTTGCCATAGAACAATTGTATTACGGGGCAATAATTGCCCAAAAACAAACTGATGCCACAAAGGCAAAGCTAGAATTGGCAAAGTCCCGCTTATATGATGCTCAGGGAGCTTTAACTACAGGCAAAACCATCCAGGCTAATCTTTCCGGTCTTCAGGCTGTGATCGCCGGCGAGGAACAAAATCTCTTGAAAATTGAATTTCAACTGCAAGATTACCTTGCGGAATTAAGCAGGCTCACTACCCTTTCTATAGTAGTACTGCAGCCCCAGGACGAAGAGCAGGGCAATATAAACACCTTTGCTGTGAACGATTATAAAAATCTGGCGGATCATAATCCCGATATGGAGATTGCCAGGCTGCAAAAAGAAAAAGCAGTATTGGCCATACAGGCGGCAAAAGAAAGTAACCTCCCTGATTTTGGACTTGTGGCAGGTTATTATGTACAGCAAGGAAGTCCGTTTCTACCCAAAAACAGCCCCTTTGCAGGGCTAAGCTTAAAATGGAATCTTCAGGACCTTTTCTCTAATAATGAGTTAAAAAATCAAAGGCAGTTTCAGCTCAGGCAAGCCGAAGAAACCATCACCTACACCCAAAAGCAGGTTAACAGTACTATTGACCAAACCTGGCGCAAAGTCGAATTATCACAAGGTCTTATAGCGTCGGCCAAAAAATTGGTTGGCTACCGCAAAGATGCCTTAAAAGAGCAGCAAGATAAGGAAGATGCAGGATTGGGTATAAAAACAGCTCTTCTGGAAGCAAAATCGCAGCTGGCAGAAGCAGAAACAGATTTGTACACAGCAAAATTGTCTAATACAATAGCAATTGCTGAACTTCGAAATCTGGCCGGGCAGACAAAATAGAAAATGCTTAAAATCAAATAAAGATTTTTAGATCATTCAAATAGAAAGAGCTGTCTTGTAGACAGCTCTTTCTTAATTTGGCATAACTTAAGTTTTTTTTTAAAAGATAGTATAAACAACAACTTCTTTTGCAACATCAAAAACTTTGGTACCAATGATCCTCCGTCACAGGATCAGATATGCAGACAATCTTTTTGATTGATTTGTGATTGTACTTATATTTCCTGAAAAAAAAATCCAATATTTTTAATCATTGTTCTAAAAAGTACCATTGGTACTTTTAAATCAAAAAATACAGAAGCCAGCACGCTCACTGTATGTGCTTTGCTATTATGAAGAAATAAAATATCAGGCGCATACTCTGGAAATGGTTACCTCCATCCTGCACAAAGAATTAATACGAATAAGTTCGGCTTGTGATGTTTTAGTAAAATCCAGCACATAACTAATCAAATAATGCGACAGGATACAAAAGAATTTCACAACAAGAATAATAAAAAAGGACATCATAAATTTTATTAATTAAGTTATCTATATCTTGTAAAGATCTTTAATTATCAATTTCACTGTAGTAAAAAAATGACTGAACAATCTTATTTTAGTCCTCAAATATGCTTTTTGACACCTGAAATTAAAGCGCTGAATATCTAAAGTATTTCTATCTTTGATTGAATTATGTAGTGTATATAACGATCAGGCTTTAGAAGTCGCTCAGGAGACTTTATGATTGATATTGTACGCAATGGTAACCAAATTCTATTAGAGTAATTCTTTTTTTTATGCTCCAAAATTCAAAGTTCACTTTTGTATCGATTTTATTACTACTTATTTCAGGTATTTTTTCCCCTGTTTATGCACAAGCCATGCTGGACACCCCAATGTCGGTACATGCCGATAAAAAACCATTAGGTGATGTGCTCGACATTATGGAGCAAAAAGGAAATTTTCGCTTTGCGTATTACGGTAAACTAGTCGTAAAAGACAGTCTGGTAAGCATTCATGCAGATCAGTATGCCATAAAAGAAATCCTGGATCAGTTATTAAACAACCGGTATGAATACAAAGAATCGAAAGGCTTTATTATTCTCCGTTATGCTCCTTTAGACCTTGCACTGGTGTTAGAAAAAAACAGTGTTGTGGGCGATCAACAAATTGTAAGTGGCTACATAATGGATGCAAAAACCAACAAACGAATCGAGAATGCCAGTGTTCTCGAAAGGAATGCGCTGCAATCTACCCTGACCGATAAGGATGGCTTTTTTGAACTAAAGCTAAAAAACATACCACAAAGCATCGAACTCACCGTTGTAAAGGAAAACTATAAAACGATCACGACGATTTTTCTCTCTGAAATTAAGATCCAGATGGGTTCCCGAAAATCAGCCACGGATTATGTCGATGGTGATTTCTCTGAAATTGAACGAACGGGAATTGGTCGTTTCTTTATTTCTTCTAAACAAAAAATACAATCGCTTAACCTTGGAGGCTTTATCTCTAATGTTCCTGTACAGGCATCCCTGATTCCGAGTTTGAGCACACGGGGTATGATGAATTCTCAAATAAACAGTAATTTTTCTTTGAACTTATTAGGAGGTTATACCGGTGGGGTTCGCGGACTGGAAATGGCAGGACTGTACAATATTAACCGCATGAATGTTGATGCCTTGCAAATGGCAGGACTATTTAATACTGTGGGAGGAACTGTAAAAGGAGTTCAGTTAGCCGGAATTTATAATAATGTATTTGGTGATCTGAAAGGTTTGCAAATGAGCGGAATTCACAATAGCGTAAAAGGATCACAAATAGGGTTACAAATAAGCGGTATTTTCAACAGTGTACAAAACGATTCTAAAGGAATGCAAATGGCCGCTATTCATAATACTGTCAATTGTTCTCAGGACGGATTGCAAATTTCCGGAATTTATAACATTGGGAACGAAGCGGTTCGAGGGGCTCAAATTGCCGGAATTTTAAATTATGCCAAGGAATTAAACGGAGTTCAGTTTGGACTGATCAATATTACGGGGTCACCATCAGGATATAGTTTTGGTCTGTTAAATTTTAAAAAGAACGGATACAAAAAAATCAGTATTACCAGCAATGAAATTTCAGATCTCAATCTCTCTGTAAAAACGGGAGACAATAAGCTCTACACTATTCTAACGGTAGGACGAAGTGACCGACAAGGCGAAGAAAAGCTAACTTCTTTTGGGGTAGGATTAGGAACAAATATTAAACTGGGCAATCGTTTTACCTATAATCCGGAAATTAGTACGCACTATCTTTATTTAGGAAATTGGGACCGCTTAAACACATTGAATAAGTTCGATTCTTCTTTTAGTTTCCGCATATTCAAAGGAGTGGCACTTTCTGCGGGACCTGCTTTTAATGTGTATTCGTCTCAAAGCAGCGACAAAAATGCATCGGATAACAATATGTCTACTTTTGTTCAGGATCGTACAAAACGGTATACTGTGATCAAAGAAAACAGCAAAGGGTTAAGCGGATGGATGGGATGGAGTTTTGGCGTAACCCTGTTTTAATGCCATAAAAGGATCTAATTTTTGCTTTCCGTTAAATAAAGTAACGCTCCAAAAAACATAAAAAGAACCAATAATAAACATAACAATAACACCAATAGTCTCTTACTCTCTGCTTCTTTTTCTTCGATACGTTTTGGCGAATCAGGAAGGTTACTCTTATAATTTTGTTTAGAACTATGAAACGCTAACAGATTATCTTTTTTATCCTCTACAACCTCAAATTCAATTTCTTCATTGATTTCTTCGGCTTTACTATAAATTTTCAGCCAAAATAGAGACGACATTATATATCCCGTTTCTGTATTATAGGCAATTTTAATATCAGATTCAATGGTAAAATCTTTGGTATAATGATACGGTTTCAGGTGTTTCTGAAAATGTTTATCGGCTATAAGTTTCGCTAATTTTTGATCATCCAATATCACCTGACCTCCAAAATAAGTTACATTTTCTCTTTGATAATCAAATTCATAATTAATTTTTAAGGGTAAATTCAAAGGAGAGTGTACCCAGTTCATACCCGCATAAACAGTGTCTGATTGTAGCTCCTGATCGTATATGTTTAGAAAAAAGGGCAAATATGCACCATTCGATAACAGATCATATTCTAATCCTAAGGGAATATAAAAATATAATCTTTCGAATAGTAATAACGTAGCCAGATTACTCTTATTTCGATATTTCTCTTTATAGCGATCCCATTGTTGCCTGATATGTTCTTTGTTTTTTATAAAATACAAGTTCGATTCTACATCGTAATTAAGCTTTACGGGGCTAAATACCAAGGGATCAGTTGAAATAGTATTGTTGTAAATTTTGCTTTTAAAAACCAATTCTAAATTGGTATCTGTATTGATTTTAAGATTAAATTTACCGTTGCTTTTTGTTTTCAATAACGCTTTTGTTTTATAAAAACTGTCTTTTTTATACGCAAAATTATAATCTACAGGTTCTGTCTCTTGTATTTCTATCTTCATTTTAATCTATATTATCTAATAGCGTGTCGTAATAATTTGCTTTTGCATGGTTGTTTATTTTCTTGTACAAAGCGATAAGTTGGGTATAAATATTTTTTAGATTATTGGCCCCGTCTTTGTATTTCTCGACATAGGTTTCGAGTATTTCTATGGCTTCCTCTGTATTTTGGGTATTTTTTAGAGCACCAATTTTCAAGATCATCACCCTAAAATCATTACCATTGGTCATTTTATACATTTTGTCTAATAGTGTTGCTGCTTCATCGTCTCTGCCCAGCACATCGTATAACCTGTGCAGTCTTTTGAGCACAGAGATATTCTCCGGATATTTTTGTAGCATTTCGCCTATAAATTGATCTGTCAGATCTTTGTTTTTGGTATACCAACTCCCAAAACTTCCATCGATAAGTTCGATATAGGTTTCTAATTTTCTTTTATAAAAAAAAGGCACTTCATCTGCCGTAAGATTTTTTATGGCCCTCTCGCAGGTTTCTAAAATCTCGGTAAAAGATTCCTGCAAAAATTCGGCAATAACGATTTCTTCTTCTTTAAAAAACCGTAAATAAGTCGAATAATATTTTTCGTCTTTAGGGCATAAAAACTGTAATTCTTTGTAAGTAAGTATTGCCTCTCTTATCTCTTCTTTTTTAAAGTGTGCCCTCGAAATTTTTTCTATGTTCTGTATTTTCTTGTGTAAATCATTCTGATCCATTATCTGTCTTTTTTATTTAAGGTTATGAATTGAGTTATTTTTTTTACCTCTTTGTTTTGCCTGTTATTATCCCCGTTTTTCTATTTGCTTATCTCCAGACTACCACTTTTTTTGCTGTGGCATCATAATATCATTTTCTGCATCTTTTTCTAATGCTGTTATTTCTTGATCGCTTACGTTATAGTGTTCTGTTAGAATCGCTTTATATTCGCTTGTTTTTTCCTCATTTTTTAGTTTAAAACACATCTTAAATAAGGAGATATATTCCTCCCTATCCAAAAAAGAATAGAGATCTTCTGACAAAGGTGACTTTGTAATTTTATCAAATTCAATCAAATAAATCAAAGCATCAATCGCTTCTGGATACTTTTTCTGGTATATTAATGCCATTCCTTTTTTTATAAGTGCTCCGTAATAAATCATGGTGAGCCCTCTCGATTTTACAGTCGAGATATCGATCGGGATATGTTGCATCATGTTGTCGCATATTTTGACAACAGCATCATAGTTCTCTTTCTTTAAATAAAAATTTACCAATTTTTCTTCAACAAAGGTATATTCGGGATCAATCTGGTAGGCATAGAGATAGTTTTCTTCCGCCAGGTCTTTGTCCTCCAGTTTGGTATAGATATCGCCCAGCAGTTCGTAGGTTTCTTTGTGTTTTTCGTCGATTGCGAGTGCCTCCCTCGCATACAATAATGCAGCCTCCAGATTCCGGCTCTCATAATAGGTTACCGCCAGCAAATAGCGATAGGTTGCCTGTGCCGGAAACGCATTGTTAAGCGCGTGCAACAGTGCGAGCGCATTGGCAAAATCGCCATTGTCACGACTGTATTTAGCGTCGCGCAGTATTTTTTTCACTTCTTTGTTTTGCATGTTATTATCCCCGTTTTTCTATTTGCTTATCGCCAGACTACCACTTTTTTTGCTGTGGCATCATAATATCATTTTCTGCTTCTTTTTCTAATGCTGTTATTTCTTCCTGAGTTACGTTATAGTGTTCAGTTAAAATCTTTTTATATTCGCTTGTTTTTTCCTTATTTTTTAATTTGTAATACATCTTAAATACGGAGATATATGTATCCTTATTTATAAAAGAATAAGCCTCGTCTGATGAGGGAGATTTTATAATTATTTTTAAATCAAGCCAATAAATCATAGCATCAATCGCTTCTGGATATTTTTTCAGGTAGATTAATGCCATTCCTTTTTTTATAAGTGCACCATAATAAGTCATGGTAAACTCTCTCGATTTTACAGTCGAGATATCGATCGGGATATAGCGCATCATGTTGTCGCATATTTTGACAACAGTATCATAGTTCTCTTTCTTTAAATAAAGATTTACCAATTTTTCTTCGACAAAAGTATATTCGGGATCAATCTGGTAGGCATACAGGTAGTTTTCTTCCGCCAGGTCTTTGTCCTCCAGTTTGGTATAGATATCGCCCAGCAGTTCGTAGGTTTCTTTGTGTTTTTCGTCGATTGCGAGTGCCTCTCTGGCATACAATAATGCAGCCTCCAGATTCCGGCTCTCATAATAGGTTACCGCCAGCAAATAGCGATAGGTTGCCTGTGCCGGAAACGTATTGTTGAGCGCGTGCAAGAGTGCGAGCGCATTGGCAAAATCGCCATTGTCACCACTGTATTTAGCGTCGCGCAGTATTTTTTTTACTTCTTTGTTTTGCATGTTATTATCCCCGTTTTTCTATTTGCTTATCGCCAGATTACCACTTTTTTTGCTGCGGCATCATAATATCATTTTCTGCTTCTTTTTCTAATGCTGTTATTTCTTCCTGAGTTACGTTGTAGTGTTCTGTTATTATCGTTTTATATTCAGTTGTTTTTTCCTCATTTTTTAGTTTAAAACACATCTTAAATAAGGATATATATTCGTCTCTATCCAAAAAAGAATAGAGATCCTCTGACCAAGGTGACTTTGTAATTTTATCAAATTCAATCAAATAAATCAAAGCATCAATCGCTTCTGGATACTTTTTCAGATATATTAATGCCATTCCTTTTTTTATAAGTGCACCGTAATAAATCATGGTGAGCCCTCTCGATTTTACAGTCGAGATATCGATCGGGATATAGCGCATCATGTTGTCGCATATTTTGACAACAGCATCATAATTCTCTTTCTTTAAATAAAGATTTACCAATTTTTCTTCGACAAAAGTATATTCCGGATCAATCTGGTAGGCATAGAGATAGTTTTCTTCCGCCAGGTTTTTGTCCTCCAGTTTGGTATAGATATCGCCAAGCAGTTCGTAGGTTTCTTTGTGTTTTTCGTCGATTGCGAGTGCCTCTCTGGCATACAATAATGCAGCCTCCAGATTGCGGCCCTCATAATAGGTTACCGCGAGCAAGTAGCGATAGGTTGCCTGTGCCGGAAACGCATTGTTGAGCGCATGCAACAGTGCGAGCGCATTGGCAAAATCGCCATTGTCACGACTGTATTTAGCATCGCGAAGTATCTTTTTTACTTCTTTGTTCTCCATAGTTTTTTATTTTAATAAGGTCCTGTATTGCCCGGTGGGTATTTGCCCATCAGGTTATAGTAAGCCGTGATAAGTCCTTTTTCTATAAAAATAGACTGAAAATTGTTCGTGCGCGTTGCATACCATTCCAAGGCACCAAAAATATTTTTTTCTAAATTTCTTAAAATCATGGCTTCTTTTTTACTGGTCCACCGGAAAGCCTCATACCGTCTCATGACAGAGCTGTATCGGGTGCGTCCGTATTTGTAGATTTCCGGCGGGAACATCATAAGCATAACAGGATTATCAGGAAATCCTCTCTGATAATCTCCGTATACTCCGGGAGCAATAATATGTACATCATATACATTCCAGGGCCCGCCCTCAGAAGGTTTTGTGGTGTCTATAGGTATGGTTATGGGTAGTGGCCTGTCTATTGGTCCTGCAAGAGGTTTAGTCTCCGGAAAAGGTATTGCTACGGGAACCTCTACAAAATAATCCCATACTTTGTTGGCGGTCTCGCTACACCAGCTTGTCGCCTCCCTAACCCAGCCTGCGGTCGCATCACGTACCGGAATAACATAAGCCATTATCTGCTCATAATGGTCTATGACCCACAGTATGCCAATGACGACAATAAGAACCGCTGCAATAACTCCTGCTATCCACCCCAGCGGATTCCAAAAATCTGCCATGAAAAATGTAACTATTGCCGCTTCGACAGCCATAAAAAACGGTAATGTCGATGATACTGAATCTGCTCCCATATATTAAATTTGACCTGAGTTCGTACTTGCAATTATCCCGCCCATTGGGCAAATGCATCTCGAAGCCTCAGAGAGTGGCTTCATGTCCAGAATGGTAACTTTGGGCACCGTATTGATCCATTGCAAAGGTTGCCCGCTCAATGCGAGGTTCAACTGGCAGGTTCCGGCTATGGCACACAACCCAAAATGGGTAATATTGACACCTGCGGTATTGTCCTGGTGGGTAGCAAAAAAGCCATCCCGGTTTTTTATTTTGGTATTACTCGTCACATTTAGTACAGACGATAATAGCCCTTTGCTACATTCTAGTAAGGCATTGTTTTTAAGATAGTGCATAATTTTTTATTTTATTTTAACTTCTATTCCTCCGCTTAAGATCACATTCTGGTCACTGTTTATTTTAAAATTGTCGCCCTCTGCATTTTGATTCACTTTTTTTGCCTGCAAATCAAAACTTTCGGTAGCGGTATGTTTTAGGTCTTTTCCGTTTATTTGTACCAATCCCTCGTTGTCAATTGACAATAAATGTTCGCCTACTTTTAGTTTTATAGATGTTTTTCCTTCTAAAACAATATTGCCGTCGGCATCCATTTTAAGAAACGATTGTGGCGCTTCGCCTTTTTTTCCGCCTACATTTATAGTAGAACTTGTATGGGCGTTGGTGATGGAATTTCCTGCGCCGTCAAATTTCATATTGGCGCCACCCTGATCTGTGAGGTACATACTGCCCTCGTTATCGTTTAGTTTTATGGCATTGCCACTTTTGGTACTCAGGCTGGTCATGTGGTTTTGAGCCCCGCCTCCTTTGGCAGTAGTACCGTTAAAAACGCTGCCTAACACAAAGGGTCTGTTGGGATCATTGTATCGAAAAGCCAGCATAACATCATCGCCTACTTCCGGGATTGTAACCAGACCGCGATTGCCGGGTACTGCTTCGCTCGAACCCGCATCCGGTGTTAGTATTCGCAGCCACGGTGTACGACCACCTCTTACTTGTTGCCAAAGCATTTTGACCCGCACGCGTCCCTGATTTTTAGGGTCATTATTGTCTACCACTTTTGCCTGCTGAATTTGTGCCTGCGGTAGTGCAATCTCCGGTTCCGGTAATCTTTTTACAGAAGCCGGCAAAGCTTTAAAACGATTCGAATATTCGTTGGTATCCGTGACCTGATGCATAATTTCGGTAATGATGTATTGCCCTATTTCCTGATTTCTATAATTGGTTTTTGTGACATCCAATCCGCTTAAATGTGCTGTATTTACACTCATTTCTTCGCGTGCATCAATGCTGATAAAAGTACCTGTTTTTAATTGGGTGTTACGGCTTGTAGCGGTTATATAATTCGCTTCTGCCATGGCGCTTTCCTGTCTTTTTTTCAGGTTTTGCTCGAGGTATATATCATATCCGGTAGCCAGATTTCCGTACTCAAAAGAGGCAGTAGCGTAGAGTTTTTGCGAGCTTTCGAAAACCTCATTGCCCAGTCTTGACAATCCTTCGATCTCAGTATTGGTTTGAGCCTGATACAATTTATTGATATCATCATTGTAGGTATAAGCACTAAACTGAACCGGACTCGCCTCCAGCATAATATTTAGCTTAAACAAGTTTTTGCCAAAGGTCAGGTTCACCGTTTTATCCCTGCTTAAAGGTTTGCCAAAAAGCAACTTTTCGCCATCATAATACAGCCATTCGTTATATTGTTTTGCCAATCGTTTGATGTATTCAAAATCAGTTTCCAGATACTGGGTCTGATAGCTTATTTTTGAGGTATATTCCGGTACAATATCGTTTTGTAATTGCTCCTGAGCAGCGGTTTTAATAATTTCCCGGATCATTTCCTGCAGACTTGTATCTTCCCACGAATGCAGTTTTTTGCCTGATTCCAGCAAGATGGTTTTAGAAAAACCCGAAACAATAATTTGATTGCCTACCTGATCATCCTGCTGCGCAAATTGAATGTTGGTGATAATACCCAAAAAATTATTTTTGTCTTCTAAAACAATATGCACCGTTTTGCCCATCCATTTTCGGGCATTTTTTATGGTGTAGGCCATTGGTTTTTCTATGACCGTATGCGGTACTTTTATAACAAATTTATGATGATTGTTAATGCTTTGATGCAGTTCGATAGTGGTAAAATGTGAAATTTCTTTACCCTCAATTCCAAAAGTTATATTTTCCTGTTGCATGTTTACGGCTGATAAAATATTAAAGTAATTTGCTGCTGGTAAAAAAATCCGAATGACTTCGAAATACTAAAAAGCAGGAAACAGCAATAGTAGCCGTTTCCCGCCAATGGACTAAATTTAGATTTTAGGCCAATTGTTGTCTAAAGTTGCATTGCCAAGCAAAATTTTCTCGGCAGAGAATGTAATTTCGGTAATCATTGGTATCTCTTCTAAAGCATCCATTACCTCACTAAAAAATACAATAAAAGCATTCTCGAAAGTAAGCTCTTTCATAACCTGCTCAGAATCCGGCTTAAAAAACTTTACTTTACCACTTACGGCTTTGTGCTGGCTGTTTACTGCCTGCTCAATAACGGTAGTATTGTCTGTCGATTTTACTTTTAGATTTAGTCTGCCCCCTTTTATTTCAGACGAAACCGCTCCCTTACCATCTGTATGTCTCATCATATCTAATTTTGAAAATAATACCTGGTACTCTTGTCCTTCAAATTCTAAAATTGCTTTAAATGCCATAATAAAAATATTTAATTATTAAAAAAAAACGTTTCTGTCTCCATCCTTTTTATCTTGTTTGACTGTTATAACAAAAAAACAGATCCTGATAGATGCTATTATATCAGTACGATCCCATAGTATTTCTTATTTGTTAATTTGTAAGAATAATATATTATTAAATAAACTATATTGTACGAAAATACAATAAATTGTAATATATCATAATTTTTTGTAAGATTTTTTATAAAAAATACATAATAAGAAACAAAAAACACATACATCATAAATTGTATTGCTGTCGATAAGTTTTATTGAAAATTGAGATCTAAAAAAATTATATACTTTTGTTCTTCTTACATTTTGCATTAATTATTTACAAAAAAGTTGGTATGCTCCCTAACGGCATTATAGAACATATTCGAATGAAGTTTAAAAACCAGCTTCCTGAAGAATTTCTTCAGGAGTTGCAAAAAAATGCCCAATTTGTAATACTAAAAAAAGGAGAGATCCTTTTTTCAAACCACACTAAGCAAAACCATACTTTTGTACTTATTGAAGGTAGTTTGTTGCGCTTTATTATTACTCCCCAAGGCGACGATCGTGCAACTATGTTTCATACAGAAACTTTTTTTCCAATGATCGGAAACAGTTTCACAGAAAAAGAAAGCTCTGATTTAGCCTATTATATCAAAGCAAATGAAAATGCTCAATTGGTTGAGTTTAAACGTGATTTTGCTGTATCCTGTATAGAAAAATATCCTTTTTTAGCAAAACTTACATTCCTGAATACCATAGAGTATCTCCAGACTCACCACTTAATTCAAAACCATCTCATCGCGCTTTCCAGCCTTGATTTTTTTCAATGGTTTCTTAAACACTACAGCTTTATTTTTAGGCACTTTCAATCTCAGGATATAGCAAGTTTTATGGGAATAACTCCTGCCTGGTATAGCAAACTCAAACGAAAACTTACATAAAATAAGTTTTTTTCTTTCTTTTTTTCTTGTCTTAATTCAAGCGATAACATTTATTTACTTCATAATATTGCTATTGAATAAGCAAATTATACCTAAAAAAACACGGTATTTCTGAAAAAACTCTGGATGATGCCTACAACGCTATGGCTGTAAATTTGCGTCGCGGAGCAGCACAAAATTCTCGTGCATGCGAACGTAAAGAATTTGCTGCAACTGCAAAAGAACAGGGTTACAGCGATGTTTTAGAATATATGCGTTCTGAGCATAATCCAAAAATCACCCAATATATTCGTAAAAGCGGTAGCGTTTTGCACAACGTAGCAGCAGGTGCAATCATTGTTTGTGCTGCTGATATTGCAGGGAAATTGAGTAAAAAACCAATTAATGTAATTGATTATGCCAGCTCGAGCAACACGCAACGTTATCCTTTTTGTTTTCACCAGATGAATGTTGACGTCAAAGAGGCTCTTGTTCGTAACGGAACAAATTTAGACAATCTTGATTTAATGATTACCACCGTGATGACATCAGGCGAGCAAATGGACAGTGCAGAAGTATTTGGCTATTTGCCTGATGGCGAAGGTTATCAATATGAATTGGACGGCCGCCTTTGCCTATCTGCCAGCAATGCGGAAGCACTACAGTAGACTGGACTGAAATGGGAAATGATGCCGTAATTGAAGAAATACGTTTTGAAGATTCCAGCGTTGGAGGAGATTACACGTTTCGGAAAGCAAATGATTTTTTTGCCAATAAAGAAATACCTTATTGCATTTGTGTGGGAAAGTTTCCTGCCGGAACGCATAAATTTCATGCAGCACTCTACGGAATTAATCAGGACAATTTAGCCCAATGGAAGGCAAATTTACCTTTTGTTGCACCTGTTCATTTTATTGAAATGGCAGGAGACTTTAAGGCAGTAGGTTTTAAAATACCTAATAAATAATTGGTCAGAAAAAGTGTTCGATGCCCCTAAAATTAAAAGAGGAAAACAAACTTTAAAATAAATAGTTCCTCTATCTAAAAATGCTTAATTATTTTAATTTAATAACTGAAAAATTATAAAGAGATGAACAGGATAACTGAAAAAATGATTTTCAAACCCGCATTTGAATATATTGATAACGGAATTGAACACGGTGTACTAAGCCCGTTTGAAACCAAAGAAACAATGTTGAAAAAGGGGGAACAAATTGCTCCCGGCTTTAAACCCCTTGCTTGTGACATTCGTTTTTTGAAAGATGTCCCTGTAAAAATGCGCGACGGTGTTACCATTTATACGGATATTTTCCTGCCTGTTACCCAGGAAAAAGTCCCTACGCTTATTGCATGGAGTCCTTATGGAAAAAGTGCCGGAACAGCTCCTCGTTATGTTGGTTTGTTCAACATGCTTGCAATGGGAAATGCATGGGGTTCCGGCTTAACCAAGTTTGAAGCCCCCGATCCTGCCTATTGGGTTCAGCACGGATATGCAGTATGTAACCCGGACGCACGCGGGATTGCCCATAGCCAAGGCGATACTACAATGATTGGTTCGCAAGAAGCAGAAGATTGTTATGATCTTATCGAATGGCTGGCAGCACAAGACTGGTCTAACCGCAAAACAGCCTTATCGGGAACTTCTTATCTGGCTTTTTCGCAATGGTTTATTGCGGCAGGTCAACCGCCACATCTTACTTGTATAAGTCCAACCGAAGGTTTGCAGGATGCTTATCGTGATTTGGCATACATTGGCGGAATTCCGGATCCTAATTTCCTTCACCGTTTGCAAATAAATCACGTAAGTGCTACAGGTGCAAAACGAGAAGATATGGTCGCTGAGATGGAGGCTTATCCCCTTGCAAATCACGAATTATGGAAAGACAAAGTAGCCGATGTCTCTAAAATTACGATACCTGCCTATATTGTGGCAAGTTACTCTAATACCTTGCATACCATGGGAACTTTTCGCTCATGGCGTTCAATTGGTTCTCCCAAAAAATGGTTGCGTATTCACGATACCCAGGAATGGCCTGATTACTACAATGCCGAATCTACCGAGGATCTCCGCCGATTTTTTGACTATTACCTGCTTGATAAAGAAAATGACTGGGAAAAAACACCAACTGTAAGGTATTCGATTCTGGATTTTCATGGTAAAAACCGTACTGGCCTTGCTGCTCAAACTTTCCCTCCAAAAGAATCTGAAATCCAACGCTATTATATGAGTGGCAAAACAAGGACTTTACAATCAACTGCCGATACCAATGAGTTGCCATTGCGTTATTTTCCGGAAGCTTTGCCTTGTCGTATATCATTCCAGACTGTTTTTGAAAAAGAAACTACTTTTATTGGTTATCCAAAAGTAAAACTTTTTATGGAAACAGAAAATACCAATGATATGGATGTATTTGTGTGGGTACAAAAAATTGATAAATTAGGCAATGTATTAAGTGAGTTTGTAGTTCCAAATCGCAATGCCGCTTTGCAGGATTTTACTCAGGACGGAGCTTCTGCATTGCGTTACAAAGGTCCAAGCGGACGTTTGCGCGCTTCTGCGAGACATTTAGACCCAAAACTTTCTACAGATGAAATACCTGCGTACAGTTTTGATCGTGTAGATAAGCTTTCAGAAAAAGAAATCACAGAGCTCGATATTGTACTTAGTCCGATTGGTATGACTTATTATGCCGGCGAAACTTTGCGTGTGATGATTAGCAGCAAAGACGAAATTGGCTCTGTAATGCCGGGAACTCCGGGTTGTATCCCCAACAATAAAGGCATACATATCCTGCATACTGGTGGTAAATACGCCAGTTATCTGCAAATGCCTGTAATGAAATAATCGGTATTTTTTTTCAAAAAAAAAGCACCTGCTTTTGGCAGGTGCTTTTACTTTTTCTCCTAATATATTAGGCTACTACAACGTTTACAGCATTTGGGCCTTTTTTACCTTCTGCTATGTCGTAACGTACTTCATCGTTCTCACGTATATTTTCTGATAAACCTGAAACATGAACAAAAATTTCACTTCCACCGTTTTTTGGTGTAATAAATCCAAAACCTTTTTCTTCATTAAAGAATTTTACTGTACCTTCTTGCATCTTAATAATTATTTATTGGAGCAAATATATTAAATTTAACAGTACAAAACTGAAAAAGAAGCAATTAGACCTAAATAATAGTTTATTTTTTTCTAAATGTCCCAAAAACAGATTTTTAAACCTCTTTTCCGGAATTGATTTACTTGGCATCAAACCATAATTTCGTGGTAAGCAAGTCTTTTCCCTGCACAGCTACTGCTGCCTGATAACTGGTTCCGTTCAACGATTGCTCTGTTCCCGGATAAAAGAAACGCGAAGGAATCTGTCCGTTCAAAACTGTAGACGGTCCGGCTGTCAAAACAGGATAGTCAAGTCTTCTCCACTCTGTAAAAGCGTCAAGACCCTGTCCGTAAAAGGCAATCCATTTTTGTGTCCCTATCGATTTGGCATAATTTGTTGCATCATATTTTACAATTACCTGATTTAGATAATTAGCAATAGTCGTTGTGTTGGTAATCCCAAATTGATTGAACGATGCCGTGATAGCATTTTTATAAAGTTGCTCTGCATCTCCTGCAATATACCCACGGGCTACAGCTTCAGAAAGATTGAACAACGTTTCTGAGTAAGAAGCAATTACAGCCGGTGATGCCGAAGTGAGGAAGTAGGTTCCCGGTTTTGATGTTTTGGCAAAACCCTGACTATTAGCATCACTGTTCGATAATCCGTTGCCCCCTCCTACATATTTACCTACAGTAGCATCAGATGGCAATTGTGCATAAACAGGTAAACGGGGATCAGAGAATTCATTTAGCTTATCTACCAATGTTTTCGAAATACGAAAATCATCACGGGTTTCAAACCATGCCGAGGCTGGGTTTTGTTGTGGAGAACTGGTATAAATAAACTGAAAAGTTTCGCTGTTACTGCTTATTAGTCCTGCTGCATCGCTTGTTGCATCAATCGCAGCCTGCTTGGCCAAAGCAGGTTCTTTGTCTGAAATTCTCAAAGCGATACGAAGGCGAAGTGAGTTTACCAGTTTTTTCCATTTCAGGATATCTCCTTTATAAGACAAATCGCCCGTTACAGTTCCGTTTGCCGGACTTAGCAACGATTGGGCTTTTTGTAAATCTTCCAGTAATCCTGTGTATACTTCTTTTTGAGTATTATAAGCCGGCGTTACTTTTAGACCTGCTTCTTTATAAGGAATACTTCCGTAAGCATCTGTCAGCAACAAAAAAGTCCAGGAACGCAGGGTGAGTGCAATTCCTTTATAATTAGAATTTGCCTGCTGATCCGTAAAATTCAAAATAGTATTCAAATCTGTAATCAGGGTTGCATATCCCGTATTCCATAAAGAAACAAATGTAGTATTAGACACATCGTATCTGTCCGGTTCTGTATATTGAATTTTAGCCCAATGCTGAACAAATAGCAAAGACGAGTTAAAATTATTATCTGATCCCCAATACAGATCAGCGCCCTGTTTTAATGATCCTGTTAAGAGATAGGGTGCCAATGGTGTTTCGGTTGCATTTGGATTTTTATTAATATCATCCAGATTGTCGCTGCAAGAAATCAGTGACACTGCAAATAGGGTTATATAAGCTATTTTTTTTAGCATGATTTCGTGTTTTTAAAATTTAAGATTAACATTAAGGCTAAAACTTCTGGTTGTTGGCAAGGCTAAACTCTCCAGTCCTTGTCCGTTTCCGGTATTAAAAGCCGATTCAGGATCGATATTAGGTACGTCTTTGTAGATAAAAAATAAGTTACGACCTGTAGCAGTGACACTTGCCCCTTGAAAACCAAGTTTCTTAACAAATTTTCGATCAAAATTGTAGCTCAGTTTTACTTCTCTCAATTTTACAAAAGTAGAACTGTAAATATAAGCTTCGCTAATGTTGTAAGACGATTTGTAATATTCCTGCGCACTAATTACCTGAGTATTTGGATTTCCGTTGGCATATACCCCATTAAAAATCATACCATCATCGTATACGGTTGCACCATTTGGAGCGGCTCCTCCTGTTACCAACGTTTTTGTATTGGTGGTAACATTGTTTGGATAATAGTAATTTAATCCGCCATTTGCTGCGTCACGACCCGGAAGCGTTTGTGCCAGTACCCCTGTATAATTACCGGTTCTGTTTGTTCCTGAAAAAAGCTCCCCGCCTACACTGGCATCAACAAGAAATGAAAGTTCAATGTTTTTGTAAGTCAGTGTGTTGGTAATACCGCCAATAAAATCCGGAGTATAATGTCCTAATACTTTCTTTTGCGGATCAGCCAATGGCAGTCCATTTGTACCCACCACTATATTTCCGTTTGCGTCGCGCTGATAAGCTGTACCGTAAAGTGCTCCATAAGCTTGTCCTACAGATGCCAATACATCAACACCGCCAGAAGAAGAAATAGTGTAGTTCTTAATTTGTTTATCATAATCCAGAACATCTACTTTGCTTACATTCTTAGAATAATTTACACCCACATTCCATCTAAAATCATCCGTTTGAACCGGGTTTCCATCCAATTGAACTTCTATACCATGGTTGTTTATTTTTCCTGCATTGATCAATTGCGAATCATAACCACTTGCTGTAGTCGTTTTTATTTCCAGAATCTGGTCAAAACTATTCGTGTTATAATACGCCAGATCAAAATGCAGTCTGTTTTTCCAGAAAGAAGATTCCAGACCTATTTCAGTAGAACGTGTCGTTTCCGGTTTCAGGTTCTCATTCAGTTTCTTTTTAGACGAAGTCTGAATTGGATTTCCGTCAAATGCAGCTTGAAAATTATAAACTGTATTCAATTGATACGGATCTGCATCGTTACCTACTTCAGACCAGCCACCACGTATTTTCAGGAAATCAAGCGTGTTGCTTTTTATATTCAAAGCATCAGACAATACTAAACTTCCACTGATAGAAGGATAAAAATACGAACGGTTACTGCTTGGCAAAGTCGATGACCAGTCGTTACGTCCCGTTACATTTAAAAACGCATAATTTTTGTAGCCTAATTGTGCCGAAGCATAGGCGCTGTATACTTTTAACTCTGAATATAAATTCGAGGAAGTCAATGGATCTCTCGAGTTCGTCAATGTATACAAATCAGGCACAGCCAGACGTAACGCTTTTTGATAATTGTTAGAATCAGTGTGGTTACGTACATTGAACCCTGCAAGGGCATCTACACTAAAATCGTCGTTTACTTTTTTGGTATATTGCAGGATACCCTCTGTGTTTCTTTCGTCTACCGTATAAGCATCCTCTGCATACGATCCAAAAGGAGTTCCGTTTGTACCATATTTGATCTCATATTTTCTGCGATCGTTATAATAATCTACTCCGGTGCGGAATTTAAACAAAAGACCGTCTATAATCTTTGCTTCCAGGTGAATATCTCCTATAAAACGATTACGTTGTTGACTCGTTGTATTGTAATAAGCATTCCAATACGGATTGCTGTAATAACTGTTGTTCCAGTTTACATCTCTGTTGCTTTGAAGCTGGTCTGTATCGACCTGACGCCCAAACCACAAAAACTGAAGCATTACCCCGGCAGCACGGTTACCTGTTGGTCCCCCCGGTAAGGTTGGCGCTGTAGTCACAATATAATTACCTGTTACCCCAATTTTTATGTTTTTTGAGATTTGGTAGTTCGTGTTAATGGTAAAGTTTGTTTTGTTTACTTCACTGTTAGGTACCGTTCCTAATTGTTTTTGATTGTTTATTCCTAATCTAAAATCTGATTTCTCATCAGATTTGGCTATCGAAATACTGTTATCATAAGTAAGACCGGTATTAAAAAAGTTTTTTACATTATCAGGATGTGCCACAAATGGTACTGCTACCCCGTTCGAGTAAAACTGAGGAATAAGACGTCCGTCCATTTTAGGGCCCCAGCTTTCATCAACACCATCATTAATTCCGCCACCTTTACCATCTACATAGCTAAACTTTCCGTTTGAACCCTGTCCAAATGAATTTTGAAATTTAGGCAAAGTAGCCACTTGCGAAATGGTTATACCAGAACTAACGCTTATGCCCAGTCCGTTTTGACCTTTTCCTGATTTTGTAGTAATAAGCACCACACCATGTGCAGCACGTGATCCGTAAAGAGCAGCAGCATTAGGTCCTTTTAGTACGGTTAATGTTTCTATATCCTGTGGATTCAAATCGGCAATAGCATTCTTAAAATCACGTGTAGCTCCACCAACACTACCTAGCTGTGAGTTGTCTACCGGAACTCCGTCGACTACAAACAAGGGTTGGTTATTTCCGGATATAGACGTTTCGCCACGAATAATAATACGGGAAGACCCCATATCTCCCTGCGAATTGGTGATACGTACTCCCGCCAATTTACCCGTAAGGCTGTTTAAAAAATTTGTTTCTTTTGTATCTGCCAATTGTTTGCCTTTAAGTGCTTGTGTGGTATACCCTAAAGATTTCTTTTCTTTCGAAATTCCAAGTGCGGTAACTACTACTTCAGACAATGCATTCTGTTCCTGGGTAAGATCTACGACAATCGAATTTTCATTGGCGACAATTTCGGTTTTTTTATACCCCATATAACTTACTATAAGCGTATAAGGAAGTTTTTGACCTGTTTGGAAATAAAATTTACCATCCAAATCTGTTACAACTCCGTGTGTAGTACCTTTTATATTTATCGAAGCACCAATAACAGGCTCTTTTGTAACCGCATCGATTACGATTCCTTCGAGCTTGGACTGTATTAACGGTTTGGTCTCCTGAGCTTTAATCCCAACGGAAATCAACAAAATACATAACCATGCGTATCTATTTAATTTTTTTTTCATTACTTTCGTTTTAGTTTAATAAATAAGGCGAGCCGAAAATGGATTTATTCCACTCTCACTTTCCTTATAGAGATCTACAATTTCTTTAAGCTTCACCATTTCTGCTGCAACAGAAATGGTTTTTTTTTATCTGCAACACATTCGTTTTTTCATCTTTTCTTTATTTTGGATTACTATTATTTTAATTGTTCTTTACAAGATCTTAACCCTAAAACTTAAGGCTGTGTCTTATTCAAAAATTGTTGTAAATTAGGGATTGAAGAATTTTCTACAGCGACAACTCATAGGGTATAAATTACCAGATGGTTACTATCCTGTTCAAAAATGAAATTTATTCGACAGTTTTTCTTTTTTTGTATTTAACCTATTTTTAAACTCTACTAATTTGATAGAACAAAAGTATGTTAAAAATATTAGTCCCAAAATTATAATCGTTTTTTTTGCAAAAAAAATGTTAATTAAAATTTTAGTAAAGTTTTAATTAACTTAAAACAAGGCAGTTAATACTTATATACATTTTTTTATTGTGTAAGATTTTTTTTAAACCAATAGGCTTAAATTAGCCGGATTTACTACGTTACAGCACTATCTCTCTAGCATTTATCTTACAAATAAGAATCAAAAATGCCGTAAACCATTAATTTCTGTAGTAAATATGCTGAAATTAATATTGAAAACGATGCAAATATAAAAACACCATTTCTTACAAAATCAGCTCAAATTTTGTGTTAAATTTTAAAATGATATAAATCAGGTATTTGCAAAAAAATTGAAGAAATTTAAAAACATTAAGATAGTACTTACTCTTAAATTTTTACAATAATCAGATATATCTTGTTATAAATTGTAAAAATTTATAAATTGTGCTCACTATTTTATACTAATTATTAACATAAAACCTATAATAAATTTTTCATGAAGAAATTACAAGAAGCATCAGAACGTTGGAAAAAAGAAGGTCACGAATACAAAACAGCCCTAAATGAATGGTTGGATATTATATACATCCAGAAAGAAAACCCAACCACAGATTGTCCGGAAGAACCCAGAAAAGATATGTCAGAGTATGTTTTGGAGCAATTGATCGAACATAACAAAAATGGACAGCACAAAGAATTTCGCGAACTTTTTCCTGCTGATAATGATCCGCTATCCGATGTTTTAGATGATTCGAAGTGGTACAAAGTACGAAAAGTAGCAATTCTTGATGACAATCGCATTATCGCAAAAATTGGGGATTATTATGAATGGCAGGGTGTATATACCATTCAGGATGACAAAATAACCTTATTAGATGATTTAATAGGGTTTGGTTTTAGTGAGGACAAAAAATATTTTGCAAAAGTTTACAATACCAAAATCGAGATACACGAAGGCTGGGATGGTGCAATAGTAAGCACACTTGACTTGCCGGAAAATGCTACTCTCAAACAACTTCAGTATGAAAGTATAAACGTTTTTTCTACAGGTAAACAAGTTGTATTGACTACTTATTGTGGGATATTTGTTATCAACGAAGATGGTTTTGAATTAATTCATGGAGGTCTTGACACTGATTATGAAGATGATGAAGATGAAGATGAAGATGATGAAGACGAAAACGATGATGAAGATGATGAAGACGACGAAGAATCTAAATATAAATTTCTTTACTATCCGCATGCGGCTCTTTCGCCTGATGACAAATATATTACAGTAGGGTCTCAAAATTCATCGCATATTGTACTTATGCAACAAGATCAAAAATGGGAAGAAACTGCCAATATCGAGCAGCGCTCTTCTTATCCTAACATTGCCTGTTTTAATTATAAATTTCAACCGCCTTTACTGGCATTAGGTTCTTGTCATTTTTCGCATAGCGCAACTTTAGGTGTATTGGTAGACCAAATCGAAGGCTTGAAAGCTTCCGGTTATGATATGGATAGCGAAGCACTTTTTGTTGTCGACAACAGAAGATGGATTTTTAGTATGTATCCATCTGCGAGCGGATTTTATCTTGGATCAAATGATGGTTATTTATGGCTAAAGGTAAGCGATGAAAAATCGCATTATATACATATAGGTGGTACAATTATGTCTATTGATGTAGCTCCGGACAGGCAACATATTGTTGTAGGTACAGCATCAGGACAAGTAGTGCTGTTGCGCTGGCAAAATACTGACCCGGTCGAAAACAAAAATATTCGTATTGATCCTTACCTCATTACAAACTTACCGGTAATCGATGAAAAACGATACCTTTTTATGAATGGTAACGAACCTTTGATTTGGTAATATTATTATATTAAAAAATACCCGTTGGGTGTAATTAATTTTAACACATAGAAACATAGCTTTTGGATCTTTAAAAAAGGCGTTTCACTTGTTTAAAATGCACATAGCCTGGCTATGTGAAAGAAATGTATTTCTTTTGGCATTCTTTTTAGCTAAAAAATCTATGTTTCTATGTGTTAAATATATATTTTTTTAATTACACCCAACGGGTTAATATTAGATTTGTATTTCTTAAGTAACCTTATCTCTTTATTACAATGAAATTGAAATTAGGATTTATTTTTATGTATTGCCTGTCGACTTTAATACTAATCATTTTTTGATGCTTTTACAGCTATGAATAATTTTATTCTAATATTTTT
>NZ_MUGS01000133.1 GCF_002222055.1 Flavobacterium araucananum
AAGAGAATAGAATAAAGAGGGTAGAATAAAGAGGATAGAATAAAGAGGATAGAATAAAGAGGAAAGATTTTTTGGATTTTGTAAACAAATGGTTTGTTATCCTTCGTTCCTGAGATGATGAGATTAAAAGAAAAAGAAAAATCCGTTTTAAATCCGTGTCATCCGCGTGCCATTTACTAAGCCTTCAAAACATAATTCTTAATCACAAACAGATCCTCAAAACCTAATCTGGTATAAATAGCTTTTCCCATTACAGAGGCTTGTAGTAAAGCATAATTGGCATTGAGCGCTATAGAAAGATTGAGGGCAAATTTCATGATTTCTTCGGCGAAACCTTTTCTGCGCATTTCCGGGATAACGCCAACACCGTGAATTCCGATATTATTTTCGGTTTGAAACAGCATAAAAGTACCAATTGGCTGATTTTCCAGCGAAACCAGATAAAAGTGAACATTATTATGATTCTGAACCAAGATTTCTTTGCTAATGATATAACCAAAAGCACTTGGGTATAAATCTGACCAGATTTTTGCATCTTGTTCCGTAGCAACTTTTTTAAAACTTAGCGTATTTTGCAATGTAAATTCCTGATCTAATTCAAGCGCCATCGCAACTTGTTCTGTTTTTAGTTTAAATCCGTAAGCCTCAAGTATTTCATAAGATTGTGTTTCGAAGATATCCCAATAAGGCAAAACCAAATCCGGATGAGATCGCATTGTTTGTATAATTTCAGGCAAATGGTTTTTGGTAATATCTTCCCGAAACCATAATTTATTGGGCCAACCTGAATTTTCGATTTTGCAATATTCGAACGTATCATTTTTATGATAGGATAGGAAAGGGGTTCCTACGGTTTGCCACAATCTGGTAAGATTATTAATATTGTTTTGGGTCAGATTTATCTTTTTCATTTGGATCTAATTATGATATTTAGGACAAAGATAAGTTGCGCCTGTATCAGAAATCTTTACATAGGTTGATTTTACAAATCTTTCTCGAGCGTTTTTCTAATGCGGCTTAACTGTGTTGGTGTAATGCCTAAATGTGATGCAATATGCAACAATGCAATTCGCTCCGAAATATCAGGATGTTTCGATAAAAGGTCCAGATATCTTTCGGTTGCGTTTTCCATAACCAATGAAATTTCTCTTTTTTCTTTTTCGATTACCCAGTTTCTTTCTAAGTAGGCGATGTAGAAGTTTTTCAGGTCATCGTTTTTAAAAATCAGTTCTCTGTATTTTTTATAATTGATGTTGATCAAAATGGATTCTTCCAGTGCTTCAATGGCAAAGTAAGACGGTATTTGCTGGATTAAAGAAGCGGTAGAACCTGCAAAATCACCTTCGAGAAAAATGTTTTTATTATAAATATTTCCTGCCTGATCCGTAATAAAAGCGCGTAATGCACCTTTGGCAACAAAATAGATTTCTTTTGCAATTTCTCCGTTTTGCAAAAGTAATTCTCCTTTTTTTACGGATCTTTCTTCAATGATATTTTCGATCAATTGCCAGGATGCTGCTGAAACAGGAGCATAGCTTTCAAATTTTGATTTTAGGATATTTTGGTATTTCATTTCAGGATTTAATCAGCATAATGATAAATACTCTTTTTGATAGTTTCTTTAATTTTTTCAAGCGTAACTTCTGTGACACCGCCTTCATAATTCATTGTAATCGCAACTTTATTTGTTGTAATTTCATAATCAATTGAGATTAATCCATTTTTATTTACTTCGACAGATTTATTTTTAGTTGGAATTGCACTTAAAAAATAGTCAGTTTCTTCTACTTCTTTCTTTTTGATAATATTTTTATAGGCTTTTTCAAGATCGGTACTTTTTATGATACATTCTCTTCCGGATCCCATTTCGACTTCGATATCCTTGCATTCTTCTTTTTCCTCTTTTGCCTTTTCCTCTTGTACAGTAACATGGGTTGTTACCGGTTTTTTTACTGATTTTAATGTCTCATCCGGAGTACTTTTTTTACAATTTGTAAATAATAAAGCTAAAATGGCAATGCAGGCTATTTTTTTCATAGGTCGAATAGATTGATTAAGTGAATTTTTGATCTTAATTAGCAAAAAGGATAGCTTCATAAATACAATTTGTTGTGATCTATTTTGAGATAATCCTTTTCGTAAGCGAATATATTCAATAAAATTATTCAAATTTAGTTTTCTTCTAAATTATATTAGGGAATTCTATTATATAAAAAACGCTGCGAAACCTAAGTCTCGCAGCGTTTTCATCTCAAAAAATAAATAATTAACGGTTAA
>NZ_MUGS01000134.1 GCF_002222055.1 Flavobacterium araucananum
TTGAACCTTTGAACCTTTGCCCCTTTGAACCTTAACAAAAAAAACCAAAATTCAAAAAAAAACGTATTTAGAAAAAAACCATACTTATGAAATCAAAACTTATTGCCCTTACCCTTTTATTCGCTGCATTTATTACTTCTTGCAGTACTGTCGATGATTTATTGAGTTTCAATATTACTAACTCAACTTCCTTTAAAATTCAAAGTACGTCGCCTATCAATTTACCATCAGAAATTAGTACGCCTGATGTTACGACCAACTCTTCGGCTGAATTTGAAAACAACAAAACCAAAGCAAGTTTGGTAAAAGATGTAAAAATAAGATCACTTAAACTAACGATTACTGATCCCTCAGATAAGACATTTACGTTTTTGAAATCCGTTCACTTATACATCTCCACAAGCAATTCTGATGAGATAGAATTAGCCTACCAGGACAACATTAATTCGACTAGCAATATGATTGATTTAATTTGTACCGATGCAAGATTGGATCAATACATTAAAGCCGATAAATATAAAATAAGAACTCAGGTTACCTTAAAAGAAACTCTTACCAAAGATGTTACAATCAAGGCAGATATGAAGTTTAAAGTTACTGCGGATCCTTTCTAAAAGTTGCTAAGGTTCTGAGAT
>NZ_MUGS01000135.1 GCF_002222055.1 Flavobacterium araucananum
TAATATCTGTTTTTATAACAGACTTATAATCTTCTGATACCCCCAGAACTGAATCCTCAATAACCAATACTCTATCACGCACAACCTGGATACCATAACCAAGATCCTCCCTCTGCTCAATGGTACTTCTCAATACCTCATGCCTCGATACAATACATTGAAGGGCATACTTTATACCTGAAATATCAGTAGCAGGCTCAAGTTCAAATACAGAAGGCATATGGTAAGCATTAGTGCCCTGCTCATACTGCTCGATAAACCACAAACGCTCCTGGGAAAAAGACAAAATTGATTCGCCATTCATGAAGCAATATATTAAGTTTTCTACAACTTTGTCGTTACAAACATTATTTTTTTGTAATATCTCAATAATTGCATTTTTATTTTCTTTTAATTCTATTAATATTTCGGAAATATTAATATTTTGAGGAAATTTAAACTTTAACTTATCATCTTCAATCCATAGCCAAATACCAATATTATTTGCCCTATATATAATATTTGATATTGTGATTGCTTTATATTTCTCCTTGTTCATAAACTATATTATTAATTAAGTAACTCTTTTTACTATTGTGAAGCTTAGTAATTGTAGAAAACTGGAATATATCTGATACTTTTATATAACAGTCCAGTGCCTTACTCATACGATGCGACACCTGAATGGCCAATATCGAATTACCTCCTATCCTGAAGAAATTATCCGTTATTCCAACCCTATCCAAGCCTAAGACCTCTTTCCAGATATTACAAACGGCGATCTCCAATTCTGTCCTTGGAGCCATATAAGCTTCCATCGATCCGCTAAAATCTGGATCAGGTAATGAACGCTTATCCAGTTTGCCATTGATTGTCAAGGGAAAAGAATCCATAACAACCAAAGCGCCAGGAACCATATATTCAGG
>NZ_MUGS01000136.1 GCF_002222055.1 Flavobacterium araucananum
CAGTCCTATTAATAGACAAAGGTGGTGCAGACATTTTTTTTGCATTATGGCTTTTGATGTACGATACCTTTATCTTAGCCTTGGAAACAGTATCGATAGTATTCCCGCGAGAATCCAGCGACAAGTCAGGATTTGCTATTATATATTGGTTTCTGTACAGGTAAACATATACAAGTTTTTTTAATTCTGCATCGTAATATAATGAACCATCTACATCGAAGTTCCCGTCAATTTGTTTTTGTAGCAGCCTCTGATTTATTTTGTTTCTTCCATCAAGTTTAGATAAACCCAAAATGCTTTCACCGTCTTTATTGTGGGTACGATATGCAATATTCACTGAATCAATTACAACTACATGCGAAAATGTTTTGTCTGGCCTAACTACATATTTCATTTTTAGTGATTTTAGTTCCCCTCGAAATACGCAAGGTACAGTGCCATCGATCAGGAATATCTGGGAACCCCTTACACGAACCTCCACGGAGCGATAAGGCAGGTCCATTTGGTCAATCTGCATTACATGTGGTTGAAGCTTCTTTAGTTTTTTGTCGACTGAAGCAAAATATAGTGGTGCATCATAATTCCCTAAATAGATGCTGTCATCTGATTCCCCGGCAAAATAGTATCCTTTTAATTGGAGGTCGATTTCATAATTTTTCTCTACTTGATCTGAAAATCGCCTAATGAAATTATTACGGTGGTGCATGATATCTTCGGAAGTAAGAAACAGCACTACGACAATACCGACAGCAAATGCTGTTATAAATCCCATCAATGTTATTGCTCTAGCTGTTTTCATAACAGATTATATTGAAAGTTGCTAGATTGAATTAAGGCAGCAATGCCTCCCAGTATTATGAAAACTAAATTAAA
>NZ_MUGS01000015.1 GCF_002222055.1 Flavobacterium araucananum
TTATTTTGTAGGGACGGATTTTAATCTGTCCAAAATGATCCAAACATCCAAACATCCAAATATCTTGTTTAACGGTTTCGCGTGAGGAATAGAAGTAAATGTCATTAAGTTAAGAAGAAACAAACAAAATCAAAATATGTTTTGAATAACATGGTAAAAATGTAAAATTTACCTAAAAAACGAGAATCCTAATTTTTCGATTATTTATTAAATTTGAATGAATATCTAAAAACCAGAAGTATCGTGAAAATAAAAAATATATTCTCCAAGTCATGGTTTCTGCTCAAGAATACCTTTTTAGAATTTAATGATGACAATGCTATAAAACTCAGTGCTGCATTATCATATTATACCATATTTGCACTTCCTCCCTTGTTAATTATCATTATCACTATATGCGGATTTTTCTTTGGCGAAGATGCTGTAACAGGTCAGCTTTATGGACAAATAAACGGTTTGGTAGGTAACGGTGCTGCAATCCAGATTCAGGAAGCTATAAAAAATGTGCAATTATCCGGAGATAACATTTTTGCTACAATATTTGGAATTACAATGTTGTTAATTGGAGCATCAGGAGTTTTTGCAGAAATACAAAGTTCTATTAACTTTATATGGGGCTTGCGGGCAAAACCGGATAAAGGGATTAAAAAATTTATTCAAAATCGATTAATGTCATTTTCAATGATTGCTTCGGTTGGTTTTTTGATGTTGGTCAGTCTGTTTATAAGTACCACATTAGATTTGGTGAGTGCACGGTTAAAAATATATTTTCCTGAAAGCACGGTTTATTTGTTCTACATAGTCAATATATTCATTGTATTGGCGAGTATAACATTGCTTTTTGCTATTATTTTTAGAACATTGCCTGACGGGAAAATAAAATGGAAAGATGCTTTTATAGGGTCAACGGTGACTGCCATATTATTTATGATTGGTAAATTTGCAATCGGATTTTATTTAGGAAGCTCTACAGTTGCTTCAGTATACGGCGCGGCGGGATCTGTAATAATTATTTTGGTTTGGGTATATTATTCCGCGATTATTCTGTATTTTGGAGCCGAATTTACCAAAGTATATGCAAAATCTTACGGAGGTAAAATTTATCCTAATGAATACTCAGTAGAGATTCAGAAAGAGATTTATGAAATCGAAACCAAATAAAATTTTGACCATATAAGTACTTTAAGATAATGAAAGTTTTACTTAAATGAATTTGTACAAGTGTATCTTTACGGTAAATTAAGAATGTTTAAGTATTATTTAAACAAACTTAAATCACTTTTATGGTAAAACATTAAATAACAACAATCATGAAAATCATAACCTTTGGAGGAAGTAACAGTCAGCATTCTATTAATAAACATTTAGCTACTTATGCAGCAGGTTTATTTGAAAATGGCGAAGTCGAAATTTTGGATTTAAACGATTATGCGATGCCATTATTTAGTGTAGATCTCGAAAAACAAGTAGGGCAACATGAAATTGCAAAAGCATTTCTGGCAAAAATTGCAAGTGCAGATCTTCTGGTTGTTTCGTTGGCAGAGAATAACGGAAACTATTCTGTAGCATTCAAAAATATTTTTGATTGGAGTTCGAGAATTACCAAAGAGGTTTTTCAGCAAAAACCAATGTTGTTACTGGCAACTTCACCGGGTCCAAGAGGCGGAGCATCAGTTCTCGAGATTGCCAACAATGCATTGCCAAGATATGGTGCACAAATAAAAGCTACTTTTTCGTTGCCAACTTTTAATGCAAATTTTGATTTAGAAGGAAATAAAATCTCAAATGCTGAGTTAGATAAAGAATTAAAAGACATTATTAAGTCTAGTTTTTAACCCATGATAATAAAAAAAAATGCTTTTATATTTTTGTTACTGAATGTTATTTTTATGCATTCTTCGTACTCACAAAAGTATAATGATGTTGACAGAACGGTTTTAAAATACCCAAAAAGCTTTAGCTCGACAGAGGATCTGGCAGACAGAATTCAAAAAGATTTTAGTTCAGATGGTGATAAGGCGAGAGCAATTTACAGCTGGATTGCCTTTAATATAAAATACGATTACGCTGTTTTTTTAAATCCGCCACGAACGCAAGGCTTTAGTTACTCTACCGAGGCCGATAAACAAAGGAAAATCCAGCAGATTAATGATAAATTGATTCAGAAAACGTTTAATTCCCAAAAAGCAGTTTGCGAAGGTTTTACAGCTTTGTACCAGCATTTGGCAGGATTAACAGGCTTGAAATCAGAAATTATTCGTGGAGATTCTAAAATAAGATTAGCAGATATTGGTCGAAAAAACACCTCTTCAAATCATGCCTGGAATATGGTATTGATTGATAAAAAATGGCGCTTGATTGATGTTACCTGGGGTCAGGGATATTATGACAGTAGTAAAGGGAGAATGGTAAATGATTTTTCGCCCATTTATTTTGATACAGATCCTGATTATTTTTTTGCAAAACACTTTCCTGATTCAGGTTCATATTTAGGAAATAAACTAAGCAAAGAAGATTTTCTTGACGGACCTTTGATTTATAATAAAACAATAGAGGGTGATTATAAAATTAAATCGCCGGATTCCGGAATAATTGAAGCAAAATATGGCGATAAAATAACTATTGAGATCAAGAATGTTTCAAAATCAGATGTTATTTTCTATTTGAATAAAAAAAATCAACCCGTAAAAATTCTAAATTCTAAAGAAAGACGCGGAGGTTTAGAGTTTCAAATTACTTATGATAAAAATATAGGCGATTATATTACGATCTATTTAGATACGTTTAGCATTGTTTCCTTCAAAATAATTCAAAAATAAACCATAGGGGATATTTTTTATAAAGAATTTTCTTCTTTTTATTAAATTGCCGTATCTTAGCAGCTACGAAATTTAAATGATAACAGTAAAATTAACTGTTGAAATGTAACAGAATATGGAGACAACTTTCCTGAAATCAATTTTTGATAATGATTTCTATAAATTTACGATGCAACATGCTGTAATAAAACTTTTTCCTAAAGCAAAAGTACGGTATGGTTTTATAAATAGAGGAAAGCATATGTTTCCGCCCGGTTTTGCTGATTTACTTCGAAAATCGGTAGATGCAATGGCCAATTTGCGATTGACAAAAAACGAAAAAGAATATTTAGCCAAATATTGCCCTTATCTTGATCCTACCTATTTAGATTTTTTGCAAGGGTACAATTATGATCCTTCAGAAGTTCAGATTACACAGGAGGGATCAGAAATAAAAGTAACAATAGAAGGTTTCTGGTATCGCACCATTTTATGGGAAGTGCCTTTGATGGCTTTGATTTCGGAGCTTTTTTACAAGTCAAATCATTTAATTCGTTTAAATGATGATGCGATAAAAACCATTACCAAAGACAAGATCGATAGCTATAACAAATTAGGTGTTTCGATATTAGAATTTGGCACCAGACGTCGTCATTCTTATGATGTACATGTTTTGATAAACGAAACACTTCATAATTTTGGTTCAGAAAGTTTTATAGGAACCAGTAATGTACATTTTGCAATGGTCAACAACATACGACCTTTAGGAACGCATGCACACGAATGGTTCATGTTTCATGCCGCTCAATATGGTTTTAAAATGGCTAATTTGATTAGTTTAGAACATTGGACACAAGTTTATGGCGGTGATCTGGGAATTGCACTAACGGATACCTATACGACGGATGTATTTTTTGAGCAATTTGATAAAAAATATTCTAAACTTTTTGATGGTGTTCGTCATGATAGTGGTGACCCAATTGAGTTTGCACAAAAAGTAATTACGCATTACACAAAAATGGGAATCGATCCAAAATCTAAGGTCATTGTCTTCTCAGATTCGTTGAATTATAATAAAGTAAAAAGCATTACAGATTTTTGTAAAGGCAAAATAAAAATGTCATTTGGTATTGGAACCAACTTTACCAATGATGTAGGTTTGCCCTCTATGAATATGGTGGTAAAGCTTACAGATGTCAAACTCGATAATACCCATTGGCAAGGTGTTGTGAAACTTTCTGACGAAAAAAACAAAAATACGGGAACTCCCGAAATGATTGCTTTGGCAAAAGAAGTGCTGGGAATCAAATAGTATTTTTTTATTTAAAAGCTGATTTTTTATATTTTTAAAGGTCGCATTATTTTAAAATCAATTTAAATAGAATTCAAAGCTGTTATTAATCATAACAAAAAATGAATACGCTTTTATTTTTTACGTAGAAATGGTACATTAGCCAAAAATCCAATTTACTTTATGCTAGAGCAAAATCAATATACCGAAGATAATATTCGATCACTCGATTGGAAAGAACATATCCGTATGCGTCCCGGAATGTATATCGGGAAATTGGGAGATGGTTCTTCGCCGGATGATGGTATTTATATTCTTTTAAAAGAGGTTTTAGACAACTGTATCGATGAGTTCGTAATGGGCTCTGGTAGGACTATTGAGGTGACAATCAAGGATAAAACGGTATCTGTTCGTGATTACGGACGTGGTATTCCGTTAGGGAAAGTGGTCGATGTAGTTTCGAAAATGAATACCGGAGGAAAGTACGATTCTAAAGCTTTCCAGAAATCAGTAGGTTTAAATGGTGTAGGAACAAAAGCTGTTAATGCACTTTCGAGTGCTTTTCGTGTAGAATCTGTTCGTGATGATAAGCAAAAAGCAGCAGAATTTTCGGCAGGAAATTTAATTCTGGAAGAAGATATCATTGATACCACCAAGCGAAAAGGAACAAAAGTGACTTTTACGCCGGATGAAACGATCTTTAAAAACTATAAATTCCGTTTAGAATACGTGATCAAAATGGTCAAAAACTATTGTTACTTAAACAATGGTTTGACTATTTTATTCAATGGAGAAAAATATCTTTCAGAAAATGGTCTTAGAGATTTATTAGAAGAAACAATTAGTGCAGAAGACTTAGAGTATCCAATTATCCATTTGAAAGAACACGATATTGAGATTGCTTTAACGCACAGTAAAACACAATATAGCGAAGAATATCACTCTTTTGTAAACGGTCAGAATACCACACAGGGAGGTACACACTTAGCAGCGTACAGAGAAGCACTTGTAAAAACAATCAGGGAGTTTTACAACAAAAATTTTGAAGCGTCTGATGTTCGTAAATCAATCGTAAGTGCAATTAGTATTAAGGTTATGGAACCGGTTTTTGAGTCGCAGACCAAAACCAAATTGGGTTCTACAGATATGGGTTCTGATGATGGAACTCCGCCAGTATCAGTTCGTACTTTTGTAAACGACTTTATTAAAACCAAATTAGACAATTATTTACATAAAAATCCTCCAACGGCAGAAGCGTTATTGCGCAAAATTTTGCAGGCCGAAAGAGAACGTAAAGAGTTATCCGGAATTAGAAAACTGGCGACAGATCGTGCTAAAAAGGCAAATCTTCATAATAAAAAATTAAGAGATTGTCGTGCACATCTTCCGGATACTAAAAACCCAAGAAACTTAGAAAGTACCCTTTTTATTACCGAGGGAGATTCGGCTTCCGGATCTATTACCAAATCACGTGATGTAAATACACAAGCCGTATTTAGTTTACGTGGTAAGCCTTTGAATTCGTACGGAATGACGAAAAAAATCGTGTATGAAAATGAAGAATTCAACTTATTGCAAGCAGCTTTAGATATCGAAGACGGACTGGAAAAATTGCGTTATAACAACATCGTAATCGCAACCGATGCCGATGTCGATGGTATGCACATTCGCTTGTTATTGATTACTTTTTTCCTGCAGTTTTTTCCGGAATTAATCAAAGAAGGACATTTGTATATTCTGCAAACACCACTTTTCAGGGTTAGAAATAAAAAAGAAACCATCTATTGCTATTCTGAGGAAGAAAGAAGAGATGCGATCGAAAAACTAAAACCAAAACCCGAAATCACCCGATTTAAAGGTTTGGGAGAAATTTCTCCGGATGAGTTCAAGAATTTTATTGGAGAAACGATTCGTCTTGACCCAATTATGATGGACAAAAATACCTCGATTGAGCAATTGTTATCTTTCTATATGGGAAAAAATACTCCGGACAGACAAGAGTTTATCATCAAGAACCTGAAAGTAGAGTTGGATGCGGTTGAAGCAGAAGCTTAAATTAAAGTAGAATATAGTGTCAGACGGTCTTCAAAATAAAGTCATTTTTAAACAAGTTGCGGAGTTATTGCAAACTGCCCGACAACAGGTTTTACGTACCGTAAATTCAACAATGACAATTACTTATTTCGAAATAGGAAGAATTATTGTTGAAGAAGAACAAAATGGAAAAGATAGAGCTGAGTATGGTAAAAAACTTCTAACAGATCTTTCGAAACAATTGACTAAAGAGTTTGGAAAAGGATTTTCTGTAGTTAATTTGGAGAATATTAGAAAGTTTTATTTGACTTACTCAAAATCCGAGTCACTGACTAGGATTTTGCAAATTCAAAAACCCCAGTCATTGACTGAGGAATTCAAAAGACTGGATTATCAAACATTGGCTTCGTTTTTTAAATTGACTTTTACGCATTATGTTTTTTTAATGCGAATTGATGATGAAAAAGAAAGACGTTTTTATAAAATAGAATCTGAAAAATACAACTGGAGTGTACGTGAATTGAAACGTCAATACGATTCGGCACTTTATGCAAGATTAGCATTAAGCAGAGATAAAGAAGGAATATTAAAACTTTCTGAAAAAGGTCAGATTATTGAAAAGCCGAAGGATCTTATTAAAGACCCTTATATACTTGAATTTTTAGGATTACCGGAGCTACATCAATATTCAGAATCTCAATTAGAACAAGAAATTATTAATAAACTGGAGCATTTTCTACTAGAATTAGGTCATGGCTTTACTTTTGTTGCAAGGCAGGAAAGAATTACATTTGATGATAAACATTTTAGAATAGATCTGGTTTTTTATAATAGAATCTTAAGATGTTTTGTGCTTATTGATTTGAAAATAGGCGAATTAAAACATCAGGATTTAGGTCAGATGCAAATGTATGTCAATTATTATGACAGAGAAATGCGACTGGAAGATGAAAACAAAACAATAGGGATTGTACTTTGTCAAAATAAAAGCGAATCTGTAGTAAGATATACTTTGCCGGAAAACAACGAGCAAATTTTTGCCAGTAAATATAAAACCGTTTTGCCAAGCGTTGAAGTTTTAAAACAACTCATCGAAAACAAATAATATTAAAATTATAATTTCGAATATAATTAAATGAAAGACGAAGAAGACGATAACATCATTCCAAACGACGACGAAAATAATTCTGAAGAAAACCAACTTGACGATAATCAGGACGGAGATGATTCTGAGGAAATTATAAGTGTAAATGCCAAGAATTTTGAAGGACAGCATTTTTACGAAAATCAAGAGGAGGAAGGAGATGACGTTATTACGAAAGTAACGGGCATGTACAAAGACTGGTTTCTGGATTATGCTTCGTATGTAATTCTGGAACGTGCAGTTCCGGCAATTGAGGATGGTTTTAAGCCGGTTCAGCGTCGTATCATGCACTCTTTGAAAGAGTTGGATGATGGTCGTTATAATAAAGTTGCCAATGTTGTTGGACACACCATGCAGTATCACCCACACGGAGATGCGAGTATTGGAGATGCAATGGTACAAATAGGTCAAAAAGATTTATTGATTGACTGTCAGGGAAACTGGGGTAATATCTTAACAGGCGATGGAGCTGCGGCTTCCCGTTATATCGAGGCGCGTTTGTCTAAATTTGCTTTGGAGGTTTTATATTCTCCCAAAATTACCGATTGGGGTGTTTCGTACGATGGTCGTCGTGCAGAACCCAATAATCTTCCGGTAAAGTTTCCGTTGCTATTGGCACAAGGAGCAGAGGGTATTGCAGTTGGTCTTTCGACTAAAGTTTTACCACACAACTTCAATGAGTTAATTGATGCTTCGATCAAGATTTTAAAAGGAAAAGCTTTTACCTTATATCCTGATTTTATGACACAAGGTATTGCCGATGTGTCTAATTATCATGATGGACTTCGTGGCGGACGTGTTCGTGTTCGTGCGAAAATTGCACAATTGGACAAGAATACCCTGGTGATTACGCAAATTCCGTTTTCGACCAATACCACGACTTTGATTGACAGTATTTTGAAAGCCAATGATAAAGGCAAAATCAAAATCAAAAAAATTGAAGACAATACAGCAGCCGATGTTGAGATTTTAATTCACTTATTTCCGGGTGTTTCTCCCGATAAAACGATTGATGCTTTGTTTGCTTTTACTGCTTGCGAAACTTCTGTAGCGCCTTTAGGTTGTGTGATCGAAGATAATAAACCGTTGTTTATCGGGGTTTCTGAAATGTTGAAGATTTCGACAAACAGAACCCAGGATTTACTGCGTCAGGAATTAGAAATTCAGTTAGAAGAATTAAAAAATAAATGGCATTTTTCTACTTTAGAGAAAATCTTCATTCGTGAAGAAATGTACATTGAGTTCAAACTATATTCAGACAGAGAATCGCTGTACAAATATTTATATGATCGATTCGAGCCTTTCAAAAAATCATTTGTCAGAGACATCAACGACGATGATTTGCAACGATTGACTCAAATTCCAATGATTCGTATTACCCGTTTTGACTCTGATAAAGCCGATGATTTTATCTCGAAGTTAGAAGACGAAATGAAAGAGGTACAGCATCATCTGGAGAATTTAACTGATTTTGCGATTGCTTATTTTACCAAGCTAAAAGAAAAATATGGAAAAGGCCGCGAACGCCAGACAGAACTTCGTGTTTTTGATAATGTTGAGGCTACAAAAGTAGTGTTGCGTAACACAAAACTGTATGTAAACCGTGAGGAAGGTTTTGTTGGAACGAGTTTAAAAAAAGACGAATATCTTACAGATTGTTCTGATATTGATGATGTAATTGTGTTTTTGCGTGACGGAAAAATGCTGGTTACAAAAGTAGATTCCAAAACATTTGTGGGCAAAGATATTATTCATGTTGCTATTTTTGATAAAAGCGACAAACGAACGATTTACAACATGATGTATCGTGATGGTAAATCCGGACCTTCTTATATCAAACGTTTCAATGTTTCGGGCGTAACACGCGATAAACCGTATGATTTAACGAACGAAACCAATGGTTCTCAGGTCGTTTATTTTTCGCATAATCCAAACGGAGAAGCTGAGGTTATTACCATTTTATTGCGTCAGGTAGGAACGATCAAAAAATTGAAATTTGATATTGATTTTGCCAAGTTAGCTATTAAGGGCCGAGCGTCAAAAGGGAATTTGGTAACCAAATATCCGATCAAGAAAATTGAGTTAAAAGAGAAAGGAATCTCTACTTTATTACCAAGAAAAGTTTGGTTTGATGATACGGTAAAACGTTTAAATGTTGATGCAAGAGGTGAGTTACTGGGGGAATTTAAACCAAGTGATAAGATCTTAATCATTAATCAAACCGGTAAACTAAAGGTAATTATCCCAGAATTATCGACTCATTTTGATGAAGATATGATTGTTTTGGAGAAATGGAATCCTAAAAAACCAATCTCTGCCATTTATTTTGATGGAGAAAAAGAACGTTATTTCCTGAAACGTTTTCTTGTTGAAACCGAAAATAAAGAAGAAACATTTATTACAGAACATCCTAATTCGCAATTAGAAATTGTATCAACCGATTATCGTCCGTTGGCACAATTGGTATTTGCCAAAGTAAAAGGAGTTCAAAAAGAGGATTTGCATATTGATGTTGAGGATTTTATTGCTGTAAAAGGCTTTAAGGCATTAGGAAATCAATTGACGGCAGATAAGTTAAAACAAGTTAATTTATTAGAACCGTTGCCTTATGATGAACCTGTCGAAGAAATTCCCGAAAAACCGGAATTGCCCGAAGATGATTCTGTCGAAACAGAACTGGATGATGACGGTCAAATAGGTTTGGTTTTAGACTAAAATATAAAAAACGCTAAGAAGTATATCTTAGCGTTTTTTTATAACTAAATTTTAAAGTTTAATAGTATAACAGATTTATCTTTTTAAGAAGAATATATTATGTAAAAAACTTATTTATTTGCCTTATAAAGTTGAATTAAAACCAAAAAAAACACTCCAATAGGGTCAAATTTTTCTGTGGTAGAGAAAAAAAGTAAAAATTAGTTGTATTAAACTTGTTTGTAATCACTATGCCAAACAGCTTCTTCAGGACCATCTCCTTTGTGACCGTCTAATTGAATTACGAAACTTTTAGCAGGGAAATAAGGTGTAATGTGAATGTCTAATAAAATTCTGTCTTTCTGAGTTTTATCTTGTTCAATTTTCATTACTGTAAATTTCTCAATAAGATTAGTTGGCCCTTTGATTCCGTCAAGAAACTTGATGATTTGGCTTCTTAAATCAGCTTCTGTTCTGGTAGTCCAGTTTTCGAAAGCTCTTCTGTTTAAGAAATCGAAAAGTACTTTTGTAATGTGATCAAATACTCTCACTACTGAGTATGTTTGTAAACCTAAGTTATCTCCGTTAAACAATGTTTTTGCAGAGAAAGCCATGATTTTGCTGTACTCATTAACCATTGGTACCAAGCCCATTTTTTCAAGTTCTGAGATTTCGCTCTTTTTCAAATCAAAACGAACACTTTCGACTTCGTTAAGACCTCCAAATTTTTTACCTGCAACAACCTGAGACATTAACGTTTTGTATATTTTACCGGCTAATGAAGTTGATGGTGGTACGTATAAATTGTCTTCTTCTCCAACTTCATCATATTTACTTCTTCCTAGCAAATAGTTACAAGTCATTATTGTATTGGATTTGTATGTATCACCACCTGTATGGTTTGCATTAAAGAAGATATCGATAACATCATCCGGTGTTTCAAGATCTTGAAAATCAGTCAATAATACAGTTTTGTTTTCATGCGCTATTTTAGACCATTTGTCTAAAACGGCATTAGAACCTAAATAACCAGGTACTGAAAGTATAGAGTAATTTTTTCTTAAATCTAATCTGTCAAAATTTTGTTTTAGTTCATTTGAAACATAATCAATAAACAAAGTATTATCTAAATCTTTCAATTGAGATATATCTGCATTTACAATTGTTACGTTCTTAATTTTATCACTTTCAGCATTTTTGTAGAATAAAGCAACACTTCTGTATGATGTTTCTAACTCTCTTGAAGTATTCAAAGCATACTTCAGGTTTCTGTTTAAAGTTGTATCTGCAGATGTAGCTTTTGTATTTGCTACTTCGATCATCGACTCAACAGAATCATTGCCTTTTAGTAAATCCAGCCATAACTCAAGTCTGTTGGTAAGAGTTGTTCTCTCATTTTCCCACTGCGCGTCATTAAGAAAAATATTTTTTCTTGCTTTTCTGGTAGGGTTTAAGTTTGATAATCCGTCAATTACGTTTTCTAAAAAGGCAAAACCTCCGTATTCGTTTAATAAATTGATTTTGCTACTTCCTTGTTCCTGTAGCAATTGTTCGGTTGAAGAACCATGACTCTTTTGTTCTTTAGTTTGAGTTGCCATAATTATTGTTTGTTGTTGTTAATTTCATTCTTAGCGTTTTCCAGTAATTCTATTATAGCCTCTTTTACAGCTGGGTCCTGAATAGCTTTTATTAGGCCTCTATTACTCGAAAGTTGGCGCACAATTTTGTAAGCTTGCTCTTTTTCGGTGTTTAATTTATTCAAAAAAGGACTATTCTCTTTAATTGACTTTGCTCCAAAATCTCCTAAGTTTTGAAATACCATCGATTCATTTAAATCTGAACCTTCTTCAGTTGTAAATTCGAAATCTACACTTGGTTTGTACTTTTCAAACACTGCTTCTACCGTTTGTAAATCATACACAGCCTCAGGTCCTACCGGTTGCTCATTTGTAAGTTTTTGAATCAGTAACGTTCTGTTTGAAGGAATTTCTAAAATCGATTCACTGGCATCAATCTTTACTTCATTGCCACCAATACCATAATTGAACATGCTCATAATTTTATAAGATTTTTAGTTAATTTTGTAAAACTAATAAAAAAAAAGTTTTAAATAATATTGATTTGTAAGTATTTTATTTGGATTTTTGTCGTACTATGTTAAAAAATTTAAAAAGACTTAATTTTGTTAAAAATCAACTTATCGCAATGAAATTATGAAATACCTGAAATATCCTGTTAATTTTAAGACTTTGCTAAAAGGCTCGCAGGAGAATTTTTGTAAGATCGACGAATCCATTGCTTATAATATTATGATGATTATTACGACATCTTTTGGAGAAATCCCAGAGACACCAAGCTATGGGACGATTATTTGGGATTTAGAATTTAATCAACATATCAAAAAAAGAGACTGGGAAGATTTGGTCAGAAAATCATTATACGAATCAATTAAAGAATTTGAAAAAAGATTAATTCTAACCGAAGTTTCGATCTCTTTGGATGAAATTGACGATAAAGAATTAGGTTCAAGCATAAGAAGAAAAGCCAATATTGTCGTAAAAGGTTCCATTATTGAAAGTTTAATTCCTTTTAATTTTCACACAAAGTTGAATATAAGCCCAATTTCACAATAAAATAAAATATGAAAGACGTTAAGTTTATCGAAATAAAGAACAGGATTCAAAAAAAATGTTTAGAAATCTGGGGAATTGAAGATATTAATATGGCTGATCCTTTGGTCATGATGTTGTTAGATGTTTTTGTTCATGAACTTTACTATTTGTATCAGGAAGGAATTGAATCTGATAATAAAATTATCGAACGTATTGCTCAGGAAATTGTACCAAGCCAATGGAATTTGCCCATGCCGGCCCATACTATGGCAAGTACAATTGCTACCAAAGGTATTGTGTTACTCAATAATGATACTGAATTTGTGGTAAAAGCAGGCATGGTCACGAATGTTGATTATGATATTTATTTTACGCCTTTTACCAATGAAAATATTGTTGAAGGCGAAATTAGCTTTCAAATGTATGACTCATTTTTGATCGATTCTGCTAAACATATAAAGCATTTACCCACACAACACAAGGTTTTGGACCATCGCATCTGGGTTGGATTAGATGTTGCTAAAGAAAATCTGGAAAAAATTAACTCACTGAAATTTACTTTTATAACTGGCGATTCATCCTTGGATGCTTTTTTGCAATTTGTAACAGTAAAAGATTCCGCAGGAAATAATATTGATTTCGAAAATGAAACTTTTGATGAAGTTCAGGACAATAAACACTATACTGAAAACATAAAATCATTCTATAAAAATTTTATTTATAAATTAAAGCTGGATCCTGAAAACCTGGTATACGAATCGATATTAGACAAATTTAATATTGAGAAAGAAGAGTTAAAATCCGGAAAAAAGAATACCGGATTGATTTGGCTGGAATTTGTATTTCCTGAAATTTTTACTAAAGCAGAACTTGATAAAATTCAGATAAAAATAAACACATTTCCTATTGTCAACAGAAAGTTAAACAACAGGGTGCATAATGCACAGATCGAAGGGCGACTTTTTCCGATGAAAGCAGAGCGACATACTCATTTTCTTGATGTTATGAAAATTTTTAACGAAAAGAATATTGAATTCATCAATGGTATCAAGCAGGCAAATGCTCTTACCGCAAATACATTTACTATTTTTTATGGCGGATTAGAAAATTATGATTCCCGAAATGCGAAATTTTTCCTTAAAAAATTAGCAAGGGCATTAAGAGAGGATATTAGTTCTTTTTCTAATATAAATGCAGATTATATTGATGCTACCATGACCAGAATTAATGAAGAACTTAATTCGATCGAAAGTAAAATCAACAGCAGCTACAGTCAGGTTAATGAAGAGGAAGTGTATGCTTTGATTCATGAAACCGATAAATCTAAAATTCTTTATTACTCGTATTGGACTTCGAACGGGCAGGTGGCAAATAACTTGAAAAAAGGCACCATTCTTAAGCAAACCTCTTTGTCTGAACTGGCACAGGATTCTACCATTTTTGAAGCAAGCTCAGTTGGGGGGATTTACAGAAATAATAAAGTCGAAAAACTAATCAATTTACGTTACGGTTTTTTATCAAAAGAAAGGTTAGTAACCAAACAAGACATACGATCAGCGGTACATTATCATTTAAGAGACATTACAAAAGAGGTCTTGATTACTGATGGAGTTGGGATAAGCAACCAGAGAAAACAAGGGGTTTTTAGAACCATTGACATTGAAGTTATTTTGCAGGAAAAATATGCTTTGCAGATAGAGAATAAGAAAAAAATCGAGCTGTTTTTAAAAGAGACTTTAGAGAAACAATCCGTTATGAACATTCCATTTCAAATTACAATTAACTAAACTTATGAACGAATTAGATTATAGTCCAAGCTTACTATCTGCCATTAAATCTGCCAAATCGTTAGCAATTCAGGACGGGCACAGTACATATGGAGTGGCTCATTTAGCGTATGCATTATTATTTGAACCAACAGGATTAGCAGAAGTTTTAAAATCACTATCAAAAGATACAGAGTATATAAAAGAATGGTTTGATGTGAGAAAAGAGGTGTATACTTCTGCTCAAAGCAATGATAATATTATTATAAGTGATACTGAAGTTGAGCATGTTTTTACAGAATCAAATTTCAATAAAATTAGATTAGGAGCAGATTCTATCGATGCTTTTTGTGTTTTTATAGCTATTATAAAACCCGGATTGGTCTATAGCGACAAACAAATCGATGGTTTAGATTTAAGCGATAAGGAACTTTTGAAACACTTTGGGCTTAGAAATAATCAAAAGAGTTTTAGTCTGGCAGATAATAGCGACGAACAGGAAACAATCGATATTAGCTATTGCGAGACCTTATACAAAAAAGAAATTATTGAAGAAGGCAGCAGCATTATTGGCCGTAACAGAGAGGTAAGACTGATACTTGAAAATATAGAACGATACGAAAACCACGGTATTCTATTGATTGGGGAATCCGGTATTGGAAAAACCAGTATCATCAAAAATCTTATCTACAGTTTGCATGAAACTGATCCTAACTTTTTTGAAGAAACACTTGTCTTATCTCTAAATGTAGCAAAGCTCGTTGCAAATTGCAGTAATGAGAATGAGATTTCGAAAAAGCTGATTGAAATTTTTGAAAAATTAGCCAAAAACGGAAAGAGTATACTTTTTATTGATGATATACAGGTATTACTAAACTCATCAAGCTCAAAATCAAATGCTGTAATCAATATCATAAATACGCAATTGACTCAGGGAAGCATTAATATCATTGCCTCAATTGATGCTGATTCGTATAGAAAATCTATCGAAGGAACGACAATAAACGGAAAATTCGAAAACATTTTCATCGAAGAGCTGGACTATTCTTTATTGATAGAATGTTTGAATATTTATAAAAATAAATTAGAAAAACATTACAAAATAGGGATCAATGACGAGGTAATAGAAGAAGCTATTCATTTGTCTAAAAGATTTTATAAAGAAAAAAAATTGCCTTACGGAGCCATCGACTTATTAGACAGGACGGCTTCGTCTGTAATTGTTTCTAATGCCAATTCATTAGTCGAAATTGTAAAAATAAAAGAACAGATAAAAGAATCTGATCCAGCCGATGAATCAAAAATGAGTTTGCTGGAAAAAGAAATATACAATAGAATAAGCTGTATTGTAACGAGTAAAATTGATGCTGCCGAAAGTTCTAAAAGACAAAAAAATGAAGCCGTTACTTTTGATGATGTCGAGAAATTAGCGGCAAACATTGAAGCTATTGCAAAAGATAAAATTACAGTTGTTACAAAAGCGGAGATTCTTGCAGTTGTTTCTAATGCAACCGGAATACCGTTAGGAAAAATAGGCGCGGGCGAAAAAGAAAAGCTTTTAACGATTGAAGACAAATTGCAGGAAAGAGTAAAAGGACAGGCGCATGCTATAAAAACATTATCTGAAGCGATTATCGAATCCCGAAGTGGTTTGAGTAACCCTAAACAACCTATTGGATCCTTCTTTTTTTTAGGACCAACGGGGACAGGAAAGACTGAGTTAACAAAAACACTGGCTGAATTGTTGTTTGATGATGAAAATGCAATGATTCGATTTGACATGTCAGAATTTAAAGAAGAACATTCGGCTGCTTTATTATACGGTGCTCCTCCGGGATATGTAGGATATGAAGAAGGAGGGATGCTGGTTAATAAAATCAGGCAAAAACCTTATTCGGTTGTACTTTTTGATGAGATCGAAAAAGCGCACAGTTCTGTTTATGATGTGTTTTTGCAAATTATGGACGAAGGAAAAATTCATGACAAGTTGGGTCGTGAGGGCGATTTCTCTAAGGCGATCATCATTTTTACTTCAAATATTGGTAGTCAATGGATTCAGGAGCAAATAGAAGGCGGGCATTTGCCTACTTCTAATCAATTGATAGAGATTATGAGTCAGCATTTCAGACCTGAATTTTTAGGACGTTTGACAGAGGTTGTTCCGTTTGCACCAATAAACATAGAAATTGCCAAAGCTATCTTTAAGTTACACCTTAACCGCCTGCAAGAACAATTAAAAGGGATCAAAAATATTTCGTTTGATATATCAGAGGGTGCTTTAGAATATCTGACAAATAAAGGATTTTCTAAAAAATACGGAGCCAGACCTATTGCAGGAATCGTAAGAACGTATCTAAAGAAAACAATTTCAAAATTAATTATATCCGAAGCCATTCTTGAGAATGAAGCTATTGTTCTGGATATAAAAGAGGATGAGTTTATTTGGGAAAAAAAGTAAGGAACAATATTAGAAAAAGAAAAAGCGTCTATTTTTTATCGCATTAATAAAATATCATTTTAATGGCAAAGCCAGATAATACTTTAAAACGAAAACAACGTGAGGAAAAAGAAAAGGCCGAGGATGGTTTAAAATTTGTAATTAACGGAGCCAAACTCAAATGTGACTTGTGTACTGTTCCGGAAGGTGACTTAAAAGTAAATTTTGACACACCTACCATACAAGACAAAAAAGTAGCTACGGTGGTAGAGAAAGACAAGAAAAGCGTAATCTTTAAAGGTAATTGCAAGAAAAGCCCCAATAGTTCCAGCCCCTGTGCCTCAGTGATGAAACTTGCTGATTGGAAAGATGTTGGTACAGTATATTTTCAGGAAAAGTTTCCGCTACTTCTTAAAAGTACTATAAAATGCGAATATGGAGGCGTTGCAATTAAAATTACAGATTGTGCACAACGCAACGAGATAAAAAATCTTGATGTTACAGGCGCACCTGTGCCAGGTTATGCACCTGATTTTACTATCAAATTTGAGTTGGACAAAACTGAAAATACAATAGTGCCATTTGGAATATTAGATTTTGAAAAAAAAATAGAGAATCAATTTTTTAGATTTAAATATAGCCTTAAAGAGTCTAACATAGATGCCTTTTATTTTGAGATAATTAGCGAAGGCGGAGATCTACTATATGAAAATAATTGGCTAAAACCTGTAATTATTAACAATGAAACTAAAGAAAAGCTATTTAAGTCCAAAAAGACCTCGCATATCCCGATGGTTTCTGCAGAAAGACCTGTAGGTAGTCCTGATCTTGAGCCTAAAAATTATACAACTATGGGAAGTTACATTATAAGTTGGGATGGTTTTGATACTAATGGAATTTATGATAGCACCAGATTTAATGGTAAAGATTTAAAAGCAAAAATTACGGCAATAAAAAACGGAATGCAAAAAAGTATTGTTGTAGATTTTTCTACAAAATACAGCCAAGTAGATTGGACGGATGTAAAAATTGACAAAAAATCAAAACGAATTGATGTTACTTTAAGAGTAAATCTTAAAGATGGTGGAGCAAAAGGACTGGATTGCAGTACCTATACAATAGATACAGAAGCTAGTTACGAAACATTTACACCAACAACAGGTGTTGATCCTCTTGCAGGGACAAAAATTACAACTTGTGATTGGGATAAAGTTCCTGCTAAAGTAATAAACCCGAGTCATCCTGTTATTAAAAGCAGGACAAAAACATTTGATGAATTGAAGAAAATGGCTTTTGCTGGTCTAGAAAAATATTGGGGAAGAAACAAAAACAATATAGTTGGTAAGAATGTCAATATTGTTGAGGCTTATGAAGTTTATATAAAAGCTATAGATACTTCTAAAAATGCTTTACATTCTCTACCATTAGTGTATAATACTAATAGAGACTGGATGCGTTCAGGAAATCCAGGTGGGAGCTATTCTGATGGTAATCTGGATGACAATTTCTTAAATGCTTTACCAGATTTAGGTGTTATACAAAGGTTATCTTATAATGCAGGACACATTAAACATGACTGGAAAGGAGATCCACATGATGGTTGGCGATATCATTTAGAAAATGATGTAAACACAGCTTATGATGCTATTTCGAGTTTTAAAGAAACTGCTGCTCATGAATTAGGACATGAATTATTGCAAGCATACGCAGGAACGGTGTTTTCTTGGCAACATAAAGGAAGCTCATATTATTTGCCACAAGATACTAAACCGATAAAAGGGTCTGAAACAATTAGTGACAAAATTTTTCATTTAGATGAAATGTCTGAAACTTCGGGAGAATATTATCCTAAAAAAGGAGAAATAGATTTAATGAAATACTATAATAACGAACCAAATCCTAAAGATATTACACGGCTAGTTGCATCCGAAAGAGACGTATTAAGTTTAATTTGGTTAACAAAAATTAAAATAAAATAGCTATGAAAAATAAAATTATTTGGCTGTGTTTTTTATCAATTATCTTTTATTCTTGTTACCATGAATGGGTATTTAGGCCTGAAATAAAAGGATATGTTTATGATGATCAAATCAGAGAACCAATTGTAGCAAAACTTTATTTTCTTCCAGTTGAAGAAGATTTTACTGATACAATTTCAACAAATTTAAACGGAAAGTTTTTGTTTTCTAAAATTTCATCTAGAGATTGGGCTTTGCCCGCTTTAGAAAAGCCGAAAGGTCCTCCTACTTCAAATAAAATAATTGTTACATGTCCAAATTTTGTTAATGACACTATAGATTTCACAGAAGTAAAAATAGAAGATAATGTTATTATGCTTGACACAATATATTTAAAACGTAAATAAAATAGGAAGATAAACAAATTTTCCCATTAACACCAATGTGACGCACGCGCCAAGAGGGAGAGAGATAAGTAGACAAATTATCTCATGAGAATGAAAAAAGGTTAGAAAGTAAGTATAGTGGGGAAGCTACTAAAAAGTAATTGTAAGAGAAGATAGTAAGAGATACGAGGCAGTAATTTTTAAGAAGGTTAATATTTAAATAATAAAGCCACACGAAAGGATTCGTAAGATATCGACGGAAAAAAATAAGTTATGGAACAAGATATTACTGTTTTAAAACAGCAGGTTAATTTTAATTTAAGAGGTGAAATTCTTTTTTATGAATTGCAGAATATTCTAAAAAATGATACCGAAGTTTTTGTTCGGCACAAAGGTCTTTCGAAACGGAATAATTCGAGAGATGCTATTGATATCTCGTCGATGTTGTACCAGGAAGATTCAAGATTTACTAAGGAAGCACTTGTTTTACATCTGGCGAAGAACAGCATTTATCATAATTTGCCGGAACTACTTTTTCATCCCCTGTCTGTTAGTAATTCTACAATGTCTAACAAGGAGATTGTAGAAGCTGTAAAGGAAAATAAAGAAACAGAAAACGATGTTTTAGATTTCTTTATGCCTTTTGATAACGAGCTTTTTTCGGCAAATGCAAACTTTGCCATCAGGAGTCTTCACTTGTTTAATGATAAGATTGACTTGTTTCTTAATGTAGTTGATGAGTTGGTGGGTATTGAATTTGATTTGTCTAAAGAGCAAAAAAAGAATCTGTTCATTTATTTATGTGAGGCTGACAAGCTAAAAGAAAACCTGCCGGAACTGGAGAAAGTTCTGGAAATGTTACTGGGTAACGAGGTAAAACTAAAATATAAAAAACATGTTTTTAAGGCATCTCCTTTTTTAAAATTAAGCCAGGGTACTCTGGGGTTTGATTTAGGGCTTTGCGGATCTGTAGAAAGTGAGATCGATGATGTCGAGGTCACTTTATATTTTGAAGGTAATATTGATTACCCCATTTTAGAACACAAGATGGCCCTAACGCGCAAGGTGCTGGAATTTTTTATTATTAGTACCAGAAAAGTTGATATTGTATTTTTTAATAACTATCAACTGGGCATAAAACTAGACGAGAACTATTTGGGTATTAATACCATTTTATAATTTTTAAACCATAATAAAGAGATACATTCTACTATGAATACAATACTACCATTTTTTTTAAAATATCTGTTAGCCCCGTTTTTGATACTTATTGTAACGCTTATTATGAGCCAGGTTTCGAATATAAAAATCAAAACAAAAGGAGCTATAATCTTTGTTTTATGTTTTTCGCTTATTGCGGCTGCACCTTGTTTATCTGCTTTTTTTAACAATGAGTATGTTTGGTTTGGCTTATTGATTTCTGTCTTTTACTATTTATTCATCGGTATTTTGTTGTTGTATTTCATGAATTCTGAAATATTTCAGAAGGTGGGAATACAAAATAATCCGCTTGCCAAAATTTTCCTTTTTTTAATTGTAATAATTCTCGCTTCCTGGATATACTATCTCGCGTTTAATTATATCGCCATATCCAGTTATGCTTATATAAGTATGCTTAATATTTTATGGTTGTTTGCACCCATATTTTTTCAGGAATCAAAGAAAAAATATCTGCAAATTCCAGAAGCTTTTTATGAATACTGGCGAGTTGGGAAAGAACGTAAGGATATTGAGTATTGGGACAATATCGATAAGTTTCGTTTGATGCAGGTATCGATAAACATAAGGAAAAAAGCCAACTCTGAATTCTTTTCAAAATTTGATGTAAAAATTGCCCAGGATGTCAATTTGGGTAATTGGTTTGATAAGTTTATTGAAGACCAGAATTATAGATTTCCTAATGATGCGATCGAATCGAGTGCTGAGAATGAGGATACGGGCTGGACTTTTTATACGTCAAAATATTTCAGATTTCCTTTGTTTATAAGAAATCTGAGCCCTCATCAGACAATTTCTGAGAGTAAGCTGAAAAACAAACAAACCATTTTTGCCAAGAGAGTTACTTTGAACAGGCAGCAAAATGAGACTGAGGAATAATTAAAATTGATCTTTTTAATCCTTGTTGGCTTAAAAAAACAAAATATAGAAACTAACTAATACTAGAATAAAACAACGTAGCAATTATGAAATCAAACATACATTTACCAATTAACTGGACAGATGGTGTAAAACTGACCAAAGACCATTTTATTAATAATTATTTCAACTTTGTAACAATTGTTAGCGATTACAATAAAGTTCAGTTAAACAATTTTAATTATGGCTGTATCCAGCCGGCAGGTAACAAATCTATAGATATTGAAGTAAAAATAGAAGGAGGACAATTAGTTGCATATTTAAAAAAATGCGACTTAATTGCTAAAAATGGCTACGTAATCTCCTTTAATCAGGATATCTATGGGACCAAACTTCCTGAAGCAAGTATTAATGCCAATGATTTAGATCGAAATTCTTTTGAGTACTACTATGTTGTTGTTTCTATAAACCCTTATGATCTGATTCCTGTAGGTATTCCTGATCCGGAGATAATTCCGTTACATCACCCACATGCACTTCCGGAAATCAAATTGCATATTATCAAAAAAAATGAAGTAAATGATAATTTTTTGTCAGGCTACTTTTTGATTGTCAAAAAAATTGCCTTCCAAAACGGAACTTTCATTGAAGATGGTAAATATATAGCTCCGGTTGTAAAAACAAAAAATAATGAAATTCTAAATCAATTCATTGCAAGAGTAAATACAGAATTGTATCAGTTGAATGATTTTTCGATAAAGATTCATAAAAAAAATGTACAGAGTTCTTCTAATAACAGATTGGTGTCTAACACCTTTAGTTTGTGTACCAAAATAATCGATTATTATGCTGAGCACTGTTTTTACCTTAAAAATATCGCTCCCGAAGAATCTCCTGTTTATATGTTTGACAGAATAATTGTTCTGGCGAATCATCTTATTTCGACATTAACATTGATGGATGACAAAGAGAAAGAAGTCCTTTTGCAATATTATTATGAATGGATTGACGTAAAACCATCAGAATTATTAAGTGTTTTATTCGAAGCAAAAAGTGCGGTTTACGACCACAATGATATTGCGCAAACACTCGAAAAGCTAAATCAGTTTTTAGGAATTCTAAAACGTTTATGGCAAAAATTAAGCGAATTAGAATACATCGGGGTTAGAAAAGAAAACATTGTAATTAGTGAAGAAACCAAAGTGTCAGCGCCAAAAAGCAATACGTGGTCAATACTAGATTAAACAAACAACTATGAAACCACTTAATTATCCTACAATACGTAAAAAAAAGCGAAAGTTTTTGATCATATTTTTTGTAACATTCACTTTTATTTTTGGCTGTCTGTATATCACGTTAGTAACTGCAAACAAAGGTGTTGCAGAGCTGGAACAAAAACATAAATACTATAATGATATTGCAGTAAAACAAGGCGAAATGAACTTGCTTTTGGACGAAATCTTAATAGAAATCAATGATTTAAGATTTAAAGACAGAACCTTAAACGAGCGTAAAAATCTTCAGTCTCTGATCAACGAAAAAAGATTCGCGATCAATAACGAGATTCAAAAGTCAAAAACCAATCTAACAAATTCTTTTGGTTTATACGAGGAGTTTTTAGTCGAACTGCAACGCATTCAAACCAAAATTGATGTTTTGAAAGAGGCCGAGACAAATTACGATATCAATAAAACTCAGCTTAAAAAATGTATCGATAAACACAATCAGGAAAATAATAAAAAATAATCCCAGAGTCATGAAGAATATAATAGAATTTGATGAAACATATTGGAAAAAAGTAAAATTCAATTTATTATTTATCATAAGTGCTTGTGTTATATTTATTGGTGTTACCAAGTTTTTATTGAAAACACCCAATTTTAACAATACAGATATGCTTAACAGAATTAATGATTATGAAAAAATGCAGAAGATTAAAATAGATTATGCTAATAAATCCAAGCGAATTTTCAAGACTATAGATACTATAAAGTATGATATCAATCAGGTGCAGCGAATCGATGAGGTAAAAAGGAATATATCAGAATATAAACAATTGTATAAGGATAACGAATTTCATTCGTCGTATAACTTTTGCTTGATTGGCGGGAACTTATTAAATGTTTTTTTAGAGATAAACCTTGAAGAAAGTACCGTTAGAAAAAACGATACTCTTGTACAAACGAGTCTTAACGAATGTAAAGCAAATTTTAAAAATGAACATTAAAAATAAAACAGTAGTTATCCTTTTGTTCTGCGTTGCGGTAATTTTAGTGATAGTAGCATTACTATTTCCTTATAATAAAAGATTGAGTAATCTTGATTTTTCGATAGTAGATGATAACGATAATCATCAATATGAATTGAACGAGAAGTTATCTTTTAAAATTAATGACAGTACTTTAATATCAGATAAAAAAGCCGTTTGGTATTTTGGTAATGGAGATTCAATTGTTAGCAAAGGAAGCGTAAATTATACTTACGACAGAGTGGGCAAATACTTAGTGACGTTAAAAATTGATAATAAATTTGATTTTTCAAAACAAATTAATATTGTCAATGGAAGAGCGATGACAGCAAAAGATTCTATCCCAAAAATATTTTGCTCAGAGTTTGGTTATGTAGGCGAAGAAATTGTGTTTACAGCATATTCACCAAGTTCTAACAATTGGTATTGGGAATTTGGCGAAACAGGAACGATTGATTCTTATGAGAAACAGGCCATCTATGTTTTTACCAAACCGGGTATTTATACTGTAAAGTTAGAAACTGATAAAACCAGATATCCAATAACAAGAGAAATAGAAATTCTTCAATTGTATGAACCCTTCAAAGAACCGGAAGTTGTTGATTCTGCCGGAATTGTATTGAATGATATAAAAAAACGACTTCAAATCATTGCCAATCTGGGTGCAAGAGATACCAGAACGTATAAAGAGCAGGTTAATTATTTAAAAAATAAATATATATGCAATGATTTATCTGATGTGGTAGTTGTGGTAAACGAAGAAAAATACAATGACTTTTTAAGTTATTGTCAGGGGCTTCATTATCTGGATGGAAATTCGACTATAATTCAGGAAGTAAAGCTAGATACCATAAAATGCTTTAAGCAAATGAATATTACCCAAAAAACTAAAAAAACAAAGTAATAGATGAAAATTAGCATTTTACGTAGGTATACCTCTTTGCTGTGCTTAATGGTTACAAGTGCTGTTTTTTCGCAGGTTAAAAATAGTACGAGCGTTCTCACTAAAACAGAAAAAACAGTTAACACTTATGATAACGAACCGCAAAAAGAAAGCGAAAGATCAGAGCTTAAATTGGTTTTTTCGGATAGAAGCGATAATAATATATATGAAGAACCTTATGGCGCCAGAGTAAAAAACAAGGCAAATATTCTGGCTCCGATGTATGTGATCGATGAAGATAAAAATTATTATGAAGTTGTGGTTGCTGATAAGAAACTTATTGGTAAACCCAAAGGAACATTGGCTGTTTTGCGAAGTAAAAAAAATCACTTTTCGAATACCAAAGAAGTACAATATTTGGGTTGGATAAAAAAAGATAATGTAATTGAGTACAGCAGGGCAATGCAAAATCAGACCAATTTAAAGTATGTAAAATATTTTGTGGCGAGCAATACCCTGGACAACTTATTTACCAGTAGTAAAAATGTCAAAAAAAGTACGCTTTTATTAAAAAATGATCCAAACTTAGAATCTGTAGCCAAGAAAAATATTAAGCTAAATGATTTTGTATACGTGTACAAAATTAATAAAACAACCAATTCAGCCTTTGTATCCAATTTTGATGATGTGATGACAAAGGATACAACAAATCTTAAATACGGTTGGGTTCCTTTGCAATATTTAAATCCTATAGAGGATAATGTGGTTGTAAAACTGAATCCTACGGATACATTACAATTTTCTTCGGGAAAAATTAATTTTCTGGCGAATGAACTTTACAAGAATACTTTTTTTGTAAACGAAAATCAAACAAGTGACCCTGTCAAGTTTGGTAACATGACTAAGATTTCGTTGCCTGTAAATGTTTGGAACCACGACAAAAACAAAATAACAAACCTAAAAGGCGATGATATTTCGATTAAAACTATTGAGCAAATCGCTTTGCAAAGCAAGAGTATTAACTTTTATTATGTTTTTGAGAATAACAATTCGACCAAACAATATTTAAAGAAAACCCTCTCGGCATTACAGAATCTTAAACTAACCACAAATAGCGAATTATACGCAAACTATACTTTTACGTATTCGTTTATCGCAAAAGGAAAGTCTAAAAGTTATTATCTGATAAAATCACAGTCTTTTTCGAAATGGTTTGATTTGATTGAAAAAAGTATCAAAACTCCGGATGAAATTACAAAAGAGAATGTTTTGCCTAACAACAATACGGGCATTAGTCAGTTCTTGAATCAGGATACCAATTTTGAGAACAACTTTTTTATCCTGACAGGTTTAGAAGGCTCTATAAATTCGGTACTTCCGGATAGCTTTAGCATATTGGCAAAAAACAATGCAAAGTTATTGTTCATACTTTTTAAAAATGAAAACAGCGCTGATAACCAGGATTTTATTCTACAAAGTAAAATGTATTTAAGCGAAGCGAGTAATGCCAATAAAAGAAATATCCAGAACTATTATGTAGACCCAAAATTGGTTACAAAAAATGATGAGTTTACTTATAATGGCGATGTAGATAATGATTATATCTACAATGCTCCCTTAAAAAGTAATTTTAACGGTGGTATTATATTCCCTAAGCTAAATGGTGAACTTACTCCTGAGACGATCAATAAAGCAATTGACAGCGTTATTAGTAAAACGATAAAAACAAATAATGCATTATTAAAATCGTTGACGCAATACAAAAATGAATTTAGCTTTCTAAGAAGTGTGCCAAGTGGAACCATAAAAAGCCTTGTTCAAAATTATCCGCGAAAAGATAGTATTGGTACAGAAATTCCCAAAAACTACAAAAGCGAAACATTTGTAATAAATGCGCAAGATACTCTGAACAGTATTTTAGAAAATAAGGTAAATATTTTACTTACCGAGGGCGAAATCAAGCAGCTTATCGAGAACTACAGAGAGTTAATAAGTAAAGAATATACTAACGTAAATATTGACAAAGTCGAGATTTTGAGCTTTAGGGACAGGTGTAAAATGTTTGCTAAAAACATTAGAAAAACAGAATATATAAGATCGAGAAACTCTTTGGCAGATTTACTTTATTATAAAACCAGAATATTTGTAAATAGTGCTGAGTTGCACGAAATAAGAATTAAGGATATTAGAAAGTTTAAGAAAAAACCGGATGAATTCAGGACAATTTTTACAAACTTAAATGCTAAAGTTGAGGTTTTAGAAAAAATGCAGCGCAATAATACTTTTGAGGTTTTTGATGATGAATCTCAGACGAAATATTATTATATATCAAAAAAACTTCTATTATAAAATAACGATTATGGAGATTATCAATACAATAGATATGGCAAAGCCCTTGCATGAAATAATTTTAGAGCTATTTTATTTTGAAAGCAAAGGAAAGCCTTGTGAGCTTACCAAGAAAGAAATTTTATGGAAACTAAAAGACCCCAGCATTACCGAATATCAAATCGAAGAGGTGCTGAACTGGATGGTGCATCATAAAAAACTCAATGAAGGTCTGGGGCTTTACAGTTTGGACCGTTTTGAACTTATAGATTTAGAAGAAAAATTTAAAACCGAAAGATTGAATAAAGAGAAAAAACAAGAACCTATTTTTTTTACGAATTACAGTACCATAAATAACATTCATAATGCAGTCAGGCCAAAACCTCTGGAGATAATTGTTCAGTATATTTTGCCTACACTTTTGCTTTCTTATATCGTTTTTATCTTTTTTTTGGTAAACAAGTTAAACAACAGCTTCGAAGTCAATAACAACAAAATCGAAGATGTGAGTGAGTTAACTCTTAAAGAACCTAAAACCGGAGTTATCAGGAAAAAAGCAGCGCTATCTGATAAAGAGGTAAAACGCTTGTTTTCTAATCAGCATCAAAATATTTTATATTTAAACAAGACAATTGATTCTTTGCAGAAACAGGTAAACAAAATAAATGAAATTCATACCACTGCAACTTTAGATATAAAAACTCAGATAAATTCTTTGCAACCGCAGGTAAATGCTATCATCCTGCATATTACAGTTGTGCTGTTAGGATTTATTTTTCTATTTTTTATGAAAAATATTATTAATTAAATGGATATATTAAAAATATATTTGTATATTCGTACATAATTGATTGCGAAACCTCTTCATCTTCCTAAAAGAAGCAAATCAAAAAAAGTACTTTTTAAGTACAGAAAGAGGTATTCTAAAATCAATTAGAATACCTCTTTTTTTTGTCAATACTAGTAAGACAATAAAGAAGAGGATTCTAAAAAAACAATTTTTAACAACTTAATTATTTTATTATGGCATTTAAATCAATTTTAGAATTCGAAGGAAACGAGTACCAAGTATTATTTTCAAAAGTAGATATGTTAAGACATACTGACGGAAAAGGAGCAGTTTCATCTGAAATTAAAGGAGGTAGATTAAATCTAAGATTAAAATCTACAGACAATACTACTGTTATCGAACAGGCAGTAAACAGTCAGCACAAACCGGTAAGCGGAAAAGTAAAGTTTTTTAAAGCTGATTCTGAGCAAGTAATGAAAGAACTTTCTTTTGAGAATGCTTTCATCGTATTCTTCAGCGAGCAATTAGATGCTTTGGCTGAAACTCCAATGACTACTGAGATCACTTTCTCAGCAGAGAAAATTACATTAGGTAATGCTACATTAGATAACAATTGGGCTAAAATTTAATTTTTCCCTATTGAGCAAGAAGCGGTCAATAACCGCTTCTTGTTTCTATATATCTTAGTCTCTTTTTACGATGATCTGTAGAAAGAAAATAAAGATTTGTTTTATTTCTCTAAATTTTAAGGAGTCTTTACTAGACAAAGTAATTTTCAGAGAATGTTTATGTCATTGATTCTGGTCACTCGATATACTTTAATCATTAATAAGATTCTTTTTTATTGGATTGATTTGGAGAGTTCCTCGTAGGACAGTTTATAAATAAATAAGATGATGCCACTACAAGATTTTGTTTATAATAGTATAGATAAGAATTTTTTCTTAAAAAAAATGTTGTCTGTACTTTTGGCACTATCCTCATTTGTATACTATTATATCTATTCTTCTTTTATAATAGTAAATATTGAATTTATATACAAAACCTTCTTAGCAGCATATTTCTATATTTTAAAGATAATATTAGCAACCTCAATCACTGGTTTATTTTTATTTTATTATAAAAATAATTTCAACTTTTTTGCTTCAAAGCTATTATTAATTCTATGGGGTTTTCACCTATTGCAAAATCATAAACGGTTTTTAATAATTGATCGATCGGATTATCCATCAGTTTTATATATCAGATTATTTCCTAATAGAATCAAACAGTAAAAGGCGATATTTTTTTACAAGTATTGAATTATATCCAATTAACAAATTAAACCATGGCTAAATCTTCATCCTCAGGAAAACACAAAAATGCCAGCTCATTAGGAGTCAAAGGACCCCAGTATAACAGACAAACGGGTCAATGGGAAAACACAGATAAGTTAGGTGCGATGATGCAAAGAAGAAGCGCACAGGGGTATCGTGTCGCAGAGGATGTTAAAGATAAAAGTTTAAATTCTGCACCTAAAAAAGAAAAGCCTGTTCACCACCAATTTTTGACAACAATTGCTATCGATATTTATGATTTTGCCAAAGCAAAGGGAGCATCTTCTAAAGGAGCATTATTAGTATTGGCGCAGGCAAGTTTGGAAAGTGGTTATGGAGCATCTGCCATAAAAAATGATGATTATAATTTATTTGGAGTAATGGGAAAACCGTCTAAAAGGAGTACCAGTCACGGTACTGTAAAAGACTATTCTACTTTGGGAGGTTACCAAGCCGCTTTGACGGATTATTTTAATAAAATAGATAAAAACTGGAGCTATTTTTCTACTATAATAACAAAAGATACTATAACTGCAGATGATATTGACAAAGCTTTTAATACAGGAAAATATTATCCAACAGAAAAAGAAAGGCATGGCGGTAAATATACCTATAATGCTGATAAGGATGCTGCGGGTAAAAATCATTATGGAGAACACTTATTAAACCAGATAGGTGATTTTAAAAAACGTTTCAAAAAAAGTTTAGATTATCAGATAGAAGTCAATAAAGAAAGATTAAAGGAAATAAATACACTATTAACAAACAATTCTCTTTTATTCACAGATCCTGGAAAAATTAAACTAGAAGATGAAAAAAGGTCACTTATTAGCCAAAACGAAAAATTTAATTCTATTTCAAATGAAATTAACTAACTTTTTTATACTAAAAATATTTCTACTTGTTTTTGTCTTTCTGGGATGTAATTTAAAAAGCAATGAAAAAGCTGTTGTAAAACAGGTAACCAAAAATCAGCAGGAAAAAGTTGAAACTGAAACTGAAAACTTAGAAGTTAAAGACAAAGAAGGAATTATATATACAATTAAGTATTATAATGATAGCATCCATGTAGATCAGGGTAAAAAGAATATTATAAAAATAGGATATCTGGATCGATTAGACAAAGTATTTCCTGTAAATGGTTTAATCGTAAATGATAAATCTAAAGATTGTTATATCACAGACAATCATATTCTTTTATTGCCCTTAACCGAAGTAAATAATAGAATAAATTTAATAGCAATTGATTTAGTAGATAAAAAAGAAATTAATTATCAATTTAAACAGACCTCAGATATCCTTACGACAGCTATTAATTCTTTTTATTTTAATGAAAAAAGCAACATAATCATAAGTACAAATAGTTTGAATTATGAAGGGAAAACAACCGTTCATTATTACAAACTTGATAAAAGTTTAATAAAACATCAAGGAACCAAAGAGTTAAATTTAACTTCAGAAATGCTGGATAGCAATGAAGCATTTTTTAAGTTTTTAAATACAAATAACAATAACATTCCTTAAGAGTAGCTACTAATACAAAAAAAGAACCTATGACACCACCAACTATCATTTTTGGAATTGATTCTAAAAAAATAAGCCACTTTACCAGCATTGAGTTGGTACAAGTAATAAATGACCATCATCGATTTGAAATTCGTGTCCCGCATGCCGTTGTAGAAAGTCCTTTGGCGTATACGCTCGAAAATGCACAGGGATGGTTAGGTAAGGTGGTGCATATTATACTTGAGGAAAAAAATAATTTTTTGGGCGTAGTGACCAATATCGATTTTGATCAGGAAATGGGACATTCCGGAAATCACATTATAGTATCCGGATATTCTAAAACCATATTGTTAGAGTCCGGAGAAAAGTTGCATTCCTGGGAAGAACTACCATTAAAAGATATCGTAAAAGAAGTAATAAAAAATGGAGCAGGAGAGCAATTGCAAAACGAAATAAATCCTGAATATACCAGCAAAATGGATTACCAGAATCAGTATCTCGAAACTGATTTTCAATTTATTCAGCGATTGGCAAAACAGTACAATGAATGGTTGTATTATGATGGAGAAAAATTGATTTTTGGTAAACCTAAAAGTTTCGATTCCCCCATATCTTTAACCTACAATAGTGATATTTCAAAATTAAAAATATCAGTGCAGGCAGTACCTAATAAATTTAGTGCTTTTACCTACAATGAAAGTGCCGATAAGCGTTATACCGCAAAATCTAAAGATACAGTAGGTGGTTTGCCAAAATTAGGGAACGAAGCATTTGCCTCTTCAAAAGACGTATTTGCAACACCTGCATACACGCACGGTATTGTAAGTACAGGCGATGATTTGGTTTTAGAATCTTTCTTAAAAAAGAAACAGGAAAGTGCTGCTGCCGATACCAATTTTGTTTCGGCCACTACACAAAACTCAAAACTAAAAATAGGAAGTATAGTAAATGTACAATCGAGTGTTTTAGAAAACTCAAGTTTGATAACACAAGAAGTAGGTTCTTATATCATTACCGAAATTACGCATTATGCGACACATTTAGGAGAGTATGAAAATAATTTTAGAGCCATCCCTTCAAAAGTACTGAGCTTGCCGGAACCAGATGTAGCGTATCCAATTGCACAAACGCAACAAGCTCTGGTAGAAAGCAATACAGATCCAAAAAACAAAGGAAGAATCAGAGTACAAATGCTTTGGCAACAAGGCACTTCGATGAAAACAGCCTGGCTTCGTGTTATGACTCCTGATGCAGGAAGTAGTGATAAAGTAGGAACCAATCGCGGAATGGTGTTTATACCGGATGTGGGCGATCACGTTATGGTTCATTTTCGTTATGGCGATCCTAACAGACCTTTTATCCTTGGAAGTATTTTTCACGGAAAAAGCGGTGGAGGAGGAGGAAAAGACAATAACAAAAGAAGCTTTGCTACCAGAGGCGGAACTTCGCTTGTTCTTGACGAAGAAAAAAACACCTTTACAGCCACAGATCCAAGTGGCAATATGATCATGCTTAACGGAGACGGAACGATGACTATTTATGCACCCAATAAAGTCGATATACAGTCTAAAGAAATAAATCTTATTGCAGATGAAAAAGTCAACATTAGCGGAATAAATGAAGTAAATGTCGATAGCAAAAAAGTACTCGTTTCAGGTACTGATGAGGTTACCGTAAAAAGTAACACGCAAATTACTGATGAAGCACCAAGTATTAATATAAAAGGGAAAAACACCATTTTGGCAGAAGGAAAAGTTGTCGATATAGATGGTAAAACGATGACCAATGTAAAAGGAGGAATTGTAAATTTAAATTAACATCACAAATGAATAATGCTCACAATCCAATTGCTGTAAGGGTCGAAAACATCCAGAAAATCTGGAATAAAACCAGAACAGATAAGCCAAAAGCACGAATTTTTAGTATGGTTTGTCTTACTGACGATTTTCCGTTGTTAGATGGTTTTATCAGATTAGAATGTTCTGTATACGGTAGATCCGCAGATTCGTTTGTAGCTTTTGAGATTGATTTTTATGATAAAAAAGATTTTTACATCACCCTTACAGAACAATGGATCCTAACCTTTGAAGAAGACCTGAAAAAAAATCCGGGTTGGCATTGGGAAGATTTTGCCACTTTTAAAGAAGTATTGCCTGAAATTAATAAACTAAGCATCCAGGATCTTAAAGATTTTTATATGAAATTGCTTGTAAGTTTTAAAAAATTTGAGGCAAAAACCGATAACCTGTTAATCGTTAGTTTTTTAATAAAAAAAGCCAGTGATCCTGATTTGTTAATCGAGAGTATAAAAGAACTTACAACCTTACTACCCGATGATATTGGTTTTTTATTTCTGGATTATCAGGAAAGAAAACTGTACCATAAAATGATTGATTCCGTAAAAGAAAAAGGAATCATAATAGAAATTCCAAATCAGGATATTAATAACGCTTACAAAGAAATCGCCACACAGGGAAATCCAAATGATCCCCAGGTGCGGTACAGAAAGTGTTTATTTGAAATTGGTGAAGCAGCAAAAGGCAAAAAACAGGAGAAAGTAAAAAAACTGGGCAATGAGCTTATAGATATTAGCAAGAGTGTTGGAGAAACCAGTTTTTGGGCATCATCCTATCTTATTTATGCCAGTTTTTTATTTCAGTTTAAAGACGAAAAAGAACTTATTCATGAATTATTGGATAAAGGAATAAAAATAACAACCCCTTTTTATAAAGAGAAAGAAGATATTGCGGGAATTTTAATGCAACTGTTATCTTACAAAGGATCTCATTACAGCATTGCAGGAGATCGTGATCTGGCGATACTTTACTTTTTAAAACACGTTGCAATAGCCAAAGAAACAGAGCAGGAAATGCAGGTAATTAACGGTTATAATTATGCCTTGTTACTGGCTGCAAAAAAGAGAGACGGGCAATATACCGAAATTCTAAACGATGCATTTGAGTATGGTTATGCTCTGACAGATACCACCCTTAAAATAATCAACTTTACCTTTATAGCCAACAGCTATTTAGAGAATGATCCTAAAATAAATTATGCAGATAAAGAGGCAATAGCCAATAGAATGGCAACTATTTTTGGAGACAATTGGAGAGATAATCCAAAGCAGATTGCCAAACAAATCCAGGAAGAATATCAATTAAGCAACACCTATTAATTATGTTACTAACCGATAATCATTTGACCATTGTGGTAGGTATCGACATTCACTTTACCACCTTACCACCGTTTAATCCCTTTCATCCTTATATAGGTATTGTTATTGATCCTGCAGATTACATTCCGTTTTTAGGAACCAGTGTTCATGTAAATGGTTTTAAACGCGGCAACTCAGATACCGGAGGTATTATTATTCCGCTGGTGCATATTCCGCTTTTTACCCCACCCTGGCTTATGACCCCTATTATTGGTCATGAGAGCATGAACTTTTTTGCGTCACAAACTGTTTTTTCCGATAGTACCCGAATGAGCCCCAAGGGGCACATGCTGATGACTTGCAATGATATCGGAATCCCTTTGTCAATGTCCATAGGTAAAACCAAAATAGGCAAGAAAATGTTACCTTTTGCCCCCACCCTTTTTGCCCCAACCTCATTTTCCTTGCCTATTCCTACCGGAAAACCTGTAATGGTTGGAGGTCCTTATCCGCCTGATTGGGGCGGTATGCTTACCGGACTTTTGGCCAGTATTGGTTTTAGTACCCTGATGAAAGTGGGTAAAAAAGCGTTTAATAAATTGCTTAAGGGGTCTGTTGGCCCTAACTGGCTTAGTAAGTTGTTGTGTAAGGCAGGCTTTGAGCCGGTAAACCTTATTAACGGTGCCGTGATTTATGAAGGCAGCGATTTTGATATCGCAAGTCCTATAAGCCTTAGCTGGGAACGCCGCTGGTACTCGGATTCTGAGTATGTGGGCTGGCTTGGTCATGGCGTACATTGCGTATATGACAGGGCTGTAGAGTTATACCCGGAAGATGATGCTTTGGGACTTCGTATGGATGATGGCAGAATCGTCGCTTTTCCAACCTTGTTGCCCGGAGAGGAGTTTTACCTGCGTCAGGAAAAAACAACTTTAAAAAGAACAGAAAGTGGTTATCAGGCTTACGATCATAAAAGCAAACTTTTTTATGATTTTACTCTTTTTAACGGTAAAAAATACCAACTGACCCAAATTAGCAATCCTGACGGATTGTGTATTGTTTTTGAGTTTACAGGGTACCATTTGCATAAAATTATTGATGCCGCAGGCAGAACTATAAAGGTAAGTACCCAGGAGGGTCTTATTGAGAAATTAGAACTTGTAACTCCAGAACAGGACGAGCTTTTAGTAGGGTATGAATATGACGAGCAGTACAACATGGTCGCGATTCTTGATGCTCTAAAGAAACCAACGGTGATTGAATTTGAGGATCACTTGATGGTTCAAAAAACAGACCGTAACGGACAAGCTTTTTATTGGCAATACGACGATCAAAATCGTTGTGTACACACCTGGGGCGATGGCGGCTGGCAAGAAGGCTGGATCGAATACCATCCTGCTCTGGGTTATAATCTGGTAACGGATGCCAACGGAGCGGTAACGACTTACTACTATGAGCCAAGCCAGCTTGTAACTCAGGTAAAAGATCCTATGGGCAATAGTGTTTTTTATGACTATACGGAGTTTATGGAACTCTACCGCGAGATCGATCAGGAAGGACGCATCTTAGGCTTTACATACGATGACATGGGGCATAAAATAAGTACTACGTATGCTGATGGTACAGAGGAAATGATGCTCTACGATGAGGAGAATCGTCCGTCGATTGCCATAGATCCTGAGGGACAAAAAACAATCTATTTGTATCACGATCACAAAGCCCACCAACTTAAAACCATCATAGCGCCGGATAAAACCAGTACTCATTTTACATATTATGCCAACGGACTACTGGCAAGTGTGGCCAAAAACCACAATAAACTTCAACTGGTTTACGACGAGCAGTACAACCTTGTGGAATGGAGAGAAAACAACGAAAAACTCAAATCTTGGGAGTATGACTACCGCAGCCGGGTAAAGGCGATTTACACGCCCATGCAAATGGCGGATTATTTTAGTTATGATGCTCTGGACAGGGTACAGCAAATCGTAGAGAAAGACAGCAATATTATCGAATTTGCTTATGACAATTATGATGATGTATTGGCTCTAAAAGACAATAAAAACAACATAAAGTTTACCTATACTCCACTGGGGAGTTTATCTACCCGGGAGCAAAACGGCGTAAAAGTACGTTTTGACTACGATAAGATGGAGCAACTCGTTGGGATAAAAAACGAAGACCACGAAGCCTACTATTTTGTTCGAAACAAAGCCGGACACATTATAAAAGAAACTGCTTTTGATGGTATCGAAAAAAAATACAGCCGTAACCTTGCCGGAGAAGTCACCCGAATCGACCATGGCAATGGCAAATTTACCGAATATGAGCAGGATGCTTTAGGACGCATCACCAGAGCCAACTATCATGATGGTACGTGGGAGATTTACAGCTACAACAAAAACGGACAGCTGGTAGAAGCGACCAACCAAAACGTAAGTATCTTCTTTGAGCGTGATGCAGTGGGGCGTATTGTGCAGGAAACTCAGAAGCAACAGCTTGATGCCAGCGAAAACGGCATCACGATAACCTCTACCTACAATACTTTAGGACAGCGCACCAATATGAGTAGTAGTCTTGGAGCTGATATTAGCACACATTACAACCAAAAAGGACAACTTGAGCGCATTGAGGCTCAGAGTAACGAGCTTAAAGAGCAACACCAGACTTGGGAAACAACCTTAAAACGAGATGAGTCAGGTCGGGAGATCGAGCGTTTTGCCACAGGGGGATTACACATAAAAACAAGCTATAACAATAGTGGTAAGCAAAAAGAGCAGGAAGTATTTGCCAATGGCGAGCGCAAAGGTTCGCGTTATTACAACTGGGATACCAACCAGCAATTGCGAAGTGCGGTAAACCAGCTAACCCAAAGCATGACCTATTTTGATTATGATGACTTTGGCAATCTTGCCAAGGCCAATTATGATGGCAAAGGAGAGCTTTATAAAACGCCCGATGCAGTAGGTAATTTATACAAAACCGCGGATCGAAGTGATCGTAAATACGGCAAAGGCGGGAAGCTGTTGCAGGACGAAGCGCATTATTACAAATACGACGAACTGGGCAATCTGGTACATAAAAGCCCACGAAACATTATTGCCCCGCTTACCTTTGCAGCTCCAACAAACTGGATCGATAAACTCGCGGGCAATAAGGCCGAAGAAACCAGATTGCAACAAGAGCATGAGGCCTGGCAAATGGGCGATACGGCTTATAGCTGGCTGGCTAACGGAATGCTGGAAAGCGTGACCAACCCGGATGGGAAAGTGGTGCTGTTTGAATATGATGCTCTGGGAAGACGTACGGCAAAAATTGCAAACAAAGAAATAAATCGTTATGTTTGGGATGGCAATGTTCTTATTCACGAGTGGAAGTATGATCTGAGACAAAGACCTGAGCTTGTGGTAGATGTCGATGATTTGGTTTATGATAAAGCAGAACCTGTCGAGAATCTGATTACCTGGGTGTATGAGGGGGCTAGTTTTGTACCTAGTGCCAAGATTGCGGGTGATGAGAAATTTTCTATCATCAACGATTATATTGGTCGTCCTGTTCAGGCTTACAACGAGAAAGGGGATGTTGTCTGGGAGACAGATTATGATATTTATGGTGGTTTAAAAGATTTTAGTAGCGATAGAAGTTTTATTCCTTTTAGGCAACTTGGTCAATATGAAGATGTAGAGACGGGATTGTATTATAATAGGTTTAGGTATTATTCGTCTGATGTAGGAATGTATATTAGTCAGGATCCGATAAGGTTAATGGGAAATAACCTGAATCTTTATAGTTATGTATCTGATAGTAATTCAAGAGCGGATATATATGGCTTAAATGATTGCGAAATTAAAAGAATGCATTTAGGCGATTCAGGACATCACGTACCTGCTGTTAGAAAATCTAAAAATAGACCTTTTGAGGTATCCAGAACTGATAAAACAAGACCAACTTTTCATTTTAAAGGAGATGATCCAGGGCATGATCACTGGCGACTTCACGAAGCCGAAAGAGATGCTATAGGCCCAAGACAAGGAGATTTTGTAGGGACAGATGATGAACTATTTGATGCTTATAGAGAAGCTTATAAAAATTTAGATGATATAAAAGTTGATGTATTATCTCCTAATGGGACACATAATTTAGGTACAAATGTTACCCCTAAAGAAGGTGTGAATTTAGTTCAGGATTGGTTAAAAATAGAAGGATTGTATTGATAATAAATAATAATAAAATGGAGCAAATTTTAAAAAAACTAAACTTTTTTATTGAAAATAATTTACCTTTAATTTTGGCAAATTATACTGAGGATGATTTTGACATGATTTTAGACCAAAGAGATGAAGATTCTTTTTCTGAAAAATGGATGGAAATATTTAATATTGTCAAAGAGAAAGTTATTGAAAATAACATAGACAAAACTATTACAGACAATTTAAGAGAAAAAGTTTTTAAATTAGTATTTTCTTTAACCAATCATTCTGATTTGTCTTCGTATGTATCTGATGATTTTGGACTAATAGTACAATCTATACAGGTTAAATATAATGATTATTGGCTAAATTCTTTGTGGTTAGAATACAAAAAAGGAAATTTACCTTATGAGAATTTAGTAGAAACTAATGCAGAATTAATAGATTTAATATAAATCCCCCGATGTATGAAAAGTTCTTTAGAAGTGCTGTGCGAGTGTCTCTGACTTCGCACCGACAAGAATCATTAAAGAAATTTGAGTATAAAAACAACAAACCCGCCAATTTAGCGGGTTTTGTTTAATAAATAGTTCTTTGAAAACTAAAAGTATACGCAGGGTTTCCTTTTAGGCAACTTGGACAATATGAAGATCTAGAGACGGGATTGTATTATAACAGGTTTAGGTATTACTCACCCGAGACTGGATTGTACTTATCGCAGGATCCGATTGGATTGCATGGAAATAATCCCAATCTCTATGCCTATACACGAGATACAAATTATTGGGTAGATATATTAGGGTTAGCACCTTGGGCTAACGGAGGATTTAATCAATGGTTTAATAATGCATCAGTTCAAGATATTATAAATAATAAAGATGCTGTTTCAGATGCTTTGAGAGCGCCTGGAGGAAAGCATGAAATGTTTCTAGTTTCGATTGCTTCAAAAGCTAAAGAATTAGGATTTACAGCTGAGGATATAAAAAGTATGAGTGTCGATACAGACAAAATTACTTTTTCAGGGGTTACAGATAGTGCAGGTAATCTACTTCCTGATGGACCACATCATAATAGTAGAGCAGGAAGACATTTTCATAATAAATTAATAAAAGATTTGAATGATGCTACATCAAAACAAGATGCTTTAGATATAATTAAAAGGCATCATGATGCTCATATGAAAATAAAATGTAACTAAAATATTGAAAATATGGATTATTTAGATAAAATTTTTTTATGGCTTGGTAAAACAAATAAAAGTCAAAAGCAGTTTGATGAATATTTTGAATTAGATTATTCAGAAGATATTGATAATAGAAAAATATGTGGTTTCTGTAAAGATATTGGTAAAAAATGGTATGATGAAGATTTCATAGGTTATCTAAGATTTAATGAAGAAATGACAGTTCAAACAATTTTAGAGCAAGTGCCAATCAGTCAAGATGATATAGATAAAGTGCTAGATAAGTGTAAAGAATTAAAAATTGAATTTGTTAATTCAGTATACTGGTATTCTGGTGAGATAGAAACTCCATCATTTAGTAAAAAATATAATGACTTATCTTACATTGGTGAGTATAATCTTGATTAGGTGATAATACTTCCCTGTCGATGCAAGCTTCTAACTTGTATACTTAAAGTATAAAACAACAAAACCCGCTATTTTGCGGGTTTTGTTGTTTATAAGAAGATTTTAAAAGTCAAAGAAAAGAAAGAAAAAGCAAATAGGAAATCAATAAAGCGGTCTCATTCCAGTCGTTCACTTAGTTCCATTCGTCGCTACCAGTCCCCGCCGCGGCGGGTCCGTTCTCGCTCCTCATTTCACACGTTCACTACCTTACATTCGGTGTGGCTATTTTTATTTTTTTTAGCCGAATATTTGTTCGAAACTAGATACGTTCAAAAAATTGCGTCCAAAATGGGTAAATGAATACATTAATTATAAAAGAAAAAGACAAAATGAACTCTTTGTCTATTCATCAGAGTGTTATAAAGAACTTACCTAAAACACATGATTTACGTGTGGTTCAGGTCTTTGCAGGACATATGAAAAGCACTACTACTGAAAAATACAGAACCAATAATTTTGAAGATTTACAAGCCGATATTCACAAACTCCATCCCTTAAATAAATAAAATAAGAGGTTTTTATTTCAATTGAAAAAATGGGCAGAATGCCTAATGAAACTTTAGATGACGATCCATCTGTAGATAAATAACGGGAAAAATAAAATTAAATAGAGGCTTTTTATACCATTTATTTAAACAAAGAATTTAAATTAGTTTGTTTTTTCTCTTTGAGCTTTTTTACAATTTTCAAAAAAGCTATTGCCGTAATATAGGCATCACCCAATGCGGTGTGACGGTCTTTTTTTGAAATATCAAATTTGTCTGCCAGATCATCCAGTGTATAATGGTCTTTTCGCTCAAACAAATGCGATTTTATTAAGGTCTTTTTATATAAAATGGCAGTGTCTAAACGTTTATTGGTCAATGCAGGTAAGCCATTTCGTTCTAATGCTTTATTGATCATCGTAATATCAAAAATAGTATGGTGCGCAATGATAATAGCATCTCCCAAAAAAGCCAGAAACTGTTGCAACGCTTCCAATTCGGTTGGGCGTTGTATGACAAAAGCTTTTAGAATACCATGAATCTGAGCCGTCGATTTGTCGTAATGATCTTGTTCAGGATAAACCTCGAAACTATCCTGAATAGCAATTGTTCCGTTTTGCAGGATCAGGGCGCCAATGCATAATATGCGGTCAGTATCATAATCAAAGCCCGTAGTTTCAGTATCCAAAACGACAAACCGGGTTTCTTCGATACTACTATTTTCATCAAAGAGATTTTCTTCTTTTTTCCAAAAATTAAATATACTCTTTATCATACCAGGTTTGAAACATTAAAACGAACCGAAATTAATTCCTGAAGTTCCTTGATGGTTTTAAAAGTTCTTTTTAGTTTAATTTTTTCCATTTTTGATAACGATTCCAATGCAATAAACTGGCCTGAATCATGGTGCAAAAGCCCTTGTTTGGTTCTAAATTTCAGCAAAGCCTTAAACGAATACGAACACGAGAGGTATAACTCTCTGTTGTTAGGTTCTAACTCGGCTAATTTTTCGAATCGTTCAGCAGTATTGCTTATCGACTTGACCGAATGGGATAAAATCAAAACACGTGCAGCATCTGTCAAGGGCATCAAAGCCCTTCTTTTAATATCAAAGTGATCTTTATTGGCTCCGTCTTGTTCTACCAGAAACTGCCTGAAAAATCCTGTTGGCGACGGACTTTGCAAAGCTCCACTAACGAGGTGAACGTAAAATATAGGGTTTGCCTTTACATGTTCAAAAATAGATTCTGAGAGTTCATCAACAATTGCGGCGTCGCCATACGTCAAACTATAATCGAAGAATATAAAAGAAAGTAAAACTTCATTTTTTCCCGGATTTGTAATCCAGTGGTGTACCTGGTTTTTCCATTCTTCCAGGCTCATACACCATTTTGGGTTCGATGCCATCATCTCGGCAGGACAGTAATCATAGCCTATTTCAAAAAGTCCTTTATTGACCAGAGCTGCAAATTTTAAAAAATATACTTTTGTTTCCTCCTTAAAAACGTCAGAGACATTTTCATAAACAATCGCATTATCCTGATCCGTATGCAACATTTGTTCGCTTCGGCCTTGGCTTCCTAAAGCAAGCCATGCAAATTTTACAGGAGGTGCACTGCTCATTTTGTCTAGCGAAATTTCGATAACACGAGTCGTACAAGCTTCATTAAGCTCGGTTATAATTTTTGAAATCAATGTCATTGGGATATTTTGGTCTAAATATCCTTGAAGCAATTGCATGATTCTGGCGCGAATAGGTTTTATTTCCTTCGTTTTTTTAACCCTTTTTAGTGCTTTGATCAATACAGCAGGATTGTTGCCCAACGCCACCATTACATCATGTTTAGACAAAATACCAACCGCCTTTGTGTTTATTGTTCCGTCTTTGGTCAGGCACAGGTAGCTAATGTTACTTTTCATCATGGCCATTTGCGCCTCTGTCACGGTCATTTTTTTAGGATAGGTAACTACAGGTTTGGTCATTATAGTCTCGGCAGTAGTCAGGATCGAATAATCGCCGGTAACAATTTTATTGCGTAAATCTTTATCCGTAATAATTCCTATTGGCAACATTTCGTCTACAATAAGTACGGCACCCACTTTTTTTTGGGTCATGATTTTGGCAATATCTCTCGCAGTGGTAGAAGGAGTACAGGTAACAATTTTTTTAGAATATTTTATGGGTTGCAGATCAAAGGAATCCCTTTCGGCATTATGATTTTCATGCAGTAAATCATCTCCATATAATTTATCCTTATGAATATCCGAATATGGATTTCGGGTGTTGGAGGCATAACTTTCGATTAAAAAATTACCAACCGTTCTGTTTTCAAGCGCATAAGGTTTAAAAACGGCAATGGGTATCGCATACAAGATGGTTTCTTCGTGTGCGACAGCTTCCATAATATAATTTTCCTGTGCCAAAAGCGGGCGCAATCCAAAAATATCGCCTTCGTCACACATGTCTAAAACAGCATTTTTAGGACTTTTTTTAAGCGCAACAGCACCTTTATGAACGACATAAAAGGAGTCATGAGTTTTGTCGTTTTCGGCAAAAATCACGGCATCTTTATCCTTATAAACAATAGAAATTTGTTCAGATAGTTTTTCTAAATCCTTTTGATTCAAAAAGCTAAAAGGAGGGAAGCTTTTTAAGAAGTCTGCAACTCGATGCGAAATGGTATTTTTCATGCCTAAGATTTAGGTTAGTTACTCCACTTTTACAACCGTTCCGCGTTGCTTTTGGTCAGAACCAACCATTCCAAATTCAAATGTATAAGAATCTTTAGAAGTTGTCAGGATCTTCATACTGATCGCTTTTTCTTCGGCCATGTTTTTTGGGTGTTTTTTTTGCAGGATATATTCGCAATCACTTACCCAGCGTACTGTTGATGTATCTGTTTTTCCTTCAAAAGTTTCTATTTCGATACCATCTTTTCGCTCAAATACCGTTGTTTTTTTTACGCCATTTACATTAAATTCAAACTTGAATTTTCCGGTTTTAAAATCTTTGCAATTATGCTCAGCGTCATAACAAGATACTAAAGCTAATAAGGGTAATAAGAATATAATTTTTTTCATTTTAAATAATTTGTTTTTTTAGGAGCTAATCCTGCTTTTCATTGCAATCTTTTTAATTCTTCATCGGTAAAGTTCTTGATTTCTTTTTCTTTGGCAAACTTTTCGGCATTGTAATTTCCGGATTTATTTCTGGGAATTGATAAACTGTCCCAATGTGTATTTTTTAGTTGTTTGGCATAAAAAACAATTTGTCCAATATGATAGGGATAATGTGCCAGTTGGCGATTGATTGCCTCAATAACCGTATGACCTTCATTGCGAATATAGATAATATCAGATAGTTGTTCCGGTTTTAAGCTTTGCAAAGCATCAAGAAAACAATCCCAGCCTTTGTTCCAGACTCGTAAAACTTCGTCTGCGGATTGTAAATCATTTTCAAATTCGGCATCACGATTACGCCATTCTTTTTCACCATCAGACGTTAGAAAGTCTGTCCAGCGGGAGAGCATATTACCTGATATATGTTTAATTATAGTAGTAATACTGTTGGTGTCTTCATTGACAGCGACAAAAAGCTGATCGGGCTCTAATTGAGCAAGAGCTTTCTCACCCAGCATTTTATAATATAAAAACTGTTTTTTTACACTTTCTAAGTAAGATACATTTGCCTCCATAAATTAGGTGTTGTAAATCATTATCGATTAGACTATTTTAATATCATATTTGTCCAGAAGTCCTACAATTCCCTGGGTCGAAAACTGAGCTTTTCGCATGGGATTAAATTCCGGATCTATTTTATAATTGTATGCGGTTCTAAAATCGACACTTGCCAATTGTGTATCGTTAAAAATAGCACCTTCTAAATTGCAGTTGTCAAATACAGAACTTGTCAAATTGCATCCTATAAAAGTAACGTCTCGCAAAGACGAATTGATAAATTTAGTTTTTGGCATTTTTTTATTCGAAAAAGCAGCGTAATCCAATGCTGTTTCTTCAAAATAAACCTGAAATAAAAAATCGTCACATTCGTTAAAAGCGATTCCTAAAAGTTTGCAATTTTTAAAAGTTACGTTTTTTAGGCTCGTACCCAATAAACTGGTCATTGATAGATTGCAATCGATAAATTCGCAATCTAAAAAAGTATTGTAAGCAAAATTACTGTTTGAAAGGTCACAGTTTTTAAAAACACAATCTTCAAACTCCCTATTGTTTATTTTTTTATCGATATAAGTGACTTTCTCGAAGGTTTTTTGAATGTTAATTAGACTTTCCATGAATGTTTTATTGGGGAGTTATTAAGGTAAAAAGGGATACTAAAATTAATTAGAAGCTAAACCTAACAGGTTTTTAAAACCTGTTAGGTTTGATGCTTGTTATAAAAACTTTATTAGTCGTTAAACAACCCTTTCATGATGACTTTCAATCCGTAGAAAATTAAAAACATAGCACTTAAACAAGCTGTAATACCAATTCCTAAAACTAGATAATGCCAATTGGTATGCTGATTCATAAAAGCATTATAAATCAACGAGGGACCAATAAATAAAAGAGGCAACGAGCCTGATAAATATTTAATTCCTTTTCCTAGTAATTCTTTATTTGTTGCCATTTTTTAATTTTGTTTTGAAAAGTTTCAAATTTGCTTCGCCAGTTCGATTTTCAGTCCCGTTTCAGGTTTCAAACTTTGTAGTTAAATCTTAAGCTGTCAAACCAGATTTTACCTTTTACAGAAACCCTTTTTACTTTTTATAATTGTCGACAGCATTTCGTACGCTGCCGTATTTTTTGAGTAATTCGCTTGCTACATCATACGAAACGGGAATTTCGCCCATAATCATCTTAACGCCGCGATCTACTAATTTTATATTGCTTAATTGCATGTCGACCATTTTGTTGCCTTTTACTTTTCCCAGCTGAATCATGGCAGCGGTCGAAATCATATTAAGGACTAATTTTTGGGCTGTTCCGGCTTTCATTCTGGAACTTCCGGTTACAAATTCAGGCCCTACAACAACTTCTACAGGAAATTGTGCGGTAAGTGCCAACGGACTTCCGGCATTGCAGGTTATGCAACCTGTAACGATATTATTTTGATTGCAGGTTTCCAGACCACCAATAACATAGGGTGTTGTTCCCGATGCGGCAATGCCTATAACGACATCATTTTTTTGTATTGCATTGGCTTGCAAATCGATCCAGGCTTGTTGGGCATCATCTTCGGCATTTTCTACAGCACGACGAATCGCAGTGTCGCCACCGGCAATAATACCGTTTACTAAATCAAATGGAACTCCAAAAGTAGGAGGGCATTCTGAGGCATCTACAACACCTAAACGACCTGATGTTCCGGCTCCGATATAAAATAAGCGTCCGCCTAATTTTAGTTTAGCAACGACTTGTGCTACTAAAGCTTCTATTTGAGGAATTGCTTTTTCGACAGCGTCAGGAACGGTTTTGTCTTCTTGATTGATATTGGTCAATAATTCTTGTACAGACATTTTTTCTAAATGTTCGTATTTCGAGGATTGTTCTGTAGTTTTGGTAAAGGTCATTTTTGTTTTTTAGGTTCTAAGTTGCTATCGCAAAGCTTTAAGACAAAGTTACAAAGTTTTTTGAATCTCCTGAAAATGATTTTTACGCTATACTATATTGCGTGAAGGGTAAAGGCGGTATCTCCCGATTTAGAAAAACAAGGCTTTTTATCCGTAGTTTTTGTTTATTAGGAATTAAGCCGAAGACCCGAGCCGCATTTTTGCGGGACACGTCCAGATTATAAAAAGAATGCCAGCAGGATTCCCAGAACAATCATAGAAACTTTGGCTACGTTAAATTTATGTCCCTCGCTGCTTTCAAAAATAATGGTCGAAGAGATATGAAATAAAATACCAATGACAATTGCGGTAATCTCTGTATAATATTCGTTTAGAAAAGGCAGGTATTCAGCTGCAATTGTGCCAAGCGGTGTCATCAGAGCAAAAGAAAGCATGAAAACAAAAATGGCTTTTTTATTCAGGTTTGCATTGATAAAAAACGTGGTCAGAATTACTGCAATTGGCAGGTGATGAATGGCAATACCCAATGCTAAACCATGATGATGACTTACCGGAAAACCTTCTAAAAAGGCATGAATACACAAACTTATAAAAAGTAACCACGGGATCTGACTCATTTGTGCATGTCCGTGAACGTGCCCGTGTTCAGCTCCTTTTGAGAAAAATTCTAAGATGATCTGAAATAAGATTCCGACCATAATAAAGATACCAATATTATGATTGTGTGTTTCGTAAACTTCAGGTAATAGATGCATTACGGTTAACGAAAGTAAAAATGAACCGCTAAAAGCAAGCAATAGTTTTAGATTGGTTTTGCTTTTTGGTTTTAAAAACAAAGCCACAATATACCCTAAAAGTACAGAAAATAAAGGTAGTAAGTAATTCATCCGGTTTTGGTTTAATCGTTGATTTGTTTAATCACTTAATTGTTGTTTAGTTCGCTTGGCGATTAAACAAATCAACGATTAAACAATTAAACAGCTACTTAAAAATCATGATTAATCGTTCGCTTTCGGTTTTATGAAATTTTTTGAGCTTATAATCTCCAAAAATATCCAGAAGAAAAATTCCGGCTTCGGCCATTAATTCTTCAAAGTCTTTTAGCGTTAGGGCTTTTACTTTTTCGGTAAAGTGATAATTTCGTCCCTGATCTTCAAAATCTATTTCCTTAAAAATATGTCCGTCCTGAACATATCTTTTAATTTTAAAATCGATTCCGTCAACGGTTTTCACTTCTTCAGGAACTAAGGTTTCGATTACATTGGCCACGTTCATAAAATCAATAACGGCAAAACCATATTCAGACAGGCTTTCCTTAATTGCTTTTAAGGTAGTTAGGTTATCATCGTCGTTTTCGAAATAGCCAAAACTGGTAAACAAATTAAATATAGCATCAAACTTTTCTTCAAAAGGTTCACGCATATCGTGCACTTTAAAATGCAGGGTTTCGTTACTGTTTTTGCTCGCTTCGGCAATACTGTTTTCAGATAAATCTGCTCCTAAAACATTAAAACCTAATTGATTTAGATAAATGGAGTGACGTCCTTTACCGCATGCTAAATCAAGAACTTTAGCTTTTTCGGGCAGGTTGAGATAATGCGTTAGGTTATCCATAAAAATCTGCGCTTCGCGATAGTTTCGATCTTTATAAAGGATGTGATAATATGGAGTATCAAACCATGAAGTAAACCAATTTTCGGTGTTACGGTCCTGATTTGGTGTTGATGAGTTTGGTGCTTCAGACATTTATTCTATTTCAATTAATTCAAAGTACCGCAAATTTAGTGTATTTTTGCCGAAAAATAACTATTTCGTGACGATACCTGAATAATCAGATATGGGTTTACGATCGGAGTTTTTTTTAATACAAAAATAAAGATGGAAGAAAATTTTAGAATGATTGCCAAATGTTTTTTTGGTTTTGAAGAAATATTAGAGAAGGAATTACGTGATCTTGGTGCTCAGGATGTCGAAAAAGGGGTGCGAATGGTAAGCTTTAAAGGCGATAAAGGTTTTATGTATAAAGCTAATTTATCGTTGCGTACCGCCCTTAAGGTTTTAAAACCTATTTACTCTTTTAGAGCCAATAATGAGCAGGCATTATATAAAGGTATTTCTGGTGTAAACTGGTCAAAATTATTGAATGCCAATCAAACTTTTGTGATTGATGCAACCGTGCATTCGACTTATTTTAACCACTCTGAGTTTGTTTCGCAAAAATGTAAAGATGCAATTGTAGATCAGTTTAGAGAAAGAACAGGACAACGACCAAGTATCGATAAAGCATTTCCGGATTTACGAATCAATGTGCATATCGATAAAGATCAGGTTTCGGTTGCATTAGATACTTCCGGGAATTCATTGCACCAACGTGGTTACAGAACGGCAACTAATATTGCACCAATCAACGAAGTTCTGGCAGCAGGAATTTTATTATTGTCCGGTTGGGAAGGACAAAGTCATTTTCTGGACCCAATGTGTGGTTCCGGAACTTTTCTGGCAGAAGCAGCTATGATCGCTTGCAATATTCCGGCAAATATTAACCGCAAAGAATTTGCTTTCGAAAAATGGAAAGACTGGGATAATGATTTGTTTGAGCAAATTGTAAACAGTCTGATGAAAAAAACAAAAGAATTTCATTATACGATTAAAGGTTTTGATAAAGCGCCAAGCGCTGTAAACAAAGCCAAAGACAATGTCAAAAATGCCAATTTAGAAGATTACATCACCATTCAGGAAGAGAACTTTTTTGATACAGAAAAAGCTGTTGAAGGAAAGTTGCACATGGTTTTTAACCCTCCTTATGATGAGCGTTTAGATATTCACATGGAAGAGTTTTACAAGAATATTGGAGATACTTTAAAGAAAAGCTATCCGGGAACAAATGCCTGGTTTATTACAGCAAATCTTGAAGCACTAAAATTCGTAGGACTAAAACCATCTCGCAAAATCAAACTTTTTAACGCAAGCCTTGAAGCACGTTTGGTAAAATACGAAATGTACGAGGGAAGTAAGAGAACGAAGTTTCAGGTTAATGAATAACTAGGTGCAAAGGAGCAAAGGTTCAAAGGAACAAAGGGAAATACTTTGTCATTTTGATTCTGAATAAAAATGATAAATCTACAGATTAACGAATAATAAAAGAGTAAGAGGTTCAAAAGAGCAAAGCGAAAAACTTTGTTCCTTTGAACCTTTGTAACTCTGAACCTTAAAAAAGAAAAAATGTCAAAATTACAAGTAAGAGCTTTTTTATACCAATTAGGATGTTTTGCGATTCTATTTATTGCAGGCAGGTATTTGGTAGCGATGTATACAGGATTAACTGGATTTTGGATTCCGATGACCGCTTTTATTGTCGCCACTTTGATTTCGCCTAAATTTCAGGCTGTAAAAACCAAAGACGGTGAAAAGTTGTTCATGAAATGGATTTTTATAAAAGGAATTAGAGAAATAGGATAATTAATTTAGTTTTTATGAAGATAATTGGACTTATAGGCGGAATTAGCTGGGTTTCTACGGCTGATTATTATAAACTTATAAATGAGGGTATCAATGACAAATTGGGAGATCTTAATTTCTCAGAATGTTTGTTGTACTCTTTTAATTATGCTGATATAAAGAAGAATAACGAAGCCAACGATTGGGATTCTACTTTTAAGATGCTCTTAAAAGGGTGTCAGTTTCTTAAACAAGGCGGAGCAACAGCTATTGTTTTGTGTGCAAATACAATGCATGTTATTGCGGATAAACTCGAAGCAGCGATAGATTTACCAATTATTCATATTGCGACTGTAACAGCGATCGAAATTGAGAAACAAGGCTTAAAAAAGGTTGGCTTGTTGGGTACTAAATTTACAATGGAACTGGATTTTTTTAAAGATAAATTGAAGAATCTGGGTATCGAAGCTATAATTCCGGCAAACGAGGCGGATAAAGATTTTATTCATACCACGATTTTCGAGGAGTTAGGGAAAGGCCTTGTTACAACTGCAACTAAAAAAAGGTATTTAGAAATTGCAAATCAATTGATAAAAGAAGGAGCCGAAGGTATTATTTTAGGTTGTACCGAAATTCCGATGGTTATAAAACCGGAAGATCTTTCTGTTCCTGTTTTTGATACTGCTTTGATTCATTCGAATGCAACAGTTCAATTTCAATTGTCTTAAAAAATATACATAAAGTAAAAAGCCACGAATTATAAGATTTAATTCGTGGCTTTTTTTATTTTAAGAAGAACTATTTTTTAGGAGTTCCTTTTGTTTTTGTGATTTCAGGAATAATTGTTTTTTTCTTGTAAAGCGGTATAAAGTAAGAAACCGTATAATTAAAACCTACGCCAAAACTTCCGTCATAAGTTCTGTTAAAGCCCGGAATGTACAAGTTGTCAAAACCCGATGGTTTTGTATTAGATACCAAGAGTTTTAGCTGAACGCCAAATCCTACAAAGACATTATTAAAAACTTTTGCTTTTAGCCCCATTGCCACTTCAAGCCAGCCTGCTGTAAGGCCACTATATTTTTGGCCATCGACAATAGCAGGTTGTTCACCCCAGTACGGGTTTGCATTGTAGATTTTATAACTGTTCAATTGCTGACTAAAAGTACTAAAACCGCCTCGTAAACCTATTGAAATAACGTTTTCCATGTCAAGCCAGTTTTGATAAGTATTATAGTCAAAACCCGCTTTGATATACGTTCCGGTTGCTGTAGAGTTTAGTCTGTCATCATCAGTAGTTTTATCTTCAAAACCAAGTTCAGCCGCAAAATAGTATTTTTTGGTTAAACGAAAATCACCTACTATTTCAATTCCTTTATAGTTTTTGTCATAAAAACCGCGGGTAAGTTTGTATAAATCTACTCCCACACGAAGCCCGTAGCGATCTGTTTTGATGCTGTCTTTTTTTACTTCCTGAAGCGCTGGTTTTGCAGTTTCAGTTTTTGGTTTTGCCTTAGCCGTTTCTTTTGTTACTGTTTTTGTTGCCGTTTCCTGAGACTGACCCAAAAACATTGAAAACAATAAGCAAATACTAAAAATATACTTCAATGTGTGTTTCATTTTCCGATTCAACGTTAAGAGTTTTTACAAAAATTTGTTGCATCCATAAGCCATCACCAGCCGGATCTGTCTGTTCAAAAGGTTTTGCGGCATCGAGCAAAAAAGTAGTTTTAAAACCACATGCTCTGGATACATATACATTTTGATGTGTATAATTAAATTTTATAATGTCTGTATTTCTGGCAGCAGCATTTGTACTTAACGAGTTGTACACAAATTTGTAGGTTGTCGTAAGCGCATCTGTTTTTAGCGGTATAGAAATGGTGTTTCCGTTTGCCACATATTTTGTAGTGTCAGCAACACTTTTATTGAAAATAATTCCGGTTGTTTGCCCTTCTCCAATTACCATCAAATTGTTTACATTTTTGGTTTTTGTTGGCTCCTTAATCTCATAAAACGAAATTACAAGTCGGGGAGTAGTAGGAGTATTTGCATCACAAATATCATCTTTTTCACAACTGGACAAACCAAAAGTAAATACTAATAAAAGAGAGATTATTTTTTTCATTTAAAATTTATTATCGAAGTTCTAAAAGTACAACATTTTCGACATGATGTGTTTGCGGAAACATATCAACCGGTCTAACGCGGGTTACCTTGTATTTCTCGTCCATTAAAGCTAAATCACGTGCTTGTGTTGCAGAATTACAACTTACATAAACTACTTTTTTAGGCGCAATTTTCAAGATTTGATCAATAACTGCAGCATGCATTCCGTCTCTTGGCGGATCTGTAATAATAACATCCGGTTTGCCGTGTTGCGCAATGAAGCTTTCGTTAAATACGACTTTCATGTCCCCTACAAAAAACTCACAATTCGTTATATTATTGCGTTCTGCATTTGCTTTAGCATCTAAAATGGCTTCGGGAACACTTTCTACGCCAATTACTTTTTTTGCTTTTTTAGAAACAAATTGTGCAATCGTTCCGGTTCCGGTATATAAATCATAAACAGTTTCGTCGCCCGAAAGTCCGGCAAAATCGCGTGTTATTTTGTATAACTCATAAGCCTGATCAGAGTTGGTTTGGTAAAAAGATTTAGCATTGATACTAAATTTCAAACCTTCCATTTCTTCCAGAATATAATCCCTGCCTTTATATAACTTAATATTCTGGTCGTAGATAGTATCGTTTTGTTTTGAGTTTACGACATATTGTAATGACGTAATCTGAGGAAATTTCTCGTAAAGATGATCTAAAATAAGTTCACGATTTTTCTTGTCATTTTCGTAGAACTGAATCAAAACCATGATCTCTCCGGTTGAAGCCGTACGAATCATAAAGGTTCTCAATAAACCGGATTGTTCTCTTGGATTAAAGAATGCTAAATTATGTTCGTTGGCAAAATCTCTAATTTCGTTTCTAATCGCGTTCGACGGATCTTCCTGCAAATAACATTTGCTGATATCAAGGATTTTATCCCACATTTTTGGGATATGAAATCCTAAGGCATTTCTATTTCCTAAATCCTCGGTACTTTCAATTTCTTTTTCGGTTAACCAACGGCTGTTAGAAAACGAAAATTCCATTTTATTTCTGTAGAAAAACTGTTTTTCAGAACCCAAAATAGTTTCGAATTCCGGAAGTTCAACCTTTCCAATACGTTGCAAATGATTTTTTACCTCGTTTTGTTTGTAATACAGTTGTTGGCTGTATTTCATATTTTGCCATTTGCAACCACCACAAACACCAAAATGATCACAAATAGGTTCAATGCGATGTTCTGATAATTCGTGAAATTTTACGGCTTTACCTTCATAATAGGCTTTTCTTTTTTTGAAAGTCTGCACGTCAACTACATCACCCGGAACCACGTTCGGGATAAAGATTACTTTTCCGTCAGGAGCCTTAGCCACTGATACTCCTTTTGCTCCGGCATCCAGAACCTGAATTTGATGAAAGACAACTTTGTCTGTATTTTTTCTTCCCATAGCGCAAAAATAAGGGTTTGTAAACTTTTTCAAATTTAATTTTTAAAATATTTTATCAAATTGCCTAATTTATTATTTTAATTGAGTTTAAAAGTTAACTTTGTTTTTAGCAATTAGCCCAAATCTGCTATTTTTAATCTATAGATTGTTATATTTTTATGAAGTTGTATCATAATCTTTCACAAATTAGCTTTTTGAAAAAAAGTTATGCCTTCAAATTTTTATTTGTCGCATTTATAGGAATACACATTCCGTTGATCGGGATTTTGTTTTTTGTCCTTTATTACAATCACAGTGTTTCGCCTACTTCGATTTTGATTTTTTCCTTAATAATGACTTTGCTGGCCACTTTAGTAACTCTTTTGGTTCTGAATCAGTTGATAAAACCAATCTCAATTGCTTCAAAATCACTGGATGATTATAGAAATAATAGAAAATTATCTATTTTACCAACAGAGTATACAGATGAAGCAGGATTGTTATTGTGCAACATTCAGGAATCGATTTATGAAGCCGAAAGTTTTATAAACGAAAAACAAGACTTGATCTATATGCTTTCGCATGATTTAAAAAATTTTGCAGGAAATCCGCAAGGTCTGGCAAAACTTATTATTCACGAAAACCCTTCAGAATCTATTCGTCAATTGGCTGAGTTAATATGCGAATCGACAAATTTGCAATTTAGATACATCGAAAATTTTATTAAATTATTGCAGGAACAGGATCGCGTTGTAAAAGGCAATCAGGAAATAAGAACTATTTTGCTTCCCGGCATTTTACCTTTTATTAACGAACAGGTAGAGCAACGCCTGATTGATAAAAATATAAAATTAAGTCTGAGTTTAGAACTCGAAGAAGCTAAGCTTAGAATTGATGAAGGTTTGCTTATTCAGGTATTGGTAAACTTAGTTAGTAATGCGATCAAATTCTCTTATTTTGACAGCGAGGTCAAAGTGAGAATTTATAACGAAGACTCAAAACTTATAATTACGGTTGCGGACAGAGGAATAGGTTTTGATAAAAATCAGATTGATGAATTGTTTAAGAAATTCACCAAAATGAGCCGATTAGGAACTGCAAATGAATCTTCGACAGGAATTGGATTGTATCTGTGCAAAAAAATTATCGAAAAAAACAAAGGAAGTTTAATCGCAACAAGCGAAGGAAAAAATAAAGGTGCTGAGTTTAGAATTGAATTTGATGTTTAAAAAACAGGTTCAAAGCTGCAAAGTGCCAAAGGTTCAAAGTTTTTTTTAAGATTTCAAAGTTTTACCTTTGCTGCTTTTTAACTCTGAACCTTTGTCTTTTTTTTTAATCAAATAAATCCGAAGATAAATAACGATCGCCACGATCGCAAATAACCGCTACGATCACGCCGGATTCTAATTGTTCGGCAATTTTTAGGGCAACGGCAACAGAACCTCCGCTGCTCATTCCTGCAAAAACACCTTCTTCAAGCGCCAGACGTTTTGTCATTTTTTTGGCTTCTTCTTCGCTAACGTCAACAACAGCATCGACTTTTGAAGCATCAAAAATTTTAGGCAAATACTCTTGTGGCCATTTTCGAATTCCCGGAATTTGAGATCCGTCACTTGGTTGTGCACCTACGATTTGAATTGCAGGATTTTTTTCTTTCAGATAAGTCGAAGTACCAATGATTGTTCCCGTTGTTCCCATTGCTGATACAAAGTGGGTTACAGTTCCGTCAGTATCATTCCAGATTTCAGGACCAGTTGTTTTGTAGTGCGCTTTCCAGTTGTCATCATTCGCAAATTGATTTAGCATGATATAACCGCCTTCTGCAACTTTTTTGTCGGCATAGTCCCTCGAACCAATAATTCCTTCGCTGGCAGGCGTTAAAATAACTGTAGCACCATAAGCACGCATCGTTTGTGTTCTTTCTTTTGTAGAATCTTCCGGCAAAATCAATTCGATCTCTATCTGAAACAATTGTGCAATCATTGCCAGCGCAATTCCGGTATTACCACTTGTAGCTTCAATAAGTTTATCTCCTTTTTTAATATCGCCTCTTTCCAGCGCAGCAGCAATCATGTTGTAAGCCGCTCTGTCTTTTACGCTTCCGCCCGGATTATTTCCTTCAAGTTTAAGTAAAAGTTTTACATTTTTATTTTTAACCAAATTGACAGTTTCCATCAATGGAGTATTTCCAATTAGGTTTAGCAATTTTTGTGTATTCATTTTTTTTCTTTTATTTTAACTTCAGTTGTTGTAGTGTTGGTTACGATAGAATCTTCGGGAATTGATTTGGTCACCCAGGCATTTCCCCCAACAATACTATTTTTGCCAATAACGGTTTCTCCTCCCAAAATAGTAGCATTTGCATAAATGCATACATTCGCTTCTACCGTTGGATGTCTTTTGGCATTTTTCATTTCCTTACTCACACTCAATGCGCCCAAAGTAACACCCTGATAAATTTTTACCTGTTTTTTAATCACCGTTGTTTCGCCAATTACGATTCCGGTAGCATGATCAATAAAAAATGGAGAGGCAATATCAGCACCTGCATGAATATCTGTTCCCGTAATTCGATGTGCATATTCGCTCATTAATCTCGAAAACAACAATAAATCCAGATGATATAACTCGTGGCTTAGTCTGTAGATGGCAATGGCATAAAAACCCGGATACCCTAGATAAACTTCATCGATACTATTGGATGCCGGATCATTTTCTAAAATATACTCCGCATCCTGATTCAGTTTTTCTAAAACCCCCGGTAATTTTTCCAGAAAGCGATCCCAAATCGATTCGCATAAGTCTTGTGGTTTTTTGCAGGCTAAAACAGCGATCTCTTTAAACCTGATTTCGAGCTCGTCGATACTTTCATCTAAGGCTGCATTTGAATCAAAAAGAGTATAAAAAAGCTTTTCGGTAAAATCTTCCGTTTTGGTTTTGATCCCGTAATTTATATTTGAATGGCTTTTGAGAGCCTTTATATTTTGTATGATATTGTCTTTCGTCACAATTGCAAAATTGAGTGGTGATTTTAAAACGTTAAAAGTAATGCGTTTTTTGTAAATAAGGGCACGAATTATCTAAAGAAATTTTGTTTTGAGAATTGTATTTGTGATAAATAAAAGAAATATAAAAGCTCATTTTTTATAAGATTCTTAAGAAGTTAAATGCGTAATTTAGCCCGTAAAATTTATAAAAATGAAAAATAATTCGACATTCAAAAGTGCTATTTCAGATCTTTCTTTTCCTGAAAATGAGAAAATTTTAGGAAAATCTATTCACGATCCCATTTTAGGACTTATTATAAAAGATTTTCCTTCTTTTAATGATACAGATTGTATTGCGGTGAAGGAGCTGAATGAATACCGTCAAAAATACATCTCGAATTATTTATCTACAGAAATTGGAACACTTTCTGATCTTGAGCAAAGTGTTATATCCTCTCTAAAAGAAGATAAGTCAATTGTTAGTATTGTCGAAGATGAGGCAGAAATTAGAAGTTTTGGACAAAAAATAGCAGATCAGGTAGCTGACTTTGGCGGAAGCTGGACTTTTATTATTTCGTTTTTACTTTTTATCGTAGTCTGGATTGGTGCCAATGTTTATATTTTGGTCAACAAAGGTTTCGATCCTTATCCATTTATTTTGTTGAATTTGATCCTGTCTTGTATTGCAGCCTTGCAGGCTCCTGTAATTATGATGAGCCAAAATCGTCAGGAAGAAAAAGATCGAAATCGTGCCAAAAAAGATTATATGATCAACCTTAAATCAGAGTTGGAAATTAGAATGATTCATGATAAAATTGATCACTTGATTATGCACCAGCAACAGGAATTAATCGAAATTCAGAAAGTGCAAATCGAGATGATGAACGATATTCTGAATCAAATTAAAAAGTAATTTTCAAGAGAATTTCGGTTAAAAAAATCACGTCAAAAAGTGTTTGTAATAATATCCGCCAAGCATAAAAAGAAGATTTATAATGCCAAATATCCAAAGTGGTTTGTTGTAATTTCTTCTTTTATCCAGGAAATGCAAAGCAACAAAAACGAAAAATAAAAGAGTAGAATAGATTGCCGGATACATCTTGAAAGCGGCAAAAAATTCGCCCTGAAAAAGTAAGAATAGCCCACGCTGAAAACCGCATCCCAAACACTCAACTCCAAACAGTGTTTTAGACAGACAGGGAATCATGTATTGCTCTGTATTCAATGTGATATTTTTTTGCAATTTTACAAAAAAAAAGTGTGATAGGATTTAAAAAGTAATGACGTACTATTTTAAAGTTTCATACTTTTGAAATCTTATACTTAGAAACATGAAAGCTTTTAAAATTTTAATAATGATTCTTGCGATTTCGGTTGCGTTATATGAGCAGGTTTCAGCCCAAAAAAACATCTATATTATGGTAATTGCAATTGCAGTTTTCATGTATGGAATGATGCAGTTAAGTGCAAAAACACCTAGTAAAAACCAAGATAAAGAGAATCAAGATGCTGACGAAAGGAGATAAGGTTTCAGTCTTGGACGAAGCCATAAACGGAACAGTAGTTTCTGTAAAAAATAAGGAAGTTGTGATAGAAACTGAGGATGGTTTTACGATGACATTTTTTGTCAACGAGTTAATTAAGATTCAGGACTCCAGTAATTTAATGAATTCTATTAAAAGAATTGATTTAGATGAAATTACAAAAGAGAAAACAGAGCCAAAAGCGAGAAGTTTTGTAAAAGAAAAGAAGGATAAGCGCGAAATTTCGGCTCCTGAATTTGATTTGCACATCGAAAAACTGGTCCCTAATAAACGCGGAATGTCAAACTATGATATTTTGACGTTACAGACTGAAACGGCAAAAAGACACATTGAATTTGCAATTAGAAATCGCATCCCTAAAATTGTTTTTATTCATGGTGTTGGTGAAGGAATTCTAAAAGCTGAACTTGATTTTTTATTGGGTCGATACGACGGAATAGATTTTCAGGATGCCAATTATCAAAAATATGGCTTAGGGGCTACTGAAGTTTATTTTAGGCAAAATACTAAATAAGAACTCTTTTCAGGCTGCTTTTAATAGCTTTAAAATATAAAAAAAACGTCCGTTTTTCTTTCTGATTATCTATTGAAATCAGCTTGAAAAACGGACGTTTTTTTGTAAGAATAAAAAGTAAAATTCAATTGGTTGAAACAGCTTTTTAAGGAGCAACAACCACTTCTAAATTTCCTAAAACATAGTTAGTGGCTAACTTAAATGAACTATTGCCTTTTACCAGTTTTACATTTTTAAGAACAATATTATGTGTAAAAACATTTCCAACTGCTGTTGTCGTAACTTCAATAATTCCGCTTACTCCGTCAACTCCATTTTCTGCAATCCAGGTTTCGCCAACACTAGGGGTTGAAGGTACAGTTGTGCCACAAAAATAAGATTGTGTCAAAGTACCATTGATATAACTGCGCAGTAAAACTTTGTTTGTAATTGTATTTATTAATCCTCTTCTTGGTGTGCCAATTGGCGTAACCTCATTTTTTATTAATGCAGCATCGATGTTGTCAATTGTTAAGGCAGAGGTTGTATTATAATTGTAAATTTGTTTTGAATCCGGACATTGCTGTGCAAGACTTGTAAACGATGTACTTGGCGATGTATAAGCAGTTACAAAATCTCCAAAAACATACTCGGCTTGCACCTGGCTTATTCCTGAAGGTTTTAAAAAGGTAATATTTTTAAACGTAAAGTTATAATTGTAACCTGTAATTTTAGTACTACCATCCGTATCATTAGATACTGTAATTTGCGAACTGTTAACAACAATTTTACCGGCAGTTGCCTGCCACTCTTCTGTTACTTTGGGTGTTGTTGGAGGTATTGCACCGCAAATATTTGCAGTAGCCACAGTACCATCATAAGCTCTGTAAACAACGCGATAGGTAGAATTGTTAATATCATAAGTCAACGGAACATTTGGTAATGTTGCATCGTTTGTAAGAAGATTATCCGGTAATTGAATCAGTAAGGACTCCTGGCTTTTTATTTTATATATTAAGCCATTAGTTAGTGTGTTGCAGGTTTGGGCTGTAATAGTAGGATCACTAAAATCAATAGTATCTACTGTTAAATCACCATCATCACAACCGTTTAACAAGAGGGCGAATAGTAGAAGGCTTGCATATTTTTTCATCGTAATTTTATTTGAGGTCAAAAATAGTGAAAAATTTCGCAAATGATATTTAAGATTAGACAATTGATATTTCTTAACTTTGCAGCGATGAAAAAAGTATACCTCGATAACGCCTCTACAACTGCTATGCGACCTGAAGTCATTCAGGAAATGACCAAAGTTATGGCAGAAGATTTTGGTAATCCGTCTTCTACTCACAGTTTTGGACGAAACGGAAAGACTATTTTAGAGCTTTCCAGAAAAAGTATTGCCAAACATTTAAACTGTTCTGCACAAGAAATTATTTTTACTTCGGGAGGAACTGAAGCAGATAACTGGATTCTTCGCTCTGCAGTTGAAGACCTGAAAATAGAACGTATAATAACCACCAAAATAGAGCATCACGCTGTTTTACATACTGTTTTGGTATTAGAATCAGAATATAATATTCAGGTTGATTATGTCAAAATAAATCCTGACGGTAGCATAGATTTAACGCATTTATCAAACTTATTGACTCAGGAAAAAAAGACTATTGTAAGTTTAATGCATGTAAACAACGAAACGGGAACTATTCTTGATTTAGATCGTGTTGGCGTTATTTGCAAACAATACAATGTTTTATTTCACTCAGATACTGTACAATCTATTGGTAAAACGGAAATAGATTTGCAAAAAATACCTGTCGATTTTATTGTGGCAAGCGCACATAAATTTCATGGGCCCAAAGGAGTAGGGTTTGCTTTTATTCGAAAAAACACTGGTTTACAGCCTTTAATTTTTGGAGGAGAGCAAGAAAAAGGGCTTCGTGCAGGAACAGAGGCAGTACATCAAATTGCCGGAATGGCAAAAGCATTGTCGCTTTCATACGAAAATTTAGAGCATGAAAAAAGCTATATATCCGAGTTGAAAATGTATCTTATTGACCAGCTTGAACTTCACTTTCCGGGATTTAGAATCAATGGCAAAAGAGATGATTTTTATAATATTATCAATATTATTTTACCTTTTCCTGCAGATAAAACTGCAATGCTTTTATTTAGTTTAGATATGAAAGGTATTGCAGTTTCCAGAGGAAGCGCATGCCAATCCGGAAGCATAAAACCATCACATGTTTTAAAAGAAATGCTTTCAGACACAGATTTAAAATTACCAAATCTTCGAATTTCATTCAGTCATTATAATACCAAAGAAGATATCGATTGGCTTATTGAGAGTTTGAAAACAGTATAAAAGTTGCAAGTCTCAGAGCGACAAAGGTTCAAAATTTTAGAGTGTAGACCTGTATCTAAACTCTAAAATCTTGATTCGATACTCTTGCCTCTATACTCTTATCTCTATTCTCTTATTTCCGGATCACTTTTACCTGCGAATCTTTCGTTAATTTTATGATAGTCGATGGTTTTCCGGCAAGTTTGTCGTGATATAAGTTTACTACATAATCAACTCCTTTAACAATCTCAGGGCTAATATCTTTGAAAGCAATAGGAGTAGGCTGTCCTGAAATATTGGCAGAAGTAGACACTAAAGGTTTCTTCATTCGTTCCAATAATTTGAAACAAAACGGTTCTTTTACCAACCGAATTCCAAGCGAATTATCTGCCGCTATTATATTTGGAGCCACATTTCTGGGTTCATCTAAAATTAATGTAGTAGGTCTTTCAGATAAATCTAATATTTGCCACGCTACTTCAGGAATATTTTTAAACACATTGTACATCATTTTTTCACCGTTCATTAGCACAATCATACTTTGTGTTTCGGCACGTTGCTTCAGTTTGTATATCTTTGCCACAGCTTCAGGATTTGTGGCATCGCAACCAATTCCCCAAACAGTATCAGTAGGATAAAGAATTATTCCGCCCTCTTTGATCACTTCGTATGCTTTTATTATTTCTTCGTTCATTCTATATATTAGGAATTGTTAGAGATATTTCTATTTTTGTTGCAACAAATTTAACCACAAATATAAGGATAATGGCAGATAATAAAAAAATAGCGATCATTGCTACCCATTCCTTTGGGTATATTGATTTTCTGGTAAATAAGCTAAACAGCTATGAGAATGTCGATTTGGTCTATATTAACATAGATGCCATACCTTTTAAATATAAGAATAAGCTTTCAAGATTTAAAAATTCAGTTTTAAAGTTATTTTCTTTTTGTGGACTCAAAGAAAAAAACAGAACAGATTTTATAAAAAAAGCCCTTTTGAGTGATCAGAAATTTGATCAGATTTTAGTGATAAGACCCGACAAATTACAAAAAGAAGCGCTTATTTTTTTAAGGGAAAACACAGTAAATTTGATTAGTTTTTTCTTTGATGGAATTGAAAATTTTACTGACAAAAAAAAGACATTATCTTTTTTTGATACCATTTATAGTTATGATAAAAAAGATGTCGAAGACTATAATTTTACGTTTTTGACTAACTATATTTATGATGATAAAATCGAAAAGAAAGAAATAAAAAACCTGGCATTTAATATTATGTCCTTTGATCAGCGTTTTTCTTTTTTAGAAAAAATAGCTTCATATTTAACCCAAAAGAAAATATCGTTCCTTTTTATTGTCAAAAAAGATAAACCATTTAAGCACGATACGATTCAGATTTCAAAATGCTATTTGCCAATTAATGAGGTAAAAGATCTTATTGCTTCCAGTTTAGTATTGCTCGATTTGCAACAAAAGAATCAAAACGGCTTGAGTTTTAGAATTTTTGAAGCTTTGGGATACAGCAAAAAGTTAATTACAAACAATCAGGATGTTGTAAATTATGATTTTTATAACCCAAATAACATCTTTGTTGTCACAGAAAATGATGTCAATATTCCGATAGATTTTTTCGAAACAGAATATATGCAAGTAAATTCTGAAACTATCAAAAAGTACACATTAGAGCGCTGGATCTTTACTGTCTTTGGAGTTTAGTTATGGTCAATATATTCTTAAGGTATTTTTAAGGTAAAATTTCAGGATATAATAATTTGGAATACGAAAATCCAGTACATTCGCAAAATAAAAAGACATCTTTAAAAATATGCGCTTAGTACATTTTACTGCTTCAAAGGTCTGGAGAGGACATGAGCAAATGATAATAGATATTTTTGAGTCTTTAAGAGACAATGGTTTTGTAAAAGATCAGTTGATTATTTGCTCAAAAGATTCTGAAATTTTTAAGGTTGCGACTCAAAAAAACATGGCCGTTTTAGGTTTACATTTTAAATCTGAATACAGTCTTGGTTTTGCTAAAAATTTCAAAAATGAAGTTGATAAATTTCACCCTGATATTTTATTTCTTCATAACAGTAAGGCGCATACTATTGCCGTACTGGCATCAATATTTTTTAAGCTAAAAGTGCCAATGGTTCTTTTCAGGACTTTAATAAAAAATGTTGGAACAAATTTTTTCAGAAAGTATAAGTACAACTACAAGTTGATCAAAAAAATTATTTGTGTATCAGATCCTGTAGCCGAAATTCTTAAATTATCGGTCAAGGATCACTCAAAACTTACCGTTATTGGTAGTGTTGTAGACACGGATAAGTTTATAAATAATACTAAAAAAGGATTTCTTCATCAGGAATTTGGTATACCTTTAGACTACAAAATAATTGGTAATGTATCTGCTTTTTGCAAAGTAAAAGATCATTTTACCTGGGTTGATACTGTTGATGAATTGTTTAAAAGAGGACTTAAAGCAAAATATATTCTGATTGGTGAAGGTTCGCTGGAGAAAGATATTAAAGAGTATGTTGCTTTAAAAGGATTAGAAAAAGAAATTATATTTGCAGGTTTTAGAAAAGACGTTCAAAAATGTATTCCAGAGTTTGACTTGTTTTTGTTTACTTCAAAAAATGAAGCAACAGGAGGAGTAATTCTTGAAAGTTATGCTTGCAAAGTTCCGGTTGTAGCGGCAAAAGCTGGTGGAATACCAACCGTTTTAATCGATAATGAAACAGGTTTACTTGCAGAAGTTGGAAATTCGATTGACTTTGCAGACAAAGTGCAAGCAATTATCAACAACGATTTAATGAAAGATAAATTTGTCGAAAAAGGGTACGAATTTTTAATGAATACTTCAACCCGTTTGATTATAGGAAGCAAGATTTCAAATGTTACAAATGAGGTTGTTATTAATAATGCATTTTAAAAAAGACTTATGATTTATATAGTTTCAGTTTTGGTTATTCTTTTAGTTATTTTTTTAATTGTTCTTAATGTTCAGTTTAAATTGTTTTATCCTGCCAAGAATAAATTAAGAATTTTAGAATATCATTCTATTTCTACAAATGGTTTCGAAGATCAGATTACAATTAGAAAAGAGAATATAATTGAACAATTCGAATATCTAAAGAAGAATAACTATCAAACCTTATGGTTGTCTGAGGTTGATGCTATAAAAAATAAGAACCAACAATTGCCAAAAAAATCGGTTGTGCTTACTTTCGATGATGGTTTTGTAGATAATTATACTGAATTATATCCTTTATTAAAACAATACGATTTTAAGGCAGTTTGTTTTATGGTATTGGGAAGAATAGGGCAAAAAGTAGATTGGAACGGAAAATATATTAATGACAATATGCATTTGATGAATAAGGAGCAGTTGTTGGCAATTGGTTCTCATATCGAGTTAGGATATCACACTTTTAAGCATGATAACTATGCTAAATTATCGCTTGAAGAAATAGAAAAGGATTTGCAACTTTGCCAGGAAGTAATTGCAAAAGAAGAACTAAATGTTTTTCCTGCTTTGGCGTATACTTTTGGAGGTTATTACAGAAAAAAAGGCCCAAAACAAAATCAGTTTTTTGAATTATTAGAAAAATACGGTATCAAATATGGTCTTAGAATTGGAAACAGAATCAACATATTTCCAATGAAAGATATTTATACAGTACAAAGAATTGATATTCGAGGTAAAGATTCATTTGAGACTTTTAAAAAGAAAGTAACATTTGGCAGAAAAAAAATATTTTAAGTATTCTTATTTAAATACTTTAATGATTTAATTCTGATTAAGTAGTTTCAAGAGATTTATAAAAGTCAAAATAGTTTTTTTGCATAACACTCAAATCGTGATTTTTCTTGACTAATTTGAAAGAATTTGTTTTAATTTTTTCTTCTAAAATCGGGTCTTTAAGTATTTTTAAAACAGATTCAGAAAGAGATCCGGAGTCTTTTAAAGCTGCTAAAAAACCATTATTTCCGTTGGTAATAACTTCTGGAATTCCTCCTGCTTCAGTTGCGACAACAGGTATTTTGCAGGCAAATGCTTCATATACTGTAAGCGGAAGTCCTTCGGTAATTGAAGTAAGCAGGAAAACATCAAATTCAGGAAGTAAATCTTCTACATTTTCTCTAAAGCCCGCAAAAAACAGATCTTTTTCCAGATCATTGCTTTTGGCATAATCGATAAGTTCTTTTTTTAATGGACCATCTCCAATAATAACAAACTTAATGGGATGAGCAGTGTTATTTTGTGCTTTTATTCTCTTTACGGTATCGATAAAAGTATAAAGATCTTTTTGGTTTGTTAAACCGGCTATATTTCCAATTATTCTGGTGTCAGGAGCAAAACTAAATTCTTCATGCAAAAGATTTTTGTTTGTTTGATGTGCAAATTTATCAACATCTATAGCATCATAAATAGTTACTAAACGTTTTTTGTCAGGAACAATATCTTCAAAAATTGCTTCGACAGCTTTTGATACACTAATAATTTTCTGAATACTTGGGTGTGAATATTTATATCGGTTTAAAAACTTATTCTTTATAATATTGTTCCGTTTTCGGCTTAAAATTAAAGTTGTTTTAGATAAAAACTTCATCGCAATTAATCCGGCATTAAGGGCAGAGGAATCATGAATATGTACAACATCAATAGCTTCTTTTTTGCAAATTTTTATTATGGCAGAAACAAGATTAAAGAGCTTTATGTTTTTCTTTTTATAGGTAAAAAAATTAGCATTGTCATTTTTGCATATAGTTGCCAATACAGAATCTTCAGGACATAAGATATATTGTTTTAGATCATCTTTTTTATCCAAAAGATTATAAACGGTATACATTTGAGCATCTCCACCTCTTAATTCTGTAATAGACGTCACATTTAATATTTTCATACCGTATTGGGTTTAATTGGTTGTTAATTTTTTATTGATATTCACAAAAATGAGTAAGCCTGTATCTTAAAAATTATATATTCCCTTATTCTAATTCACACATCCTTAACTTTAAAAACGCAATATGATAACGTAATAAGTCAGATTTTAATATCAATTTAAAGCAGGATTATTTTTTATTCCTTCATCAAATCCTGAAAATTAGCTTAATGCAATAAACTTTTGTATGGATAAATAAAAAATTGTTATCCGAAATCAGGTTATATTTAGATATTAGATTAATTTTGTTGCAGAAGGTTTAATTCAAAAATGAAAAAAAAGCATTTTTTTTTTGGAGATAAAAATATTGACCCAATCTGTAGGCTATAAGCAGGTTTAATATTAAAAATATACATGGCTAATAAATTAGTTCTTTCTGATAATAAGGAAGATTTTAAGAAGTACGACGATAAGAAAGAGTATGATAATATACTTTCGCTAGTTCAAAATTTCCATAATTCTGGAGAACTTTTTGGAAACGGAGATCGCAATACCATTAAATTGTTTAATTGGAATGGAAAAACGATTAACATTAAATCATTTAAAATTCCGAATATTATCAATAAAGTAGCGTACCGATATTTTAGAAAATCAAAAGCAAGGCGCTCGTTTGAATATGCTACTATTTTATTAGAGAAAGGTATTGGAACTCCGAAACCTATTGCTTTTTACGAAAATTTTAATTGGATAGGCTTAAAGGATAGTTACTACATCAGTGAACATTTAGTAACAGAATTAACCTATAGAGAATTGGTAGAAATCCCGGACTATCCGGATCACGATACTATTTTAAGACAATTTACCAAATTTACATTTGATTTGCATGAAAAAGGAGTGGAGTTTTTAGACCATTCTCCCGGAAATACTTTGATAAAAAAGGGTAATGAAAACCAATATGAATTTTATTTGGTCGATTTAAACCGAATGAATTTTCATGCTTCAATGAGTTTTGAGCAACGTATGAATAATTTTAGACGTTTAACGCCCAGAAAAGATATGATTGAAGTAATGAGTAATGAATATGCAAAGTTTTATACGGATAAGACCGAAGCGGAAATCGTTGATAAGATGTGGTTTGCCACAACTCATTTTCAGGAAGAATTTGCAAAAAAGAAAAGACTTAAAAAGAAGCTTAAATTCTGGAAGTCTTAAATTTTCTGTTTGATTTTTTTTAATTCCTGAAAACGCACAGCAACACTCAAGGCATTCAAATAACAAATAATAATTCCTTTTTTGCCATCTAGTATGCCTAATCGAACAATGTATTGATAAAGAAATTGATAAACAGGACGAATGTAAAAATGAAAGAAATTAGGATTAGTTCTTTTTTGCAACTCTTCCTGAGCTTTTAGTTGTCCGTAAAGAACCATTTTTTGTTTATAATTAGCATAATTTGAGTAAGAATAATGAATTAGCTTATTTTTTAATTTTTTTATTTCTCCCTTTACGATTAGCTTCTCATGTACAATTTTTTCATGATTGTAGATGGCGTTTTCTTTCTTGAAAAGACGAATAATTTTGTCCGTCTGCCAGCCACTAAAATGTAGTTTTTTGTTTTCGAACATAAAAGTTCTGTACATAAAATAGGCTGCTGCACTATTTTGCTGATTGATTGTAAAACTAATTTCCTGTTCAAGTTCAGGAGTTAATATTTCATCGGCATCAATAAAAAGAATCCATAAATTTGTAGCTAAACTCAATGCATAATTGCGTTGAGAAGCAAAGTTGTCAAAAGCCCGCTGTACGACCTTTACATTTTTGAATGAAGAAGCTATTTCAAAAGTCTTATCTGAACTAAAAGAATCGACTACTATAATTTCATCGGCAAAAGCCAAATGATCAAGAACAGTTTTTATATTCTGTTCTTCATTATAAGTAATTACTAATGCCGTTAATGCTTGTTTTTTAGCCAAAGTCATTAGATTTCAGTACTAAGATTTTGATTTAAAAAAGACTTTAATTGCGTTTCAAAATATTCTGGTTTAAATTCCTGATACAAGGATAAAGATTCTTTTTTGAGCATTTTTTCTGTTTTATATTCGAATAGATCTTCGCGATAATCTTTTAAATGCACCGAGAGATGCTGAATCCCGTCTTCAAAAGTAGCCCATATTTTCTTTTCTATCCAGGGCGAAAAAATAATAAAAGAGGGTTTTTCGAGTGCTTTTGCCATATTTATGGCGCCTCCGTCATTACCAATAATCAAATCGCACTGATTCACAATGCCAATAAAAGAGCGTAAATCTCCTCCTAATAAATCGAAATATATTTTTTCCTGAGTCGAAGCTTTACACGCATTATAAACGGTCTTGGCGTCTTCAATTTGTTTGGGAAAATAGTTAAAAAGTATATTTACATTTGCGTGATCGGCAATATAATCTACAATTTGAGACATGAACTCCAGTGGATACGTTTTTAATTTTTCGCTTCCCAAAAGGCTAATCATGACTGTTTTTCGGTCTTTTTGAACGTTATGTTTCTCAAAAATTGCCATTGCTTCTTGATTTTCTTGTGTAGAAACAAATAATTTTGGGATAGGATCTGTTTTTATTTTTAGGCCTATAGGTTCTAATAAAGAAAGACGCCTTTCGATCGCCAGTCCTAAATTAGTTTTTGGGAAAGGTTCAAACGGAACATTATCTGTGTACAAAAAGTTTCTGCCTGGTTTTTTGTAGGATATTTTTCGTTTGGCATTACTTAATAAAACGATTATCCAACTTTCCAGTTTAGAATACGCATCGATTAAAAGATCGTATTTTTCGTTTCTAATCTCAAACGCAAGCTTAAGTAGTTCTTTTTTGCTTTTTCGATGTTTCTCTTCAAACAAAATAATGTTGTCAATACTCGAATTACCTTCTAAAACAGGAGTAGTAGAGGCATAAACCAGATAGTCTATTTGAGCATCAGGATAAGCAGTACGCAAATTATTGCATATTATGCTGCTAATCAAAACGTCGCCAATCATTTTTTGTTGAATTACAAGTATCTTCATATACAAAGTAGCATCTTAATTAAGAGTATACAAATTGAAGCAAAAAAAATCCAAATTCCAATTGATAATGATTGGAATTTGGATTTTTTAATTGGATTTTCTTTAAAATCTATACCGCAACATCGTATTCACGAAGGGCGTTGTTTAATGAAGTTTTTAAATCTGTAGATGGTTTACGTGTACCAATAATTAACGCACAAGGCACTTGAAACTCACCTGCAGCGAATTTTTTAGTATAACTTCCAGGAATCACTACAGAACGGGCAGGAACAAAACCTTTCATTTCAACAGGCTCATCACCTGTCACATCTATAATTTTTGTCGAAGCAGTCAAACAAACATTAGCACCAAGAACAGCTTCTTTGCCAACATGAACTCCTTCTACAACAATACAACGGGAACCAATAAAAGCACCATCTTCAATGATTACCGGAGCAGCTTGCAAGGGTTCTAAAACTCCACCAATACCAACACCACCACTTAAGTGAACATTTTTACCAATTTGAGCACAACTACCAACAGTTGCCCAGGTATCAACCATGGTACCTTCGTCTACATAAGCACCAATGTTTACATAACTTGGCATCAAAATAACACCGCTGGAGATGTAAGCTCCATAACGTGCAACGGCGTTTGGTACTACACGAATTCCTTTTTCAGCATAACCTCTTTTTAGCAACATTTTGTCGTGATATTCGAAAATACCAGATTCCCATGTTTCCATTTTTTGAATTGGGAAATACATTACAACAGCTTTCTTAACCCATTCGTTTACCTGCCATTTGTCTCCAACCGGTTCAGCACAACGTAATTTTCCTGCGTCAACCAATTCGATAACTTCTCTAATAGCATCTGTAGTAGTAGCTTCTTGTAATAAAGCTCTGTTTTCCCAAGCTTGTTCAATTATAGTTTGTAAAGAATTCATAAGTTTTAATTTTTGGCAAAGATAGCGTATTTGAGCAAAAGCAAAAAAGTTAAACCTTTGTAAAATGTTACAGATATAACTTTTTGTTTTTAATTTGATAAATAAATTTCTTCGCTTTATAGAATTTAATTAACTAAAAAGTCCTTTAAAAGTTTTTTTAATATCAAAATATGACAAAAATCAGGTTTTAAGATTTTACTTAGAATTAATTTTGCCGCATAATTCAGAGACAAAGTCTGTTAATTATCAATACCAATCCAAGACAAAAGCTTTAATCTACATATATATATGAATCAGGAAAATCAACTTCACGGACAGAGAACTATTATCGATAAAGAGGTCTCATGGGACAAAACTCAGGTTATTATGAGTAAAACAAATGCCTTTGGTATTATTGAATATGCCAATGAGATTTTTGTTGATGTTTCAGGTTATGAAGATTATGAATTAATGGGTCAGCCACATAATATTATTCGCCATCCGGATATGCCAAAAGTAATTTTTAAAGTGCTTTGGGAAAATCTTAAAAACGGAAAAAACTTTCATGCAATCGTAAAAAATCTTGCCAAATCAGGAAGGTACTATTGGGTTATTACAGATTTTGAAATTTCAAGAGATGAGAACGGTGTTATTGTTAACTATTTTGGAAGAAGACAAGCAGTACCACAAGAAGTTATTGCATTACACATTGAGCCCTTGTATAAAAAACTGTTGCAAATTGAAGCTGCAAGCGGAATGGAATTTAGCGAAAAATACCTTATTGGATTTTTGGAAGAAAAAAAGAAAAGTTATGTAGAATATATTAAGGATTTGATTTTTGAACATGAAAAAGGTCAGGCGAAATTTGCTCAATACGAAGAACGTGCAGTAATCGAAGAAGAAGAAGAGGAAGAAGAAAGAGGTTTTTTTAGAAGATTATTTAACAGATAGAGATTTTTTTAGGTTTTGAATATTTGGATAAAGTCCGTTTCGAATTTTTGGAACGGATTTTTTTATTGGAAAGTTAAATCTAAATAAGATTAGACTGAAAAGGTTTATATTTGTATTGTAAATGAAAGTATTATGGAAGCGATAAGATTAGAATTTCAGCCGGAGATTAAGGAGAAAGTGCTTAAATTGTTAAGTGAGTTTTCTCCTAATGAATTGAGAATTATCGAGGAGGATTCTGATTTTGAAAACGATAGAAGAAAAGTACATGCAGCTTACGCTAAATTAAAAAGTGGTAGTGAAAAATTATATTCAATAGATGAAGTCGATTCAATTTTAGATGATACATTTTCGGAATATGATAATTAAAATTTCGAATGAATTTCTAAAATTATTAAAAGAACAAGTTCATTATATTTATAAAGATAAACCAGGAGCAGCGTTAAAGTTTAGGAAAGATTTGCTTAAAAATATTAAAAAAGATCTAAAATGCCCATTTCATTTTCCTAAGTCAAAATACTTTGATAATGAAAATATTAGAGATTATGTTTTTAAAGGATATACATCAGTTTATGAAATTGATATTGATCTGCAAAATGTTTCTGTTTTCGCATTTATCAAATATAAAAATTCTCTTTAAGATTGTGACTTTTCCTTTCTACCTTTGCTAAAAATTAAAAAATGCCAAGAATTCTCTCTATAGATTACGGACAAAAACGAACCGGAATTGCTGTAACTGACGAAATGCAAATTATAGCTTCAGGATTAACCACAATCCCCACCAATACTTTGATAGATTTTTTGAAGGATTATTTTTCAAAAGAAAAGGTCGAAGCTGTTTTAATTGGTGAACCTAAACAAATGAACGGGCAACCATCACAAAGTGCTCCTGTAATTAAAGGTTTTGTAACACATTTTTCCAATATTTTCCCGGATATGAAAGTAGTTCGCATGGATGAGCGTTTTACTTCAAAAATGGCTTTTCAAACCATGATCGATAGCGGACTAAGTAAAAAGCAGCGTCAGAATAAAGCTTTGATCGATGAAATTTCGGCAACAATAATGCTTCAGGATTATCTTTCGTCGAAACGTTTTTAGATTTTTTAACTTTCAAAGCCATAGCCTTTTATTTTTTAGAAAAACATAACTTTTATCATGTAATTTTAGTTTTTTTTTGCAATTATAAAAAGTACCTTTGCACTTTAAAAACAATACTGTTATGCCTAATGAAACAATACGTTCTAATAGTGATGTAGTACTAATTGGAGCGGGAATTATGAGTGCCACTCTTGGAGTGATTTTAAAAGAATTACAACCTGACATAAAAATTGAAATTTACGAAAGACTAGATGTTGCTGCTGCCGAAAGCTCTGATGCTTGGAATAATGCAGGAACGGGACATTCAGCTTTTTGTGAGCTAAATTACACTCCGGAAAAGGCTGACGGAAGTATTGATCCTAAGAAAGCAGTAAGTATAGCAGAATCGTTCGAGATTTCTCGTCAGTTTTGGTCTTACTTAGTGCAACAAAATAAAGTACCATCTCCCGAAAATTTTATCAAAAGCGTTCCTCACATGAGTTTTGTTTGGGGAGAAAAAAACGTAAAATACCTTAAAAAGCGTTTTGAGGCTTTGCAAAGTAATCCTATTTTTTCTCAAATGGAATTTAGTTCTGATTTTGAAAAGCTTAAAGAATGGATGCCACTAGTTATGGAAGGCAGAGACGCTAACGATAAATTAGCAGCTACTCACATGGAAATTGGTACCGATGTAAATTTTGGAGCTTTGACCAGAAGTATGTTTAATTATTTAGAAAAACTAGACGGTGTTTCTTTATACTTTAATCACGAAGTAACCAAATTAAAACAACGTGATGACAAGTCATGGAGAATAAAAATTACAGATATCGCTACAGGTCAAAAACGTAAAGCCTATACCAAATTTGTATTTATTGGTGCAGGTGGAGGTTCATTGCCATTATTAGAAAAAGCAAACGTTCCTGAAGGAAACGGTTATGGCGGTTTCCCGGTAAGCGGACAATGGTTAAAATGTACAAATCCTGAAATTATTGCTAAACATCAGGCAAAAGTTTACGGAAAAGCTAGCGTTGGAGCACCTCCAATGTCTGTTCCTCATATTGATACTCGTGTAATTGATGGTGAAAAAGCATTGCTTTTTGGACCTTTTGCAGGATTTTCGACTCGTTTCTTAAAAAATGGTTCTTACCTGGATTTACCATTATCTATAAAAGCAAATAACCTGATTCCGATGTTATCAGCCGGATTTCATAATATACCATTGACCAAATATCTAATCGAGCAAGTTCGTCAGTCTCCAAAAGACAGAATGAATGCACTACGTGAATATTTGCCAACAGCACGTTCTAAAGATTGGAAATTAGAAAGAGCGGGGCAACGTGTTCAGGTAATTAAAAAAGATGAAAAAGAGGGTGGAGTTTTAGAATTTGGTACAGAAGTAATTAATACACACGACGGAACTTTGGCAGTATTATTAGGGGCTTCTCCCGGAGCATCGACAGCAGTTGCAATTATGATCGATTTGATTAGCAGATGTTTTACCAGCCAAATTAAAACACCGGAATGGGAAGCGAAAATGAAAAACATGATTCCTTCTTACGGGCAAACTTTAAATGATAAACCAGAGCTTTTGACAGAACTTAGAAAACATACTTCAGAAGTTTTAAAACTAAATAACTAAGCTCATATTTTTTATAATAAATCACAAATCCAGATGAATTAATCTGGATTTGTTGCTTTAAATTCTTCTGTGATTTTCAAGATCTTTTCAGTCAGATTACTCATCCAGATCAATTGCTCAATAACCATTTGAGCTTCCTGCATCTTGGCCTGACGCGTTTCTTTATCTAATTCATCATCTTGCGCTAAACGGGTAAAATTGACTCGCTTAAGTTCTTCAAACTGCAAAATGACATCTTCCTTGTCAAAAAAAGTATCTGTTAAGATTGTCTCGTTTCGCAAAACAGCAATAGAATGATCTAAATTTAAAAGTATCGTTTTTATAATATAATTAAAAGATTCTGAAGCTGATGTGGTTTGGTGCGATTGAATATAAGTCGATAAAGAGGCCAAAGCGGACAATATCGAATGATTTAATACCACCAGTTTATTGACAAGGGGCAATGTTTTTTGCTTAGATTTTGGTTCCTGCATCATACGCTGAAATGACGTCATCAAATTACCAATTTCAACAAAAGCATTTTTTCTCGCCAAACGGTATGCAGTAGGAATCTCTCCTTTTTTATTATAAAAATCGGCAATTTCTTTAAGATAATTTCTATTGGCACGAATCGAATTTTCGATATGTATTGGGGTATTGATAAACTCCCATGCCGGCCATAAAAACTGGTTGGCTAAAAATGCCAAAGTAGCTCCGGCTAAAGTATCCAGAACGCGAAACTGAATAACTTTGACAACATCAGGAGTTAAAATTCCGTAAATAAAAACCACATACATCGTAACAAAAGTGGCACTTACCTTATAGTTAATCTGAGTAAAAGAGATACCAAGAAGCATACAAACAATAGATAATATACTAAGTGCAAAATGATTCTGGATAACAGAAACAATTCCAAAAGCTAGTAATCCTCCCAGAATAGTTCCAAAAATCCTGTTATACGATCGTTCTTTTGTTAAGCCATAACCCGGACGCATGATCACGACAATCGTTAATAAAATCCAATAGACGTTTTGAAAAGGTAAAAGTTGACCAATCACAAAACCTATCAAAATTGTAATCGTTAATCGCAACGAATGCCTGAAAATAGAAGACGAATAGCTTAAGTTTTCGATTAAAGTACGCAACGGATAATATTGTGGTGTCAGGAATTTTTCTAACTCTTTGTCCTTATCATTTAATTTAAAAGATTGCATTGCGAGCGAAAAAGCACGTTGTATAATTTTTATTTTTCCAACCTGATTTCTGGCATATTTCAGCATATTGGTCAGCATCAAAACACCTTCTGCTGCTTCCTCCTTACCTAAAGTTTTTTCGTAGTCAAAAATGGCAAATTCAAGAGCGTCCAGTTCATTCTTTAAATCATTTTTATCAATGTAAATACTAATATTATGCACATTTTTAGACAGTTTCTTTAAAGTCGATGCCAGTTTATAAGCTACATTTTGATACGTTCGGAGTACATCAGGATGTTTCGCAAATTTTTCATGTAGTTTGCTGTGATCAAATGAAGTATATAAGGCGAGTTCCTGAATCTCTACTAAGGTGATAAAAACAAGTAACATTTTTCGGTTCTGACTTGTAGTTCCCGAGGCATTTTGATTGCCAATAAGCATTTTTCTTAAATCTTCATGAATCAGGTTCAGATCGACCTGAACACCGAGCTGTTTTTCGATAATCGCTTCTCTATTGGCTTCGGGGCTCCATAAATCACCTCTTAATTTTAAATATTTTGCGGTTAGTTTTATGCCTTCAGCAATTTGCAATTCGACATATTTATAAGGTTGTACAAAATGAAATACAAGAGATACTACTAAATAGAGTATTCCTCCAATGAATATAAATCCGGAATATTCAAAAGCTTCCCAACCTTGGTGCAAATGTCCAAAAGAGAGGGATATAGATAATAAAGCAGAGAAGGATACCAAAGTAGCACGTTGCCCGTATACGGAAATCATCGAGCATAAAAAAAGTAAAAAACCTAAAAAAGGATAAAACAAAAAAGGATACGGATAGGCAAGATTTACCAATAAATTTACACCGGAGACAATAAACGACGCTACAATAAGTCCTTTGATTTTATGACCTAGGGAACTAGGGACATCACTGGGGTAGGTATAAAATGCACCCAAAGCAATTGTAAAACCTATTTCGAAATGGCCGAGGAAATTCAAAATTAAAACCGGAACAACAGAAGCAATAGTTACTTTAGAGGCGTTTAAAAAAGAAGTACTGTTCGTAAATTTCGAGATGCGATTAAACATATAGTGAGGTTTACAAACAAAAGTACGAATTAATTTGGCATAATTATGGATGAGATTTTGAGCAGAAAGCAAAAATTATCATATAATATAGCTTTAGAATTATTCATTGACTATTTTTTACTATTTTTGCCAGCTGAATTATGAGAACTATATTCAGGAGTTTTCAGTAGATAATACATTAAATTAATACAAATGATTTTACCAATTGTAGGATATGGTGATCCTGTTTTAAGAAAAGTGGGAGAGGCGATTACGCCAGAACATCCAAACTTAAAAGAAACAATAGCAAACATGTATGAAACCATGTATCACGCTTACGGAGTAGGACTTGCCGCACCGCAAGTAGGTATGCCGATTCGTTTGTTTGTGATAGATACTACTCCTTTTAGTGATGACGATGATTTACCATCAGAAGAACAAAAAGATTTAAAAGGTTTCAAAAAGACTTTTATAAATGCTAAAATTGTTAAAGAAGAAGGCGAAGAGTGGAGTTTTAATGAAGGTTGTCTTAGTATTCCTGACGTACGCGAAGATGTTTATAGAAAACCAACCGTTACGATCGAATATTGTGAAGAGGATTTTGTAATGAAAACAGAAGTTTTTGATGGTTTGATTGCCAGAGTTATCCAGCATGAATATGACCATATAGAAGGTGTTTTGTTTACAGATAAAATATCTACTTTAAAAAAACGTTTGATTCAAAAGAAATTAAAAAATATTACCGAGGGCAAGACGTTTCAGGAATATAGAATGAAATTTGCTGCTGCTAAAAAAGGGAGATAATTGATCTGAGAAATCAGAAGCAATAAAAATATAATAAATCAAATTCTTAATACTAATTTTAATAAACATGAATTTAGAGAAAATTTTAGCCATTTCTGGGAAACCAGGTTTATATGTATTGAAAGTGCAAACTCGTACAGGTTTTGTGGCAGAATCATTGACAGACGGAAAAAAAATTACTGTTAACCTGAAAAGTAACGTAAGTTTATTATCAGAGATTTCTATTTATACCTACGACGGAGAAAAACCATTGACTGAAGTAATGCAACGTATTGCAACTAAAGAAAATAAAGGTCAGGCTATTTCTCATAAAGAAGATAATGCTACACTGGCAGCTTACTTTAAAGAAATTCTATCTGATTATGATGAAGAAAGAGTTTATCCTTCTGATATCAAAAAAGTTTTAAACTGGTACAATACACTTCAGGCAAAAGGACTAGTTACTGATTTAGCTCCGGCTGCTGCTGAAACTACAGAAGAAACTCCGGTTGTTGAAGAAAAACCAAAAAAAGCTCCGGCTGCTAAAAAAGCAAAAGCTAAAAAAGAAGAATAGTAATTTTCTACCTTCAAAAATAATAATCCTGCTAAGAAATTTTTCCTGGCAGGATTTTTTATTTGTACCCGTTTAGAAATATTTATGATTTTCTAAACGTAATAACTAAAATTTAAAATTTAATTTTGTAGGAAATTATTTATATTGTTTCGCTTTAGCCAAAAAGAATTTCATTTCAGAATAGGCACTTTTAATTTTTAAAAGGTTGAGATAATGTTGGTGATTTTTATGAAAATTAATTTTAAATAAAAAAAATGAAAAAAGAGATTACAAAAATTTTGCTTGGATTTGCACTGATCACTCTTATGGGATGTGATAATAGTAAATCTGATAAAAAACCCGTAGAACCTGAAAAGCATTGGAATTATGAAGGGGAAACCGGACCCGAACATTGGTCAGAAATTGATCAGAACGATTGCGGCGGCAGTGCACAATCGCCTATCGATATCGTAGAAACGGTAACAGATGAAACATTAAAACCAATTGAGTTTCATTATAGCCCCGAAACAAAAATACATGATGTTGTAAATAATGGGCATTCTATTCAGTTTGATTTCGAAGAGGGTGATTACATAACCCTTAACGGAGACAAATACAATCTGAAACAATTTCATTTTCATGAACCAGCAGAACATACTATTCGAGGAATTAGATATCCGTTAGTAATTCACATGGTACATATGAATAGTGAAGGTAAGTATGCAGTAGTTGCAATTATGGCAAAAGAAAGCAAAGAGAACAGCGAAACTTTTGATTTTCTTGACAAATATTTACCTGTCAAAGTTAATGAGACCATAGAGGTAAAAGATGTTTTTAATTTAAATAACGTCTTACCGGAAAATCAAACGTATTATACCTATACAGGTTCACTTACCACTCCGCCTTGTACAGAAGGAGTGCAATGGTATATTTTTAAAAACCCGGTAGATGTATCTTTAAAAATGATTGAAGACTTAAGAAAAATAATGCCTGTCAATAATTTTAGAAATGTCCAACAATTAAATGGGCGAGTAATAAAAGAATCAATATAATTATTATCACCAAAAAAAGAGGGTCGAAAGACCTTCTTTTTTTTGCATATAAAAGCACTTAATTAATAAAATAAATTAATTTTGATGTTATATAAAACACAACATGAGCAAAGAACTTCAACTTAAGGCATTCGAGCGATTATTAATTATCATGGATGAACTTCGTGAGCAATGTCCCTGGGATAAAAAACAAACTTTGCAAACCCTGAGACACCTTACGATCGAAGAAACCTACGAGTTGGGAGATGCTATTCTCGATAATGATTTAAATGAAGTAAAAAAAGAATTAGGCGATTTGTTACTGCATATTGTTTTTTATGCAAAAATAGGCTCAGAAACCAATGATTTTGATATCGCAGATGTTTGCAATGAGATTTGCGAAAAATTAATTCACCGTCATCCTCACATTTATAGTGATACAGTTGTAAAAGATGAAGAAGAAGTAAAGCAAAATTGGGAAAAATTAAAGCTTAAAGAAGGAAAAAAATCAGTTCTGGAAGGTGTGCCAAGAAGTTTACCGGCTTTGGTAAAAGCAAGCCGAATTCAGGATAAGGTAAAAGGTGTAGGCTTTGATTGGGAAGAACCACATCAGGTTTGGGACAAAGTACAAGAAGAATTAGAAGAATTGCAAGTAGAAGTGAGATCAGGTGATCAGGATAAAATTGAAGCCGAATTTGGGGATGTTTTATTTTCTATGATCAATTATGCCCGTTTTCTAAATGTAAATCCCGAAGATGCTCTGGAACGTACCAATAAAAAATTTATAAAGCGTTTTCAATATCTGGAAAGCAAAGCTGGTCAATTAGGAAAACCTTTAATGGATATGACTTTGGCAGAAATGGATGTATTCTGGAACGAAGCTAAAAAGCTCTGATTATTCGGCCATTTTTTTTAATGCTTTAATATTTTTAAGCATAATTTTTTTTCCCACTAATTCAATCAATTCCAGTTTATTAAAGTCTGATAATAACCGTATACAACTTTCTGTAGCTGTACCAATAATACCGGCAAGTTCTTCTCTTGTAAGTTGAACTTTTAGGGTTTTATCTGCACTTTCACCAAAAGCGTCGTGCAATTGCAATAAGGTTTCGGCTAAACGTTGTTTTACTGTTTTTTGAACTAAAGCAATTTTATCGTTTTCAGATTCTTTTAAATCTTCGCAAACAGATTGCATCAAATTCATCGAGAACTGATTATTGTTATTAAAGAAGTGTAAAATCTCGTTTTTCGGAATAAAACAAACTTCCATATCGGCAACTGCTTTTGCAGATAAATTCGCAGGTTCATTGCTAATCATAGAGCGTTGCCCTAAAAGTTCGCCCGATTGTACCAGTTTTACAATCTGATCTTTTCCATTTGCACTTAATTTAGAGAGTTTTCCAACACCATCTTTGATACAAAAAACGCCATTAGTTACTTCGCCTTCTTCAAAAATGGATTCCCCTTTTTTAATTTTGTAGGTAGTCTTACTATTAGCCAATTTTACAACTTCCTCTTTATTAAGTGCTTTAAGAGAAGAAAGTTGTCGTACGATGCATTGATCACATTTATTCATGGCAAAAAAATTTACTGCAAAATTAACCAATATTCGCATTGCTAGGTATTATTATTCCTTAAAAAAAGCAGAAAAAAACTATTATTTCAATTTGCCGATTTTATTTCGCTAAATTTAGAATTCGATTTCGTTGTAATATGATAAATATCATTTTTATAATCTCTCGTTTTTTTAACATTTGTGGCATCAAAAAAAGCAAATTTTATGAGTGAGCAGAGTTGTTTTCATTGTGGGTTAACCATTGTTAAAAATGAAGAAATCAATTTTGATGAAAAAAAGTTTTGTTGCAAGGGTTGTCAAACCGTTTACGAAATTTTTAGTCTTCATGATATGACCTGTTATTATGATTTTGAAAAATCGCCAGGTGCTACTCCACAAGACATTCAGGGAAAATATGATTTTTTGGATAATGAAGCCATCTTGTCAAAAGTATTAGAATTTCAAGAAGCAAATACTTCAATAGTTTCCTTAAATATCCCTCATATTCATTGTAGTTCCTGTATTTGGATCCTGGAAAATTTAAACAAAATTCAACCCGGAATAAGTATTTCACAAGTAAATTTTCCTGAAAAAAGAGTTCGAATCACCTTCAATTCAGATCTTGTCTCACTCAAAACAATCACTTATATGTTAAGTTCGATTGGTTACGAACCTTATATTAGTTTAGAAAACTACGAAACAGGCAAAACAAATGTAGACAGAACTTTGACCTACAAATTGGGTGTTGCCTTTTTTTGTTTCGGAAATATCATGCTTTTATCCTTTCCCGAATATTTTGAAATTAAAGAATTCTGGTTGGATAACTACAAACCATTTTTTAGGATTTTAATCTTTCTGTTGGCCCTGCCAAGTTTCTTTTACTCTGCAAGTGGTTATTATGTTTCGGCTTATAAAAGTATAAGATCTAAGATGTTAAATATCGATATTCCAATTGCCTTAGGGATAATCGTTATGTTTGTTCGAAGTACTTTTGATATTGTAATGAACTACGGATCAGGTTTTTTTGACAGCTTAACAGGTTTAGTTTTTTTTATGCTGCTCGGAAAAATGTTCCAGATCAAAACCTATAGTTTTTTAAGTTTCGAGAGAGATTTTAAATCCTACTTTCCTATTGCTGTCACAAAAATTAATTCAGATACATCAGAAGAAAGCGTTCCAATATATGATGTTTTAAAAGGAGACAGATTATTGATTAGAAATCAGGAATTAATTCCGGTTGATGGTATTTTGATTAGTGATAAAGCCGAAATAGATTATAGTTTTGTAACGGGTGAAGCCGTGCCTATTACTAAAAAATCCGGGGATAAGGTTTTTGCCGGCGGTAAACAAATTGGTAAAGTAATCGAAATGGAAGTTTTGCATTCTGTTTCTCAAAGTTACCTGACACAATTGTGGAGCAATGAAATCTTTCAGAAAAAAGTATTTCAAAAGCATAAAACAATAACAGATGCCATAAGTCGCTATTTTACACCTATACTATTACTGATTGCTTTTGCAGGTTTTGGATATTGGATACTTATTGATGCCAATACTGCATTTAATGTTTTTACAGCCGTTCTAATTGTCGCTTGTCCTTGTGCCTTAGCGCTGACTGCACCGTTTACATTTGGTAATATTTTGAGAATCATGGGGAAACAAAAAATGTATCTTAAAAACGCTTTGGTAATCGAACAATTGGCTAAAGTTGATACCATTGTATTTGATAAAACCGGAACAATCACTACCAATAAAAAATCGAATATTGCATACGAAGGAAATACGATTTCGAGCGAAAATTATATACTGATTAAAAATACGCTGCGAGGCTCAAATCACCCTTTAAGCCGAATGTTATATGACTTTTTAGAAGAAACAAAAAAGATTAAAATAGATGATTTTCAGGAGATAACCGGAAAAGGAATTCAGGCTTTGGTTGGTAATGTCCTTATAAAGATTGGTTCAGCAGCATTTATAGACAGCCCGGTTTTAGAGGGATCTGAAATTGAAAAGACAGCATTACATATTAATATTGACAATCAATATGTAGGGAAATTTATTTTTCAGAATCAATATAGGGAAGGTCTTGAAAAACTGTTTCTAACGCTCAGCAGTAGTTATCAAATAAAAGTACTTTCGGGCGATAATGATGGCGAAAGGTATAATCTTGAAGCAATCCTGCCTAAAGGTACCGAACTGATTTTTAATCAAAAGCCGGAACAAAAACTGGATTTTATTAAAGCACTGCAGGAAAAAGGTAATAATGTAATGATGGTAGGAGACGGGTTGAATGATGCAGGCGCTTTGGCACAAAGTAATGTTGGAATTTCTATTTCTGAAAATGTCAATGTTTTTTCTCCTGCTTGCGATGCCATTTTAGATGCATCAGAGTTTTTTCGACTGGATTATTTCCTTAAATTATCTCAAAAATCAATTACAATAATCAAAATGAGTTTTGTTTTATCATTACTTTATAATATTGTAGGACTCTCTTTTGCAGTTACCGGAAACTTACTTCCTTTAGTGGCGGCTATAATCATGCCTTTAAGCACAATTACGATCGTTAGTTTTGTTACTTTAATGTCTAACTATTTCAGTAACAATAATTTAAAACGATTATAAATAATTCAAGGCTTTTTTTGCATAAATTTAACATACGCCTTCTCCCATGATAATTATCATATTTTAAAAGCCTGTAAACGACTAATTTTGTTAACATAAACTTAAGGTATGAGTGTTATTTATCTATTAATTTCAGTAAGTATTTTTGTTGCAATATGCTTCTTTATTGCCTTTATCGTAGCTGTCAAATCTGGACAATACGATGATGATTATACGCCCTCAGTCAGAATGCTCTTTGACGATGAGACTAAGATTACTCCCAAAAATAATAATTCACCAACAGAAGAAAAACAAGTATAATTATGGAAATGGAACAGTTTTATTACGACAACAAAATTGTAAAAAAATTCATTTACGCCACTATTCTTTTTGGAGTAGTAGGTATGTTAGTAGGGCTAACCTTAGCGGTTATGTACCTTTTTCCCAACATTACAGATGGTATTTCGTGGCTTAGCTACGGTAGGTTAAGACCTTTGCACACCAATGCTGTTATTTTTGCCTTTGTTGGGAATGCCTTTTTTGCGGGTATGTATTACTCGCTTCAGCGATTGCTGAAAGCCAGGATGTTTAGTGATTTCTTAAGTAACCTGCATTTTTGGGGTTGGCAGCTTATTATTGTTGCAGCCGCTATTACATTACCATTAGGATATACTTCATCAAAAGAATATGCAGAACTGGAGTGGCCTATTGATATTGCAATCGCTCTTATTTGGGTGGTTATGGGGATCAATATGATTGGTACAATGTTACGTCGCAGAGAACGCCATTTGTATGTTGCAATTTGGTTTTATCTTGCCACATTTGTTACCGTAGCGGTGTTGCATATTTTTAATAATATAGAAATTCCGGTATCTGCCTTAAAAAGTTATTCCGTTTACGCAGGTGTTCAGGATGCCTTAGTACAATGGTGGTACGGGCATAATGCAGTTGCATTTTTCTTAACAACACCATTCTTAGGTTTAATGTATTACTTTATCCCTAAAGTAGCTAACCGTCCTGTCTATTCTTATAGATTATCAATTATCCACTTTTGGTCTTTGATCTTTATTTATATCTGGGCAGGTCCTCACCATTTATTATATTCTGCTTTACCAAACTGGGCCCAAAATCTGGGTGTTGCATTTTCTGTAATGCTTATCGCTCCATCTTGGGGAGGTATGATCAACGGACTTTTAACATTAAGAGGTGCATGGGATAAAGTTCGTGAAGAGCCGGTTCTAAAATTCTTTGTGGTAGCCATAACAGGTTACGGAATGGCAACTTTTGAAGGGCCAATGCTTTCGCTTAAAAATGTAAACGCTATTGCACATTATACAGACTGGATTATTGCACACGTTCACGTAGGAGCTTTAGCCTGGAACGGATTTATGTCTTTTGGTATTATTTATTGGTTGATTCCCCGAATGACCAAAAGCAACTTGTTTTCAAAAAAATTAGCAAATTTCCATTTCTGGATTGGTACATTAGGAATTATTTTATATGCTTTACCAATGTATGTGGCTGGTTTTCAACAAGCATCAATGTGGAAACAATTTAATCCGGATGGTACATTAACCTATGGTAACTTCCTTGAAACAGTAACTGCAATTATGCCATTGTATTGGATGAGAGCAATAGGAGGTACTTTGTATTTAATTGGAATGCTGACATTAGTTTATAATATTATAATGACGGTAAGAGCTGGTGAAAACATAGAAGATGAATTGGTACAAGCTCCGGCTTTACAAAGAATAAGTAACAGCAGACTTAGAGGAGAAAAATTTCATACCTGGTTAGAAAGAAGACCAATCCAGTTAACGATTTTAGCAACTGTAGCTATTTTAATTGGAGGTGTTATTCAAATTGTACCAACGATAATGGTTAAGTCTAACATTCCAACCATTTCAAGTGTTAAACCTTATACCCCATTAGAACTTGAAGGCCGTGACCTGTATATTAGAGAAGGTTGTGTTGGTTGTCACTCACAATCAGTTCGTCCTTTTAGAAGTGAAGTAGAGCGTTACGGACCACAATCAAAAGCAGGAGAGTTTGTTTACGACCATCCGTTCCTTTGGGGATCAAAACGTACAGGCCCTGATTTGTTAAGAGTAGGAGGAAAGTATAATGACAATTGGCATTTTAATCACTTCTGGAATCCACAGAGTATTTCTGCCGGTTCGATTATGCCAGGTTACAAATGGTTGTTTGATAATGAGCCAATGGATATTTCATTAACTCAAAAGAAAATCCAAGTCATGGTTACACTTGGAGTTCCTTATACAGAATATGAAGTTGCAAATGCTCAAAAAATATTGAGAACTCAGGCTGTTGCAATCGAAAAAAGTTTAGAAAATGATCCAGACTATGTAAAAAGTTATGCGGATAGTAAGAAAAAAGCAGCTGCAAAAGGCGAAAAATTCATCCCGATGAACGAAAGAGAAATTGTTGCTTTGATTGCTTATATACAAAGACTTGGAACTGATATAAAAGTAAAAGATACTTCTAAATAACAGCATTATGTTTGAACAAATAAAACACAATATGGAGAATATTTCGGGTATAGAAATTTACCCGATACTTTCTCTCTTGATATTCTTTTTCTTTTTTGTAGGATTAGGCTTTTGGGTATTCTCCTATAAAAAAGAAAAAATACAGGAAATGAGTGAAATACCTTTAGATGAAGGGTGTAGTATAATTTCAAAAGATATTTAAAATGAAAAAATTTTTCCCAGTATATGTAAGAGTACCGCTGATTTTCTTCATCGTATTTGCTTTAATGGAATACTTTATAGATTCAGGCGACAGACCGGCTTTTATAAAATACCCAATGGTTTCCGTCTTTTTGTTCGTTTTTCTTTTTATTCTGATTGCTATCGAAATTACATTAAGCGCTGTTAATCGCATTATGTACCAATTAATGTCGCCAGAAGAAAAGGCAAAGCTAAACCATGAAAACAGCTTGAGCTTAACAGAAAGTACCTGGTACAAAGATTTAATGCACAAGCTTACCAAAACTCAGCCTATAGAAAGAGAAGGTGACTTATTGTTGGATCACGATTATGATGGAATCAAAGAGTTAGATAATAATTTGCCGCCTTGGTGGGTCTATTTATTTTATATCTGTATTGTTTTTGGCGTAATTTATTTTGCCCGCTACGAAGTTTTTGGAGGAGATGATCAGGAAATGGAGCTTAAAAAAGAAATGGCTCAGGCAAAAATTGATGTAGACGAATACTTAAAAACAGCACCGGATTTAATGGATGAAAAAACAGTTGTTTTGCTTACTGATCCGGAAAGTTTAGCAGCAGGTAAAGAAATATTTACAACCAATTGTGCTGCTTGTCACCGTGCTGATGCGGGAGGGCAAATTGGACCAAACTTAACTGATGATCATTGGATTTTGGGTGGAGGAATTAAAAATGTATTTCACACTATTACCAACGGAGGACGAGACGGAAAAGGAATGGTTTCCTGGAAAACAAATGGTTTAAAACCAAAAGAAATTCAAAAAGTTGCCAGTTATATTTTGTCGTTGCAGGGTAGTAACCCTAAAGAACCAAAAGCTCCCGAAGGCGAGATTTGGGTAGACGACAGTGTTGCAAAAAAAGATACCACAGCGAGTACACCAACAGATAGTACTCAAGTTAAAAAATAATTAGAATAAATCATGTCAAATTTACCAGACGAAGCTTTTAGAGATACCATTGGAACGATTGATGAAGGAGGTAATCGAAAATTTATTTTTCCTAAAAAACCGTCTGGTAAATTCTATGAATATCGAAAAATAGTCAGTTATGTATTATTGGCTATTTTAATTGCTAATCCGTTTATAAAAGTAAACGGAAACCAATTTATGATGTTCAATGTTTTAGAACGTCGCTTTAATATTTTTGGATTTCCGTTTTGGCCACAGGATTTTTATCTTTTTGTAATTTCAATGCTTGTAGGTATTGTTTTTATAATCTTGTTTACCGTTGTATTTGGCAGGATTTTTTGCGGATGGATTTGCCCGCAAACCATCTTCTTAGAAATGGTCTTTCGTCGAATCGAGTATTGGATTGATGGTGATCGTGGAGCTCAATCCCGATTAGCAAGGCAAGAATGGAATGGTGAAAAAATCAGAAAGAGACTTGTTAAATGGACAATCTTTTTCTTGATTTCGTTTGGTATTGCCAATGTATTTTTAGCTTATTTAGTAGGTAGTGATCAACTTTTTTTAATGGTTGAACAAGGACCAATCGAGCAGTCAAGTAATTTTACTGCATTGCTAATTTTTACCGCCGTTTTTTATTTTGTATTTGTTTGGTTTCGGGAACAGGTTTGTATTATTGCCTGTCCGTACGGAAGATTGCAAGGCGTACTTTTAGACGATAAATCGATCAATGTAGCGTATGACTTTGTACGAGGAGAAAAAGAAGCCGGTCGCGCAAAATTCAATAAAAAAGAAGACAGAGTTACAACAGGAAAAGGAGATTGTATCGATTGTCATCAATGTGTTCATGTTTGCCCAATGGGAATTGACATTAGAAACGGAACACAATTAGAGTGTACTAATTGTACCGCTTGTATCGATGAATGTGATACAATTATGGAAAGTGTTGGTTTGCCAAAAGGTCTTATTCGATATGCCTCTGAGGATGAAATTGCAAAGAAAGTACCTTTTAAATTTACAACAAGAATGAAAGGCTACATAGCCGTTCTATTTATCTTGTTAAGTGTTTTTGTTGGAATGTTATTTTTACGAACAGATGTTCAGGCTGTTGTTTTACGTTTACCGGGTCAATTGTTTCAGCATAAAGGAGATAGGATCAGTAATGTTTATACGTATAAGATCGTGAATAAAACGATGAAAGATTATCATGATATTCATTTTGAATTAATAGACCAAAAAGGCACTATTAAAAATGTTGGAAAACAGCATTTTAAAGTTTTAAAAGAAGGAATCTCACAAGGAACATTATTTATAGAGATCGATCAGGCTCTTCTGGAAAGTGATAAAACCAAAGTTGAAATTGGAGTTTATAACGGTAAAGAACTGCTTGAAACTACAACAACTAATTTTTTAGGACCACGAAGTTTTAATTAAAAATATACTATTATGAAAATAAATTGGGGAACCGGAATTGTCATTGCATTTGCATTGTTTATGACCTTTATTTTATATTTTGTTTTTGAAGTACAGTCCAATAGTAAGTACGATAATGATTTGGTTGTTGAAGAATATTACAAACACGATTCTCATTTTCAGGAAGAAATGGCTCGAATTCAAAATGCGCATGATTTGCAACAAAGACCTTCTATCACCTATAATGAAAATGGCGTAAAAATAGCTTTTCCCGCAACTTTTGAAAGTGATAAAATAAAAGGGAATGTATTACTGTACAGACCTTCAAACAAAAAATTTGATTTTGATACGCAAATTGCATTAACGAATTCATCTTTACTTATACCTCAAAAGAAGTTGATAAAAGGACGTTGGGATGTTAATATGGAATGGGAATACAAAGGAACAAAATACCTTTCGAAAGAAGTCATTTATGTAAATTAAATAGGATGTTTTTCTGCCACAGATTATAATGATTCACACAGATTTTTTTGGAAAAGTATCTAATGTTGGATTGGAATATATAGTTCCTAAGGACAAAAGGGGATTTTATGATTCTTTTTTACCGACATGTTATCTCTACGAAATATACTTTGTTAACGTTTATAAATGGAGCTATTCTTTAAAATGCTCTAATCTCTGGAGAATATACTCCGTTAGGAGTTGCATATCGGTAATTCTTTTTTACCGACATGTTATCTCTACGAGATATACTTTGTTAACGTTTATAAATGGAGCTATTCTTTAAAATGCTCTAATCTTTGGAGAATATACTCCGTTAGGAGTTGCATATCGGTAGAAAAAATAATTCGCATTAAAAAAATGTCCCGTAGGGACTACACCATATAAATTGATATTTAATTGGAATAAAAAAACAATCACTTTTAATCCAATTAATCTGTGACTAATAGAAAATATATAGCAAATGTTTTACTCCGCTTTTATATTAGGTTTAATTAGTAGTTTGCACTGCATTGGAATGTGTGGTCCAATTGCTATGATGTTACCGGTAGATCGACAAAATGAAACTAAACGAGTAACTCAAATTATAACCTATCATTTAGGTCGTTTGACTGCTTATGCAACAATAGGTTTGATTTTTGGTTTATTAGGAAGAGGCTTTTTTCTCGCTGGATTACAACAAAAAATGTCTGTTTTTATTGGTGTAGCGATGATTTTGGTGGTTTTGATTCCTGAAAAAGTTTTTTCTAAATACAATTTTTCAAAACCTGTCTATAAAATTATTTCAAGAATAAAATCAAGTTTAGGAAATCAGTTTAAAAAGAAAACCTACAAATCACTTTTTATCATAGGTTTACTAAATGGCTTTTTACCCTGCGGTATGGTTTATGTTGCTCTATTTGGTGCTATTGCAATGCAAAGTGCCAGTTTTGGGGTTTTGTATATGATTTTATTCGGCTTAGGAACGATGCCATTAATGACAATCGTGGTTTATGTACATTCTTTGTTAAGACTGCCTTTTAGAAATAAAATTCAGAAAGCAATTCCCTATGTAGCGGTAATAATTGGTGTTTTATTTATCCTTAGAGGGCTAGGTTTAGGAATTCCTTATATTTCCCCTTCTAATATGAGTTTGTTTGTACAGGGAACTCCTAATTGTCATTAAACTGTCATTGAAAACAAATTTGTTTCCGGTGATTTTCTTTTTAGGTGCAGATCAAAAGCCATACAAATATTACGAACAAAAGGTCTTCCTGCATCTGTAATTTTGATTTTATTTTCTTCAATTACAATTAGTTGGTCTTTCTCTATTTCTTTTAAATCTGCCAAAACATTAGGGATTTCTTTAAAATATAATGCTTCATTACTCCAGGAAGTTTCAAATTCGCATGTTAAGTTTAAGATATGCTTTCTAATAATCAAATCCTCATTGGTTAAAATATGACCTTTTACAACAGGTAATTTATCATTTTCTAATAATTGATAATAGTCTTCTATACTTTTTGTGTTTTGAGCAAAACTGTACCAGCTATCGCTAATAGACGAAACACCTAAACCAATCATAAGTTGTGTTTTTGAAGCGCTGTATCCCATAAAATTACGATGCAGTTTTTTATGTTCTGTTGCTTTGTATAAACTATCAGATGCTAATGCAAAATGATCCATTCCTATTTCATGATAACCATTTTTAGAAAGCATTTGTTTTCCGGTTTCATACAATATGCGTTTTTCTGCATCTTTAGGGAGATTTTCGTCATTAAAACCACGTTGCCCGTTTCCTTTTATCCAAGGCACATGAGCATAGCTGTAAAAAGCCAAACGATCCGGTTTTAAGGAGTTTGTTTTTTCTACAGTATCAATTACATTTTCAATCGTTTGAAAAGGTAATCCAAATATAATATCGTGACCAATTGAAGTATAACCTATTTCTTTTGCCCAAAAAGTTACTTTTGCGACATTGTGAAAGGGCTGGATTCTGTGAATCGCTTTTTGAACTTTTTCTGCATAATCCTGAACACCAAAACTTACCCGGCGAAAGCCTAAATCATATAATTTTTTAAGTTGTTCGTATGTAGTATTGTTAGGATGACCTTCAAAACTAAATTCATAATTTACGGCTTTCTCAGCTTTAGAAAATAGGGTATTGATAAGATGTTCTAAATTGCTCGTAGAGAAAAAGGTAGGAGTGCCTCCGCCTAAATGGATTTCTTTTATAATTGGTTTTTCGGGCAATAATTGGCAGTACATATCCCACTCTTTTAAGAGGGCTGTTATATAAACTTCTTCAACAGAATGATTTTTGGTAATGCGTTTATTGCAGCCACAAAAGGTGCACATACTTTCGCAAAAGGGTAAATGGATATACAAACTAATTCCGTTTTGAGAATTACTTTCTATAAATGCTCTCTGAAATGACTCTATCCACTTTTGCGCTGTAAAATCGCTTTCGTTCCAGTACGGAACAGTTGGATAACTTGTGTATCTGGGACCTGGGACATTGTACTTTTGAGTCAGAGAGATTTTCATAAAGTCGGATTTTGTATCTGTCAAAATTAAAATTTATGAACCTCATATAAAATGACAAATATCATGTATCTAACAAATAAAAAGAGACTCACCAGGAGCCTCTTTTCTGAATTAAATAACTAACGTGAAATAGAATCTTGGATGATTTTAAGCCATTTTTTTGCAAACTGATGGTCTTGATAAGCACTTATTTGTTTAATGCGGTCATCATCAAAATCATAGAATGGGATTGTAATTTTTTTAAGTGTTTCTTTTTCCTGAAATTCAAAATCAATTTTTATGATCGTGTCAGCATGTCCTTCTGTTGTCAAAACTAATTTGCATGACGAAACACTTTTTAAATCCAGATAGGTCGATTCCTGCTGATTAGGATTGAAATTCATTAAAATAAATTTTCGGTTTTTTTGATCTATCGTAAGCGTTTTATTGCTTTGAGATTCTGTTAAATCAAATTCTTCCGGATGAGTAGGATTGAACTTCTTTTTTATGGTTAAAATTTTTGTTTTGTTTGCAGCACTTGATCGTGCCGAAAAATAAATAGGAATGGCTACTATGATCGCAATCACAATACCAATTATGGTTACACTTGTTTCCATTGTGGGTTTTAATATTTGATAAATTATGATGAAATAAGAACCGGTTTTCAGATTAGAAAATGGTTCAGTTTGTTAGAAAACAGATTGTTTTCTACTTGAAACTTCATAAATTATCTACCAGAAAAAATGGAAGGGATAGAGCATTAAAAGAACTTTCTTGCTCTGTGTTGCAAATTGATTTGCAAAGTTTGATGTTGATTTTACTGCTTTGTGCTGAGGAATCACCATCAATAAGGCATCAAACCATTTAACTAAGTTTGATGGGTTGGTTTTTATATTTGCTGCAAATTGATAATTTGCCTGCGGTTGTATAAAAGCTAATGAATCTGCGTGGTCGATAGAGAAATTGGAATCTGTTTTTTGCGTTTCATCTCTTTGTACAACAGACTCGTTTGCCTGAGTAGCAAAAAAGGCAATGATCAAAAGTGATACAAAAATAACGGCTTTACGAATCCAATTCATGGCGGCGAATTTAACTCATAAAATACAATTAAAGAAATTTTAAAGAATTAATTAACTTTAAATGTAGTCTTATTATTTTATCCTCAACGTTTTGATAAATATAGTTGAGGATAAAATAAGATTATTGTTGCATTTTAAAATAATAATCAGCAGAATGTTTTCCACTTCCATAAAACAGGAAGAAAACACAAACCAATAAAATTACTATCGCCAATATTAAGTTTTCAGAATGCATGTGTCCCATAAAATTAATAAGTATTGCCCCAAATAATATTGGTAATTGTGCGGCAATTGCCCAGCGGGTAAGTAATCCAAAAACGATCATTATACCTCCAATCATGTGAGCTGGTGCAATGTAATGTAATAAAAACATTCCGCCACCAAATTGATCTATAGGAGAAATTAAATCATGTAAATACTGAACGTTTGTTACAAATGAAACTCCTTTCATAAATAAAAAAACACCCAAAACAATACGTGCCAAATCTACTGGTAAATAAGTGTGCGCATTTGCCCATTTATTTAGACTTTTAACATTTTCCATGATACTACTGATTAAAAATTACATATAAAGTTACTAATTTTTAATGAAATATTTGTTTTTAAGTATCTGAAAGTGAGATTTTTGTATTTTTTTAACGTAACAATGAAATTTTACAAAATTTATACCTGAATAACTCCAAGATTAAATTGTTTTTGAATAGGAGCGTGATTAGCCGCTTCGATGCCCATCGAAATCCAGGTACGGGTATCTAAAGGATCAATAATAGCGTCTGTCCATAATCTGGAAGCAGCATAATAAGGTGAAGTTTGCTCATCATATCGTGCTTTTATTTTATTAAAAAGTTCTGTTTCTTTGGCTTCGTCTACAATTTCTCCTTTTGCTTTAAGCGAAGAAGCTTCAATTTGCGCTAAAACCTTTGCAGCCTGAGTCCCGCCCATAACGGCAAGTTCTGCACTTGGCCAGGCAAAAATTAATCTCGGATCATAAGCTTTTCCACACATGGCATAATTTCCTGCTCCATACGAGTTACCAACAATTACTGTAAATTTTGGAACTACAGAATTACTAACGGCATTAACCATTTTAGCACCATCTTTTATAATCCCGCCATGCTCCGACTTTGATCCTACCATGAAACCGGTAACATCCTGTACAAAGACTAACGGAATTTTCTTTTGATTGCAATTGGCAATAAAACGAGTCGCTTTATCAGCACTATCAGAGTATATAACACCACCAAATTGCATTTCGCCTTTTTTGGTTTTTACTACTTTTCTTTGATTGGCAACAATTCCCACAGCCCAGCCATCGATTCTGGCATAACCCGTAATTATTGTTTGACCGTAGCCCTCTTTGTAGGCTTCGAACTCTGAATTATCTACCAAACGATTGATGATTTCCATCATATCATATTGCTCATTTCTGGCTTTTGGCAGAATTCCGTATATAGCTGCTGGGTCTAAAGCAGGTTTTTCGGCTTTTATCCGGTTATATCCTGCTTTGTCATAATCACCTATTTTATCTACAATGTTTTTTATTTTGTCTAACGCATCTTTATCATCTTTGGCTTTATAATCAGTAACTCCCGAAATTTCGCAGTGTGTTGTTGCGCCACCCAAAGTTTCATTGTCAATGGTTTCTCCAATCGCAGCTTTTACAAGATAACTTCCGGCAAGGAAAATACTTCCCGTTTTGTCAACAATCAAAGCCTCGTCGCTCATAATAGGCAAGTAAGCGCCACCAGCAACACAACTCCCCATTACGGCAGCGATTTGAGTGATTCCCATACTGCTCATTTGTGCATTATTTCTAAAAATTCTGCCAAAATGCTCTTTGTCCGGAAAAATTTCATCCTGAAGCGGCAAATAAACACCTGCACTATCTACCAAATAAATAATTGGCAATCTGTTTTCCATTGCAATTTCCTGTGCACGAAGATTTTTCTTTCCGGTAATAGGGAACCAGGCACCGGCTTTTACAGTAGCATCATTTGCAACAACAATACATTGTTTGCCTCTTATATATCCTATTTTGATGACAACTCCACCAGACGGGCAACCACCATGCTCCGCATACATACCATCTCCAACAAAACCTCCAATTTCAATACTTTTTGAGCCTTCGTCCAGCAAATATGCGATACGTTCGCGAGCTGTCATTTTACCTTCGGCATGCAGTTTTTCTATACGTTTTTCGCCTCCGCCTAATTTTACTTTAGCAAATCTTTGTTTTAAGTCTGAAAGTAATAGTTTATTGTGATCTTCGTTTTTATTGAAGTTTAAATCCATGATATAGTATTGTTTTTACAAAATAGTGTTGGCTAATTTACAAAATCAATTGAAATTGACACTATAAAATAGTATCTGAAGATGAAATAAAAAGGAGTTACTGATCTTCAAAATTTAAAAATTTTGAGGAAATAAATAAGCAGTTTTTATCTCCTTTCAAAAAAAAGGAACCTATTGGTAATTGTTGCTTCTAAATAGCTGAATTTGTTTTGCTTCTTTTTTTTATCTTTATTTGTTATTTCATACCAACTAGTATTTTTTATGTCCAAAGCTGCCAACACCCGACTTACAATTCTTAATAAAGCATTTGAGCTAATTTATTCAAAAGGATATCAAACCACAAGTATCGATGATATTATAGCTACTACTCAGGTTACAAAAGGAGCTTTTTATTATCATTTTAAGACAAAAGATGAAATGGGAGTTGCCATTATCGATGAGATTTTAAAACCTACAATGCTAGAAAGTTTTATACAACCTATTCAAGACTCAAAAGATCCTGTTATTGATTTGTATAATATGATTTCGTATTTGCTGCTTGAAGATCCTTTTTTGCAAGTACAGTATGGTTGCCCCGTTGGGAACTTGACTCAGGAGATGACACCCTGGAACAATCAGTTTAGTAAAGCTCTGGCAGAATTGGTAGAGCAATGGCAACAAACTATTGAAAAAGCGATTTTGAATGCGCAGGATTCCGGATTGGTCAGGAAAGATGTGAATGGCCAACAAGTAGCCTTCTTTATCATGTCAGGATATTGGGGGATACGAAATTTTGGAAAACTTCAGGATAATAATAATAGTTATATTTCTTATTTAAAGGAATTTAAAAATTATTTAAACAGCCTTAAATGATTTTTAAACATAAAACATACTACTTAGTATGTTTTTGAATATATTTGCATTGTCTTAATTTTAAAACAATGTATACAACGTTATTATTTTGCCATTCGATTCTGCGATGGTTTGTTTTAGGAAGCTTATTATACTCCATTTTTATCGCTTACAAAGGGTATAGTTTACAACTAATCTTTACAAAAAGAGATAATTTAATACGGCATTGGACTGCAACAATTGCTCATATTCAATTAATTTTTGGAATATTAATATATGTGCAAAGCCCGATTGTAAAATATTTTTGGATAAATTTTTCAGTTGCCATTCAAAATATTGATGCTGCCTTTTTTGGTTTAATACACATTTTTTTAATGCTCACTTCGATTGTTTTAATAACGATTGGTTCCGCTTTGGCAAAAAGAAAAGTCAATGATCCTGATAAATTCAAAACCATGCTAATTTGGTTTTCTATTGCCTTAGTCATCATTTTTTTAGCGATTCCATGGCCCTTTTCATTTTTAGCAAACAGACCTTACTTTAGATAAATTTTTATGATACACTTATTACACACAAATACCGGAAGATTACGAATTATAGGCTTTCTCGAAGGGGTTTCCTTATTGACTTTACTTTTTATAGCTGTTCCATTAAAATATATTTTTGAAATGCCTTTTCTAACCAGACCCATCGGGACAATTCATGGTGCTTTATTTTTGCTCTTTATTTTTAATGCCTTAAGTGTGGGTGTAGAGCAAAATTGGAAGTTTAGAGATACAACCTGGAAAGTACTTTTGGCATGTATGATTCCGTTTGGAACTTTTTATATTGATTCTAAAATTCTAAGTAAAATTAAAAACCATTCGTAACTATGATTTTTGTATTTAAAACAAACGTTGATAGTATATCAAAAGTAAAGAGAATTGCACCTAAATTAAATCAGCTATTCCCAAATTCAAAATGGAACTTTGATCTTGAAGACTGCGATAATATTTTGCGATTTGAGTGTAAAGATAATATTATCGAGAAAGTAATTTTTTTAATGAAAGTTGTTGGCTTTGAATGTGAAGCTTTATAAAACAAAAAAACAGAAGCTTTCGCTTCTGTTTTTTTTATATCGATATTGTATCTTATTTTTTAGAATCGCAAACCATTCTTTTAAGAATAGCCCATTGTTTTAAGGCATCACGAGCTTCGACAGCAGGATATCCCAACATTGTTTTACCGGCAGGTACATCACCAACGACACCTGAACCAGCACCTACAATTGCACCATCGCCAATTTTGGTATGATCTTTTATAGAAGCGCTTCCGCCAATAATTACACCATTTCCTAAAGTTACAGAACCGGCTAAACCACTGTTTCCGGCCATAATACAAAATTTACCTAATTTACTATTATGTCCAATTTGAACTAAATTATCAATTTTGCATCCGTCACCAAGAACAGTTGAGCTAAATTTTCCGCGATCCACGCAAGTGTTTGCTCCAATTTCAACTCCGTTTCCAATAATTACATTTCCAATTTGGGGAATTTTAACTAATCCTTTTTCACTGCAAGGGCGAAATCCAAAACCGTCTGCACCTATTGTTGCATTGGGATGTATGATACAATCATTACCAATATGACAACGTTCTCTAACGACAGTTCCGGACCAAATGATTGTATTTTTACCAATAGTACATTCGTCTAAAATAGTAACATTTGGATAAATCGTGACATTTGCACCAATTTCAACTTTTGGACCAATATAACATCCTGCACCAATTCGTGCACCCTCGCCAATAATAGCGGTTTCATCAACATTTGCTGATTTATGAATGTTGTTACGGAAAATTGGAGTAGGTGGGGCAAAAAGGGCTAAAATTTGAGACATCGCCAAATCTGCATTTTTTACTTTAATAAAAGCACGATTGTTTCCAGGTTCAATAGAAATGTCTTCATTTACAACCGCAATTGAAGCTTTTGATCCTTCCCAGAATTTTTCATATTTTTTATTTCCTATAAATGAAATTTCAGAAGTAGTCGCTTTTTCTAATTGTTCTGTTGCTGTTATGCTTTGCGAAGTTGTGCCGTAAATTACGCCATTGATAACTTCATTAATTTCGTGAATTGAATAGGATTTCATTGAAATGAATTTAATTGATTTAGGGGTTATTTCGCACCAAATAAAATCAATTAGATTTAAATTACCTAATCTTATTTTGAAGTTTTTTAAATAGTATTTTAAATAATAGTTTAAATATTACAAATTTAACATTAAATCTATTAATTTATTGATTGTTTTTGAATTATTACAGATCGTAAAACCTTCTTGTCAAACTATTTGTAAGTTTTTAAATGTCTTTTTGTAGCCAGCAAAATTAAAATTGGAGACCGGATTGGTTCTACGCTATCTTATTTTAAATCAGTTGATTTTAGAGTGTTTTTATGCTGGATTCATGCTGCTGTTGATGGTATAAGGAACTTAGTATTTTGTAAGTTTCTCTTAAGCCTTTTTCGATATATTCTTTTTTTGAAAAAATTCAGGAATTGATTTGTGTTAAATAATCAAAATGAAGAATTTATTTTTAATTTTTTCGACCTGCTTTTTAATTTAACTTTAGGTATTGCTAAAGTTGGTAGGTTAAAACTTACTTGATGGCTGTTTTTTAATTTTTTTAAAAGGTCATCAAAACGGTTTTTTAACCTCATTATAGGTTTACAACTTTAATTTAAAAAAAAAGCGATTCACTCTGGGAGGAATCGCTTTTAGTATATTTATTCTTTTATTTTAGATAATGATATTGCGTTGATGCAATAGCGTAAACCACTTGGTTCAGGGCCATCAGGAAAAATGTGCCCCAGATGTGCATCGCAGGTATTGCAAACGACTTCTACACGAATCATTCCGTATGATTTGTCAGCGTGATAAGCAATCGCATTTTCTTTTAAGGGTTGAGTAAAAGAAGGCCAGCCTGTTCCTGATTCAAATTTTTCGCTGGCGTCAAAAAGTAAAGTACCACAGCATTTGCATTCGTATATTCCAGGATCGAATAAGCTGCAAAGCTCAGAACTAAAGGATCTTTCGGTACCTTTTAAACGTGTTACCTGAAATTCTTCCGGCGTTAAAATTTGTTTCCATTCTTCAGGAGTTTTCTCGACTCTTTTTTCAGGAACTGGATTTCCTTTATTTGTATAACGAATTATATCTGCCCATTTAATCATAACTTTTTTATTTAGTTTACAGTCTCAGTTTACAGTTTACAGTCTCAGTTTACTGAAAACTGCGACTGAAAACTGAATATTAACAGCTATTCTTCTTCTTTCTGTCCCATCATCATAAGGAATGCTTTTAGGAAAGCATCTATATTTCCGTTCATAACGCCATCAACATCGCTGGTTTCATATCCTGTACGAACATCTTTTACCAGTTTATAAGGTTGCATTACATAATTGCGTATTTGTGAACCCCATTCGATTTTCATTTTTCCGGCTTCAATATCTGCACGTTGTGCTTGCTGTTTTTTCAACTCGATTTCATACAATTGAGAACGTAACATTTGCATGGCGCGTTGTCTGTTGTCTTGCTGAGATCTTGTTTCAGAACACTGAATTTGAATTCCGGTTGGTTTGTGTACTAGCTGTACTTTAGTTTCGACCTTGTTCACATTTTGTCCTCCGGCACCACTGGAACGAGATGTGGTGATTTCGATATCGGCAGGATTAATGTCAATTTCGATACTGTCATCCACAAGGGGATAAACATAAACAGAGGCAAACGAAGTATGGCGTTTGGCATTACTGTCAAAAGGAGAGATTCGAACCAAACGATGCACACCGTTTTCTCCTTTTAAATATCCAAAAGAATAATCGCCTTCAAACTCGAGTGTCACAGTTTTGATTCCTGCAACCTCACCAGCCTGAAAGTTAAGCTCTTTTATTTTAAAACCATAGCTTTCGCCCCACATCATGTACATACGCATTAACATTCCGGCCCAATCACAACTTTCGGTTCCGCCGGCACCAGCAGTAATTTGCACTACGGCACTTAAGCTGTCACCTTCGTCAGAAAGCATGTTTTTGAACTCGATGTTTTCGATATGAGTTTGTGTCGTATTATAATGTCCGTCTAATTCTTCTGCAGAAAGTTCTCCTTCTTTATAAAAATCATAGGCAAGTTGCAATTCATCTGTAAGTTCGATTGCTTTGTTATAATCTTCGATCCATTTTTTCTTGTTTCGAAGGTTTTTTACAATGACTTCAGCTTCTTTTGCATTGTTCCAGAAGTCTGGTGCGAAAGTTTTTTCTTCTTCGTTGGCAATTTCAATTAGTTTGGCATCAACGTCAAAGATACCTCCTCAACGCACCAAGGCGCTCCACAATACCTTTTATTTGTTCGGTAGTTGTCATAAATTAATAGTAGTTTTATTTGTTTTTTGAATATTACGCGATAAAATGATTTTATCTAAGACGTAATTTTGTTGTACAAAAATAAGATATAGTTTTTAGATTATAGAATTAATTTTAACATATTTCGCCTTGTTTTCCGGGCTATAGATATAGTGTATTTTACTCGGCTAACAAATTGGTTTTTAAAATTATAAGTCAATTTTAGAATATTAATGTTAGTTTTATATTTTTTTTATAAATATTACGTTAATTTGGTTCAATAGTATTCGCAAGTTAAATTTTAGCAAAACTTGCCAAGAATAACTAGCAGTAATACGTAATTTTGCTGTACAAAAAAGATATACTTTTTAGAATATGGAAATAAATTTAATTAGCGATACCATTACCAAACCTACATACGAAATGTTGCAGTATATGTTTAACGCTCATGTTGGCGATGATGTATACAGGCAGGATCCAACGGTTATTGAGTTGGAAACCAGAGTGGCAGAGTTTTTTGGTATGGAAGCCGGACTTTTTTTTCCGTCAGGAACTATGGCAAATCAAACCGCTATAAAATTACATACACAACCGGGAGAGCAATTAATAGCAGATAAATATGCCCACGTTTATAATTATGAAGGTGGCGGAGTTTCGTTTAATAGTGGCGTTTCCTGCTGTTTATTAGATGGGGACCGGGGGATGATAACAGCAAGTCAGGTAGCAGCGGCAATTAATGATCCTGAATTTTACCATAGTCCGTTGACCAGTTTGGTTTGTGTCGAAAATACAACCAACAAAGGTGGTGGGGCTTGTTATGAATTAGAAGATTTAAGAGAAATAAAACAGGTTTGTGATGCTAATAATTTAAAATTCCACCTTGATGGAGCCAGAATTTGGAATGCATTGGTTGCCAAAAGACAAAACCCTAAAGAATTTGGAGCTATTTTCGACACTATTTCGGTTTGTTTGTCAAAAGGATTGGGTGCTCCAATAGGTTCAATTTTGTTAGGAAGCAAAGCTGATATTCACAGGGCGTTGAGAATCAGGAAGATATTAGGTGGTGGAATGCGTCAGGTTGGCTATTTGGCAGCAGCCGGATTGTATGCTTTGGCAAATAACATCGAAAGATTAGCCGAAGACCATAGAAGAGCTAAAGAGATTGCAGCAGTTTTAAGTACAAAACCCTGGGTTTCTTTTATTGAACCTGTAGAAACCAATATTTTAATTTTTTCATTAACAGAAGGATATAGCGATCAGCTTTTGATTGAAAAATTAAAACAAAAAAATATTTTGATAAGCTCAATGGGACATAACAAACTAAGAGTTGTAACACATTTAGATTATAAAGAGGTAATGCATACGTATGTAATCGAAACACTGCAGAAGTTTTAAAAAAAAGGTGCAAAGGTTTAGAGGAACAAAGGTTAAAAAAAGAGGCTATTTCATTAATTATGAAACAGCCTCTTTAAGTATTTATCGAAATCTATCTCTAGATTTTTTCTCCGTAATAGGCCTTACGCATAATTTCTTCCATATCCTTAACCAGCGGCAAACGTGGGTTTGCAGGAGTACATTGATCTTCGAAGGCATTCATGGCAAGAGTGTTTAATTTTGCCAGCCATTCTTTTTCATCAATTCCCTGTTCTTTAAAACTCATTTTTATTCCCACTTTTTTGCCTAATTCATAACACGCCTGAGCATAAACCTGAGGTCCGTCTTTTGGTCCTTTTGCAGGAAGGCCTAACATTTGACAAATTTCAAAATATTTTTGATCTGCCTTGTAGGTAGAATATTTTGGCCACACCGAAAGTTTTCCCGGAACCTCTCCGTTATACTTAATTACATAAGGCAATAAAATAGCATTTGTACGACCGTGTGGTGTATGGAACATTCCGCCTATTTTGTGCGCCATAGAATGAGAAATTCCTAGCATTGCATTGGCAAATGCCATACCTGCAATTGTTGAGGCATTGTGCATTTTATCACGGGCCTCATCGTCATTTTTGACATCAAGATAGGTTCTCTCCAAATATTGAAAGACCATTTTTATAGCCTGCAAGGCAAGTCCGTCAGTATAATCGTTGGCAACAATAGAAACATACGCTTCTGTTGCATGTGTAAGAACATCCATACCGGTATCTGCAATAATAGAAGGAGGGACGGTTTTGGTTAATTCAGAGTCGATAATAGCAACAGTTGGTGTAAAAGCATAATCTGCCAATGGATATTTTTTATTGACAGAATGATCTGAAATCACAGCAAAAGGAGTTACTTCTGATCCTGTTCCTGAAGTCGTAGGTATACAAATCATTTTTGCTTTTTTTCCAAGGGTAGGAATTTTTACGGCACGTTTACGAATGTCTAAGAACTTTTGCTTGACATCATCAAACGAAACCTGAGGTTGCTCATACAATAGCCACATGACTTTGGCAGCATCCATAACAGATCCTCCGCCCAGGGCAATAATGGTATCGGGTTGGAATTCGCACATTGTTTCGGCACCTGCTCTTGCAGTTTCAATACTTGGATCCGGCTCTACATTAGAGAAAATCCTAACATCGACTTTGTTGGCACGACGGTTTAAAACGTCTATGATTTTTTGAACAAAACCAAGTTTTAGCATGCTTAAATCAGTTATGATCATCACTTTTTCAAGAGATTGCATTGATTTTAGATATTGAATCGAGTTGGGCTCGAAATAGATTTTTGAAGGTACTTTGAACCACTGCATATTATTGTTTCTTCTACCAATTCGCTTGATATTTATTAAATTTATAGCTCCTACATTGCCGGAAACAGAGTTTTTTCCATAAGATCCGCATCCAAGGGTTAGAGAGGGAATAAATGAATTGTAAACGTCTCCAATGCCACCAAAGGTCGAAGGTGAATTCCAGATAATACGAATGGCTTTTACTGCAACTCCAAATTCTTTGGCTATTTTCTCGTCTTTTGTATGAATGGCTGCAGAGTGACCAAGTCCGTCAAATTCTACCATTTGCTCAGACAATCGAATACCTTCCTGAGTTGAGTTTGATTTTAGAATCGCTAATACGGGAGATAGTTTTTCTCTGGTTAATGGCTCGTTTGTACCAACTTCTGTTACTTCGGCTGCTATGATTACAATATTTTCAGGCACAGAGAAACCGGCTTGTTCTGCGATCCATTGGGGAGATTTTCCAACGATAGCAGCGTTTAGTTTTGCACCGGCACAGTTTACACCTTTGGCAGTAACACCAAACATTAGTTGTTCTAATTTTTCTTTTTCTTTTTCGTTGGCAAAATAAACATGATGGTGTTTAAAGGCTGCTTTTGTTTCTTCATAAATTTCTTTATCTATAATAACGGCTTGTTCAGAAGCGCAAATCATGCCCCAGTCAAATGATTTTGAAAGTACAATATCGTAAACGGCTTGTTTTATATTGGCGGTTTTTTCGATATAGGCAGGAACATTTCCGGCGCCAACACCCAATGCAGGTTTGCCACAAGAGTAAGCGGCACGAACCATTGCGTTTCCTCCTGTTGCCAGAATTGTTGCGATCGTTGGGTGATTCATTAGCGCATTTGTTGCTTCTACAGATGGGTATTCGATCCATTGAATGCAATTTTCCGGTGCTCCGGCAGCAATTGCAGCATCGCGAACAACAATTGCAGCGGCTTTAGAACATTGTTGTGCCGAGGGATGAAAACCAAATATGATTGGATTACGGGTTTTAAGAGCGATCAGGGCTTTGAATACTGTGGTCGAAGTAGGGTTTGTTGTTGGTGTAACGCCGCAGATAACACCAACTGGTTCTGCAATTTCTACAATTCCCGATAACTGATCTTCGCCTATGATACCTACGGTTTTTAAATTTTTCAGGCTGTTGGTTACATTCTCGGCAGCAAACATATTTTTGGTTGCTTTATCTTCAAAAATACCGCGACCGGTTTCCTCAACAGCATGCAAGGCAAGTACACCATGCTGATCGACAGCAGCAACCGAGGCTTTTGCAACGATATAATCAACTTGTTCCTGATTGAGTTCCAGGAATTTTTCGAGTGCAACAGCTCCTTTTTTGGCAAGTTCTTCGACATGAGCAACAGCATCAACTTTTTGAGTTTCCTTAACGGCATCTTTTACTAAACCGGCATTTTGTTTGTCTGCCGTTTTGTTTTCGGTTCCATTTGGACTTAAAGTTTTCTCATTCATAATAATTTGTGTTATAGTTAATATTCACTTTTAATACAGTTTTGCAGATTGTGATCACTAATTATCTTTTACGAATGTTTTGAGTCTGAAGTAGGAAGTAACTCTAAAGATCTGATTGTAAATAATTTTTCATTCTATACTTTTGTGTATGCCTTCTTAATTGTTTTCCCTTTTTTAAGACCTCGGATTTTATCAATTAAAAAAAATAAATACTACAATTGTTTTATTATTTGTAGCCAAAATATATTTCATTATGCTTTTTATCTCTATCAAATATCAAGATATACGAAGAGAATAAAGCTGATATTTGTCAGGATAAAAAAAAATCTACGCAAACGTTTTCTGTTGATTTCCATTGTTTTGTAGTTGAAAAAAAATAGAATTGAAAGTAGTTTGAAAAATGTTTGCACAAAAAAAAATTCGATTCATTTATGTTTATAAATGAATCGAATTTATGTAAAAAGGTGTTTTTTTATCTTACTTGAACAAATTATCCATTCCCGGAATCATTGGCATATCCATCTTTGCAACGGCGTCAAGCTCCTGCTCGTTTACACTTGTTGCTTTTTCTATTGCTTTGTTTAAGGTTACAATAAGGTAATCTTCCAGTTGTTCTTTATCTTCCAGCAAAGAGTCATCAATAGAGATTGATTGTACTTTTCTATTTGCAGTCAAGGTTACTTTCAATAATCCGTCAGCGCTTTGTTCATCAATCAAAACAGTATCTAAACGCTTTTTTGTATCTTCAATTTTTTGTTGGGTTTCTTTAAGTTTACCCATCATTCCCATTAAATCCATTTTTGTTGATTTTAAATTATTTCATACAAAATTAGTATATTGCTGTATGATAACAATAGAATATTTTATGAAAAAATTAATTTGGTTCTGTTGTCTTTGTAGTATTTTTGCTTCTTCGTATTTAAAAACTAATGCTCAATCAATGCAAAACGATATAATGGCTCCACAAGCCAAAGAAATTTCAAAATCATTAAAAAAACATAAAGAAATAAGGGTAGATAATTATTTTTGGTTAAACGACCGCGAAAACCCTGAGGTTATAGAGTATTTAAACAAAGAAAACTCTTATTACGAGAGTATGACTTCGCATACAAAAGGCCTTCAGGAAAATTTGTATGAAGAAATGAAAGCCAGAATTAAAGAAGACGATTCGTCTGTTCCTTATTTCTATAATGGTTATTATTACATTACACGTTTCGAAACTGGTCAGGATTATCCAATATTCTCCAGAAAAAAAGGAAGCCTTTTGGCAGAAGAAGAAATTTTGTTCAATTGTAACGAATTGGCAAAAGGACATGCTTATTTTAAACTTGGCGGTTTAAGTATAAGTCCGGATAACAAATTTGCCAGTTTTGGAGTTGATATTGTGGGAAGGAGAATCTATACTATTCAGGTAAAAAATCTGGAAACAGGCGAGATTTTATCCGATAAAATCGAAAATGCTACGGGCGGATCAGTTTGGGCAAATGACAATTTTACTATTTTCTATACCAAACAAGATGAGGTTACTTTAAGGGCTGACAAAGTTTTTAGACATAAATTAAACACAGATTCGAATGCTGATGTTTTGGTTTTTAATGAAACCGATGATACTTTTAATGTTTCGATAAGCAAAGAAAAATCAAGAAAATATATTGTTATTGGTTCAGGAAGTACGCTGACAACCGAATATAGAATTTTGAATTCTGATGAGCCTGATGGAGAATTTATTGTCTTCCAGCCTCGTGTACGTGGTTTAGAGTACAGTATTTCGCATTTTCAGGACTCTTTTTACATTTTAACCAATAAAGATAAGGCAACTAACTTTAAGTTAATGAAAACGCCTGAAAATAAAACAGGAAAGAAAAACTGGACCGATCTTATACCACATCGTGAAGATGTTTTATTAGAAGATATCGAAATTTTTAAAAATTATTTAGTAGTTGAGGAGCGCTCAAACGGATTAAACCATATCCGTATCATGCCCTGGAATGGTGATGCCGATTATTATCTTCCTTTTGGCAGCGAGACTTACAACGCCTACACGACAACAAATATAGATTTTGATACGGATGTTTTGCGTTACAGTTATCAATCGCTTGCAACACCTTCGTCTGTAATCGATTTTAATATGAAAACCAAAACCAAAGAAATCTTAAAGGAGCAGCAGGTTTTAGGAGGTAAGTTTGATAAGGATAATTATATCGAAGAACGTGTTTGGGCAACTGCAAGAGACGGTGTAAAAGTGCCAATTTCGATGATTTATCGTAAGGGATTAAATAAAAACGGCAAAAATCCGTTATTGCTTTACGCTTATGGCTCATACGGAATCACAATGGATACTTATTTTTCATCGACACGACTTTCGCTTTTAGATCGCGGTTTTGTTTATGCTATCGCGCATATTAGAGGAGGCGAAGATTTGGGAAGACAATGGTATGAGGATGGAAAACTGTTAAAAAAGAAAAATACCTTTACAGATTTCATCGATTGCTCTAAATTTGTAATAAACGAGAATTACACATCTCCGGAACATTTATATGCCGAAGGAGGATCTGCAGGAGGACTTTTGATGGGCGTTATTGTAAATGAAGCGCCGGAATTGTACAAAGGAGTTATAGCTCAGGTACCTTTTGTAGATGTTATCACAACCATGCTGGACGACAGTATTCCGTTAACAACCGGAGAATATGACGAATGGGGAAACCCAAATAATAAAAAATATTACGATTATATGTTATCCTACTCACCGTATGATAATGTAAAAGCGCAAAACTATCCTAACATGTATGTTTCTACAGGATTGCACGATTCGCAGGTACAGTATTGGGAGCCAGCTAAATGGGTGGCTAAATTGAGAAATCTAAAAACAAATAATAATCTTTTATTTTTAGATACCAATATGGATGCTGGACACGGCGGTGCTTCTGGACGTTTTGAGGCTTTAAAAGACTTAGCAAAAGAATTTAGTTTTTTATTAGATTTAGAAAAAATTAAAAGCTAATTAGAAATTTTTTGTTAAATTTGCAACCTATCAAGGTTATGTAAAATATACCTTTGATTAACTATTTTTTTATGAAAGAAGAAATAAACGCTTATAATAATGTTTTAGAGTTAATAGGTAATACCCCACTTATTAAGCTAAATAAAATTACCGAAGAGTTAGAAGGTAATTTCTACGCAAAAGTAGAAGCTTTTAATCCAGGACATTCCTCAAAAGATAGAATAGCGTTATATATTATTGAAGAAGCTGAGAAAAAAGGAATTCTAACGCCAGGTGATACCATCATCGAAACGACATCAGGAAATACAGGATTTAGTTTAGCAATGGTGAGCATTATAAAAGGATATAGCTGTATTTTAGCAGTAAGCTCAAAATCATCCAAAGATAAAATTGACATGTTGAGAAGTTTAGGAGCAAAGGTTTATGTTTGCCCCGCACACGTTTCAGCAGATGATGAGCGATCTTATTACAATGTAGCCAAACGTTTGCACGAAGAAACAAAAGGTTCAGTTTACATCAATCAGTATTTTAATCAATTAAATATTGATGCACACTACAACACTACAGGTCCTGAAATTTGGGAACAAACAAAAGGACAAATCACACATCTTGTGGCCTGTAGCGGAACGGGAGGAACTATTTCCGGAACTGCAAAATTCTTAAAAGAGCAAAATCCAAATATTAGAATTCTAGGTGTTGATGCTTTTGGTTCCGTATTAAAAAAATACCATGAAACAAGAGAATTTGATAACAAAGAGATTTATCCGTATCGTATAGAAGGTTTAGGCAAAAACCTGATTCCATCTGCTACAGATTTCGATATTATCGATAAGTTTATCAAAGTAACAGATGAAGAGAGTGCTCACGCAGCCAGAGAGATCACCAGAAAAGAAGGATTATTTGTTGGATATACTTCCGGAGCAGTAATGCAAGCGATTAAACAATATGCAGAAGAAGGTGAGTTTACAAAAGACAGCAATATAATTGCGATTTTCCCTGATCATGGTTCTCGTTATATGAGTAAAGTATTTAGCGATGACTGGATGAACGAACAAGGCTTTTTTGATAGTGTCAATGAAGAAGAAGTTCAAAAAATTGAATTTGTAAAGTAATATAATTTACTTTCTGAGATATAAAACTCCATTCGTTTTTCGAATGGAGTTTTTTTTGTAAAAATGTTTTTACAAAACTTAAATGTCGTTACCCTTAAACGTTGTTTTTTCTTTATTTAAGTAAGAATACTACATTTATAAGTAAGAACTGTTTGGAAATATTGAATTAAATTTATAGTTTTAACAAAATTTATAAAAGTATAAGCAAATTTAATTAAGAGTTTAAAAGCATCAATTTTGGTTATTTAACGATTATTTAGGTTTGTTGTCGAATAAATTTTTGCTCATATACATTATAATATAGTTTAGTGTTCTTAAAGAAACACTTTCTTAAATCCCCTTAAATCTGTAAATATGAAAAAATTATTACTAACATTAATGTTTGTAAGTTTTTTAAATAGTAATGCTCAAAATCCAGTTCAGGAATTCAATTTCAACGGAAATTTAAACAATACTGATAATAGCATTTCCTTTTTGGGAGCTGCTAATTTTGTAAATGACAGAATGGGAGTTGCCAAGGGAGCGCAACGTCTTACTAATAAGGTTTTGCAAGGTGTAGTAGGGGATCTGCCGCAAGATAATAAACCAAGATCAATATCTATCTGGGTAAAATTTAATACTATTACTGCGCCAAATTATATTTTGGGTTATGGTACAGCCGTAAATACACAATATTTTGGACTATTGCAACAAACAGCCGCCGCAGGAAATTCAGACTTAAGTCTTGTTGGCTGGGGAGATACAAACAACGCTATAGTTTCTGTTCCGCTATCAAAAGAAGTTTGGTACTTGTATAGTATTACTTATGATGGTACTAACTCAAAAATATACCGCAATGGCGAATTATTAAAATCAGCAGACGGAATTTCACGTTTGACCAAAGGTTATATCCTTAGGTTAGGAGCCTTAAACGGTACGGCAGGAATCAACGCAGATGTAGACGATCTAAAAATATATAATGTTGCCATGACTGCTGAGCAGGTTATGGAATCTTACAACAGCTCAAAATCGACTATTGCGACCGTTGCAGAAACTGCTCCGGTTTCGAGTACAGCAGTCAAAAAAGCTACTGTTGCAACTGTAAAAGCTACAGTTCCTGCAAAGACAGTAACAGCGGTTCCTACAACAACTACTGAGACCAATACAGGTTCTAAAAATGTTGAGGTTTTCTCGCAAGGAAGAAAAATAATAGGAAGTAATGCTTCTAATATTGCCGATTTGCCCGAAGGAACCTATTTATTGAAAATAACAAATAATCCGGCAAAAAAATAAGTTCAAATTAAAATAAGATTTCGATTGTACAAATAATCATTTTTATATTGTTTAGTAAGCAATTATTTTTTTTGAATGGTAGGAGCCTTCTAAAGTCTAACTTTAAAAGGTTTTTTTAATCTTAATTTATTTTGACTTTTCTATAAAATCAACTAATCTATCGCTTAATCCACTATCTAATACAATTGGAAAAAGTCAGGAGACTTTTGACATCTTTATGAGTAAAAAAGCAATAAAAAAACTGCGCAAAGACAATTGCGCAGTTTTTTATGAAGTCATTTCGCAGAGCGATGTAATTTTAAATTATTCATTATCCTCAGCTTCCCATCGACCAAGTTCTTTTCTTTTTTCAATTTGATGCAGTACTAATTTTTTGATCTCTTCATCGTCCGTTTGTAAAAGAGTTTCTAATGCTTCAATATTGTATGGCTCAGGCTGTGCACCAATGGCATAAATTATTTTTCGAATAAAGGGGTATTTAAGGTCCTCATCATGTTTGTAAAAATCAGGTAATTCTGAGATTATTTTGATTAAATAATTTATACTATTTTTATCATTATTGTAATATTGCTGTAACGATGTAATAATTTGTTCATGATCATGATGCCAGTATTCTAATAAAAAAAAATGCAATAGTTTTATAAAATCACTTTCCGACATAGAAATTGGAAATCTCCACAATATTGCGTTAAATCTTCTGTTAAAAACAGAATCATTTTTTGACTCTAATAGCAATTGTTTTAGCTCTTTAAAATTTGCTTTGTAAGGAAATATAGGTAATAATTCCTCTCTACTAATTCGAAAATTTTCATGAAAAATCTCCCAATCTTTTTCTGTTACTTTTATCATTTTTTTACTCTTGGTATTACTTCAAAAAACAAAATATTTTTATTAAATTCTGCCAATGCATCGGCTTTTCCTAATGCAATATTTACTTGATATATTTCTTTTGGACTATTCATGTGATAACTTTCTGTCTTAAATAGTGCATAATCTCTCGTACCCCATTTATTTACATCATTTACTCCTCTTGGAAATTGATCTACGAATATTTCTCTCATGTAATCAGTTTTATCATTAATTAATGCTTTTCTTTTCAATAAATCGAATGTTCCTGGTTTCATTTGAAATTTTACTATAATTCCATCATAACCATTTCCAGTCCTCGTGCCATAAAGTATGTAATTTAGAGTTGGAGATGTAAATGTTTCTCCAGATGCAATGATTCCTTCACCCTTAAGCACTCTATCATAATGCTCTTGTGTCATAGCTCTATAAAAAATTTCGCCCCCTTCGTAAATCTCATAATCCCCAACCTTTTTTATTAGTTTTCCAAGACTAACTGGGCTTGCTAATTTACTAGTGACTCTCCATTTTAAGTATCCGCCACCATTCTTAATAGCCTCTAAGTTTTTAGAAACTAATGTTAATTCGTCGACATTAGTTTTTAAAGCTGGTGCCTGGTTATATAAAATTTCATAGGAAGCAAATGCTTCATCATTATTTTTAACAAAGCTCTTGAATTCAGAACTACCAATTTTTAAATCATCCTGAAGTGAGGAAAACCAGCATTGTACAGTAAAAGACGAACTTGCTAAAAAAACAAGTAATATTAATATTCTTTTTAAATAGTTTTTCATAGTATTTTAAAAATTACAGATTTGTTTTTTTGGGTATTTTGTTCTAAAATTTTTCCATCCTATGAAAAATTCTGAATCTATTTTATTCATTTCTTTTAAAACATCTTCGCTTGCACCTGCAAAATCCAGCATGAATCTTTCATATAACACTTTGTCAAGCTTATCTAACTTTGTTTTTAAAGAACTTAATTCAGTTTTATCAAGTAAAGTTAACAGGCTGCTAGTTTCTGTAACTGCTTTTTCTGATCTTAGTATTGTTATTGCATTCTCTACGACTTTTATTTCTGCTGCTGTAATTGCGTTTGCCTCTTTTAGAGCATTTAGATTTTTTTCTAATTGTATCGCAGACAATTCTTTTGTTGGTTTTGTAAGTAGTTTTATATTATTATTAGTATTTAAAAGCTGAGTTTCTTTTGCAAATTCAACAGTTTGCGTATTTATATCTATCGCTTTATAAGTCAATGTCTTTTCGCCAACAACATCAAAAATGTTTTGAGCCTCATTGACAGCAGCAAATTCGTTAGAAATTTTCAACATGTTATTTGGTAATACCAAATCAGTAACCGATAAGATACCTGTTGCCAAACTTGCTTTATTAAAAAAGCCGGCAAGTTCCTCATTTTGTTCTCTAAAAGCTGTACCAGCCATACTTGCTACAGAACTTACTTTATCTGCATAAAATATTATTCTTCCTAATTTTGTTAGTTGCCCTCCTGGTATAGCCAAAGTAAGTGCATCTAATGAAGTTTGAATAATATCTGCTCGGGTTTGCATATCACCAACATCACTAGAATAAAGAGATAAGATAGCGGGAACAGGAAGTGCAATTGGTTTTCCGTCTTTATCTTTATTAAGTTCATAATCTTTAAGAAGATTCTCTTTTGATAGATTTTTAAAGAGCATAAAATCAAATGGAGAAAATTTATGTTTATCCATTGGTACTGATTCGCTTTTAAAGAGGCCTTCTTTTAATGACTGCTCCACATGGATCTTTTTAGTTTGTTCATCATATTTAGCATCTATAGACAGGAATTTATGATCCTTGCTTTCATAATCGTAAAATAGACCAATTTGAGTATAATTTGAAAGATAGGATGCAAAGTCTGCGTAGCCTCTTACAAAAATATTTTTGTAATCATAGGTCAAAGCAACTTCGGGTTTTTTGAAGTAGTCTGTAAGTTCTTTTATTGATTTTAACTGATATTTGGCTATGATTTCTTTCATGCCATTATTGTATTTTTCTGATCTTAGAAAATGCTGATAGAATACACTCATTAGTAATTTTCTATTATCTCCGGAAATAACTAAGTTACCATCATCTATTTTAAGATACATAATGTACCAAAGAGGGAACTCTCTTTTGATCGTTGCCGGACCTGAACCACCTCTTGTGTTTGGCCAGCTAAAAACTACTTTGTCATTTTCTAATAAATCTATTAAAATATTTGAATCAAATTTAGTGTAGGCAAGTATGTTTACTACAATTTTTTCTTCTTCCTGAGCCCATAAATTTCTTTGCATTAATGTTTTAACCAATGCGATTGCTCTTTCGGATTTTAAATTTTGAAACTCTAGCTGAGTTGCTAATTTTAAACATTTTACTTGTTCGTCACTTAATAATGCAGGTAATGCAACGTTTGGATCAAATAAAGACTTTAGACATTCATTATTTGTTTTTACTTGCTCATTTAGTGATGTGTCGAAATACTGGAAATATTTTTCATAGTATTTTTGTTTATCAGTACTATTGTATAATTCGTAAACAAAATTATATGTTTTTGCTTGTCCTCTCCATCCGGTATGATCGTTTAAATTAATTCTAAAGTTTTCATCCCATTTATAAGTAGTTTTTATAGTCCCGGCATATGCTGTGGCACCTGCGCCTGATTGTTCTGAATATGTATCTGTAAATTTGTCAAAAAAGGCAGGATATACTACTCGCATTTCGGCAATTTTATTAATCCATAATTGCTCAGGTTTGCCAAAATGTCCTTTAAGCATATTTTTTGTATTTTGATCATAACACCACAAACATGCCGTATTTACAGAAATTTCTTTGCTTAAATTATTTAAGAATGTAGTAGTGTATGGCGAAACTTTATTTATAAATACATCAAGGCTAATTTCTGTGGTACCAGAGCTATATTGTTTTATATTTTGATGTTCTGATACAGGAAATGATAATTTAAAAATTGCATAATTTGAATTTGCATTTAATAGAGGAAATATAAAACCATTTACTTTACTAAAATCAGCCAGATCTTTATAGATAGTTTTATTTTGTTGATTAACATAACCTTTTGAGGTTTCATATATATATTCATTTATCGTCTTTCCGTCATCTTCAAGTTTTTGAAATTTACTTAAAGATCCTGTTTTACTCTTGTTAGAGTATGACATTGCATCTATGGTTCCTTCTACAGATCCATATGTAAAGTAGTATTTTATTAATTTTTGATGCTCGATAGATACAACCTGGCCATCTGGTGTAATAAATGATACTGTCCCTTTAGTATTATCTTTGGAATCTTGATCTAAATTGATAAATGTATAAGGAATTTTTTCATAAGTACCGTAAGTTTCTCCGTCTTTATCTCCTTGAAACAAATACAATTGCAATCCAGGCGCATGTAGCACCTGCCAGTCGTTATGACTAAATTCTGTTCCAGTACCATAATCCATCAATAAATCGGTAGGAGTAATAGTCTTGTATTCCGTAAACGGATGTTGTAACCCAAATACACCGTGTCCTAATTCGTGAGCAATAGTTTTAGAAGTGCTTCCTTTGTCTTCTTCTTTATCTTTGGCACTACCAAATACAAAACCGAATTGACGTTTTAGCGGCATGAAACCAGCTAAACCTTTTGAAGACGGAATATTTGTTACTAAAATATAATAAGAATCTTTTTCGTAAGTTATTTGTGTTTTTATGTAGGCAATTATTGCTTGCTGCTCTGCTGTATATTGTGCCAGCCAGCCACTATCTCCACATTCTATAGTATTTTTAGGGTAATAACTTGAAGGCAAATCTACATTTTGCGTTGATACATTAAAGTTAATTCCTGCCTTATTGTATATAGTATTAAGATCTTTTTCGACATTAGAAATTGAAGCGTTATTAATACTTATTACTTTAAGATTAATGTTTTTATTGGTCAAATGCCACAAATCAATTGTTCCTGCAATATCATATTTGCCAGCAGCCTCTTTTGGATCTTTTGGGGTTGCAGGTTTTACAGTGGCAATAATTGTTTCTTTAGCAAAATCTAACGTCTTTTTTAGTGTTAGTGTTGCAACATCATCTTTCCAAACCACTTGAGTGCTGTCTATAGCAGTACCATTTTGTGTTTTAAAGATAATGTCTTTTTTTGTTTTTCCGTTTTTGAAAGTTGCTGTTGCGACTATAATATCGGTATTTGGTTTATCTGATATAGCTTTGTAATTTACTTTATAAGTACCACCGCCTTTTTTTGTAATGGTTTGATACGTTTTATTCAGGTTTCCATTTTCGGTTGTTGGAGAAATATCAAAAGCATATTTCCCATCTCCCTTAGAGAATATAACATTTACATCTTCTGATGAAATTTCTGTGACTTCGCCACCAGATCCCATTCCGTTCGTGTTTTTAGAATTAGGAATTCCGCCTGCCGCAAGTTGCCCGGATTGATCGATTTTTCCTGTTGGAGCATTAGCCGGTACAGAAAATTGTTTTCCGTTTTTATCTGTAATTATTATGTCATTTACAGTTTTAGGAATCGTATAGCTAACATCACCAGGACCTTTTACAGTTACGGTACCATCAGGGTTTTTAGTTACAGATTCTACAATAAAATCTACATTTTGATTTATAACTTTTCCGTTATCGCCAAAAACATCATTTACAACCCCATCCAAATCAGCCATACTGCTCCAGTTAGGATCGTAGCTGGCAAGAATTTCTCCTGAGATTAATTTAAAGTCGGTATTAAGACCAATGTTATTAAAAGTGATTCGGATTCTGGTATATTTACCAATGTTACTTTTTGATTTTCCGTTTTCATCTTTTCCTGCAAATGCATCGGCTGCATCAATCAGTTTCCTGAATTTTTCTAAAAAGGGCAGGGTTACATAACCATCTCCGGAAAAATTACCATTACTTCCTGTAGCGTGCAACACTACTATAGGAAAATCTCCTGCTGATACAACATCATTTGGGTAAAGATTAGGCAACGGAGTTTTGTTGGCCAGGTCATTTGGGTCGGGTTGTATACCACAACCGGCAAAAGCAATTTCGTCTTTGGCAATGGTTGTAAATTCATTAATTGTACTATGAACATATTTACCAAGATCGCAGGATGATCCTACGGTATACTCGTAAGTTGTATTTGGTTTTAAATTGGTAAGGGTAATGTTTTCTCGAGGTGTTACCACTTTATACCAGTCAGAATTGGCGTTTTTTTCGCGGTAATTTACCTGATAATCATAATTTTCTATATTGCCGCTCCAGGTTATTTTGGCCTGATCCTGACTTACTCCTGAAGTTGTAATCGCCAATGGTGAGGTACAGAATACTTCGTATGTAAAAGCAAAAATTTCGGTATAACCGTTGTTTTTGAACACACCAATTTCTTCGGCACCTAAAATTGCCTTTGCTTTTATGCGCCACGCATATTTTTTGCCCGGAATAAGTTGAGGTTCGCTCATACCATATTGCAGGGTTGTCATTTTGGTTGTAGTGGTATACAATGCTGGCGAGTAGGCAAATGCATTTTGAACCGGGGTGTAATTGTCCCAAATTTCTACCAATGAAAATTCATATTCGACATTGCTGACATTGATGCTTCGCGGTGTCCAGCTAAAAACAATATTTTGAATATTTTGCTGCATGATCGAAGCATTATTCAAAGGGAGGTTTAAAAATGGTGGTTCATTCTGAAATATAATAGTGGTTGAGCCTGTTTTTTTAGACAGTTTTTTTCCTGTAGCAAAATCATAAACTTCTACATAAATATTGTAAATGCCTTCTGGTAAAGGCTGTGCATATTGATTTTGGTTTAATCCTAACAAGTTTTGATACTCAAAATAAGGAGCTAAGTCGACATTGGTTAACTGAAGCGGAAATCCTCCTTCGAGATACAATGGTTTTGCACCTACCACAAAATCATTGGTATTAAATGCTATACCGTTCCCCTGAAAATAAATTTTAAGTCGTACCTGACGGTTTGAAATGGTCAAATCGTTTAGGACTAACTGAATTTTTATAGGACTATTTATCGTAGTCGCATCTGCATATTTAGTCAAATAAATAGGAGAGGGCTGCGTAAGTTGGGTCGTGATCGATATAGGAAAGGTTTGCGCAAAGCTTCCAAATCCTGCCAGGGAACATAACAGTAATAAATATAGGTGTAATTTTTTTTGCATCTTGGGTAATTGAGTTTTATCCATTTTTTGTCAGGTCAGTATCTTATTTACTACTTTATTTTTGAATATGTTTTAGATCGATTGCATCAATTGTCGCATTTTTAACGGCTAGTTCATGATAAAACGGAATCATTTTTAATTCGATTGCAGCTGTTATTTCAGTAGCTGATTTTTTGTCTTTTATTAATTTAAAAGCTTCTTCAATTTCTTCTTTACTAAAATCAGCTATATTTTGATTTTGTTGAATTTGGGTTGCAGGTATTTTTGTCAATGCCAAAATTTCTTTCAACATCCATCTGTGATGCATTAACTGATCACGCTTGCTGTCGCTTCTTTCTACTAGTTTTAGGTAGGATTTATAAGCTGCTTTGTCTGTAACATCAGACTCGACTGTGCCGTTTAATTTATGGCTGTTTACTCGTCCTATGGCTGTAACATATCCATTTTCGATACTTTCGTCTTTGTCTTTTATTTCTTTTTCCAGTTTTTGAGCAGCTTCAAAAAGGTAGTCATTATAGTGTTTGAGAGTTTGATCTTCTACATTATAAACTTCGAGATAATCTAAAACTTTTTCCTTAAAATCTTTATCATCAGGGGCGAGTGTAGCCAATGTTAATAAATGTTCTAAATTGGTACTTTCTTTTTCCGGTAAAGGATTTAGGGCAAGTTGCATTTCTTTTAACTGATTTGTGATTTGATCACGAGTTCCCTCAAAAGCTTTTCCGTTGAGGTTTATTTTTAAAATAGGATTTGTAGATTTTAAGTTTAAGTCATCTTCTGTTCTGGGTTCTCTTTTTGGACGCATTTTTATTTTATCAAAAGAATAGGCGTAGGATAGAGTGGCTGTTAAATCATTGTTTTTTCTGCCGGCAGCATTATTAAACAAAGAGATTACGCTCATGTTGAAATTGTGTTTTTGGAGATAAATATATGATCCGTTTAATCTAAAATTGAAAACATCATTTTGTTTATCACCGTTACTGTAACTCGTATTGTAACTTGTAGTAGCACTAGTATTTAGTTTTTTGTCAAAAAATAATTTTGAAGCTCCTATTGTAGGTCCAATAATAAAATTTTTACCTGCATCGGTTTGTCCGTACGTATTATTCAGGGAACCATTAAAGCTTAAATCTTTTTCAGGATACCCAATAGAATAGGTAAGTGCAGAGTTATAATAGGTAGAGGCTCCTCCTTCAACTGTTTGTCCTTGTTGTTGGTTTTTGGCATCTTGCATAGAGAAATTGGCACTTATCGCTTTCTTTACTTTTTTATCATTTTTAAGTAAATAATTTAGAGTCAGACCAATATTTTGATTGACTTGCCTAAAATTTAAAGTATCTAAATATTCATAATTAGATACCTGATTAATATAATCGAACTGATTACGACTGTTAGTGTAGGATTGAAAATTAGAATAATTAAAGTTTAAATTTAGTTTTTGATTGGGTCTGAAATCGGCATTAACAGAGGTTACTAATCGCTTCATTTGACTTTCTTTTTGCTTTTCTAAATTATCTTTTTGAAGACCAAGATTTACAGCAAGAGAGATCTTGTCTTTATTTAAATTTTGTGTTGCATTCACAGTAATGTTTTCTAAATCATTATTAAAATAATACCCTCCAAAAGTTCTGTAATTAGGATCAATTCGTTCGTATCCTATACCTAAAGTTCCTTTTCCGGCTGGATATACTAATTGACCTTTAAAAGCATCATAACTTGTAGTGGTACTGTTTCTGCCTAAAAGGAAAGATGAAATCCCTTGCGCTTTTCCGCTTTCTGTTACTCTCAAATCTTCTGTAATACTACTGTTTGCATATTCTGTAGAGACCTGTAATTTTTGAAAAAGCTTAAAAGAAGTTTCAAAACTAATAGCTGTATTTTCTTTTGGCGTTACATCCAATTCAAAAGGAACCGGGTTGTTCAGCGAATTTATCTGGTCTTTGGCTTTAAATAAAGTGACCCCTAAATTTATTTTCTCTAAAGCGTATGACGTTTTAAATCCATATCCAAATCTTTTATAAGATGGCAGAATATCCGGATATGCAGAATCAAATTCGTTACTTTTTAATAAACGTCCGTACATAGCGCTAATTTTAAATTTTCCCTGTGGCGTTAAATCAATTCCAAAACCTGAAAACTGATGACCACTTAAAGTATATGGCGAAAAATTCATGCTTACATCTCCAATATGCGCCGTAATCCATTTGTAAGATGGATGTATACTCAAACGATTCATTAATACGGGTTTATTATATCCAAATTTTTGATTTGTATAAGAAAACGATAAAGGAACATTGTACAAATTGGCAATGTTGAAATTGATATTTCCATTCAAAAAATAGCTAAAAGGCTCTCTTGTAGCATTTCCGGAATAAAATACCGTATTGGCAGATGCGCCACCGCTAACATTTATTAGTTTGGCTTTGGCTACTTCCTGCACATCAAAGTTTTGCGAAAAACCAAAAGTGCTTGTAAAAAGTAGTATTGTAATTAAAATTATTTTTTTTAAAATCATTCTTTTTATGCCATGAAAATTAAGTTCTCTCTTCTTGATTTCCATTGTTATTTGAAATTGATAATTTTTACTTGCTTTATATTTTAAAGTTTATTGAATGATAATTTTTCTCAATTTACTTCCTTGTTGCGATTCAAACAGAACGAAATATACTCCTGAAGGCAGTCCGTTAAAACTAAAGTTGAACAGATAATTATCTTTGCCATCTTGTGTTTTTGAATCGATTAGCATATTGTTATTTAAATTATAAACCTTAACATGTGCAGGCATAACTTTATCAAGCAATACATCTACTGTAAAAGTTCCTTTTGATGGATTAGGATAAATTTTCAAATCAAATTTTTTCGAAACTTCATCGGGATTATTTTCTTCGAATTCACCTTCGGTAACTAAAATTGTTTTGGTTTGATAAGCGGTACAATTTCCTTTTTTGGTGTTCATCGTAATATCATATTCACCGGCTTGACTAAAACTTATCTCAGCAAAATCTTTGTTTTTAGAGATAATCGTGGCATTACCTGGCAATACCCATTCGATCTCGTCAGCATCGGGATTACTAATGTCTACAATTATAAATTTCTCATTTTTGAATACCTGACTAGAAACCGCAAATTCAGCACTAATGGCGGTGTTTTGGCTTGATACTTTTATAGTATCTGTAGCTTGACAACCTAATTTGTTGGTTACAATTACAGTATAGTTTGCAGGTTCAGAAACTGTAACCATTGCTTTATTGCTTTTAAATCCTTTGTCTGATGTCCATGCATAAGTAGCTTTATCATCATCAATAGTGGCATTAATGGTCAGGGTTTGATCAAAACACAATGTTACATCTTCGCCAATATTAATAATATCTTTAGGCGGGTTTTTGATGGTATAGGTACGGCTGATTATACATCCTTTACTATCCGTGATTTCAATCGTATAATTGCCCGCAGCAGCATTAGTCAACGTATTTGATTTTTCGCCTGTATTCCATAAATAGGTATAAGGAGCAATACCAGCAATTGTCGTAACAGTGATAGTGGCATCAGAACCACCATAACAGGTTGGGATCTTTATAACTTCGGCTGCATCCAAATGAGCTGGTGCAACAAGGGTAATTGTTTTTGTGATTGTACAGCCATTGTTGTCTGTCACTAATAGTGAATAATTTCCGGGAACAACATTGACTAAATTAGGAGTTCTGTCACCAGTATTCCATAAGTAGGAGTAGGGTGCAGTACCCTGAGTGGCTGCCGAAGTAATTGTCCAGTCATTTCCGTCACCACATCTTGTATATTGCGAGGAAAGAGAATTATCTAAAGCTGTAGGTTCAGTAATTGTAATGGTTTCACTTGTAATCGATTTGCCAAAATAATCTGTTGCAATGACAAAATAAGTGCCTGCTTTTGCATTCAGTAAAGTTTCGGCTTCACTTATGATGACTGTAGGATTGTTTACATTATACCATTTATAGTAATAATCAGGAAGACCTCCGGAAGTAATTGCTTTTATACTTGCTGTGGCATCTCCATAACATTTTACAACGTTGATTTGAGTCAATTTGATAAAAAGTGGATCAACTTTATCTAAGTCTCTTTTTTCGATCATACAACCATTTGCATCGATTATGGTAATAAAATATTGTCCTACATAAATGTTGTAAATGCTATTAGATTCTTTATCGTTATCGGTATAGATCGATTTACCATCTTTATCATACCATTCAAAATTATAATTTGGAGTACCTCCGATAACTGTAACTTTAATACTGGCATCATCGACTCCTAAAGCAGATGGAGCAGTTTTTTCTACTTTTATCCCCATTACTTTAGGTTCTGTAATAATAATCTCTTTAAAATCCTGACAACCATTGTCATCAGTTACAGTAACATTGTATGTTGATGCATAAAGATTTTTGATTGTGTTTTCGTTGGCATTTGTTCCGGTACTCCATACAATCGCATATTTTCCCGTACCTCCCGTTACATTAATGGTAATTTCGGCATCGTTATTACCATTACAGGAAACATTCTTTTGGGTATAATTGATTTTTAGAAGTTTTGGTTCGCTCACCGTTACAGGATTTGAGGTGTAGCTATTTCCAAATCCGTCTTTAACTTCTAAAATATAATCACCTGCAACTAATGTCCCGGAAGGATTTGTTGTAGAGGCAATGATGCCGGGAGTTAATGTGTTGTACCATTTATACTCGTACTTTTTGTTTGCATCAGGAACACCAATTGGCGCACCTCCTGATATTGTAGCTTTTAGAATAGCTTGTTTGTTACCAAAACATTTTATTGATTCAGTTTCAACAATCGAAGTAATTAAAAGTTCGTCCGGTTGATAAACGGTAAAGGTGTCTTGTGTTGTACATAGATTTTTGTCTGTAACAATAACGGTATATGTGCCTTCTCCGATTCCGTTTAATAAAGCATTCTTTTTACCTGTCATTACTATTTGACCGGTGCCTTCGTACCATTGATAGGTGTACGGGAATGTTCCGTCAGAAACCACGACATCTATACTACCATTTTTTAAGCCATAACCACTGGCTTCTATTTTTGTAGATGAAGCAATGATTAATGGTTTAAGGGGTTGCGTAATTTTAACCGCAATTGGTGCGACCGAGTAAGAACATCCGTTATCATCTTTAATACTAAAGGAATAATCCCCAGCAGGAATTCCGGTTCTGTCCTTTGTCGTACTACCGTCATTCCAAATAACATGATAATCTCCTGTTCCTCCTTGAATATTTAATGTAATAGTTGCATCGCTACCCTTAAAACAATTAACATTTGTTTGCGTAAAGGTACAGGTGATCGCAGGTCTTTCAGTTAGTTCTGCAATTATGAGTTCTCTTGAAATATTTACATTGTCTGTTACAACAACTTTATAAAAACCAGCATATAAATTTTCGATTTTATTTGTTATTCCACCCGTTAATAGCGTATAATTATCTGTTGCTTTTTGCTTGTAATACCATTTATAATCATATTGGTTTGGCATTACCGGAGTTCCACCGCTTGCAATAACCTCAATACTACCGGTATTTGCCCCATTGCAGGTTACATCTACTTTATTTACAAAGGCTACAGCCAATGCTTTTAGAGTAACGGTTTCAATAGTAGAAGTACAATTGTTACTATCTTTTGCAATTATTTCATAAACTCCATCGCCTAAACCGGTAATTGTATTTGTTGGATATTCAGTACTAATACCATTATTTTTCAAAATGTAGGTATATGTATTTGTCCCTCCATTTGCATTAATCGTTATTTGTCCATCATTTGCCGTAACTATAGTAGGCTGTATTGGTTTATTAATTGTTATAGTAACAGCAGTATTTTGAATGATTGTAATGTTTGCAGGACTATTAAATGTACAATTGTTATCATCTTTAATACTGTAAGAATAAGTTCCGGCAATTAATTTTGTTGGATCTATTATTCTTGCATTGTCCGTAACATCTTTATAAACTACATTATAGCTGCCCGTTCCTCCTTTAATATCTAATTTTATGGTACCGTCATTTCCACCATTACAACTTACGTTTGTAAATGTAGAAGTTGCTGTAAGAGGAGCTGTTGGTTGAGAAATATAGTAATCGGCATAAATCTCCTTATTGTAAGCATCTGTAAGTCCCACTCTGTAGTCGCCAAGAATAAGATCAGTTATGGTAGAAGTAGTTTGTAAAGGAATTTGAGTTTCTACACCATTTTTTACAGTAAACCATCTATAGGTATAAGGACTTGTTCCTCCGGCTGCCGTTATAGTTATTGCCCCGGTTTTAGCATCGAAACATTTAATATTTTCTTGTTTTACTAGTTTTATGGACAGTGCTTCAAGTTCAAACTGTTGTGAAGTAGTCACACAACCATTAGCATCTTTTACAAATACATCATAGATACCATTTCCTAATCCTGTAATTATATTTGTGGTATATTCAGTAGGAGTACCATTCTTCTTGGTTACAACATAACTATAATTAGGTTTTCCTCCGCTTGCATTTATAGTGATTTGTCCATCATTAATGACAGGACTTGTTGGTTGTTTCTGAGATGTTGTTGTAACAGATAGTTTTGCAGGTTCAATAATCTGAATACTACTGGTGCTATTGAATTTGCATCCATTAGCATCAGTTATAGTATAAGAATAAGTTCTTTTTGATAATCCTGTTCTGGTAGTTTGTCCTGTTTCAGATGTTGTAATAACGCTATCACTCCAAAGAATTGAATATCCCGCAGTTCCTCCAGTAATGTTAAGGGTAATTGTACCGTCTGTTGCTCCGTTGCAGGTTATATCTGTTTTAGAATGAGTTGCGTTTAATGCATTTGCTGGTTCAGTAATTCTAAAAGGATCTGACCAAGCTTCGTTAGGCAAAGCAGGTAGTGCTACATTATCTTTTACATATACTTTGTACACCCCTTCGGATAAAGTTTTTGCAGCTGTAGCCCCTATTTTACCAGTTGATACATATACATTATTAACTTCTTTATACCATTCATAGCTATACCCGGATGTAACTATTCCTCCACTTGTTGAAGTAACTGATAGTGTTCCGGTAGCATCACCTTTGCAAGCAATTTTATTACCCGTAATGGTAACTAAAAGTTCTTTAATTTGATCTATTGTAAACGGATATGGATCACTTTTACAGGAATTACCATCTACTGCAGTTATGGTATAACTGCCAGCACCAAGTTTTGTCCAATCACTGGGAGCAGTAAAAGAAGGATCTCCTGCTTTCGTCCAATTGTAAGTATATGAACCTGTTCCGCCTTTGAAAAAAATGGATATTGAACCATCATTTCTATTAAAACCGGTTGGATTTTTTTTGCTTACAACTCCATCTACTACAATGGCTTTGGGAGTGGTAATTGTAACAGGTTTGGCTCCATTTTCATCAGCTTTATTAGGATCAGTTTGAGAAAACCCAAATAAACTTATAAAGAAGAGTAATAGTAAGTAGTATTTTTTCATAATTTTTATATGTTTATTTGGGAGTTTAATTTTCTATGCAATTATTAGTATCAACAACTATGACCTTATGATCTCCATCTTTAGGTAGTGTTATGGTGTCCGGATTTTTCATAAGTAATTTTTTAGTCTCATTATTCAAAATATAGTAATAAGGAGGTGTCCCTCCTTTAACAGTAATTAATACTCCCCCTTTATCTGTACTGCATTTAGGTTGTATACCAGTTAAGTTAAAAGTTAATGGTTGTACATCTTCTATTATAAAGGAATCAGTTTTAATAGCACTAGATCCAACTCTATCATTAGTGTCAGTATTAGTTTGCGCCTGGTATTTTATAAAATAAGTACCATGCGCTATGTTATTCCATGTATATATATTATTGTGAATATCCTTTTTCAATGCAGATGCACTACTCAAAAAGACGAAATCTTTTAAGTCTGTGTTGTATACAAACAGGTTAAAAAGAAACTCCTGGTTGTCTTTAAGTTCTGTTTTAAATTGTAAAGTCGCACTTCCGCTGGATTCATTACTACATTTAACATTAGAAGTAATGGGTTTTTTATCCACTAATTCAGGAGAACACCCTATAATAGTATAAGTTCTTATAGTAGTATATTGAGTTTCGTAACCCGCTTGAAAATGAACTTGCAATTGATCGCTATAACCGGGTAGATCCTTTATTTTAAAGGAAATTGATGTTTGTTGCTGAAACTGTGTTGGAAAATCCTGCCATGCACCATCTGCTAATTTGTAACGCCAGTTCCAACCATTTTTTAGTGTAATTATATCTTCATTACATTTTGAATTTGTTTCTCCCTTCTGAAGTTCCGGTATATGTATTGCCATTATTTCAGAATTTGCAAGACATCCACCAAAATACCAGTACGAAAAGTTGTCTTTATTGTATGGTGCAGTTCGTTTTATTTGTCCGCATATTGGTGACCCACTCAAAATTTCGGTAAAGCTTAATTCATTTGGATTGCCAGTCACATAAAAAAAACAATATAGATCATCCTTGTAATTTTCTTCAAAAAAATTAATTGAGCATGAATTTGTTCCCGTCGTAATTTGATGTAATCCGTTATAATCATTACCAGGCCAGACAGAATTTGAAGTGATTTTAGATTTTACTAAAATCGCATACTCCGTCTGCCCATGAACTAACAGGTTTGCTAGAAAGAATATAAAAAAGAGTGATTTTTTCTTTATCATGTTATTTTTCTATACAATCATTACTATCAACAACTATAACTTTATGCTCTCCATCTGACGATAATGTTATGGTGTCCGGATTTTTGATAAGTAATTTTTTAGTCTCATTATCCAAAATATAGTAATAAGGTGATGTTCCTCCTTTAACAGTAATTAATACTCCCCCTTTATCTGTACTGCATTTAGGTTGTATACCAGTTAAGTTAAAAGTTAATGGTGTTGCATCTTCTATTATAAAGGAATCAGTTTTAATAGCACTAGATCCAACTCTATCATTAGTGTCAGTGTTAGTTTGTGCCTGGTATTTTATAAAATAAGTACCATGCGCTATGTTATTCCATGTATATATATTATTGTGAATATCCTTTTTCAATGCAGAGTCACTACTCAAAAAGTCGAAATCTTTTAGATCTGTGTTGTATTTATACAGGTTAAAAAGAAACTCCTGATTGTCTTTAAGTTCTGTTTTAAATTGTAAAGTCGCACTTCCGCTGGATTCATTACTACATTTAACATTAGAAGTAATGGGTTTTTTATCCACTAATTCAGGAGAACACCCTATAATAGTATAAGTTCTTATGTTAGTATATTGAGTTTCGTAACCCGCTTGAAAATGAACTTGAGATTGATTACTGTAACCGGGTAGATCCTTTATTTTAAAGGAAATTGATGTTTTTTGTTGAAATTGTGTTGGAAAATCTTGCCATGCACCATCTGCCAATTTGTAACGCCAGTTCCATCCATTTTTTAGTGTTAAAACATCTTCATTACATTTTGAATTTGTTTCTCCCTGCTGAAGTTCCGGGATATGTATTGCCATTATTCTAGAATTAGCAAGACATCCGCCAAAATCCCAAGATTCAAAAGTATCCCTGTTGTATGGTCTTGTTTGTCGTATTGTTCCGCAGATTTGGGTACCCACCATATTTTCAAGAAAAATAAGTTCAGTAGGGTTTCCTGTAATATAAAAAAAACAAAATTTGTCTTTGTTATCATATTGATTAGCAAAAAATATTTCGCAACTATTATTAGGTCCTGCAAAAATAGAGTGAGTACCTTCGTTATCCATTGCAGGCCATTTAGCGCGAGGATTAATCTTTGATTTTATTAATATTGCATATTCACTTTGCCCATGAGCTAACAGGCTTCCTAAAAAAAGTATAAAAAAGAGTAGTTTTTTCATTATATAATTATTTTTCTATGCAATTATTACTATCAACAACTATGACCTTATGATCTCCATCTTTGGATAGTGTTATGGTGTCCGGATTTTTAATAAGTAATTTTTTAGTCTCATTATCCAAAATATAGTAATAAGGAGATGTTCCGCCTTTAACAGTAATTAATACTCCCCCTTTATCTGTACTACATTTAGGCTGTATACCAGTTAAGTTAAAAGTTAATGGTTGTACATCTTCTATTATAAAGGAATCAGTTTTAATAGCACTAGATCCGACTTTATCATTAGTCTCAGTGTTAGTTTGTGCCTGATATTTTATAAAATAAGTACCATGCGCTATGTTATTCCATATATATGTATTGTTTTTAATATCCTTTTTCAATGAAGATGCACTACTCAAAAAGTCGAAATCTTTTAAATCTATGTTGTATTTAAACAGGTTAAAAAGAAACTCTTGGTTGTCTTTAAGTTCTGTTTTAAATTGTAAAGTAGCACTTCCGCTAGATTCATTACTACATTTAACGTTTGTTGTAATTGGTTTTTTATCGACTAATTCTGGGGAACAACCGATAATATCATAAGATCTTGTATTAGTATATTTTGCTTGACTACCTACTCCATAACCAGCATGAAAATAAATCTGAGATTTATTTTCATGACCTCCCAAGTCCTTAATTTTGAATGAAATTGATGTTTGTTCTTGAAATTGAGAAGGGAAATCTGTCCATTCACCATCATTATATTTATATTGCCAGTTCCAACCATTTGTTAGTGTCATTACTTCTTCTGCGCATTTTTGATTTGTGTCTGGTTGCGGTATATAGATACCCATTATTTCTGATGAACCAGTACATCCATTAAACAAGGAATATCGAAAATCATATTTGTTATAGGGTATATTATATGGAGGACTAGGATATTCGCCAACTTTACAATCGTTACCATCTATGCTACTAATATAACTTCCTATGCAATTTATTTCTGTAGGATTGTCATTAATATAGAAAAAGTCATATTCAATTACATCAACTGGACTATTAGTTCCTTTTTGAATAGAATTTTGACCAATCTTGATAATATGCTTTGCTGAATGCCACCCGATCAATTTATCGTAAGGATACAATGTAGATTTTATTAAAATTCCTACTTCTTGTCCGTGAACAATAAAGCTTCCTAAAAAAAGTATAAAAAAGAGTAGTTTTTTTATCATATAATTATTTTTCTATGCACTCCTTACTATCCATTACTATCACTTTATGAACTCCGTCTGTTGATAGTGGTATTGTATCCGGATTATTAATTAATAATTTTTTGCTCTCATTATCCAGAATGTAGTAATAAGGAGATGTTCCACCTGAAGCGCTAATTATTATGGCACCTTTATCAGAACTACATAATGGTTGTACAGCTGTTGCTTTAAAATTTAATTGTTCTCTTGGAAGGATTGTAAAAGACGAAATAAGAGAGACAGAACCAGGTTTGTTATCTTCAAATTGTGTTTGATATTTAAATTGATAATCTCCCGGAGGTATATTTTTCCATTTGAAAGTTGTTGGTGATATTTTTTCAACATCATTATCATTAGAAGTGGTAGAAGTTACGAAGGTACTGCCGACGATATTACGGTTAAAAAGATATTTTTCGTCCGTCTCTATAGGCCTGCTGAAAGTAAATATAACCTCGCCATTGCTATAATTGCAAGTAGTATAATTAGGACTTGATGTATTATCTAAAAGAGGAGAACAAGTTTTGATGTTATATATTGAGATATTTGATACATAATTTTCAATTTTATCCAGTTCCAAATTTTCATAATCCACTACAAATCTAATGAACAAATTTCCCGTGTAATTGACCAAATCTGAGACATCACTTGGGCTAAAACTTAAACCATTTGCATTATACTGTTTATCATATTCAAAATAGTTCCATTCTGTATCATTTTCTTTTTTGTATTGCCAGGAATAACCTTCATTCGAAAGTATCACTTGTTTTTTTATTGAAATAATTTCGCAATTACCAGACTCTCCGTTTGTAGGTAAGTCTAAAAGTAGAAAACGTGTTAATCCATGACAACCACTCATACTAAAACTTTTTGGAGAAACGATTGTTGCTTGATCACCTTGAGAACATTCTGGCCCACCAGTTTGAGTTGGTTGTACCTTATTATAAGAACTGATTGTACAGTTAAGGGGATAGTTTGTTATATCAAACTGCACCAGATCATAAAAAAACAAGACATTATCGCCATTATTTATATCATAACTTTTACCAAAAGAGCTAGTACCAGAACTAGGCGTAACATTTAAAATATAGTAATTTGTTTTTAAGTCCGGTCCATATTTCTTTAACTGAGTTTCAATTAACATTTGACTTTTTTGACAATAAATTATATTCATTGCAAAAAAAACAACTAAAATTAAATAGTGATTCACTCTGGCGATATTCATCATCTTTTAAAATTTTACAGTAAAAAAAACCATTTTAGACATACGTCCATCTTTAAAAACTGCTCTTATACCGTATTTGTATACAGTATTAATAGTAAGTGTTGGATCTGATAGTTTTCTTGATACTCCTTTTACAGTTTGTATTAATTGTAGCGATTCCTGATTTATTGCTTTGTAAATTTCAAAATTATCAACATCACTTTCTTTATAATCCCATGATAATTCTATAGTATTTGTTTTAGTATTTGCTTGAGCATAAAAACCTTTTACAGCCGGCTTCACGCTGTATTTTGGCACAAATAAAGCTACTTCAGGAGATGGATTAGAAGTAAGACCACTTTGATCTTTGGCAAAAATTGCATATCTGTAAGTAGAACCTTCGGTTGTTTTTTTATCTTGATAGGCCTCTAATTTAGTTACATCATTTAAGATTAGTTCCCATTTTTCCTGGTCATTTTCTTTACGATATAATTGGTGAGAAGCTAGATCTTCACTTTGGCTATTAATCCATTCCAGAAATATAGCGCCATCTTTTATCTCATATTTTGTAAAGATTGGAGAAGTAGGAGGAACTACATCTGGTTTTTTTACAATTAGCACTTCCGAAAACGGAGACATATTGTAGTGGTTATCAACAGCAATAATTTTATAATATACTTTACTGTTTAAGCTTTTAAGGATTACTTTATCTTCGTAAGCATTAAGTTCTTGCGGACTAACGGTTACTTGGCTGAATTCTTCTTCGGCAGTATTTCCTTTATAAATACGGTAACCCATTAAGTCCTTTTCTTTATTAATATCCCAGGTTATTTTAACAACTCCCAAACTATCAATAACCCCTTTTAATCCAATAGGTTTAGATGGAGGAATAGAATCAACCGGTTGTACAAGCATAGGAAAAGAAGTTCTGCTATTTCCTTGTTTGCCTACGGCTGTAATGGTAAGATAGTTTGTAGGCGAAAGCTTGTCGTATGTTATAGAACGATTTTTTGCAGGTATGTTTTTAATTACTGTTACATATTTGTCATCATCTTTATCGGAACGGTTCAGTTCGAACCCTAAAATTTCAGTATTTCCTTCTTCGGGAAATTCCCATGTTAAAGTAACAGTTTTATCATCCTTAAAATTTTTAACCGTAAGATGAGGTACAAATTTTAGAATTGATTTGCCTTTGCCACTAATAATTTCCGAGTAGGGACCTAATTCCCCAAACGATGATATTCCTTGAATTCTATAGCTATATTGTTTGTTGTTTGCTATAGAATCTACATAAAAAATTTGGCTGTTATTAGCGTTTGACTGGTTTAAATTTGTATACGGCTTTTCAGTTATTCGTTCAAAATTCTTTTTATCTGTCGACCTTTCTACAAGATAACTTCCATAAGCATGAGATAATGTTTTAAAATTCCAGCTTAACATAGTGCTATTGTCATTAAAATAGGCTCTAAAATCCAGAGGTTTTGGTAATGGCTGATAGTCTTTTAAACCTGTAAAGATTCCGCCGTAGGCAATCTCAATTTCACTATTTGGCACATTAGAAGATATTCTGTAAGCATATTTTTCATTTATTTTGGCAGTCGTATCTTCAAATCCCAAACCCGCTTTTTTTGCAATTTCAAAATCCTTATCCACGGTAAATAAAGCAAACGTAAATCTTTGCTCATTTTCTTCAGAAAGATTCACAATAGTTTCTAATTTATCTGTTCCGCCAACCAAAAACTCTTCGCCATAAATTGCCTGTGCAACAATCGCAGCATTGTCATTATTTTCAATTAATTTCTCCCATGTTTCCACCGGTTCTGGTTTTATAACTTTTGCTAAAACAACTTTTTCAGGAGTGGTTAAGGTTTTATTATCTCTGGTTACCGTATATCGTTCTAATGAATAACCATAAGTATTCAGTTTTTTCCATGCCATAGCACTGGTTACAGCCCATCGTAACAAAATTTTATCTTTTTGTACCCTAGCTATAACCTGTATTTCTGGTTTTACATCGGTTGGTGCAGGATCTACTGCGCTCTTTTTATCTTGCGCAGACATATCACCGATTATAATAAAAGAAAGGATAATTAAAAATTTAAGCTTCATGCTAATTTGTTTTATTGAATGTAAAAATTGAACTGGTTCCTGCCTGTCCACCAGGAAGAGTATAGTTGATCTTAATATTATAAGCTCCGTCTTTTATCATAGGAAAAACTCCATTTATGATATATCTATATTTATCAATCATACTTTGATTCTGACTGTTAAGATATTTATTGACTACTTTATACTGGATTTTTATAAAATCTTGTTTGTAATAAAATGGTTGGTTATAACGATAAGGTAAACGTTCTCTTAAATAAGCACTTTTAGGATTATTGGTTAAATCAGATTGGTACGAGGCAACAAGTTCAACTCCCTTATTAGGAGGATTTCCTAGTATTCTGGTATCTCTGTTTAATGTTAAATCAGCTTCTAATGGATATCCTTTATAAATCAAAGGATATATATCATTTTTAAAATAGTTATCGTCTAAAATTGCTTCAACATTTACCAGCGGAATATTCATTGTTTTTGCATTACCAATTATCTCGATTTCATCAAAAGGTTCGGTTGATACATTTTCAGCATTTAGTGCATGCAAATCTGCGTCAATAATTTCAGTATGTATTCTTCTTGCTTTTTTAGCAATCATTTTTTCCTGAAAACTATTGTATTGGCTTGTGTTAAAATTATATTGAAGTAATTCAATACCTTGACCACCAGTTACTGTTTCGCTTAATTTATTGCTTTTAACTTCAAGCTTCGCATCTAAGCCCAGATCCTGTTTTTCGAAATTTTCAGTTAAGTTTGCATTCGCATCACTTTTAGTTTCAAGCGTCATCAATACAAGATTATACGGTTTTAGTGTTTGTAAAACAGGTAAATCAACATTCACTTTTCTAAGCGTACTATCGTAAGATAAACCGGCTGTAGCAGTTTTATCTCCGGTTGTATAAAATGCTTTTTGCGATTGTCCTGATTTTAAATCAAACAAGTAAGGTTGTCCTTGTTTCAATACAATATAGGCTTGTTTAGACTCATTTTGATATACATATTTTTGATCAAATACCGGATAACAATACGCTATATTGTTAACAGGTATATTGTTTGGAGCAACACCTGTTGTAAAATTTCTGGTTTCGGTTTCTATCGCTATTTGCCCATCATCATATACCGTTTTCCAGTTTCCGTTTACGTACTCAAGAAAACTTACTTTTACGGTCAATGTAATATTCGAATTTGGAGGTAATATATCATGCGATGTAAAACTTACTAAATCTTTGTTTTCATTCCATGAGATTTCTCCAACAATCGGAGTACCCTCTTTTTTAATAGTGTATTCTTCCAGTTTTAACTTATACGTTTTTACGCCATTATCATCTTCAATAGTAAAGTTTTTTTCTATAGGCATATTAAATCCAACTTGAGGTAATGTAAAAACGCTTGCATCTTTTGTACCATCCGCCGGAGTTATATCTGCTATTGTTTTTAGACCGCCCAGTGGCGTATCATTAACGAATTCGCATTGTTTACCAAATTCTAATTTAAATCTAAAACTACCTTTAACAGCACCTCCCAGTAAATTAAAGTAACCGCCTAAATATCCTCTAATCCATACCGGATTAGGTAATTTGGCTTGCAAGAGTACGGCTCCTCCACCTTTTATAATGGTGATTTTCTTTTTTATCATAAAGAGTTTAATCTTTATACCTAATTCCCCTTGCAGATAAGCATAAGATTGACCATTAGCATACCAGCCATCTATACCAATTTGTCCGGACCCTTTACATTGTGCTTCGCCATAATCTTTTACCATAATATCAAATCCAAATCCTGCTTGAAAATTTGCATAGAAAATAAGAAAAGTCAGATCTCCTGTTTTTATACTAAAATTAGATCCAAAGGCAAAACCTTTACCTGAAGCAACACTATTTTCATCCCTCATGTAATTTAGTGACTGAACATCCAAGCCTAAAATTTGCGCTACAATATCCGGGGGCGGAGGACTTCCGGGAATATCATCCCCAATCATAAAATAACCTCCGGCTTCGACTTCTACAGAGCCTATAGCCATTTTAAGACCTAATCGATCTGTAGGAGTCCCCATATGAATATACCATTTGTCCGGAGCAAAATGGAGCACTGCCCATCCAGCCCTGTTTTTAGACGATATACCTTTTATGATACCACCGGCAACATCTACATACAGATCAAATGATCCGTGCAGGGTTTTTGTTGTAAAATCATATTCTATTGCAGCATAGGCATTAAGTCCTGCCTGGCCGGAAACCCGATCTGGATAGACTTCTTTTGATGCTTCAATTAAATTACTTTCTTTTAAGCTGTCTAAAGTTTCTTTAGGATACGTACTTTCTTTTAAACTTACCTGTTGAAGATCTTTTTTCAAAGAACTTAAAGGAGCCTTGAAACCAAACTCTTGCATAACATGGCCTTCACCGTAGATACTGATTCTATTTATACCTCCGTGATCATTAAATGCAATTTCAAAACCTGCACCTCCCCAAAATGCATTAGGGCTTGCAGCATTGGCAAAATGAATCATAGCTTTTATTCCTAATGAAGATGCCTCGTCTGGAACATATTGAACACCGGATGCTGTAAAAGTAGAACTGAAACCTTGTTTCTTCATATTATAATACGCACCTCCACCAAAACCTTTGATGACAAATGCACTGCAGGGAATATTTAAACCATCAACCATGGCATCTACATACCAATACCTGAAAGTTGTCATTTTGCCAAAAATGGCATTGGCTTCTACAATTATTCCACCTTTAAATTCGGCTTTCAAATTTCCTTTAAAACCCTTGCCATAAACAGGATCATTATCCATTATGGTAATGCTTCCTTCAAATTTGGCACCACCAATATCTGCTGCAAGGTCTATCCTTTGAAATTTTACGTAATCAAACTTCCATTTTTTGATCCCGGTTTTTTCGTTAAATCTTCCAACAAGATCAAATTTTGTCCTTCCGTTAAATTGATTTTCCATTAAATTAATGGACAAATCAACTCTTAAAGCTGCAGAATTATCATCTGCAATTAATGCAATTTCATGAATTGTAATTGGGAAATTTGCAACTTTTGATGATTTAGGACCTTCATCAAAATTGTTTTTGTAACCAAAATAATCCGCTTTAATAATTGGAGTTACAGTTTGTAGTTGTAAATTTTGAAATATGATTCCGTCAAACAGCACTGTTTTTTTTGTATCATCAGTCTCCGTTTTTGACGTTTCTTTAGGATCGGTCGTGACATTTTTTATGTCATAAAGTGCACCAGAGCTGGCACCATTTTCATACATGTAGGTTGTTACCGGAGCTTTGGGATCTTTTACTTTTTCTGTATCAGCTTCACTTGTTTCTGAAAGACCAACAGCTATCGTAAGATTTCCATTTAATAATGCCCTTGGTAAAAACTTTCCGTTTTTTACCTTTAATTCAATATAAGAACCCTTTTCTATATTTGCAGTAGCTTTGAATACATTAAAACAGAGATCTTTATTTACATCGGCTCTTAATAGATATTCATGATCTATAGGATTTATGCTGGCAGTATAAGCAAGTTCACTCCCGGCGCCTTCTTTGCATCTTTTTTCCGGATTAGACATTGGTAATACAATAGCTCCCCCAAAACCACCAGAAACCAATGCATTTGCTTTAAAACCTAAATTAATACTATTAACAGAGAAGGACCATCCGCTAGCAGAACCTTCGCCAAGATCTAAGATATTATTTCCTGTAAAAGTGCCCGAAACTCCCATTCCGTCAATTAGTAAATCCTTGGCAGAAAAAGAGATTCTTTTACTACTTCCCGCTATTTGAAATTCTTCAGGTAAGGTTATATCGACCGCACTTGCATACAAACCCCTCCATAATAGCTCGTTGCCCGGAACCAAATAATCAGTTTGATAATTTGGAGGCCAATTTATTTTGTCTGGATTTCGAATATCGCTTAAATCTATTTTAGCCTTCTTAATTTCAAAGATTAATCCGTTAAATGTGCTGATCTGAAATTTAGGTAAAGAAAGCTCTATAAGAATGTCATTCCAGTTAGAAGCGCTGGTTTGAAAAGTACCTATTACAGATTTATCAGGGATTACATTATTATCTGCATCTACGGGTTTTATGATTTTTTGTGAAAATTGGACATCTGCAGTTATTCCCAATTCTTTAAATCCACTACAATCAATTTTTACGTAAGTTTTGTTTTCAATTTTTCCAGTGGCCATATCCATTCCACCTTTTAAAACCAATAAAGCTTGATTTCCTAATATTTTAAGCGGAACATCACCTAACAAAACTAAATTGGTATCACCAATTAAGCCGCCTTTATGCGAAAGTTTGATATTATTTGCGCCAAAAAAGAGTTGTTCTTGCTTTCCTGCGGCATCTATTTGAGGCAAAATGATCCTAACAAAGGCCGTTAGTTCAGTATATTCAGGGGTAAACTTTGCATTACTGATACCCAACATATATTGTATACCATTAACAGTTTTTTTTATTCCAATAGGAAGGCTTGCAAGATTTTTAGGCTCTAAAAAGTCTATAATGTTGTTATTAAGGTCAATTGCCTTAAAAAGTTCCAGTGCTTTGTTTAGATTTTTGTTTGTTGGATCTGCAACAGGAAAGTTTTTCTTAATATAAGATTCCGTAAATTGATTTTCGTCACTTTTAGGATCATAAGAAAAGGCACCTAATCCTTTTTGAGAACCTATATTTAGTATGGGATTGTTTTTTTTACCATTACTAATGGTATCTCTATAAGTAGAAGAAAAACTATTGAAACTTATAAGGAATAAAACTGAACTGAATAGGAAAGAGGGAAATTTTGGAGTAATTTTTTTCAATTTTATAGCAGGTTTTATTTGGTAAAAAGCAATGTATTAACAACACAACTCGATAGAAATATATAAGCTGAGTATCCTCAAATAGATATTATTCCTAATAGGAAAAGAGTTGTTCTAAAAATGTTTAATAACTTTCCAGAACTATCATTTGCTATAAGAAAATACTTAAATATGTATTCTTAAAATGAATACATATTTACTGTAGACACTTCTTAAGAGCTGTTTTTGTTAATTTTTTTCCAAACATAAACATTCTATATTTTCTTTCTTTACGGCTTTCCTCATTATGGCAAAAAAAAAACTCCGGATTTCTCTGGAGTTTAATTTATAGTATAAAAAAAATATTATGCTTCCTGCATGGTATGATAAACGTTCATAACGTCATCATCTTCTTCAATTTTTTCGATTAGTTTTTCAACGTCTGCAATTTGAGTTTCTGTAAGTTCTTTGGTAATTTGCGGGATACGCTCAAAACCTGAAGATAAAATTTCAAGACCTCTGTTTTCTAATTCTTTTTGCAAAGCACCAAAGCTTCCAAAAGGAGCATAGATTAAGATTCCGTCTTCGTCTTCAAAAACTTCTTCGGCACCAAAATCAATCAGTTCAAGTTCTAATTCTTCCGGATCAAGATTTCCTTTTGCAATTCTAAAATTACAAGTATGGTCAAACATAAACTCAACAGAACCCTGAGTTCCCATTGTACCGTTGCATTTATTAAAGTAGCTGCGAATATTTGCTACAGTTCTATTATTGTTGTCAGATGCTGTTTCGATCAAAATAGCAATTCCGTGAGGAGCATAACCTTCAAACAAAATCTCTTTATAATTGGCAGTATCTTTATTACTTGCATTTTTTATCGCGCGCTCGACATTGTCCTTAGGCATGTTGGCGGCTTTTGCATTCTGTATTACAGCTCTTAATCTAGAATTGGCATCTGGGTTAGGACCACCTTCTTTAACGGCCATAACGATATCTTTACCAATTCGGGTAAATGTTTTAGCCATTGCTGACCAACGTTTCATTTTTCTTCCTTTTCTAAATTCGAACGCTCTTCCCATTACTATTTTTTATTTTGAGATGCAAAAATACGGTTATTCCTTATTTTTGCAAAATCAATTGGATTCTTTTTTAAATTATGTTACAAGGTCTGGTTTTATTATAAAGGTTTTTAAATTTTAGCCCAGACTGCGCTAAGTTTTTTAAAAAGTTCGCAAAGATTTTATTTAAAGTTTGTTTTAGAAAGTTCGCAAAGTTTCACCCCAAAATATCTTTTTCAAAATTGAAAATTTTGATAAAATCTAAAATCTAAAATCTAAAATCTAAAATCTAAAATCTAAAATCTAAAATCTAAAATCATTACTTCATTGCATTGAACTCGTTGATAACATTTACGGCTTCATTCAGGTATGGATTTGTTTTTAGATTGTCGATCTGGTATTGGTTTATTGTTTTGTCATTAGGATAAACACCCAATAAAAACTGATTTACAGTAGAATTATAGACATCCAGCGGATTATTTTCATCATTAAAAGTATTGATCTCTGTCCATAGAGAATTTACTATTTTTTTCTGTTTAAAAATAGCCTCCAAAGTCATCGGAATCTCCGCTTTTGGTGTGTTTACAATTTGGTCAATTTTTAAATTTATCTTTTTAATATTATTAAAAAAGTAATTGTCAGACAATCTTGTGGAGCTATTTTTAGCCAGTTTATCGATTAGACTTCTTTTTACGTAAGGCTTATATTTTAGTGCCACTTTGATACTGTCGTTTTTTATGGCAGTAGGAAAATCACTTTCTTTTTGATACACACTCTCATAAAATTCAGGAAGAATTACATCTGGTTTTACACCAATATATTGGTGACTTTTGCCGGTAACCCTGTAAAATTTATTGATACTTATTTTTAGAAAATCAGTATTCTTGCTTTCGTCAAGCGAAAGAATAGTTTGCATGGTAGCCTTGCCCAGTGTATTGCTGCCCAATAATAAAGCACGATTGTAATCTTGCAGGATAGAGGCAAAAAACTCACTTGCAGATGCTGTGTTGCTATTGACCAAAATCACGATTGGACCTTTGTAAATTAAACCTTTGTAAGGATCATTGATCACTGATTCGCCATCTTTATTGTCCACCACAATCGATAATGGCCCGTAATCAATAAACATTCCGGCTAGTTTTATGGCTTCTTCCATAGATCCGCCGCCGTTGTCAATCAAATCAATTACCAAACCTTTTATATTATCTCTTTCGAGTTTTATTACTTCTCTCGCCACATCATCAGCACAACCTTTGCGGCTATTACCGTCTAAGTCAGCATAAAAACTGGGGATTTTAATATATCCAATTTTACTGTCTTTACCAATAATAAAACTAAAAACAGAATTTTCTTCATCTTTCATAACCTGCTTTTCGATGTAGACGTCAAAGCTTTTACCGGAATTTCGTTTTAGCGTAAGCGTTATGCTTTTGTTTGATTCAGATAAAATCATCGTCGAAATAGATTCCAGCGAAGCACACGAAACCTGCAAAGTCTCTTTTTGGTTGGATATAGAAACAATCTGATCCCCTTTTTTTAGCAATCCTGTTTGATATGCCGGACCATTAGGATCAATTTCTGCAATGATGATTTCATTTTTTTCATTCAAATTCACCGTCATTCCCAGCGATAAATGCTCTTTTGATAGCGAAGCGACAAAACTCGTTTTAGAGTCATCGCTAAAATAGGCGGTATGAGGATCAAAATAAGTACAGAAGAAATTGTATAGTTTTTCTTCCTGTTTTAGATTCGTTTCTAAAAGTGTATTGATACGGCAAATTTCATTTGATATAATCCTGTTTTTCGACTTTAATTCAATAGACTTAAAATTGGCTGTAATCGAATCTAGATTATCGCTGGTTTCGGCTATTTCGTCCAGAATTTGATAACGAAGTTTTTTAATCCAGACTTTCTCCAAATCTTCTTTTTTGAGATAAAACGGAAAAGATTTTTTATAAAATCGGATCGTATCTTTTTTGTTGTAATCAATAGGTTCCTTTTGTATTTTCTCGATCACAGCTTTGGTTCTTAAAAGGCCCTCTTTATATTTTGCAGTAATATCATCCAGAAAGCTACATTGATTACTCAGGATCAAATCATCTAAATTCGTACGGTACTTATCTGCCAATTCATCATATTCTGTTTTATAAAATATATTTCTTGACGGATCCAGTTCATTGATTAAATTATCAAAAACAAAAATCGACAAACTATCATCTACCGGTTTTGGTCTGATGTGTTCTGCCTGAATAAGTGCATTTATTTTGTTTAGTATTTCACAAGTGCTGTCACTATTTTGACTAAACAGAACATTTGTTGTTAATACCAGTAGTAATATTATTTTTTTCATAAATCGAAAATCTTCGTTTAGATTAAAATTACACTTTATTTTTTGATAAAAAGTTACAATTTCTCTAAAATTTCTTACATGAGGACGATTTATTTTGATAAAACTTTCGCCACGAATTCACGAATTTTTTCTTTATGCTTTTTATAATAATTCGTGAATTGCTTCGCCTGTTCACTATCGCTCAATGTCATTAAGTTAAGGGGAAATCTATAAAATTACTTAACAGTTTAATCAAAAAAGTAATTAGAAAAATCCGTTTTTATCAGCGTTTTCGCTTTAGCGAATCAGTAAAATCAGCGTCTAATTTTGATGCGGATAAAACAGATTTACTTCGTAAAGACGCAGATAAAAACGGATTTTATTTTTTTAAAGCTTAACTTAATGACATTGCGCTATCTCGGGTCGTGGCAAAAAAAATGCATTGCTTAAATAGCAATGCATTTTCAAAATTTTTATGTTCTAAAAAACTATTTCTTGAAAAAAGGTAATTTTACCACTTTTGCAGGAACATCATTTTTTCTGATTCTAATAAAAATAGCACTATCAACAGTACTATTATTTACCGTAACATATCCCAGACCAATCCCTTTGTTCATAGATGGCGACATTGTTCCGGATGTTACCACACCAATTACAGCACCAGTTGCATCAACAATTTCATAATCATGTCTTGGTACAGCACGTTCCTGCATTTCAAAAGCTACTAATTTTTTGGTAACACCAGCTTCTTTTTGTTTTTTCAAACTTTCAGAATTGGTAAAATCTTTAGTAAATTTAGTAATCCAGCCTAATCCAGCTTCTAGCGGAGAAGTAGTATCGTTGATATCGTTTCCGTACAAACAAAATCCCATTTCCAGACGCAAAGTATCACGGGCAGCCAATCCAATTGGTTTGATTCCAAAAGCTGCACCAGCTTCAAAAACTTTGTTCCAAACTTGTTCAACCTCAGAATTTTTACAATAAATTTCAAATCCTCCAGAACCTGTGTATCCTGTAGCAGAGATAATTACGTTGTCGATTCCGGCAAAATCTGCTACTTCAAAATGATAATAAGGTATTGCAGCTAAATCGATAGAAGACAAAGCCTGCATCGCCTCAACCGCTTTTGGTCCCTGGATTGCCAGTAAAGAATAATCATCAGACAAGTTTTTCATTTCGACACCCAAATCATTGTGAGATGAAATCCAGTTCCAGTCTTTTTCTATATTCGAAGCATTTACAACCAGTAAATACTGCTCTTCTTTCATTTTATAAACAATCAAATCATCTACGATTCCGCCTTCATTATTTGGCAAACAAGAGTATTGAGCTCTTCCAATTGTCAAAGTCGACGCATCGTTCGAAGTCACTTTTTGTATCAAAGCCAAAGCATTTGGACCTGTCAACAAAAATTCACCCATGTGCGAAACGTCAAAAACGCCCACACTAGTACGAACTGTTTCATGTTCAGCGTTGATTCCTTCATAAGTAATAGGCATATTATAACCTGCAAAAGGTAGCATTTTCGCTCCCAAACTCTCATGTATGTGCGTAAGCGCAGTATTTTTCATTGTGTTGTTTTATAAAATTGTGTCGCAAATTTATTCAAAAAATATCTAAAAATAGCAGTCTAAATTATAAATTTCGCAATGTTTAGGAGCTATTTCCTGCTATCCGCTATATCTTTTATATTTTAAAGAAAAATATAAAAGGATATCGCTCCTATCAGGGCTAGGAATTAACGGTAACAAGAAACACTTTCTTCTTCAAATTTTTATGTAACTTTAATCATCTAATTTAATCCATTGGTGTAAGCGTAAGAAATTAATTAAACACATAGAAACATAGCTTTTATGATTTTGAAAAAGTAAATTGAAAAGAAACTCGTTTCTCACACATAGCTATGTGCGTTAATGCAAGTAAAACGCCTTTTATGAGTTCAATCATGCTAATGTTTCTATGTGTTCAAAAAATATACGCAACGTGTTATTTATTTAATTAAGAAAGAGCATACAGCATCCAGGTAAAAGATCTGTTTTTATCCGCGTTTTACGAAGTAAATCCGTTTCATCAGCGTTCTAATACCTCAACCTAAATCCGTAAGTGATTAAAAAATAATGATTACAATAAATAAACCAAAATGAAAGATCCGCTTTTAATCACAAAACAAGAAATTCTAAAATTCTACAAACCTGTAAATCCTCATACACACAAAGGACTTCAGGGACATGCTGTGATTATTGCCGGAAGTTATGGCAAAATAGGAGCAGCAGTTCTTGCTTCAAAATCCTGTCTAAAATCGGGCTGCGGACTCGTAACAACTTATACGCCAAAATGTGGTTATCAGATTCTTCAAATCTCGATTCCCGAAGTTATGGTAGTGACCGATGAAAATGCTAATTTCATAACCAATATTCATATCCCAATAAGCGCGCAGGCAATTGCAATTGGTCCCGGAATAGGGCAGGAGTTAGGCACACAAAAAGCATTATTCGAATTTTTAAGAATCAATACAGCACCTTTGGTTATAGATGCCGATGCGTTGAATATTTTATCACAAAATCAATCCTGGTTAGAGCTGGTTCCTGAAAACACCATTTTGACACCACATCCCAAAGAACTCGAACGCCTGATAGGAAAATGGAATTCAGAGTCTGAAAAGTTTCAAAAAACAATCGCTTTTTCAGAAAAATATAAAGTAATTGTTGTCATGAAAGGGGCACCAACCCACATCATCATTAAAACCGATATCTACGAAAATACTACCGGAAATGCCGCACTAGCCACCGCAGGAAGTGGCGATACCCTAACCGGAATTATCACCAGTTTACTCGCACAAGGGTATGAACCTAAATATGCCGCAAAACTAGGTGTATTTCTCCACGGCTTAACCGCAGATATTGCCTTGCCACAAACAGGTTATCAGGCGTTTATAGCATCAGATATTATAGAGAATCTGGGTAAAGCTTTTTTGGAGATCGAGAAAGTTTCTTGAGTTTCAAGTTTCAGGTTTCAGGTTTCAAGTTTTGTCGGATCGTAGTTTAACCGCAAAGAGCGCAATCCCGATAGCTATCGGGATACGCAAAGATTCGCAAAGTTTTTTTGTTGTATTCAGCTTGTCAGGCTGAGCGAAGTCGAAGCCCACGTTCCAATTGGTACGCCCTTCGACTTCGCTCAGGGTGACAAAATGAAGATAGTTGGAATTTGAAATTTTTCAATTAAATTTTTTTACTATAAACCTTCGGCTAAAATATCACAGATAAGAATTAAAAATCTGTGTAAATCCGCGCTTTCGCTTTAGCGAATCTGTTTCATCCGCGTACTTAAAAATAACAGCTTAAAAATCATTCCCAGCGTTTTTTGCGGTTTAAGAAAAATCTAAAATCTAAAATCTACAATCAGAAATCTACAATCTAAACTCTACAATCAGAAATCTAAATTCGTAAGTTTGTATTCCAGTAAATACTGCTTATGAAAAACAATTTCGATCTCAGAACGGTAAACGTTACACGTTATATTACACCTTTGCGCGAAGGCGGTTCTTTGCCCGCTTTGGCAGAAGCCGATGACGATTTTAAATACGTCCTAAAATTTAAAGGTGCCGGTCATGGTATAAAAGCTCTGATTGCCGAATTGGTTGGCGGACAAATTGCAAAAGCTTTAAAACTTCAACTGCCGGAATTGGTTTTTGCCCATCTCGACGAAGCATTTGGACGAAGCGAAGGCGACGAAGAAATTCAGGATTTACTACAAGGAAGTCAGGGATTAAATTTGGCACTTCATTTTTTGTCAGGTGCCATAACCTTTGATCCTGTTGTAACAACCGTTGATCCCAAACTAGCTTCGCAAATAGTCTGGCTGGATGCTTATATTACCAATGTCGACCGTACCTTTAGAAACACCAATATGCTGATCTGGCATAAAGAATTATGGCTTATAGATCATGGAGCATGTTTGTATTTTCACCATTCCTGGAACAATTGGGAGCAACACGCCAAGAGTCCGTTTGCCTTAATAAAAGACCACGTTTTATTGCCGCAAGCTTCCCTTTTAAAAGAGGTTGATGCTGAATATAAAACACTTCTAACACCAGAAATTCTAAAAGAAATTGTAAACACAATTCCAGAAGAATGGCTGCAATGGGAAGATAGCGATGAAACGCCGGAAGCTTTGCGAAATGTTTACCTACAGTTTTTGCAAACAAGACTAAACAATTCAGAAATCTTTGTAAACCAAGCGCAAAATGCAAGATAGTCACCTATATGAGTATGCCGTAATTCGCGTGGTACCAAGAGTAGAACGCGAAGAATTCCTGAATATCGGAATCATTTTATTTTGCAAAAAAGCCAAATTTATAAAAGTATTGCACCACATAAACGATGCAAAAGTCGAAGCATTGTCAAACGATTTTGATATCGAACAATTGCATTGCAATATTACTGCATTAGAAAAAATTGTTAACGGAGCCAAAGATGGCGGTCCAATTGGCCAAATGGAGATTCCGGAACGCTTTCGCTGGTTAACAGCCATTCGGAGTTCAGCAATTCAGACTTCCAGACCACATTCAGGATTATGTCAGGATTTAGATAAAACGATTCAACGATTGTTTGAGGAATTAGTTCTTTAAAAGAGGTTCAAAGGTTTTTTTTTAAAGGTTCAAAGGTCCAGAGAGGCAAAGGTTCAGAGGTTTCTCTGTAGAGACGTACTGCAATGCATCTAAATCTTCACAGGTTTTTTTTTAAGGTTCAAAGGTGCAGAGAGGCAAAGGTTCAGAGGTTTCTCTGTAGAGACGTACTGCAATGCGTCTAAATCTTCACAGGTTTTTTTTAAGGTTCAAAGGTACAGAGTAACAAAGGTTCAGAGGTTTTTCTGTAGAGACGTACTGCAGTGCGTCTAACATTTCATATTTAAAAAATCTCGCAAAGGCGCAAAGAATGTCAAAAACTTTGCGCCTTTGCGAGATTATAAAGGCATACTATAAAAAAATTAGCGTCTTTGTGTCTTTGCGGCAAAAAAAATCACAGTAAAAAAAAGAACCATATAAGTAGTTTAAGAATGCAAAAGTCAATTAGACTCAACACAACTTAAATAACTTATATGGTTTAAATAAAAAAAACTAAACTAACTCATCTTTTTTAACTAGAACGATCCACACGTGTTACCGGAAAAAGTAGCTCCGGCTCCTGCAGTAACATCAGCTTTAACAGCAGATGCAGCAAGTTTCACGATTGTATAAGGAGGTGTAAAAGCAGTTTTACTACCTAATTGATTTCCTGATGTATTAGCAAAAACATTATCTACTGCAGTAACCGCTGTATAACCGGTCATTAAATCGATAGGTGTTTTTACACCGTCGAAAGAGTTTCTTTCAACAAGAAGGTTTGCTTCAAATCCAGCTGCAATACATTTATTACTTGCAGTACTATTAAAATAGTTGTTGATCAAATGCACTTGTCCGTAACGAACTCTTGGCATTCTTTCTTTGCAACCTGGAGACCACCAACAACGGGCAAAAGTAATTTTTAATGTACCACGATCAGCAGTTGCACCATCACTTGAACCAATTAAGTTTGAGAATCTGTGATCATCAGTTCCGCCTGAACCACCAGCTTTGGCAGGTTTCAGGTAACCAAATTTTGTATAAGAAACCGTTACATAATTAGATTTGTTTTTGATGTCAAAGTTTCCATCAACACCATCTCTAAATTCGCAGTGGTCAACCCATACATTTTGGCAATCGTCCAAAATAGCATTATCCCAACCGTCAGTGTCATAAGCACCAGGACCTTCAAAAATAAGGTTTCTGATGATTAAGTTTTTAACTCTTTTGATGTTGATAATACCGGAAGCATCTTTAGTTTGGTTTGTAGAAACTAATTTTGCACCGCTAGTACCATAAATAGTTTTACCGCTTTGATCTTGCAATGATAATCTTGTCGTAACGGTAATTGTACCGGTAACTTTGATCACTTTTACGGCACTGTTTTCAATTGCCAATTTCAACTGAGCGTAGTTAGTCACAGTTGTTTCAGCAGCAGTTCCTCCACCGGTTGTACCACCGTTTTGAGAAGCCCATCCGGGAACTTCAGAACAGTTTCCAACTTTTGCAGTCAGACTACCAGAAGTAGGTGTTGCAGTTTCAATAATAGCGCTCTCACTGTTTGGAGATGCAATGTCTTCGGTGTTACAAGCTGTAAAACCTAAAATCAGTGTTAGTAGGAACACTGAAAATGTTGATTTAAATTTCATAATAATAAATTGGGGGTTTATATTAATTTAACAGTGCAAAACTGACTATAAAAACTTTGTAAAAAGTTGAACAAGTTCAATGTTTTGAAAATAATTGTATAAAAAGTGTTTTTTTAACAATTGTTAATTTACAAAAATGCATAAAAAAAGTACTTTTGCGTAATCGATTACATAATTTTTTAATTAATTCAAAACTTACGCCCCAAGTAAGAATAAAAGTAAAAACGCATGTACAAGCCCCTAAGATTAAGTATTGAACGCAAAATCCCGTTATCAGATGAAGAATGGGAATTTGTTGTTGAAAAAGCCGAGTTTATCAAACTAAAGAAAAATGAATACCTACAAATTCAGGATTCAAACAGTTCCTACGAAGGCTTTATTTTAAAAGGTACTTTCAAAACCTACATTTTGAATGACAACGGTACCGAAAGTGTTATTTTCTTCTCTTTTGAGAACGAATGGATGTGTGACCTCGAAAGTTTCTATCATCAAAAGCCAACAACCTACAATATCAAGGCGATTGAAGACAGTGAGATTTTGGTCATTAGCAAAGCAAATAAAATGCTCTTATTTGAGCAAGTGCCCAAGCTAATTCAGTTTCATATCATTATGGTCGAAAAAGCAAACATCGCCATTCAGCAAAGACTTATAGATGTCTTAAACAAAACTTCGAAGCAAAGGTATCTCGAGTTTATCGATAAGTACCCGCACAAAGTAGAAAAAATCAATAATAGAAACTTATCGTCTTATCTTGGTGTTTCGCACGAATTTTTATCAAAGATTAAAAGGACGGTTTAAAAAAGGTTCAAAGGTTCAAAGGTTCCTTTAGAGGCGTACTGCAGTGCGTCTCTGTATTATTAAAAAAATCTCGCAAAGTCCGCAGAGACGCAAAGTTTTTAAACCATGTAATAATATAAGGAAATTTAAGTTTTGTATAAAGAAATAGCCCACAGATTTTACTGATTCGACAGATTATCAGGGATTGTTTTTCTAAAATGAACTTATATCACTTATGTGGTAAAAAACAAATAATCTTTGCGACTTCGCGTCTTTGCGCCATTAAAAAAACTTCGTGATCTAATTAAAAATCCAATATCCCAAAGAGGCATTCAGTAGAAAAATCAATTATTATATTTTCCTTTTCTGGATTTTCAATGACTAATAAATCATAAGGTTTTAGATCATACGACGTCTCATTAATTTTAATAACGGTTGTATCCAGAGAATATAAAATTATTATTTGAGCCTTACAATTCTCATTACTATTTGTTATTTTAAGGTTATGATGGGCTATTTTTTCAGAAACCATCCAGTTAAAATCAATGCCTTTTGTATAAGAAGTCACATCATCATTAGATTTAAATTCTATGATTTCATATTTCTCATATACCTTTTTTTCTTTGTTTACCTCAATAGCTAAGCCATTATCAAGCATAACCAAATAGCGGTGATAGCCTTTAAATTGGGTAAACTCCGAGGGAACTTGCTCTATTGTAGCACTACTTATTCTGAATAGAAAATCCTTGTCGGCGTAGTTTGCTGTTTTCGGATATATGATATATTCATACGTCAACCCGCCACTCCAGATAGAGGATTTACTATCTTTTTTAGATAAATGGGTTATGTTCATTTACTTAATATTTTATAAGATTTGAAGTATCTAAGATTCATATTTAATCTACTTTTAAATGAACTTATATCACTTATATGGTAAAAAGGAAAAAAAACTTTGCGCCTTTGTGTCTTCTTGGCAAACCATTTAAACGTGCTTCTCTAAATAAATAAACTCCAAAGGTTTATCAGAAATATTAATATGAATATCACTCGAAGGAAAAGGTTCTCTTTCGCCCGTATCAACATAACCATGACGTTTGTACCACGCAATAAGTTCTGAACGAACCGAAACAACCGTCATACTAAGCGTAGACAATCCCAAAGTTTTGGCATGAATTTCAGCTTCTGCCAGCATCTTTTTACCAATCCCGCTATTTTGTAATTCAGGCGAAACAGTTAACATTCCTACATACAATTGATCTCCTTTTTCGACCAATAAAACAGATCCGATAATCTTGTCGTTCTCTGTATATTTCAGGAATGTATTTTTAGGATCTAAAATAATTGCTGTTAATTCTTCATCGGTAGTTCTTTTTCCGGCTAATAAATGCGCTTCTGTAGTCCAGCCTTTTTTTGAAGTTTCGCCTCTGTACGCTGAGTTTATTAATATTGTTAATGAGGGAATATCTTGTATTGTAGCTTTTGAGATCATGAATTATAGTAGTTGTAATTTAGCTTCTTTAAAATTAGAAATTAGATTTAATATTTTGCAGGTTCGCCAGCCTTAGGCAATGATTGCTTTATAAATGTTCTGATGTCTTCATTTGCAGCTTCTAAGTCAGCCTTTCTCAAATACATCATATGACCGCTTCTGTAGCCTTTCCATGACATTCGATCACTTAGTTTTCCGCTTGTATCCATTTGCCATAAATTGTATTTAGAATTAAAATAGTCACAGGCACCATCATAATATCCTGATTGCACCATTACGTGCAAATATGGATTTTGAGCCATGGCTTGTCTCAGGTTTTCGCCTGTTTTATCATTAGATCTGTCCCAGGGAAATACAGAACCAAACATATTATATTTAAAATCTGTTTTGTAATTAAGATTATTACGAACATACATATTGATGGCAGGTGTAAAAGAATGTAGCCAGGACGTAAGTTCGGCATTAAAATCCGGACTTTCACCAGAATCCTTACGATCAATTCCTTTGTACCTTGAATCAAGTCTTCCTATGGTATAACCTTTATCTCTTAGCAGTTCTTTCCAAAAATAATCATACGGAACGTCTAAATTATTTTGCAGGATCACTTTCTCAGAAATACCGGAATAATGTGCCATTTTTGTGGCAATTTCTTTTCTTTTTTGTTCTTCTAAAGATCCCCCTTTAGATAATGCAGGAAGAAGTTCGTTGATGGTAAAATCTTCAACCTCGGGTAACATAGCAGTTAAATCTTTGTTTTGAAGATCAGGACTCAGCATTTTGTGATACCAGGCGGTAGCTGCAAAATAGGGTAGTTTAAGCGCAGCGTCTGAAACAACACCACGGGTTATCCCTAAATCAGTAGGAGAGACCAAAATCACTCCGTTGAGATACATCCATTGATTGTTTTGTAATTCAAGCGCCAATCCCGAAACACGGGTTGTGCCATAACTTTCTCCTATCAGGTATTTAGGCGAAGCCCAACGATTAGAGCGGGTTACAAAACCATTGATCCAATCGGCTAAATATTTTATGTCGGCATTTACGCCAAAGAACTTTGTAGTAGGGATTTCTTTGCTTGTAGGTCTTGAATACGCTGTGTTGACAGGATTTACAAAAACGATATCAGCAACATCCAAAATAGAATAAGGATTTTCCTTTATTCCGTAAGGCTGTACAGGATATCCTTCATCATCAATATTTAACAAACTTGGTCCCGTATAAGCAATCTGCATCCAAACCGAAGCAGAACCCGGACCACCATTAAATGAAATAACCAAAGGACGTGAATCCCGATCTTTTACATCAGAGCGCTCATAATAGGTATAGAATAATCCGGCAATTGCTTTTCCGTCTTCGTCCCAGACAGGCATCGTCCCGGTTGTTGCTTTATAAGGAATTTTTTGTCCTTTTATTGTGGTCGTATGATTTGTGATAACCTGAGAATCCGGATTGAAAGTAAGGTTAGCAGCAGAACTTTCTTCTTTTGCAACCGGTGGTTTATCCGCAGCTTTTGGTTTTGACTCTTGGGAATATGAAGTAAAAAATCCAGCTAAAAGAAATAAAAATATTGTTTTTTTCATAGAATTAGGGAGTGTTATTGAATTTCAATGGTCTAAATAGTGACTATAATTAGAGTTTTTAAAGATATAAAAAAATAGTAAGTCTCGCTCGTAATAGAACGCTGATAAAACGGATTTTCTTTCGCAATCCCGATAGCTATCGGGAGCAGATTTAAACGGTTTATATATTAAAAATCAGTATTAATCCGTGTCTTCGTGATAACGAATCCGTCGAATTTGCGTCTGATATTTTAGATTTAATTTTATAGCAAGCTTTTGTAAACAACAGTTTGTATACATTATGAAATACGTATCTTACAAAAACGACTTGTTTTTTACCTAAATTTATTTTCGTTTAAGAATTTTAAATATCTTTGAATCATGAGTACAGCAATAAAACCAAAACATATCGGCAGAAATATAAGCCGTATCAGAGAGCTTAAAGATATGAAACAGGAAGTACTGGCGGAAGCTTTAGGAATAAGCCAGCAGACAATTTCGAATATTGAAAAAAGCGAAACTGTCGACGAACAAAAACTAAGTGACATAGCAAAAGTTCTTGGAGTTTCTGTTGAAGCAATTAAGAACTTTTCGGAAGAAGCGGTTTTTAATATTATTGGAAACACCATTCAAGATAACGGAACACTTTCGACTACCACAGGTAATTATAATTGCACTTTTAATCCTTTAGATAAAGTTGTTGAACTTTACGAACGTTTGGTGCAAGCAGAACAAGATAAAGTTGAATATTTGGAGAAATTATTGAACGGGAAATAATCGTTTTTTGAGTATAGATTAGAATAAAAAAGAGATCTTATTAAGATAAGGTCTAATGTCTCTTTTTTTGTTTTTTTTGCGTTTATGAGCAGGACGCTCATGCTGAAGACAAGGAAATAGAAATAGGAAAACTGAAAGGGTAAATTGTATTTATAAATAAAAAGACAAGTTTATATTGTTTGATTGAAAATTTTAGATTACTTGGTTTTACTTCTCTTTATTTTTTTTTAAAGTAATAATTTTGATATCAATACTTTTAAAAATTCTATAATCATAATAATCTTTTCTTTGATAAGTGCGTTGAATTAATTACGTTTGATAAAACTCTATAGTAGTGACAGATTTAAATAAAATTTATCTTTTTAGAATGTTACATATTGATAACATGGAACATGTGTTGCAACATGGAATTACTAAAATAGATTCCGTTAATGCAAATAAAAACTATAAAGCAATTGGTGATGGAAGCCTAATAAATAACCGCAATTTTTTTTTTACTCCCAATGGGAAAACTCTCAGTAATTACATACCTTTTTATTTTTGGTGTAGAATGCCGATGCTTTATGTTATACAAAAAGGTTTTAATGGAGTTCAAGCTACATCTGCAGAAAATATAGTTTATTGTATAACTACTGTTGCTCAAATAATTAATTTAGGACTTGATTATATTTTTACGGATGGTCATGCGGTAAATTGCTTGAGTAGTTTTTTTTTACCTAATGAAATTACTAAAATTGAAGAAATAATTGATTTAAAGGTTATTAAAGATTCTTATTGGAATGATCCTAAAGATTTGGATAAAAAACGAAGAAAAGAAGCGGAATTTCTGATTGAAAAAGACATACCTTGCGAAGCAATTGGGAGATATGCGGTGTATAATCAAAAAGCTAAAGATAAGCTTTTAGGATTAGGAATACCAGATGACAAAATTTTAATAAAAAGCGAATTTTATTTTTAATATGCTCAAATTTATAAAAGGGAATTTACTAGAAAGTGAAGCTGAAGCTTTAGTCAATACAGTAAACACTGTTGGTGTTATGGGTAAAGGAATTGCATTGCAGTTTAAAAATCAATTTCCAAATAATTATAAGGTTTATGCTAAGGCATGTAAAAACAACGAATTTCATATTGGAGAGTTATTAGTTACTGAAGAGCAATCATTATTAGGAGGAAAAAAAATAATCATAAATTTCCCAACAAAAACAGATTGGAGAAAACCTTCAGAATATAGCTATATCGAAAAAGGAATGATTGAACTTGTTAAAGTAATAAAAGATAGAAATATCAAATCAATAGCTATTCCTCCACTGGGTGCTGGTCATGGTGGATTAGATTGGAATAAAGTAAGTAGATTAATGCAGTATTATCTAAAAGATATTGATACTGATATTTCAATTTTTCAGCCAAATGCTACAATTGAAGAAGTTTTAAAAAAAGAAAGAGTTAAATTAACTCCTGCAAGAGCAATGTTATTATCTGTTCTTTTTGAATTGGTTAGAAATGGAGAATTTGTTTCAGAATTTGCAGCTGAAAAAATAGCATATTTTTTACAAAAGTTTGGAGCTAAAGATAATTTTAAATTAGAATTTTCTGCAAATTTTTATGGACCTTATTCAGGGAAAGTTAAACATGTTCTATACTATTTGAATGGGAGTTATATTACAGGATATAGTTCTAAAGATAAAAAACCATTTGAGGAAATTGCGTTAAGAGCTAACACCGAAATGGAAATAATTGAATTTTTAGATTTTCCTGAGAATAAAAAATATAAAGAAACTGTCGAAAAAACAAAAGCTTTCTTAAATGGCTTTTATTCTTCATTTGGATTAGAATTATTATCAACCATAGATTTTATTATTGTAAATAAGAAAACGAAGTCAGAAGAAATTATAATAGAGCATCTTGAACAATGGAGTGAAAGAAAAAAAACTTTTTCTAAGTTTATAAGTATTGCTATGAAAAACTTCGAAAAGCATAATATGCATATAGATAATTAAAAAAAAATTAGAAGCCATGAAGTTATTTTTCATGGCTTTTAAATTTATTTATCTCAATATTACCCCAAAAAAGCTTTCAATTCCTCATAAGTTTTAATCTTAACGCTTACTTTATCCTCATTAATAACACTCTCAATTTGTTCCGGAATAGGAAGTGTAATTCCTAGCGCCCGTTCAACTACATCAAGAAATTTGATAGGATGTGCGGTTTCTAAGAAAACAGTATGCTGTGCGAAGTCTCCGACTTCGTACCGGCTCCTATATTCCATTCTAATGTCTTGTAATTTGTTTTGTGATTATTGGAACGAGTACGAAGTCTGAGACTTCGCACACCGGTGTAAGGAAGTAAGAACAAGAAAATAATATCTAGTTTTTTTCTTTTCTTATCGCCAAGACAAGAAAAATTGAGCCAATAATATAAAGGAAAATAAACAAAATACGGTAAAAATCTTTATTTGAATTTACTTTTTGTATTTGTTTTGTAGTTGATTCATTTACAATTTGTAATGTGTTGACTTTTGTAATGAAATTCATGTAGTCTGAAAAGCTATGAACATTTTTTGAAGCGTTTGATAAAGTGTCTTTCATTTTAGATTTCACTATATCAGTAGTATCTAAACTTGTAATTTGGACTATTTTCGCAAAAGCGATTTTTTGTGCTGCCAAGTTAATGTTTAACGTTCTGTACTGTTGTTCTGTAATACTATCATTTGGAAATTTAGCAATAAAGTATTTTAATTCTTTTAATTCAGAACCTTTGTCAATAATAGATTGGCTCATAGCGCTATTTAATAACGATTCAGATTTGTCGTTATAATAATCAAAGAGTAAATTTTGAATTAAAAATGAAATTACTATAATTAATTCTCCTGTAATTTTCAATTGTTTTCCTGTCATTGGTATTTTTATTATTAAGTTCGATTTGCAGCAGGCATTGTAATTAAATATTTATTCAAATATTCCCCAAATATATCTGTCGTCAACAATTGAATTTGGGTTCTCTTTTACTTTCTCTAAAAAAAGATCAAGATTACGATATACTCTAAATTTATAAGCCTTTTGTATGTTATTATCTTTTATAATTATTTTCCAAACTCTCCTTTTATTAATCATTACAGCAGTTCTTTGAACTTCAGTAATAGAAGATAGCGGATGTTGAACCACTGGTAAATTTGATGTAATACAATAGAGATTGTTTTCATCAAAATAAAGAACAGGTTTTTGAAATATATTGTTTTCGAAACCAAATAATAAAAATGTAGATGGGGCAGATAGTTTGTAAAGGTCATCTAAATTAAGATTGGTTCTTTTTTTAAACTCTATTGCTTTTTGCTCTTTGATATATTTGATGTATGAAAGTATTCTTTTGTAATTGAGAAGTAGAATTATTATTACTGCTAAAAGAATAATTATTTTTATGTTCATATGAGTTTGTTATTTGAAATAGCGGATCAAACATAAGAAACTATCTATAAAAAGAAAACCACAAATTGCACAAATTTTCAAAATAAATTAGTGAAAATTAGTGTAATTCGTGGCTTTATTTTTTTTAAGAGTTTTTACTCTAAGAAACTCTTCAATTCCTCATAAGTATTAATCTTAACACTAACTTTTTCCTCATTAATAACACTCTCAATTTGTTCCGGAATAGGAAGCGTAATTCCTAGCGCCCGTTCAACAACATCCAAGAATTTAATAGGATGAGCGGTTTCTAAGAAAACACCAATTGCATTTTCGTGTTTTTGTAATTCTTTTTTCAAACCTAAATATCCAACTGCACCGTGTGGTTCTGCAATATAACCGTCGACTTTGTAAATTTGTTTTAGAGCAACAAGCGTTTCTTCGTCAGTATAACTATAAGAAGAAAAGTCTTTTTCGAAAGCTTTTAGGTCGTTATTATATAATTCCTGAATTCTAATAAAGTTACTTGGGTTTCCAACATCCATGGCGTTAGAGATTGTGGCTTTAGAAGGTTTTGGATCGTATTTTCCGCTTTCTAAGAATCTTGGTACAGTATCATTTACGTTTGTAGACGCAACAAAATGTTCAATTGGTAAACCTAATTTCTTTGCCATAATTCCGGCGCAGATATTTCCGAAATTTCCACTTGGGCAAGAGAAAACCAATGGTTTGTTTTGGCTTTTCAACGCTTTATAAGCAAAGAAGAAATAGAACATTTGCGGCAACCAACGCGCAATATTAATAGAGTTTGCCGATGTCAGGTTTTTATGCGCCAGAGTCTCGTCTAAAAACGCTTTTTTTACCATATCCTGGCAATCATCAAAAACACCATCGACCTCAAGTGCTTTAATGTTTTGACCTAAAGTGGTCAATTGTTTTTCCTGAATGTCGCTTACTTTTCCTGACGGATATAAAATCACAACATCAACGCCGTCAACACCAAGAAATCCGCTTGCAACAGCGCCGCCAGTATCTCCCGAAGTTGCTACTAAAACCGTATTTTTACTGTCTTTTTTATCTTTATTAAAATAGGCCAGACAACGTGACATAAATCGCGCTCCAACATCTTTGAAAGCCATGGTTGGTCCGTGGAATAATTCAAGCGAATAAATCCCTTTTTCGACTTCTACCACGGGAAAATCAAAGCTTAGAGTTTCGGCGATAATTTCTCTTAAATTTTCTTCTGGAATTTCATCGCCCACAAATTGCTGAATCACATCAAATGCGATATCATTGTGGCTTAAATTTTCGATTACGTTAAAAAATGCAGGATTTAAAGGCGTAATAGTTTGAGGAAAATACAATCCTTTATCACTCGCTAATCCTTGTATCACAGCTTCTTTAAACGAAACTTCTGGTGCATTATGGTTTAAACTGTAGTATTTCATGGTTTATTTTAGATTTTAGACTTTAGATTTTAAATTTTTCGAAAAAAGAGAATAGAGTATAGAAAATAGACCTTTCTGTAATCAAATTTCAATTTTTTAAATTCTAAATTCTAATGGTTGTTTTTTATTTAACCGCAAAGATCGCAAGGAAATGGTTTCTTTTGAAAACGCAATCCCTATAGCTATCGGGAGCAAAGCTTTGTGGTGATTTTTTTAATTTTAATAATTATTATTCGGTTTTTTTGTCATTCCGAGGAACGAGGAATCTTCGCGAGAAGCTCGACAAAGATTGACTTACATTACGGAGTTACTAGCGGAGATTTACTTCGTCTATTCGCTATCGCTCGGGTCTCGTTCCTCGAAATGACAAACGTTATGTTTTTTGTTAGCGTCTATACTTTGTGTGCTATACTTTGCGGGACTTCGACTTCGCTCAGTCTGACAAACGACATGTTTTTTGTTAGCGTCTATACTTTGTGTGCTATACTTTGCGGGACTTCGACTTCGCTCAGTCTGACAAACGTTATGTTTTTGTTTTAATTATTGCACAAACCAATTGGTGTAAATTCGTGAAATTAGTGTTATATAATCCTAACCCCATCCGGATTAATTTTCGAAACGTGAATTTCATAAGGCAAATTCATTTTTTCGTAAACATCGCTCATGGCTTTGGCAATTTTATCTGCGGTTTCTTTTCCTTTGCTTAGCGCAAAAATCGACGGACCGGAACCTGAAATTCCGGAACCTAAAGCGCCGTTTTCGAGAGCCGTTTGTTTAATTAAATCAAAACCCGGAATCAAAACACTTCTCAGAGGCTCGACGATCTCGTCATGAAGAGATCTTCCTATCAAATCATAATCTTTGGTGTATAAACCTGCGATTAATCCGCCCACATTTCCCCATTGCATAATGGCGCTTTTCAGGGAAACGGTTTGTTTTAATACCGAACGTGCATCAGATGTTTTGAGCTCAATTTGAGGATGAACCACCGTTGCAAATAATTCCTCCGGACTATCAATCCTGATAATATCCAGTGGAGCATAACTTCTTACCAAAGTAAAGCCACCCAAAAGGGCAGGAGCAACGTTGTCTGCATGAGCGTTTCCGCTGGCTAATTTCTCGCCTTGCATCGCAAATTGCACCAAATCTTTACGAGAATAGGGTTGTCCTAATAATTCATTAATCCCAAAAACGGCTCCGGCAGAACTTGCAGCGCTGCTTCCAATTCCGCTTCCGGCTTTGATATGTTTGTAGATTTCGATTTCAAAACCAAAAGTTATCGGTTCAAAATCTCTTTCATAGGCTTCTAACATTGCCAGAGCCGCAACTCCCGCAACATTTTTCTCGGTTTCTAAAGGCAAATCGGCACCCACAATTTTAGTAATACGAACTCCTTTTTGTTCTGTTTTTCGAACAATCATTTCATCACCCGCATTGTCTAAGCAAAGTCCAAGTACGTCAAATCCGCACGAAAGATTCGCGATAGTTGCCGGGCAAAATAGTTTTATTTCTTTCATTTCTGGTTGGTTTTGCCACGAAGGCACAAAGTCACAAAGTTTTATTTTTTAATGCTTTGGTTTTTTGCCACGAAGGCGCGAAGACGCAAAGATTTTTTTATTTTTTGCGCTAAGTTTCAAAGAACAAAACTTAGAAACTTAGCGTCTTAGTGCCTTAGCGGCTAATACTAGTTATTCCCTATTCGAATTACATCCGCAAAAATTCCTGAAGCGGTTACGGCTGCGCCTGCTCCGGCTCCTTTTATCAATAACGGCTGATCTACGTAACGATCTGTGTAGAAAAGTACGATATTGTCTTTTCCTTCTAAGTTATAGAAAGGATGATCTTTCGGGATGAATTGAAGACCAACGCTTGCTTTTCCGTTTTCGAATTGAGCAACGTATTTCAATCTTGAATCTTTGGCTAATGCCTCTTCATAAATCTTTCCAAAATGAGCAGCGTGTTTTGTTAACGAAGCAAAAAAGTCTTCATTATTGGTTGTGGCTAAAGATTCTTCTGGCAAGAAGGACTCGTTTGCAATGGCATCAATATCCATTTCGTAACCACTTTCGCGAATTAAGATCAGGATTTTACGGGCAACGTCAATTCCGCTTAAGTCAATTTTTGGGTCTGGTTCAGTAAATCCCTGAACTCCGGCTTCTTTTACTACATCGTGAAAAGAATTGTTCTTATCAAAATTGTTGAAAATAAAGTTCAGACTTCCGGATAAAACCGCCTGGATTTTATGCACTTTGTCGCCAGAAGCAATTAAGTTTTTTACAGTATCAATAATAGGTAATCCCGCGCCAACATTCGTTTCAAATAAAAACGGAGCATTGTATTGACGAGATAAACTTTTTAGTTTTTTATAATTATCATAAGCAGATGAACAAGCTATTTTATTACAAGTTACAACGGCAATACTTTGTTTTAAGAATTTTTCGTAAGTTTCAGAAACGCTTGCATTTGCAGTAATATCCACAAAAATACTGTTACGTAAATTAAGCTCTTTGGCGCGTGCGATAAACTCTGTTGGAATCGCGTGTTCTCCTTTGTCCAAAGCCGATTGCCAGTCTTTTAGTGAAATTCCGTCTTCATCAAAAAGCATTTTTCTGGAGTTTGATAAAGCAATTACACGAACATTTATCTTTAAATTTTCTTTTAAAAACTTTCTTTGGTTATGAATTTGCTCGATGAATTTTTCACCCACATTTCCAACGCCCATTACAAATAGATTCAGCTGTTTGGTGTTTTCTTCAAAGAAGTTTTCGTGCAACGTATTCAATGCTTTTTTAACATCTCTTTCGTTAATTACAGTCGAAATATTACGTTCAGATGCTCCTTGTGCAATGGCACGAATGTTTACGTTGTTTTTACCTAAAGTACTAAACATTCTTCCGCTTAAACCCTGGTGATTTTTCATGTTTTCACCAACCAAAGCAATGATGCAAAGATCTTTTTCGACAATAGCAGGATCAATTTTGTTTTGTAAAATCTCAACTTCAAAAGCTTTGTTGATCGCAGCTTCTGCATTATCTGCGTCCGAGTTTAAAATTCCGATACAAATAGAGTGCTCAGAAGAAGCCTGAGTAATAAAGATCACATTGATTTTTTCCTGAGACAATACTTCGAACAGTCGTTTTGATGAACCTGAAACTCCAATCATTCCCGGACCCTCAAGGGTTACAAGCGAAATATTGTCGATATGGCTGATTCCTTTTACAACAGTATCTTTTGATGAAACGTGATCGGAAATTAAAGTTCCCTCAGCTTCCGGCTCAAAAGTATTTTTGATTAATATTGGAATATTTTTTCGTAAAACAGGCTGAATCGTTGGCGGATACAGCACTTTGGCTCCAAAATGCGATAACTCCATTGCTTCCTGATAAGAGATAGTCGCGATTGGTTGTGCTTGTTTTACAATTTTTGGGTTGGCAGTAAACATACCGTTTACGTCAGTCCAGATTTCTAATTGTTCTGCATCAAGAGCTCCGGCAATAATGGCAGCAGTATAATCAGAACCGCCACGACCCAAAGTAGTTGTGATTCCGTCAAGATTCTGAGCGATAAATCCGGGTAAAATATTGATTTTCGATTGGTCTTCGCCAAAATATTCCTGAATGAGTTTGTTCGAAATTTCAAAATTCACAACCGCTTTACCAAAGTTATTGTTGGTTTTTATTAATTCGCGACTGTCCTTATAAACGACATTTTTATCAATTTGTTGATACGCTTGTGCTATAATATAAGACGAAAGCAATTCTCCAAAACTTAAAATAGTATCGGCAGTTCTTGGCGATAATTCGCCTAATAAAAAGCAACCGTCTAATAACGTTTCTAAGTGGTTTATGATTCTTTTTACATGGCTTAGCAAACTGCTTTGCTCGCTTACCGGAATTAAATCTTTTAGGGTGTCAAGGTGTTTTTTCTCGATTTCAGCGACAATATCTCTGAAACTTTCGTCGTTTGCTGCTGCTTTTGACGCTGCTAACTGCAATAAATCGGTTACTTTGCTTAAAGCAGATACAACGACAATTAATTGATCTTGTTTCGATTTTTGATTTATAATTTCGAGAACGAGTTTTATATTTTGAGCATTGGCAACCGAAGTTCCGCCAAATTTTAATACTTTCATTTTGATGTTTTTTAATAAGGTGCAAAGATTTTGAGTAACAAAGGTTCAATGGTTATCCACTGTGAACTGAAACTGAAAACTGCGACTATTTTTTTTTCTTTGTAAATGTTTTTCATGTATCCATTGCCTTTCTTCTTTCGAGAGAAAAGTATAGATAACCTGGATTATATGTAAAATGTATACCCCTAAGGGGTAGTAGTTGTTGTAGTAGAAGTTGTTGTAGCAGCAATTGTAACTCTGGTTTGAGTTGTCATTGTAGATTGATATTTTGCGCTGTTACTTTTCATTTTGATTTTTCAAAAGTACAGTTTTTTATAAAAGTTAAAAACTCTAATTTCCTTTTTACGAATATTTTAATATTTCAATTATAAGAAATTTAATATTGAGTATTTGTTAAAATTAAAACTCTAAAGTTGGCTTATTCCTATATTTAAAGCTTTTTCGTACATGGTTTAAAATTAATACAACCTTAATAATTTTAAAAATTAGTTCAAAAAGGAGTGTTTTTATCCTATATATTAAGTAGGAAATATTTTTGCCGTTTACAAAGACGAAATTTATAATTTGATTTATTATACTATAAGGACTTGCTTTTGTTGTTTTTAAGATGTCTTTTTTATTTTATTTGCAATGAAGATTAAATAATCCTCAATAATCATTGCTTTTTAATATTGATTTGTTGAATTTTGGGGTCTTAAAATACAAACAACATGAGAGAAATCCATTATATAAGTACAGAAACCTTAAGTTTAGAAGCCCTTCAGGAAATCATAGTGAATCAAAAAACACTTGAATTATCAGAGGAAGCGAAAGTAAATGTTCAAAAATGTCGTGATTATTTAGATAAAAAAATGGCTTCGCATTCAGAACCTATTTATGGTATCAATACAGGATTTGGGTCTTTGTGTAATGTGAAAATTTCGAATGAAAATTTATCAAAACTTCAGGAAAACCTCGTAAAATCGCATGCATGCGGTACGGGAGAAGAAGTTCCTGCTGAAATTGTAAAGTTAATGTTGTTGCTTAAAATTCAATCTTTAAGTTACGGACATTCTGGAATTCAGTTACAAACGGTAAATCGTCTGGTTGATTTTTACAACAACGATATTTTGCCTATTATCTATACTCAGGGTTCTCTTGGAGCTTCTGGAGATTTGGCACCTTTGGCACATTTATCTTTACCTTTATTAGGAGAAGGTGAAGTTTTGTTTGAAGGAAAAAAAGTAGCTTCAAGCGAAGTTTTAAAACGTTTTGACTGGAAACCAATTGTTTTACAGTCAAAAGAAGGTTTAGCATTATTAAACGGAACTCAATTTATGAGTGCTTACGGAGCTCATATTTTAATAAAAGCCTATAAATATTCTTATTTAGCAGATTTAATAGGTACCATTTCATTAGAAGGTTTTGACGGAAGAAGCGAACCTTTTAACGAATTGATACATTATATACGTCCTCACAAAGGGCAAATCGTTACGGCGCAACGTATTAATGAATTTCTGGAAGGAAGTGAGATTATTGCTCAGGAGAAAAAACATGTACAAGATCCGTATTCTTTCCGTTGTATGCCACAAGTTCACGGCGCTTCAAAAGATGCGATCGATTATGTTCGAAAAGTATTCAAAACCGAGATCAATTCGGTTACCGATAATCCAAATATATTTATCGATGCCGATCAGATTATTTCCGGAGGAAACTTTCATGGGCAACCTTTGGCTTTGGCCTTAGATTTTATGGCAATTGCCTTGGCTGAGTTAGGAAGCATTTCTGAAAGAAGAACCTATCAATTGATTTCAGGATTGCGTAATCTTCCGGCATTTTTGGTAGATAATCCGGGATTAAACTCCGGATTTATGATCCCGCAATATACAGCGGCAAGTATTGCAAGTCAAAACAAGCAATTGGCAACTCCGTCAAGCGTAGATAGTATTGTATCCAGCAATGGGCAGGAAGATCATGTAAGTATGGGGGCAAACGGAGCAACAAAAGCGTTACGTGTTTTAGATAATCTGGAGCGTATTTTGGCGATCGAATTAATGAATGCTTCTCAGGCGATTGCATACAGAGAACCTCTAAAATCAAGTGATTTTATCGAGATGTTTTTGAGCAGTTACAGAGAGGTAGTTCCTCTTGTAAAGGAAGATAGAATCCTGCATTACGACATCGAAAAGACTGTTGAATTCCTGGACAGTTTTCAAATTGAAAACGATTTGTTAACAATGGCTTAACATTGCAAAGTATTATTGAAGTAATTTTGCACTATCAAAAATATAAAAATGTCAATAAACAGTATTTTCCAATTTTTAGTGCCGAAAGACAAGAAATTCTTTCCACTTTTTGAAGAAGCTTCAAGCAATTTAATTGAATTAGCGTCTAATTTACACGAAGCTGTAAATCTTCCATTGAAAGAAAGAGAAGTTCTTTTTCAGAAAATTGACGAGTTAGAGCAAAAAGGAGAAGACATTACACGTCAGACCAATCTGGAATTGAGTAGAAATTTTATTACTCCATTTGATAGAGAGGACATTCATACATTAATTACTTCTATTGATAACGTTGCAGATTATTTGCACGGTGCAGCAAGCAGAATGAGATTGTATCAGGTTGATAAGATTACAAAATCGATCAGAAAAATGACCGAAATTAATCTTGAAGCGTGTCAAAACATTGATAGTGCCGTAAAAGAATTGAGAAATTTAAAAAATTTCAAAGTCATAAAAGATGCTTGTGCGAGAATTAATAAATTAGAGAACAAGTCAGATAACGTTTATAACAAAGCAGTTTTTGAAATTTTTGAAAACGAAACAGATGCTAAAAATATTATTAAATATAAAGAAGTATTATCTGTTTTAGAATCAGCAACAGATAAATGTAAGAGTGTTGCAAACATACTGGAATCTATTTCTGTAAAACATTCTTAAATTCAATTTATTTCATTCTGAAGTTATAATTTATGACGCTACTTATAATCATTATAGTATTAGCCTTAATTTTTGATTACATCAACGGTTTTCATGATGCGGCAAATGCTATTGCAACAGTTGTTGCCACAAAGGTTCTAACGCCTTTTCAGGCAGTTCTTTGGGCAGCATTTTTTAACTTTTTGGCCTATTGGGTTTTTGGATTTGGTGTTGCGGATACTGTTGCAAAAACGGCGCACACCATGGAGATTAACCTGGTTGTTATTCTGGCCGGTGTTATTGCAGCAATTTGTTGGAATTTATTGACTTGGTGGTTAGGAATTCCTTCAAGTTCATCTCATACTTTAATTGGTGGTTTTGCAGGAGCAGCAGTTGCTCATGCGATCGCTGTACACGGTTTTTCTGGTTATGTCGATGCAGATGGTGCCACACATTATTGGTATCAAATCGTAAGTTGGTATAAGGCAGGAAAAGATGGCGGAATGCCCTCAGGAGTACTTATAATTATTGCTTTTATTGTTTTAGCACCATTGTTAGGGGCGTTGGCTTCTTATTTAATTTCGATTTGGTTGCTTAATGCTTCCCGAAAAGTTATTGGTCCTAAAATATTTACAGTTGCCTTAATGATTGCCACAGTTTGGTTGGTGAGCAGTTTAATGGTTCCTTATGCTGATATTGACAAACCTAGATTTGCTTCTCATTTTTGGAGTGTGGCTTTCGATCCGCATAATATTAAATGGTTTTTAGTTGCTTTTATCATCTTAACGGTAAGTGCATTTTGTTTGATATTTAGTAGTTTGAATCTTCATCAGGCAGATGCTGCATTAAAAAAGATGCAATTATTATCTTCTGCGGCCTTTAGTTTAGGTCACGGTGGAAACGATTCGCAAAAAGTAATGGGTATTATTGCTGCTGCTGTAGCAGTTTATATCAATACAAATCCGGGTGTTCACATGGCTACCTGGTTAGATGTTGTATTACCAAACGACGATTTAGGTATCAAAGGAGTAATGCCGGGATGGATTCCGTTAGCGTGTTATTCTGCAATTGCTGCCGGAACATTAAGTGGTGGTTGGAAAATTGTAAAAACAATGGGTTCTAAAATCACAAAAGTAACTTCGTTTGAAGGTGTTGCTGCTGAAACTGCAGGAGCCTTGACACTTTATTTTACAGAGCACCTAAAAATTCCGGTAAGTACAACACATACCATTACAGGTTCTATCATCGGGGTTGGATTAACAAAACGTGTTTCAGCTGTACGTTGGGGAGTTACTGTAAGCTTAATTTGGGCTTGGATATTAACCATTCCAATCTCAGCAATATTAGCAGGTTTAGTATACTATATTTTAAGTGTATTTATCTAAAATAAAAAAGATTTTTGAAAAATGTGAGAGGTAAAAATCATATTTTAAAACATACCAAAAAAGCTGGTTTCTTTACTGAAACTGGCTTTTTTGTTTGATGTTGTTAGTTGTTTTGAAATTATAATGTATTTATATTTACTCCATAATAAAAGAATAGATAAAGGTTAAGGAATGGATAAATTGAACCAAATAGAAAGAATAAAAAGCAAGCTGATCCTTGCAAAAGGTGCGGATAAGGATTTTAAAGTATTTGGTGCAGGCAGTCATCAATATACTTTAACAAAAACGGTAAGTAGCGATGATATTCTGGGTTTTGAAAAGGACTATAATTTAGAGCTTCCGGAGGATTATAAAGCGTTTTTACTTCACGTTGGCAATGGTGGAATTTCGTATGCAAATTCTGCTGCTGGACCAGGTTATGGAATTTATCCTTTCGGAAAAAACATTGATGAATTCATCTCTGAAAATGTAAAACAATATTTGGCAGAAGATTGTGTAATTTATCCAAATATGTCTGATGAATTTTGGTCTGACCTGAATAAAAATATCGAAGAAAATGAAGATATTTCTACAGAGGACTTTGATCTTGAATTAGGTAGAATATTTTCAGGATTATTACCAGTCGGAACTCAAGGTTGTACGTATTATTATGCACTTGTTTTAAACGGTGAATTTAAAGATAGAGTCGTTTATGTTGATAGTGACAGGCAAAAGCCATATTTTGCTTTTGAGACTAATTTTTTAGATTGGTACGAAAGATGGCTGGATGCCATTATACCTGAAGATGTAATGGTAACTGATCCTGATTTGTTTAAGTTTACATTAGGCGGGTTGTCTCGTTCTATTTTTGAAGTTTATTTTTGTGCGGAGGATGATGAAACTAAAAAAGAATGTTTGAACGGAATCTTAAAAAAGAAAAAATTAGATTCTGATGTTCTTGTTGTGGTAGAAAAACAATACGAATTAAGCTTGGGTGAAATTCAAAAAATGCTACTTCAAATATTGACCAAGTTTGATTATGAACGTGCAAAACCTTATTTAATTGATTTTGCAAATAAAAGTTTATTAGGTGTTTTTCAGTTTGTATTTTGGTACGCAAAAGATAGAAGTACGGATTGGTTAGAAGTTATAAAATCAAATACAGAAAATATCAATGATGTTGAAACCTTTCGATTTTGTACCTATTTGCTAAGAGAGATGAACCTGGATTATGGTGGTATTATTGTTCCCTTTACATCTCATAAAAATAAGAAAATAAGAATTGATGCTTATTACTCGCTTGGACAATTGGAGAATAAAAGCAATTATACAGATGTTTTTATTGCAGGTCTTAATGATGATTCAAACAGAGTTATTCATACAACTTTGCAGGCGTTGGAAGGAGTAGAAGATAAAAAGCTTTTAAAGTTTTATAAACTCATTGCTGAAAAATTTCCAATAGAAGAAGATTATATTTTAGCTAATCTTAATCATAGGCTTAAACCATTTGGTTTAACCAATAAAACAATAAAAAATATAAATACGGATACCTATCAGATCAAGATCCCGAATAAGTAAAATGAAGCTATTTTTGTAAATTTTTGCGATTGTGTTTTCGCTTGTAATGAGTTTGCTTAAGATTTTTTTTATCTTCAGAAATGATGCTTATAGTCCCGTCGATTTCCAGCATAGCAAGCTTTACATCTCCAAAAAATTCAATTCCGTGTTCCCGCATTGCTTCTTTTAGTTCTTCGTGTGAGATGTCTAATTTGCTTAATGCTGTAAAATCCAGCTTTCCGTCATGGATTAAAATCTCGGGTTTGTCTAGAAGCAGATTGTTTAGAATTTTGTATTTGTGCGTAAGCTTTTTAATGATGTAATTGATTATAAATAAAACCAACGCCGCTACCAAACCACCAGAAAGACTCGTGTCAGGACCAACCATAGCGTTTTGAACAGAATTACTAATCAGTAAAATCAGGATAATATCGGCAGTGTTTAATTGCGAAAGTTCTTTTTTTCCAAAGATTCGCAAAGCAATTGTCATAAAAAAATAAACAGCAACACTTCTTAAAATAATATCTAAATAGGGTAGTAGGTTCATTTTCTTTTTAGGATTTAAATTAAAAAAAAGCTTTGTCAAAGTGTTGAACCCTGACAAAGCTGCTAATATAAATATAGGATATTAAGTTAGAATGAACTAACTAATTATTTTAAAATTCTTTTCGATTGCTCTAATCATTTCTCCGGCAATATCTTTGTTTGTCGCGCCTTCGATACCTTCAAGACCTGGCGAAGAGTTTACTTCAAGCAATAAAGGTCCTTTTGAAGAACGAATAATATCAACACCAGCAACCTTTAAATCCATTGCTTTTGCGGCTTTTATGGCGATTTTTTTCTCTTCGGGAGTTACTTTTATGATCGATGCGGTTCCGCCAAGGTGAATATTTGCTCTAAATTCTCCTGGCATTGCTTCACGCTGTATAGCGGCAACCACTTTTCCGTCGATTACAAAACAACGAATGTCTTTTCCGTTTGCTTCTTTAATAAACTCCTGAACCAAAATATTGGCATTTAAGCTTTTAAAAGCATTGATAACACTTTCTGCTGCTTTTTTAGTTTCGGCAAGAACAACCCCTTTTCCTTGTGTTCCTTCTAATAGTTTTACGATTAAAGGAGAGCCTCCAACCATTTTAATCAGATTGTCAGTATCCAAAGGAGAATTGGCAAAACCAGTTGTTGGTATGTCAATTCCGTTGTTTAAAAGCAATTGCAAAGAGTATAATTTATCTCGTGATTGCGTTATGGCTGTAGCCGAGTTTAAAACAAAAACCTTCAAAGCTTCAAACTGACGTGTTAGAGCGCAACCGTAAAAAGTAATGCTTGGTCGAATCCTTGGAATAATCGCATCAAATTGATTTAATATTTTTCCGCCTCTATAATGAATCTCCGGAGTTTTAGCGTCCAGTTTCATGTAGCATTCTTTGATGTTCAGGAAATGCATTTCGTGACCGCGCATTTCACCGGCTTCCATGATTCTTTTATTGCTGTACAATTCAGGATTACTCGCCAAAAGTCCGATACGCAAACCAGAAGTTGCTTTTTCTGAATTTTGATATAATTCTTTTAATGTTTCAGTAGAAGGTTGCCCTAACATGTATTTTTCTTCCGGATCAACCAATACACGTCCGCTCATAGCTTCACGGCCTAAAAGCATGCGAAAACCCATTGAATCCCTGTTGGTCAATGTCATTTCTATTGGCCATTTTATTTCGCCAAGTTTTATGCTGGTTTGAATTACATAACGATGTTCTCTGAAACCACTCGAACTTTTTACAATTCTTTTGTCAACCAGAGGAGCTTCGCAATGAATGATGGTTTTAATATTATTCTGAATTGGATTAATATCGAATTTCACCCAATTGGCATCATTTTTTATAAAAGGAGCTATGTTTATAGCGTGCATTGCCGAAGTTTTGGCACCAGAATCTACACGAGCTTTGATTGTTGGAATTCCTAATTCTGGAAATGAGCACCATTCTTCGCTACCTAAAATGACTTTGTTTTGAAGCATACGTTGTTTTATATTATATAAATTTAATAGTCAAAAATAGCTATTTGCTTTTATTAAAGATAGTAATTTATCTAAAAAAAATACCCGTTATGTTATGAAAACGTAACGGGTTTGTTATTTCTGTTATAAAATAAAACTAATTTATTGATTTTTCGGTTCTTCGGCTTTATGTATTTCTACTGAAAGTTCCTGAGAATCGTCTTTTAAGTCCATCAAGATTTCATCACCTGAATGTATTTTTGAAGTAATGATTTCCTCGGCTAACAAATCTTCAACATATTTTTGAATGGCTCTTTTTAGAGGTCTTGCTCCAAATTGTCTGTCGAAACCTTTTTCGGCAATAAATGCTTTTGCTTTATCGGTAAGGCTTAGGGTATATCCTAACTCAGCAATACGAGAATACAATTTTTTAAGTTCAATTTCGATAATCAAATCAATGTCGTGTTTCTCTAAAGCGTTGAATACGATTACATCATCAATTCTGTTTAAGAATTCAGGAGCAAAAGTTTTTTTCAATGCATTTTCGATAATGCTTTTAGAGTTATCATCGGCCTGAGCCACTTTGGCAGCAGTTCCAAATCCTACACCTTGTCCAAAATCTTTTAACTGACGTGCACCAACATTTGATGTCATGATAATGATCGTGTTTTTAAAGTCGATTTTACGACCTAAACTATCCGTCAAATATCCGTCATCAAGAACCTGAAGCATCATGTTGAATACATCCGGATGTGCTTTTTCGATCTCATCTAAAAGTACGACACAATACGGTTTTCTGCGAACTTTTTCTGTCAATTGTCCACCTTCTTCGTATCCTACATATCCCGGAGGCGCTCCCACTAAACGAGAGATAGCAAATTTCTCCATGTATTCGCTCATGTCAATACGAACTAATGCATCTTCAGAATCGAATAATTCTTTTGCAAGAACTTTGGCTAATTGTGTTTTACCAACTCCGGTCTGACCTAAGAAAATAAACGAACCAATTGGTTTGTTAGGATCTTTAAGTCCGGCTCTGTTACGTTGTATAGAACGTGCAATTTTTAAAACTGCTTCGTTTTGACCAATTACTTTGTTCTGAATCAATTCAGGTAATTTGGCTAGTTTATTACTTTCTGTCTGGGCAATTCTGTTTACAGGAATTCCGGTCATCATAGAAACAACATCGGCTACGTTATCTTCTGTAACTTCGATACGGTTGTTTTTAGAGTCTTCTTCCCATTGTTCTTGCGCAACAGCCAGATCTTTTTCGATACGTTTTTCATCATCACGAAGTTTGGCAGCCTCTTCGTATTTTTGTTTTTTGACTACCAGATTTTTGTTTTCACGTACTTCTTCTAACTGACGTTCTAAGTCTAAAATTTGTTTAGGAACATCAATATTAGTAATGTGTACACGAGATCCTGCTTCGTCAAGGGCATCAATAGCTTTGTCCGGTAAAAAACGCTCAGACATATATCTGTTTGTTAATTTAACACAAGCTTCAATAGCTTCCTGAGTATAAGTTACATTGTGGTGATCTTCGTATTTGTCTTTTATATTGTTCAGGATTGCAATTGTTTCCTCAACAGATGTTGGCTCAACAATTACTTTCTGGAAACGTCTTTCTAGTGCTCCGTCTTTCTCAATATATTGTCTGTACTCGTCAAGAGTTGTAGCACCAATACATTGGATTTCTCCTCTTGCCAAAGCAGGTTTAAACATGTTCGAAGCATCAAGAGAACCAGTTGCTCCGCCGGCACCTACAATAGTGTGAATTTCATCAATAAAAAGAATGATATCGTCATTTTTCTCGAGCTCGTTCATCACGGCTTTCATTCTTTCTTCAAACTGTCCGCGGTATTTTGTTCCGGCTACTAAACTCGCAAGATCAAGGGTTACCACACGTTTGTTAAAAAGAATACGAGATACTTTCTTTTGGATAATGCGCAGTGCCAGTCCTTCTGCAATAGCAGATTTACCAACTCCAGGTTCTCCAATAAGAAGTGGGTTGTTCTTTTTTCTACGGCTTAGAATTTGTGAGACACGTTCAATTTCTTTCTCGCGTCCTACTACCGGATCTAGTTTTCCTTCTTCTGCCATTTCTGTTAAATCTCTCCCAAAATTATCTAAAACCGGAGTCTTTGATTTTTTGTTTGACTTATTGGCTGGATTGTTAAAACTACTTTCTTTAAGACTGTCATCTTGTCCTGAATCGTCATTATACGATTCGTTTCTTGGCAAGTTTTCTAAGAATTCTTCTTCGTTTGGAGTCATATTTAAATATTGTTCTTTGGCTATGTCATAATCTATTTTTAGTTTATTCAATAGCTTGGTTGTTGGATCGTTTTCGTTTCGCAAGATACATAATAGCAAGTGCGCCGTGCTAATAGACGAGCTCTGAAATACTTTAGCTTCAAGAAAGGTTGTCTTCAGGGCTCTTTCCGCTTGACGGGTTAGATGAAGATTTTTCTTTTCTGCATTTACTTCAACGCTTTGATTGGCCGGACTCAGTATTTCTACCTTCCTGCGTAAATGATCTAAATCGATTGCAAGGTTATTAAGTATATGAATAGCTTTTCCGTTTCCATCCCTTAAAATGCCCAGCATTAGATGTTCAGTACCAATAAAGTCGTGACCCAAACGTAAGGCTTCTTCTTTACTGTAGGTAATAACATCTTTTACTCTTGGTGAAAAATTATCATCCATAATATATAATTGGTATTGTAAATTTAGTGAATTAGTGTTTGAAAAACAAAAACCATACCCTTAAGGAACTCCTGACAGCTAAGTGACAAAAAAAATAACAATAAAAGCGTTAAAAAACGCTTAATTTATTAACTAAAACCTAAAATAAAGTTGTTAATAAATCATTGAAATAAGTGTAAGTAAATAGCTGAAAAAATTTCAAAAAACCGTATCTTGGCACGCTTTGAAACTAATATAATTATTTAAACATAACAACTTATGTCTGAAGGAGAAAAGTTAATTCCTATTAACATAGAAGATGAAATGAAATCAGCTTACATCGATTATTCGATGTCAGTAATTGTATCGAGAGCGCTTCCTGATGTTAGAGATGGCTTGAAACCAGTACATCGAAGAGTTCTTTACGGAATGTATGATTTAGGTGTAACTTCAAGATCTGCCCACAAAAAATCTGCGAGAATCGTAGGAGAGGTTCTGGGTAAGTATCACCCACACGGAGATACTTCTGTTTATGACGCGATGGTTCGTATGGCTCAGGAATGGAGTATGCGTTATTTATTAGTGGATGGTCAGGGTAACTTTGGTTCTGTCGATGGTGATAGTCCTGCAGCAATGCGTTATACTGAGGCCAGAATGCGTAAGATATCTGAAGATATTATGGCAGATATCGAAAAAGAAACAGTTGACTTTCAATTGAACTTTGATGATACTTTATATGAGCCAAAAGTAATGCCAACCCGTGTTCCTACTTTATTAATTAATGGAGCAACAGGAATCGCGGTAGGTATGGCAACAAATATGCCTCCACACAATTTAACTGAAGTTATCAACGGTACATTAGCGTATCTTGGTAATAACGATATCGAAATTGACGAATTAATGACACATATTAAAGCACCGGATTTTCCAACCGGTGGTATTATATATGGTTATGAAGGAGTTCGTGAAGCATTTAAAACCGGTAGAGGACGTATTGTCATGCGTGCCAAAGTTGGTTTTGAAGAAGTTGACGGTAGAGAATGTATCATCGTAACAGAGATTCCATATCAGGTGAATAAAGCCGAAATGATCAAACGTACGGCTGATTTGGTAAACGATAAAAAAATTGAAGGTATTGCCAATATTCGTGACGAATCTGACAGAAACGGTATGCGTATCGTTTATATCCTGAAACGTGATGCTACGCCAAACGTAGTATTGAATACCTTATATAAATTTACGTCATTACAATCTTCTTTTAGTGTAAACAATATTGCGCTGGTAAAAGGTCGCCCACAAATGCTGAATCTAAAAGATATGATTCACTATTTTATTGAGCACCGTCATGATGTAGTAGTTCGCAGAACTCGTTTCGAATTGCGTAAAGCCGAAGAAAGAGCTCATATCTTAGAAGGTTTAATTATTGCTTCGGATAATATTGATGAAGTAATTGCTTTGATCAGAGGTTCGAAAAATACAGAAGAAGCTCGTGAGAAATTAATCGAAAGATTTAAATTATCAGATATTCAGGCCCGTGCAATTGTAGAAATGCGTTTACGTCAGTTAACAGGTCTTGAACAAGACAAGTTAAGAGCTGAATATGAGGAATTAATGAAGTTAATCGAACATTTGAAAGCTTTATTAGAAGATGTAAATTTAAGAACGAACCTTATCAAGGAAGAACTTGAAGAGATTCGTGAGAAATACGGAGATGCCCGTCGTTCCCAAATCGAATATTCTGGTGGAGATGTAAGTATCGAAGATTTGATTGCCGATGAAAACGTAGTTATTACCATTTCTCACGCAGGTTACATCAAACGTACTAACCTTACCGAATACAAAACGCAAAATAGAGGTGGAGTTGGACAAAAAAGTGCCGGAACAAGAGATCAGGATTTCCTTGAGCACATGTTCGTAGCAACCAATCATCAATATATGATGTTCTTTACGCAAAAAGGAAAATGTTTCTGGATGCGTGTTTACGAAATTCCAGAAGGAAGTAAAACCGCAAAAGGAAGGGCGATTCAGAACTTAGTAAATATTGAAAGTGATGATAAAGTAAAAGCTTTCATTTGTACACAAGACTTAAAAGACAAAGATTATATCAACAGCCATAATCTGGTAATGGTAACTAAAAAAGGTCAGGTTAAGAAAACTTCTTTAGAGAAATATTCTAAACCAAGGGTAAATGGTGTTGCTGCAATTACTATTAAAGAAGGTGATGAATTACTGGAAGCAAAATTAACCAATGGCGAAAGTCAGATTATCTTAGCTGTTAAATCAGGTAAATTGGTTCGTTTTGAAGAAACTAAAACACGTCCGATGGGAAGAACAGCTTCCGGAGTTCGCGGTATTACCTTAAAAGACGATACTGATGAAGTGATTGGTATGGTTACAGTTGATAAAGACAATGTAAACGATTCGCAAATTTTGGTTGTAACTGAAAATGGATACGGAAAACGTACCAAATTAGTTGATGACGATGGTGAGGATGTTTACAGAATTACAAACCGTGGAGGAAAAGGTGTAAAAACCCTTAATATCACAGAGAAAACAGGGAAATTAATTTCGATTAATGCTGTAACAGATGCTGATGATTTAATGATTATCAATAAATCCGGATTAACAATCAGAATGGCTATTGAGGATTTACGTGTTATGGGTCGTGCAACACAAGGTGTTCGATTGATTAACTTAAAAGGTAAAGATTCTATTGCAGCTGTAACAAAAGTTATGAAAGATGATGTTGCCGAAGTTGTTGTTGATGAAGACGGTAATGTTATAGAGTCCGTTATCGAAAGAGTTAAACCGGACTTAGAAGTTCTTGAAGACGACGGTACTGTAGAAGACGACGACGATGATGATACAGAAGAAGAATTAGAAGATGAAGATGACGCTGAAGAAGAAGAATCTGAAGAATAAATTAATAACCACACATAATTAAATATACAAATTGAATACTATGAAAAGTAAATATGTAATACTTGCGTCAGCATTATTGATTTCAGTAGCTACTTTTGCTCAAAAAGATCAGATAAAAAGTGCTGAAAAAGCGTTAAAAGGAGGAGATGCTCAAGGAGCAATTGCAATCCTGAAAGATGCTGAAAATTTGGTAGTAAATGCCAAAGATGTTGAACAAGCACAATACTACTTTGTACAAGGTAATGCTTATTTGGCCCTGGCAGATAAAAAAACAGATGAAAGCAAAAACCTTTCTCTATCTGCCGAAAGCTACAAAAAGTTAATTGATGTTGAAAAAGCTTCCGGAAAAATTAAATATTCTACTCAGGCTGCCGCTTCGATTACTGAGATCAAAGGAAAATTGATTAATGCTGCAATTGCAGACTCTAAGGAAAGTAAACATGCCGAAGGTGCAAAAAAATTGTATGATGCTTATTTATTAGATAAAAATGATACAATCAATTTATATTACGCAGCTTCAACAGCGGTAAATGCTCAGGATTTTGATCTTGCTTTGCCAATGTACGAAGAGCTTAAAAAATTGAACTATTCAGGAAAAGGAACTAGTTTTACTGCTGTAAACAAAATTTCAGGTAGTGAAGACGGTTTTAATAATGCGAAAGAAAGAGATTTAGCTGTAAAATTAGGAACTCACGAAAAACCTAAAACAGAAGCAATTCCTTCTAAAAGAGGTGAGATTTACAAAAACTTAGCTTTGATATTAGTTCAAAAAGGACGCAGCGAAGATGCTAAAAAAGCGATCGCTGATGCCAGAAAAGCGAATCCGGACGATAGTTCTTTGATTCTTACAGAAGCAAACTTGTATTTAGAATCTAAAGATTTTGAAACATACAAAAAATTAGTAGGTGAGGCTTTGCAAAAAGAACCAAACAATGCTGATTTAGTATTTAACTTAGGAGTTATCAGTGCTAACTCTAAAAACAATGCCGATGCTGAGAAATATTATTTGAAAGCAATCGAAATCAATCCAAACTACGCAAATGCTTATCTTAACCTGGCAGCTTTGAAATTAGAAGCTGAAAAACCAATTATTGATGAGATGAATAAATTGGGTACTTCTGCAAAAGATATGAAACGTTACGATGTGTTGAAAGGACAAAGAGAAAACGTTTTTAAAGGAGTAATTCCATACCTTAAAAAAGCAAATGAATTAGATCCTAAAAACGAAGATGTTTCTAAAACATTATTAGGAGTTTATAAAGCATTAGAAATGACTGCTGAAGCAAAAGCTTTAAAAGCTACAATGTAATTATAAGCAGACATAGAAATAAAAAAAACCATTCGCCGCGGCGAATGGTTTTTTTTATGCTTTAAAAATATATTTCTAAGAAACCAAAGTAGCAGAAAGTGTAATTGTTGTATTTAAAAGTTTAGAAATCGGGCAGATTTCTTTTGCTTTTGCTGCTGTTTTTTCAAATTCTTCGGCTGAGATTGCCGGAACTTTTCCTTTAAGGTCTAAATGAATCAATGTTATTGTTCCATCTTCAAAAGTAACTGTAGCTTCTGTATTTAAATCATCTGCCGTAAAACCTCCTTCGTTAAGTAAAAAGCTTAATTGCATCGTAAAACAGCCAGAATGTGCTGCTGCAACCAATTCTTCCGGATTTGTTCCAACTCCGTCTGCAAATCTTGTTTTAAAGGATAACTGAGCATTATCCAGTGTTGTACTTTGTGTGCTGATAGTTCCTTTTCCTTCCATGCCCGTTCCTTTCCAGTTGGCATTTGCTTTTCTTGTAAATTTCATTTTATACGATTTTTAGGTTTGTAATCTTTTGATTCTCAAATATAATCAATATTTTAAAGAATAATTTTATAAAATTTTATTAGAATGTTATGTTTGGGATTGAAATGAGATAAATATTGGAGTGAATTTTACCGCAAACATAGGAGGCGCATAGGTTTTATCTCGCGCAAAGACGCGGAGAAAAATAAAACTTTGCGTCTTTGCGTCTTTGCGAAAAAATGAGCTAGCATTCTTTTTATAAAACCTTTGCACCTTTGCGGTAAAATGAGCCTAACAAAAAAAGGTGTAACGAAAATATCATTACACCTTTTTTGATTATGGTAGAAACTTAGAACTTTATTCCTGTCCCAGGTTGCGCAATTGTTTCAATTTGTCTTTCCAAAGTTCAAGACTCTCTTTGTGAACAGCAATGTTTTTGCGAACTTCAAGTACTATTGAATTTTCCTTTTTAGCATTTTTTGTATTCGTAAAAAACTGAATGTTATTTTCTAATTGGAAAATTTCATTTTGAACTTCTTCAATTTTACGCATTAAGAAAATCTTTTCATTATCCAGTTTACGGGTATCGTTACTATCAGACAAAGAATCAATACGATTCGAGAAACGCATCATTTCTGTTTCTTTTTTGCTCAAACTTAATTTTTCAAAAAGAGCATCCAGAATTTTATTGAATTTTCCTTCGATATGACGTCTTGAAAAAGGAACTTTTCCGTAGCCTTTCCAGATTTCGATATGTGCTTTAATAGCATCCAGATCAGTTTTGTGGTCACCTGTAAGTTGGTAAGCTCTTAAAATATCCAGGTAAGCTTTTTTATTATCAAAAGCAGCTACTTCGTCAACGTTTTCTTCTGATTTGTGTTCTTTTAGTTTGTCAAAATAATGATTGCAGGCATCTTTAAATTCTTTCCAGATTTTATCTGAATACTTTTTAGGAACGTGACCTATTTGTTTCCATTCTTCCTGAATTTGTTTCATTACAGGAGTAGTAGCACTAAAATCTGTACTTTCCTGCAATTCTTTGGCTTTTGCAACAAGGGCCATTTTTTTATTCAAATTGTCGTTCTGATCTTTTTTAATGTCTTTATAAAATGAATTTTTAAAAGAATTAAAGTTTCTTACGGCAGTTTTAAATGCAGCCCAGGTTTCTTCATTAACGTCTGATGGTACTTTTCCGGCAGTAAAAAACTCATTTCTTAAGGTTTCTACTTTCTGAATTTGTACGAGCCATTGCGAGTGCGAGTTTACTTTTTCAGTTCCTAAAACTTCGATTTTTGCAATAATCTCTTTTTTGACTTCAAGATTATTGTGTTCGTTTGCTCTTTGGCTCTCAAACAAAACCTCTCTTTTATCATGTATTTTTTTAGTCAGTTCGCTAAATTTATTCCAGATTGTATCACGGTGCTCTTTAGAAACAGGTCCAATATCTTCTTTCCAGATTCTGTGCAAATCTTGTAATTCGCGAAATGCTTTACTAATGTCAGTTTCGTTTGCCAACTCTTCGACACGAGCAATTATTTTTTGCTTTTGCTCCAGATTGTATTTAAAATCCAGATCTCTGGCTTCACGATCTAAGTGTAAATAATCGTAAAAATTCTCTACGTGAAAATGGTAATTATTCCAAACGTGATTGTATTTGTCTTTTGGGATTGCTCCGGCATTTTTCCATCTTTCTCTTAAGTCATTAAAATGTTTAAGAGTGTCTTTGATGTTTTCCTGCGGATTGATAAGTTCTTTTAACTCTTCAACAATCGCAAGTCTGTTGTCTAAATTAGATTTTAGATTGGTTTGCAAATGCTTAAAATGCGCATTTCTTTTTTCTCTAAAAACAGTATAATATTCGTCAAATTTAGATTTAAGCGGAGAATGATATTCAAATTCCTCATTTGGATCTTGGTTAGAAGCGTTAAATTCTTCTTTTTTCTCCTCTATAAGGTGATTGTATTGTAATAAAAAAGACTTTTTAATTTCTTCGATATGATCTTTTACAGACATTACTTTATCTGTATTGATCAGTTTTTTTAGCTCATCAACAAGTGCATCAAGAGAGAAAGTATCATAATCCTGCATAGGAATGTCATGACGCTCTTTTAGCGTTTCATCTTCACTTTCTTCGGCATTCGAATTCGTTATGGCGTCTAATGCTGTCTGATGATTGTCATCTGTCGCTTCGGCTGTATTTTCTGCTTCAGTTTCAATAACTGTAGTCGAATTTTCAGCAGCTGTTTCCGGCTCTGATGTTTCAGTCGCATTATCTTGTGTAGAATCGCTAATTTCGATTTCTAATTTTCCGTCTGCTTCTTGCAGGTTATCATTCTTTTCTTCTAACATTTTAAATGTATAAGGTTTTTATTTTAAACAGAGCGAAAGATAGTAAAGGTGTTTCTAAATACAAAATAAATCCCTTGTTTATAGTGTTTTTTACCGTTAAATTCTTATTTATTGTTTCAATTTACGATTGTGATGGAAGTTTTTTTCTGTTTTTTTTGAAGTAAATTTAAATTGTAGATTGATAAAATTTTTAGAAAAATGAAATTAAATCAATATCATAAACTCAAAATTTTAGTTTTACTTCAAATTTAAAATAATATTAGTATTCCGGCTTCCAGTCCATAATTATAGGCTTTTTTTCCTCCAAATGCTACACTTGGATGGATGTAAGCGAGGTTCGAAGGGGTTATTTTACGGCCTAGTTCCAGATAAGCATTATTCTGAAAACTATTTAATGTTGTGTTGTATCGAAAAGCAACATCAGAACCAATCCAGTTTTTTCCAAAGTAATGTATGACCAAATTTTCGAATATACTGGTGTTTATTGTATTTCTATTGGCAGAACCTGCAAAGCTCGATTGATGTTCGAGAGAAGAAAACCACAAAAAACGCCTGTTAGAACCTATAAACTGCCCATAAAATAAGGCTGGTACAACAATCCATTTGCCACTGCCCAGTTTAGGATCGTTTGCAGAATTTGTAATGATGCGGGTTCTGATCGCTATTCCTCTTTTTTTATTTATATAGGGGATATAAGTTGCGCCAAACGAAAAATCTCCAGGTCCGGTTTTATTTAAACCTGCTGTATTAGTTGATACCAAAAGCAAATCTGCCCGGATATTCCATGATTTATCTCCAATAGGCATTATCAACCTGATATCAGTAGTATTAAAGGAACCGTTATCCGTATCAAGGTATTCATTAAATACTAAAATAGTTTGTTTAAAATAATTGATACGGGCTTCCTTAAAAGGGTTTTCTTCATACTGACTACCTTGAGAATAAACAGAGTAGCAAAAGAAGGTATTAAGCACGATTAAAAAGAGTGTATTTTTCATGGCTTGTCATTAAAAAACAAATCTATGAAAATGAATTGTAGATTTTACATTTATAACAATAAAAAATAAATAAAATACTACATTTTGTGAATTTAATGATGTAAATTTCTTATTATATATTTTGTTTAAACTCAGAAATTATATCAGCGTTCTAAATTTAAGGTTGTAACACAGGAGTAGTATTATCCAATTCTAAAGAGATGGATAACAGGTAAGTTATAGGATGTGTGGATTTGGTAATTTATTTATTCCAGATTTTCCAGGCTTTCTCTGCCTGAAAAATAAGCATATCATATCCGTTTTTAATTACTGCTCCTTTTTCTTTTGCATTTTTAAGAAACTGTGTTTCTGCGGGATTGTAAATTAAGTCGTATGCGATATGTTTGTCTGTAAAAAACTCGTACGGAAGATCAGGGCAAGCTTCAATATTTGGACTTGTTCCTACGGGTGTACAGTTGATTATGATTTGAAAATTATCGAAAGTTGTAGCATTTATCAAATTATAATCGATGATGTTTTCCTTTGCTTCTCTGGAAACAAAAGTATACAAAATGCCTAATTCATCCAGAGCAAAAGCAACACCTTTTGATGCGCCGCCTGTGCCTAAAATAAGTGCTTTTTTATGATGTGGTTCTAATAAAGGTTCCAGTGATTTTTTGAAACCATAATAATCAGTATTGTACCCTTTTAATTTTCCGTTTTTGGTAAATTTAATCGTGTTTACAGCACCAATTAAAGAGGCTTTTCTGGATAGTTTATCTAAGAATGGAATGACTTGCTCTTTGTACGGAATGGTAACATTTAGTCCTTTTAGATCCGGATTATTTTTTACTAATTCAGTAAAATAATTAATGTCAGCAATATCAAAATTTTCGTAGCTGTTGCCGGCAAAGATTTCATCACTAAATTTTTCTGTAAAATATCCTTTAGAAAAAGAGTAGCTAATGTTGCGGCCTAACAAACCAAAACGTCTTCTTAAAATATCAATCATTATTCTTTTCTATGTTTTTCTATATAATTTTTCACCATTTTTTTTGACCATACTACCGAAAATAAATCTTCGATTAAAATGTAGTTCTCAAAGTTTAAACGCAAACCATTGCTCAAATGAAATTTTGCTTTGGTATTGTCCTGAATCATGAAATATAGTCCTGCCAAACGATATTCGACTTCGTTTTCTTCAGGAAAATATTCAGTTGCTTGCAATAAAGTCTGAATAGCACTTTCGAACTCGCCTAAAAACTGAAGGATATCTACCCAAAACAACCAGGTATCTAAGGCATAATCTCCAAATTCTACTGCTTTTCTATAGCCAAATTCAGCTTCTTCAAAAAAGTTCATTTGTTTGTTGATCGTTGCATAACGTTTCCAGTACAAACGATTTTGATTGTCGATTGCTAATGCTTTATTGACAAAAAATAATGCTTTTTGAAAGTTTTTCTGGCGCACATGAAAGTCCGTAATGGCGATCCATCCTTTGTCTAAAAGCGGATCTTCATGCACGGTTTGATTGTAATATTGTAATGCTTTTGCCGAATTCCCGAGTTTTTCGTAACATTTTCCGATACGCAACAGGGCATAAGAGGTAGCATCGTCTAACTCGATGGTTCGGTTGTAACTTTCGATAGCTTCGGCGTATTTTTTAAGACGCTCATACGCTTTTGCTTTTTCCATAAATGCACCCAAAAACTCATCGTCGATCAGGGTTGCATAGTCAAAAGCACGAATTGCATTTTCGTATTCTTTTACACCATAATGCAAACGACCAAGCTGATGCCAGGCAATTTCGCTATATGGGTTTTTATTGATATAATCGTTTAGGTATAAGATAGCTTCCTGGTTTTGATCTAGAAATTCAAAGCAATACACCACGTTATACAAGGCAGACTGATCTTCTAGATCTTCTTCGAGACATTTAATAAAACTGTCTTTTGCCAACTCGAGGTTATCCATAAAAAGATATTCCATTCCAATTAAGTTATACACGTCAGCATAATCATCTGTATATTGCAAAGCAATTTTAAGCAACTCTACCGCTTTTTCGTGTTGATCTCTTTTAGAACAAATATTGGCTTTCTGGATATAAATTTCCTCATTGTTAGGTTCAATTGCATATAACTCATTCAAGAGCTTCTCAGCGATTTCTAGTTTGTCGTCGTAAACCAACATTTCTACTTGTACTAATTTTAAGCCTGTAGATTTTGGGTGTTGATCTAATGCAAGTTTTAAGGCTTTTTTTGCTAAATTAGCCTTGCCTATGTCTAAATAATGAAGAATAATTTCTTCAAATTCTTCAGAATCAAAAAAGAGTACTTTGTTTGTTTTTAACATTGACTCAAATTTGGATAGGGATAGGTTATAATCTTCTTCTTCGTTGCTTAATTGCATACTGTCTTTATTTGAAATTAGCCTGTTATAAATTTAGGCAACCATATTATTGTTGTGAGGAATGAAAATTAATTGTTGTGAACAATTTAATTAACAATATGGAAATATTTTTTATGCTGTTTTAGTAACTAATCTTTTATTTTTCATGATTTCATCCATAACTTCGATTATTATGGCACAACCTTCTTTTATTTCCTGTTCAGAAATGGTCAACGGTGGTGTTATTCGTATTGCGCATCCTTCAAAGAGCAACCAGAATAAAATAAGCCCTTTGTCCTGACAGTTTAAAATTACCTGATTGGTTATTTCGGCAGTTTCAGTCATGGCGGCAAGCATTAATCCTTTTCCTCTAACTTCCTTTATCAAAGGATGTACCAAAAGCGATCTAAAGAGTTTTTCTTTGTTTAAGGCTTCTTGCATCAGGTTTGTTTCAGTTAATTCCTGCAAAGTAGCTAAACAGGCTGACGCAATGACAGGGTGTCCCCCAAAAGTGGTTATATGCCCTAATTTTGGGTTTTCGGTCAATAGGTCCATTTTTTCTGCCGAAGCCGTAAAAGCTCCCACCGGCATTCCGCCACCCATTCCTTTTCCCATAACTACTATATCCGGAACTACGTCATAGTTCTGAAAACCAAATAGTTTTCCGGTTCTCCCAAATCCAGGCTGAATTTCGTCTACAATCATCATGGCGCCAACTTCATCACAACGTTTGCGCACTTTTTGTAAATAATTATTCTCCGGCTGGATAAATCCTGCTCCCCCTTGTATGGTTTCTAAAAGTATTGCAGCAGTTCTGGTGGTTATTTTTTGTAAATCTTCTTCGTTGTTAAAGGTAATAAAATCAACATCCGGAAGCAAGGGTCTAAAGGCTTGTTTGCGTTCTTCAAATCCCATAACACTCATCGAGCCCATTGTGTTACCGTGATAAGCGTTATGACATGAAATAAGCTGACTACGACCTGTACTTCGTTTGGCTAATTTTAATGCGCCTTCGATAGCTTCTGTGCCTGAGTTTACTAAATAGGTTTTGTTTAATGATTCTGGCAGGAGTGAAGCTAATAGTTTGCAATATTGTACGGCCGGGCTTTGCGAATATTCCCCATAAACCATAACGTGCGAATATTTATCCAACTGATCTTTTATAGCCTGATTGACTCTCGCGTGTTGATGCCCAAGGGTACAAGCGGAAACACCTGCAACAAAATCTAAATATTTTTTATCGTTTGTATCGTAAATATAGGAACCAATTGCATGCGAAACCTCCATTCCTAAAGGATAAGGAGATGTTTGTGCCTGGTATTTAATAAAATCTGGATTCATTTTTTTTAAAGGTTCAAAGTGACAAAGGTACTAAGATTGGTCTCAGTCACAGTTTTTGGTCTCAGTCTGAAAACTGTGACTGAATATTGTGACTGAATTTTAACCGCAAAGATCGGAAAGATTTGTGCAAAGATCGCAAAGTTTTAATCAAGCTTACATTATTAAAATGAAAACATCTTAAATTTTGATACTAAAAACGGTAACAACGACTGGATTTTACCGCAAAGGGTACAAAGTTTTAATCAAGTTTATATTAAAAATGCAAAGACCGCAAAGCTTTGAGACTGAAAACTGAGACTGAGACTAAATTTTGTAAACTGAAAACCTTGACTGCGACTAAAAAACTACTTTTTAGTTTTAGTACTAGTTTTTGCAGCACCTTTTACAGCGGGTTTCTTCTTGTCGTAATCTAAGGTTTCTTTCCTGATTTTCATCGGAGTGTCTTTGTCTTTAGCTTCTTCGTCTTTTCCTTCCTGAACTAATTTATCATTAAGTTCATTGTCTTCGGCAGAAAAAATATCATCTTTCGATTTTATTCTTTCGTCCCCACGCCAGCGCAGGCCTTTTAGCTTACGGGCATTTTCGGGTAAATCTGCTTCCGGAAAAATTTCACCATCTACTTTATTAAAAAAAGTAATGGTTTCTACGGCATTATTTTCTAGAATCAGATTGATTTTACTACTTACATTTTTATTGATTCCAATAAGTTCGTTGGCATCATTTCGCATATAGTAAATGACTTCGGTATTCTTGATGACATCAACATCATGAAGCTTTCCATCCAGAAATTTTCCAAACAAATTGAGCCCCTTGACCTGATTAAATCCGGTGCCAAGGGTATCCCTAGAGACGATAAAGGTATTGTTGAGGACTTTTAATGAGTCTAATTTTTTGGTGTTATTATCGCCAATTAAATGCATGACATCTCCTGTAATTTGATTCTCGCCATTCCACAAAATTGGATTTCCAATTAATTTTGTCAAAGCCGTTTTAGAGTTCGAATGTATCGAATCGCATTTTCCGCTCATGTCTACTTTATAAAATCGGACATTTTTATACGCTCTTAAAATACGTTCGCCTTCTTTTCCGGTAACCATTAGTTTTTGTCCGTGAATGTAAACAGAATCTTTTTCGACCAAGTTTATCGCTACAGCTCTTTTTGTTACAAACATCGAATCTTTTAGTTTGTAAATTTCAGCATAATGTCCTTTTACGATTCCGCGATTTATGGAGTCTGTAATTTTTACATTTCGGGTTGCCGATGCAAATTCAATATTTCGATTGTAATATAAACTATCCCCTTCTATACGTCGATCATCATATTTGATGTATGATTTTCTTAAAAAATGAGCGAGGTTTTTCTTCGTGTCATAAAATCCTTTTTCCGTATAAATATAATTAGCCTGACTTGTTATTGTCGATGGACCAAATAAATAAGTATGCCCTGAATTGCTGTAATAATCTAAATGATTTGATTTTATAACATATTTTGGGTTTGTAATGGTAACTTCAGTCAGGAATTGAAATTTCTTTTCGGCAACAAAATACCTTCCTGATTTACTCACCAAAGTATTTTCTTTGTTAACGATTGTACCTTTTGTATTGTAAAAAACCTGTTGTACATTTCGATCAAAATTTATAGTATCTGTGCGTAAAGTAGCATCTGGAGAACTCATAACAGCATCTCCGGTCGCGAAAGCCTTTTTTTGATTCCCACTATATTCAGCATATTTACTGTTTAGAAACAAAGTATCGCCTTGCACTAATTGTACATTTCCAAACGCTTTAAGGTAGTTTTCTTTCTGAAAAAAGTATGCTTTGTTGCAGGTTAAGACAACACCGTCATGATTTACTTTTACATTTCCGGTTAGTAAAACCCCATCTGGTACCAAGTCCTGATTGATTTCTACTAAATCTGAATTTTCAATATTAATTACTTTTGGCTTTGGTGCTTGTGCAAAAATGAATTGTACGCTTAATAAAAGCAAACAATAGGATATGAAAAATAGTGCTTTCTTCAATGGATTAAATTTTTGTCAAATTTATGAAAAAGGTTACAACCTTTGTTTATATTGTGATTAATTTAATTGTTTCTTTTTAGGCGCAAAGGTTCAAAGTGACAATGGTTCAGAGGTTTTATAAAATCTTCGAATTTTTAATAATTTATTGATGGATTATTTCTTTTCAGTTTAGATTAGCAAAGGTTTGCAAACATTTAATCTTTGTTCTTTTGCATTTTTGCGACTTTGAGCCTTATATTAATTATCAACAAAATCTAATACTCTTTCGTTGTAGTTTGATTTTTAAACTAAAATAAGAGCAAAAATATATTTTGTTCCCTTTTCCATTTAAAAATAAAGCTAAATTTAGAAATTCAGAAACGAATTAGTTTATAGAACGAATTATGATAAATAAAAAAGTTTTTGTTGCAGGAATGGCTGCAACCATGCTATTTTCGGCATGTAAAACCAAAGATTTAAAAATGAATACAGCTAAAGAAGAAGTCGCAACGGATAAGAAAATTGTAGTGTATCAGGTTTTTACCCGTTTGTTTGGAAATAAAAAAACAACGAACAAACCCTGGGGTACAATTGAAGAAAATGGTGTAGGTAAATTTAATGATTTTACAGATAAAGCACTTCATGAGATTAAGGATTTAGGTGTTACTTATATTTGGTATACCGGTGTTCCGCATCATGCTTTGGTTAGGGATTATAAGGCTTACGGAATTTCTGATGATGATCCCGAAGTGGTAAAAGGCAGAGCTGGATCGCCTTATGCAGTAAAAGATTATTATAATGTAAATCCTGATTTGGCGGTGAATCCGGCAAACAGATTACAAGAATTCGAAGAGTTGATTGCACGTACGCATAAAGCAGGTTTAAAATTGATTATTGACATTGTACCCAATCATATTGCCCGAAAATATGAAGGGAAAAATAATCCCGCAGGTGTTCGTGATTTTGGAGCCAATGATAATGTAAAAGTTGAATACAGTAAAAACAATAATTTTTATTATATACCAAACAACCATTTTGAAATCCCCGATAATGATATTCCGTTAAACGGAGAAAAAAATCCGCTTGTCGATGGCGTATTTGATGAAAATCCTGCAAAATGGACCGGAAATGGTTCTCGTAAAGTAAAACCAGATCAAAATGACTGGTATGAAACGGTAAAAGTAAATTACGGAATTCGTCCGGATGGTTCTAAAGATTTTCCTGAGCTTCCGGCAGGATTCGATCAGAAATCGCATGTCGATCATTTTGCTTTTTGGCAGGATAAAGATGTACCGGATTCCTGGAAGAAGTTTAAATCTATCGCTTTGTATTGGATTGATAAAGGTGTTGACGGTTTTCGTTATGATATGGCAGAAATGGTTCCGTATGAGTTTTGGAGTTATATGAACTCTGCTATCAAGATGAAAAATCCAAATGCTTTTTTATTGGCAGAAGTATACAACCCGAATGAATATCGCAATTATATTCATTTAGGAAAAATGGATTATTTGTATGATAAAGTTGAAACGTATGATAAGCTGAAAGATGTAATTCGCGGAAAATCGAATCCTGACGAATTGTCTAATATTCAAAAAAGAATGTCTGATATTGAACACAATATGCTCCATTTTTTAGACAATCACGATGAACAGCGTTTAGCAAGTCCTGAATTTGCAGGAACTCCGGAAAGAGGAAAACCTTTACTGGTGGTTTCTGCCACAATTAGTACTTCGCCAACAATGGTTTATTTTGGTCAGGAAGTGGGCGAGGCCGGAAACGAAAATGCAGGTTTTGGAACGCATTCCAGAACTTCGATTTTTGATTATATTGGAGTTCCTAATCACCAACGCTGGATGAATGGTGGAAAATTTGATGGCGGACAACTTTCTGAATCTGAAAAAAACCTTCGTGATTTCTATAAACGATTGCTTAATTTTTCTATTAATAGTCCTGCTTTAATGGGGCAGTTTCAGGAGATTCAAACTATAAACCGTCAGAATAATGCCGGTTATGATGAATTGCTTTATTCTTATGTTCGTTGGTCCGAAAATCAAAAATTAATTATTGTTTCGAATTTTTCTTCTGAAAAAACAAGTACGTTTAATTTGAAGATTCCATCTGATGTTATTCTAAAATGGAATTTAAAAGATGGTGAATATGTACTTACGGATCAATTGTATTCTAATAAGAAAAATGTTTTGGTTGTAAAGAATGGAGAAGGAACTGTTATCGTTGAAATTGCGCCTTCGGAATCATTTATTTATGAAGTAAAATAGTTTTAAATAAATAATTTAAAAAGTGTGTTTGAACTCGAAAGCTTTTCAATCACTACGCTTCGGTCAATGTCATTAAGTTAAACTTTTAGAAAACAAAACTATTCTCATAAAAACGCAAAGCTTAAACACAATTTTTTGAGACTCCAGCTTTAGCTGGAGTTTATATAAAATCAATCAGATTGGCTTTAGCCAAAATGAGTTGTTTGGCTAAAGCCTTATTGTTTGTGTAATAGGTTTCTCCAGCTGAAGCTAGAGTCTATTCAATAAGTTTAATACTCAAAAAAGTGGCGTCTTTACGCAGTTTTTGAAATATTATTGTCTTAAAAAAAATCATAACTTAACTACATTGGGCTTCGGGACTGTCGGGTTTAAGATATAAGAACTCAATTTTTATAAACAATAAAGCTGTTTGATTTTAGGGTTTTACTTCCCATAAGAATTTTAGCATTTATAGGTATTTGCACTTCCTTTTTTAAACCAAAGTTGATTATAACCATAATTTTTTCTCCTTCGAAAGATCTTGTAAATGAAATTTGATCTTTTGAAGATTCAAGATTTTGATAAATTCCGTATTGTAAAACTTTTTCCTTATTTCTTAAAGCGATAAGTTTTTTGTAATTGTTTAGTATTGAGTTTTTTTGAGGTGTCAAAACCGCAACATTATTTTTCTTATAATCCGGATTAATTTTTATCCAGGTTTTTTCTTTAGAAAATCCGGCAAACGAATCTGGATTCCATTGCATCGGGCTACGTGATTTATCGCGATTGTGCTCATTTCCCTCAAGAAGTGCTTCGTTGTTATTTTTGCCTTCTGCAAGTGCTAATTGATAGTGGGTTCTTCCTTGTATATCGACCATTTCGTCAATATTTTGTGCGATAATATTGTGCATACCAATTTCTTCGCCATAATATACAAACGGAACTCCTTTTGCGGTTAGTATCAAAGCAGCAAGTGCCGTGGCTTTATCCTGATTTCCATTTGCCAATCTGTCGATCACTCTGGGCATATCATGACTGCCAAAAAATAGCGTAGGGTAGTTGCTCATGTTTTTCTCCATGCTTTGCAACTCATCAAATATACGTTGGGTCGAAAATTCTTTGATACTGCCAAAGTTGAAATTAAAAACAACATCTAATAAATCCTGCGATTGGTATTGTTTGAGAACTTCGATTTTATCACTTCCTATTTCTCCCACAATAAAACGATTATCATATTCGCTTACAGTAGATTTTATAATGCGCATGGCATTTTTTACACCTTCCTGATCAATATCGTTTATGTGATCTTGCTCCCCGTTTTTTGTTGGATTATCTTTTGTGATTCCGTTTGTATTCAAAAAATTGATTACATCCAATCTAAAACCATCCACTCCGGCATCAAGCCAAAAACGCAATACATTCTGGATCTCTGCAACTACTTTTGGATTCGACCAATTAAGATCGGCCATTCTTTTATCAAACTTATGATAGTAATATTGATTGGTTAGATTGTCTTTTTCCCAGGCAGTCCCTCCAAAAAAAGATTCCCAATTGTTAGGTTTATCTTTCCATATATAATAATCGCGATACGGATTGTCTTTTGATTTTCTGGATTCCTGAAACCATTTGCTATCTGTAGAAGTATGATTAAAAACCATATCTATTATGATTTTAATGTCTCGTTTGTGTGCTTCATTCAGGAAAGTATCAAAGTCAGCTTTATTTCCGTACGTAGGATCAACTTCATAATAATCGGCAACATCGTAACCGTTATCTACTTTCGGAGATTTGAGAAAAGGAGTAAGCCAAATACCTTTTATACCCAGCTCTTTGAGATACTCTAATTTTTGAGTCATTCCTTTAAAATCGCCATATCCATCGCCGTTGCTATCTGCATAACTGGGCATATAGATTTGATAAAAAACAGATTCTTTCCACCATTTTTGATCAATTGCTGTTTTTTGAGCAAAAGTTGGGTTTGCGTTTAGTATTACTAGAAAAAAAAATATACAATTTAATATATAGGGCTTCATAACATTATTTTCGGGTTAAGTTATTTTACTTAGAAATGACATTGATTATTCGTGCAAAGACGCAGAGCCGCAAAGAAAATAGCTTGTAAAACTTGACTTAGCGGCTCTACGTCTTTGCGCGAGAATTAACAATAAACTATTTTTTCTCTGACGATTTATAATCAACCACAACACCATCGACTAGCATTTTTTGACCTTCATAAGTCACTTTTCCATTAGAAGGGACACAAACAATTACAGCTGAGTTTAAAGCACCAATATTTATTTTAGCAGATGAAGTAACATTTCTTGCTACAAAAGTTCCGGAAACAGTATTGTATAAATCGACTTTTTTACCTTTTTCAGTTTTTATAGTAACCGTTTTATTTGTTGTATAAGGGTTATAATACAGGTATGATGGATAGGCTTTGTCACTAAAAAAATCGGTTGCCAATAAATCCAGTTGCAATATTCCGATAACATTTGTCGCACGGATGATACTACCAAAAATGCCTACGTGTCCACTTCCGTAAACACTAAACTGTGATTCTTTAGGATTTTCTCCCAATACCCAAAGCGGACCGTCGCCTTGTGCTACAGGACCTTTTAAGTGTTCATATTCTTTATAACTGGATTGTTTAATGATACCTTCGTAAGCGATTACTCCTTTTGTCACTTGGGCAAGTTCAGGAATGGTTTCATGCTCATTCGGCATATATTGAGGATAGAAAAAACGAGAAGCATTTGCTGCATTCAGCATCCATTTTCCAATTGCGGTTGCATACGACTGATCGTATCTTACCATTGGTACTAATGGCCAGGCGGCATCATAGGTATTCATCAGAAAGCCGTAACCACCATGATCTACTGTACTGCCAAATGTTCCTGATATATCTATACCGTTCCAGTTACCCACTAATGCACCCCAGCCTTCACGACAAATAGGTGTGCCGTCAAATGTCCAGTCGAGCATTTTGTTTGTGTTGTATTTAGCGCTTTCTTCGGCATTGATTCTTGCCGCTAAATAGGCCCCAAACGGCATTAAAACTTCATAAGTAGGATTTTTTGATTGTGATTCTAATGCAGCTAATGCACTTTTTGCTCCTTTTAAATACTTAGCGTCTCCAAATTTTTTATACGCCATATACAATACCCAGGCATGTCCCGCTGCTGCATCAGGTTGCGCACAGATATGGTTGGTCATGGGTGTCATTTTATTATAATCGAAATAAGAATATTCATAATTTCCGTTTAAGATCACATCGGCTTCATAAAATTTATCGGCAATGCTTCTGGCAATTTCTGTAAATCCGGGTTCATTAGGGTATTTATCATAAACAGCATAAAACAGCAGATTAGGATATACATCATACCACCAATCACGTCCATAACCACCGCCTAATAAAGCTACTTCCGGACAGGTATTATTCATCATAATATTCCAGTTCGTTTCTTTGTTGAAGTAATTTTTAAGCATTCCTACATAGTTCAGCTTGGGTTGGTTTTTGTCAATACCTACCAATGTAGCTCCTAACGTAGCTCCCATTGTGGCAAGCGCTTCATGAAACATTCCGCTATTATGATCAGGACCTTGTCGAACATCGCCTACAGCTGTATATAATCCGACTACGGTCTCTGGGAAATTCTTTTTAGTATCATCCATCCATACCATTGGCCAGTATTTGCCTTTGGCATTAAAATCATAAACGGTTTTATCAAAGTCTATTGCCAGTTTTTTATAATCGATAATTTTTAAAGGTTGCGGCAGATTGGGCATTTGGTCTACACGAAGAATGTTTTGTTGTTTTACTTGTGCTGTTGCATTTAAACTAAACAGGAACAGGAACGAAGTTGTAATTTTTATAAACGTATTCATAGTTATTGAATTTTTATTTTTAGGTAACCGCTGAACGTAACTAATTTTAACACATAGAGACATAGATTTTTGCAATGTGTTAAAGTAATTTTACTGCCACTTCGTCCAAAACTTTTGGATCGATTTCTATTTCCGGAGAAAGTTCCAGTCCTTGCCTGATGATTTTTTTGCTGATAAAAATGGAACATAGTTGTAGCAAGGCAATGATGCCAATGGCGTATCTTAAAGCAAAATCTTCAGAAACGGCATAGTATAATGTTAAGAAAGTTCCGGCTCCCAAAAGTCTGCCAATATAAAGTCCTGCTTCATGATTTAGGATATAAGCAAACTCGCCTCTTTTTTCGATACGGGATACAATATCTATTACTTTAAGCTGAATGGGGAAGTAGGCAAGATCCATTAAAGGTTTTGCGATAAGCAGTAATAACAAAAAGAGTATTACGCCAGTTTTGTCAAACAATAATCCGTTTAGGCAGGCTCCCAGAGCAAACAAAATTAAGCCAACAGAGAAGGTTTTGATTCTGTCTGAAGGTTTAGAAAATCGACCTATAAAATAAATGATAATGGCAGCCAAAATTGCTCCTATCGATTGGGCTTGTCCTAAGGCACCTTCTTGTCCCAGTATTTTAAAAATAAGCATTGCCGGAGCTGTTACCAGAAACCCTTGTGCTAAACCCTTAAAGGTTGCCAATGATAATAGTTTGTACCAAAGCGGATGAAATTTGAAAAAGATATACTGTTTTTGAACAGGGTTTTCGAATTTGCCTCTAAAACAAACTATCGAAGCGATAATTGTAATCAGAAAAACAATCCCGGTAATAATCACGTATGCTTCATGTTTTTGGTCATCGCCAGTTTTGGATTGAATAAACCAGCCAATAGTTGCCGGTATTGCAATGGCAATTATGGTATAGATAAAAGTCTCTAATCCGTAATAATAATTACGATTATCATCATTAGTAATTGCCAAAGCAAGATAATCTCTATTCGACCAATACAAACCAAACGAAAGCCCCATGGTGATCCCGGCAATACCAATTCCGGTTAAATCCAAGGTTTTTAATGACATCATGATAATCATCGAAACACCGCTAAGCATCATGCCGATAGAATATAGTTTTCGGATATTGAAGTGTTTCAACAAAAAACCGTTTAATAAAAAAGTAAGCGGAATCCCGGTATAAATAGCCAATTGGTAAATAACAACTTTAGAGGTATCATTGGAGTTTCTCATAATGTATGCCGCGACAAAAATGTCGATCACCGGTAATACAAGTGCATAAACAAGGTTTGTAAAAATAAGGATGCGAAAATTATGGGTTTGACTTTTAAAATGATCAATTTCTGATATAAGTTTTTTAAACATTAGTTATTTTTTAAAAGTAAAAGAATCTCTTTAATTGAAAATTGAGCACCACAAACAAATTCATCCGAAGCTCCGTAATAAATCGTCAGCGTGTCTCCGTCCGGTTCAACGATATGACCGTTTGTAAATACTACGTTTCCAAAAAAACCACTTAGTTCGTAGCTTGTGGCAGGAACCATGATGGGCTGCTCTGTTCTTGCGATTACTTTTGAGGGATCGTTCAGGTCCATTAAAAAAGCCCCTAAACAATACTGATGATGTTCATTGGCACCATGATAGATTTCAAGCCAGCCTTTATCTGTTTTTATAGGAGCAGCTCCGGCACCCACTCTTTTACTGTCCCAAAGTCCTTTTCTGGTTTTAATAATACAGTGGTGATTTCCCCAATGAATACCATCCGGAGAAGAGGCCAACCAGATATAATTACCGCCAATATCTACACTACTTGGTCGATGTAAAGCATAGAATAAACCATTGATCTTTTCTTCAAAAATGGCGCAGTCTTTATTGTGTGCCGGTAATATCATACCGTGTTTTGTAAAATATTTCCAATTGGTCGTTGTACGTAAGCCAACTCCAACACCATTATCAGATACTGATGTAAAGGTTAGGTAATAGGTTCCGGCAATCAGGGCAACACGACAATCTTCTATACCAAAGGTTTCCAGCATACCCTCGCCAACCAGAGAGGGATAATTTTCAGGCTCGTAAAACTTGTGTCCGTCTTCGCTGCACAATAAGCGCAGGTGCGATAATGTGGTTAAATAATCAACGCCTTTATAGTTTATTACTCTTGCATCTGTTGCTATTAATTCAGGATCATTTTTTGGAATCTCAATGATTTTAATAGCACCGGTTTCTGTTAAGATTGGAAAAGAAATTATATTGTCTTTTTGTTTAGGGCGTTCTGCAACGCGTACCACCAGCCAGGTTTTATTTTGGTATTGAAATACGCCCGGATTCAAAAGGCAGGTAATTTCAAGTCCTTCTCTGCTTGCTGGAATATCTGTAGGTGATAATAAGGGATTATCTGTAAAACGTTTTGCTATATCTTTCATGTTTTTTTAGTGCTAAGTTGTTGTAAATAAAAGGTAACACAATTTTCTTTTGTAAGAAAAGAAGTTAACTTTTATTTAAATTAATATCCGGGATTCTGTGTTAGTTTACCTGCGGTTTTATCGATTTCTGATTGTGGAATGGGATATAACATATTTTTATCCTGAAAGTTTTTGCCTGTTGCTGTCATTACTTGTTTGGCAATTCCCCATCTTTTTAAGTCAAGCATTCTTTGGTTCTCGAAACCTAATTCGGCTCTTCGTTCAGATATTAGCCATTCTTTTATGGTGTTTTTATCTGATGACGATGGTCGGTTTGGTAACGTTCCCTCTGGAGCGATTGTACCTGATACTGTAATTGTAGTTCTTGCTCTTGTTCGTATTTGATTGATTATTGCGATCGCTCCGGGATAGTCGCTGGTTTCATTTAGTGCTTCGGCTTTCCAGAGTAAAACATCAGCCATACGAAAGAATACGGTATTACTGGGAGATTGATCGTTTCCTTTATTATCCCCATTGATGGTTCCTAATATTTTGTTTGCCCATTTTTGATCTACGTTTACCGTGTAGTCTTTTCTGGGATCATTAGGTTCAAATGAGTTTAAGAAATTGGTTGTTGGAGCAAAAAATCCCCAATTTAGCAGTGCACAATAACCATTTCCTCTTGCGGGGATTACATTGCTTTGATGGTCAAAAGAAAAAATAACTTCATTGTCTTTAAATTCTGTTTCGGTACTGAAATTGTCAAAGTAATTTGCGTTTAGACTGTAAAATCCAAGTCCTTGCAGTTCATTTACACTTGCAATTACTTCTGCCCATTTCTGGTTGTACAATGCTGCTTTTGCCTGTAAGGCAATAACGGCTCCTTTTGTAACTCTCCATTTTTCAGAATCCGGAATAAATTTTGAATTTGGTAACAAGTCTTTTGCTAATGCTAAATCAGTATTAATTTGATTCCATACTTCTGCTTTGGGAGCTCTTACCGCTTTATCAAATGCTTCCTGATATGTTTTTACAGTGACTAAAATTAAAGGTACATCACCAAAATTATTCACTAATGTGAAATAGTAAAAGGAACGCAAAAAATAAGCCTCACCTAATAATTGGTTTTTTCTCTCGGTACTTATTCCTGTAATAGTTTCAATATTTGGATTTAATAGAAAATCCAGAGCGATATTTACTCTTTTTATCCCTTCATAATTGTATTTCCACGCACCATTTAATCCACCATTACTAGAGGTATACGTAAAATTATCCAATTCATCCATCCAAGGCTGATCAGCATTAGAAGTCCATGTTTTTTACATATCATCAGATGCTACATCTTGCAAAATAATATCATTATTAGTAACAAGTCCGTTGATCCAATCCCAATTTCCCATTATATTCAATGTATTGGATAATATTAAATAAGAAGAACTAACAGAGTTTTCTACGGCTTTGGTAGTAGGAGTTGCATTTATTTGTTCCTCTGTTTGTAATCCCACAGGATCTATCGTTAACTCGTCGCTACAACTTGTTATAGTTGCAAGCCCTACTAAAAGGGTTGCTATTTTTATATATTTCATGATCGTCTTTTTATAAGTTTAATTTTAACCCAAGAATAAAAGATTTAGTTTGCGGGTAAGTTCCCATGTCAATCAAAGAAGTAGATTCCGGATCAAAACCGGTGTATTTAGTAACAGTAAATATGTTTTGCCCTGACATATAAATACGAATGTTGGCATTTCCCATTATTTCCGGATTGAAAGTATATCCAATCTCAATATTTTTTAATCTTAAATAAGAGGCATCTTCTATAAAAGCACTTGACATTTGTCCGCCCCCATTAGGATTAAAAGTTACTCTTGGTATTGTATTCGAACTTCCTTCGCCGTCCCACGCATTTAGTATTTCGGTATTAGAGTTAAGAGGCATTTTAGTACTGTAAGTCGTAACTTGTCTTGAATTATTATAACGATCGATACCCTCTACACCTTGAAAAAGTAGTGATATATCAAAGTTTTTATAACTACCATTGAAAGCCAGGCCATAAGTAAATTTTGGAATAGGATTTCCTATAAAAGTTTTATCATTGGCATCTATTTGTCCGTCACCATTTAAGTCCTTAAACTTCATATCACCAGGAACGGCACCATTTGTATTGCTGTACAATTGAGAATTAATTTCGGCTGAATTTTGATAAATTCCGTCAAATACATAACCATAATAAGAATTTATAGGTTGCCCAACAACGGTTCTGGTACCCATTTTTAAGTCTTCAATATTCTTAATATATTGTTGCAAAGCTTCAACTCTGTTGGTTAGTGTGGTAAAATTTCCGCTTATGCCATATTTAAAAGCATTGTCATTATTTTGGAAATTAGCGCCAAATTCAAATCCTTTATTACTAACCACTCCCGCATTCACATAGGTAGATTCGATAACTCCTACAGTTGTAGCAGGCAAACCTACAGTCAATAGAATGTCTTTGGTTCTTTTATCAAAATAATCAGTGGTAATGGATAATTTATTTTTTAAGATACTTAAATCCAGACCAAAATCTGTTTGAGTGGTAGTTTCCCATTTAATATCAGGATTTCCGTAACGGATAATTTTTACATTGTCATTTGCCTGTGAAACAAGTGTTTGATACGTATTATTGGGTATTTCCTGATTACCTGATTGTCCCCAGCTCGCTCTTAATTTTAAGTTAGAAATCCAATCTGCTTTTTCCATGAATTTCTCTTTAGATATAACCCATCCTCCGGAAACTGATGGAAAATATCCCCATTTATTACTGGGTCCAAAACGAGAAGAACCATCGGCTCTAATAGTTCCTGAAGCATAATATTTATTGTCATAACCATAGTTACCTGAGGCAAAGAAAGAGACTAAAGACCAACTGGTGTTAGTACCGCTGGAATTGTTGTTTACATTTAATCCTCCGTAATCTAAATAACGGAAAGCATCTGTAGTATTATCGTAATTGTTTCTGGAACCTCCTACATTATCACGATTATTCATAATGTTTTCAGTCCCTAATAACGCATTAATACTATGTTTTTCGTTAAGTGTTTTTACATAATTTAAAGTGTTACTAAAAGTAAAAGTTGTTTCCTGAGCCATATCATCAGTAAGTGTCGAAGGTCTGTTTATCCTTCCTTGTCCGGGATATAGAGGCACATTATTAGCATCAAGAGGAGATCCTCCGTCATCATCACCAAAATTCTGACTGAATTTTTTATCATGGGTAAAAATCATGTCAGCTCCAAAACTACTTCTGAATTTTAATGATTTATCGCTCAAAAGGGCATATTCACCATATAGATTTCCAAAAACTCTAAAAGCACTTTGTTTGTTATCGATAAGGTTGGCGATTGCAATTGGATTCATAGCGGTGTCATAATCATGACTCCATCCTTTAGCACGATCATTATTCAGGTAAAAAGGCAAGTCTGTATAAGGGTTTGCGGCAGAATAGGTTGGGTCATTTACATCTTTATACACTCCAAAAATGGAAGGTCTGAACATGGCAAAACGAATTACACCCATTTCATCACCACTGGATGATAATTTATCTTTGACGCTATTTGTAATTTGGATATTCGTTCCTACTTTTAAACGTTCTGAAAGAGTAGAGTTTACATTAGTTCTAAAATTAATACGCTCGTATTTGTTATTATCTCCAACAATGATTCCTTTTTGGGCAAAATAACCGCCGGAAATTAAGTATTGAGTAGTTTCGTTTCCGCCACTAGCCGAAAGTTGAAAATTTTTAGTTTGTCCTGTAGTAAATAATTGATCCAACCAATCCGTATTTGCCAAAGGAATTCCGTTTACAGAGCCGTCATTTTTTGCTTTTTGGTACGGGCTTGTTGCATTTGCATCATTACCGGTACTATTATGCCAGGCTTTGTCTAAAACGGTTAGATATTGATCACTATTTAATACCTTAGGAATGTTTGTAGCATAATTTACTCCCGTATAATATTCGGCATTGATACTAGTTTTGCCTTTTGATCTGTTTTTAGTCGTAATCAGGATAACTCCACCAGCAGCGCGCGAGCCATAAATAGCAGTTGCCGCAGCATCTTTTAATACGGTCATTGATTTTACATCAGATTGATTTAGAAAGTTGATATCACGGGTTGGGACACCGTCGATTACATAAAGTACATCGTTGTTTCCTAAAGTTCCCACACCTCTAATACGAATTTCCATTGCATCGCCTGGTTGTCCTGAACTGGAACTCACAGATACACCGGCAACTTGTCCTTGCAGTGCCTGACCAACATCTGCCACTTTTGTTTTAGACAACTCGGTCATATCAACCGTTGTGACGGCACTTGTAATTGCTGATTTTTTTTCGCTTGTATACCCAACAATAACAACTTCGTTTAAGGTATTTACGTCGCTTATCAAAGTAACATTTACATCTTTTCTTCCGGTTATTGCTACTTCCTGAGTTTGATATCCTATGTAGCTAAAGATCAAAACAGCGTTTGATTCTACACTGTTTATAGTATAGTTTCCGTCAAAATCTGTTATGGCATAATTATTAGTTCCTTTCACAGCAATATTAACTTGCGGCATTGGTCCGTCAATATCCTGAACGAGACCTTTAATAGTTTGAGCATGCAAGATGCTTCCTGATAAAATAACTCCAAGTAGGAATACTTTATAAATATATTTTTTCATCATAAGAGAGTGTTAAATGAATTATTGATTTGATTGCTTTTTTTCATGATTTTTAAGGTTTATCAGATGTCGTGGTTTTACGATAACGTTTGAATTAATTATCGTTTATAAAATTAACTTGTGGGTATACGAAAACCTGTACACTATTTCTTCAAAAGTGTACACTTGTATTTTGTTTGTTGGTAATCAGTATTTTGTGGATTTTCTAGCTCTTTGTTTTGTATTTGAGCTGATAGTTTTTGGGGGTTAAATCGTAAAGTTTCTTAAACTCACGATAAAAGTAGGAGCGGTTGTTAAAGCCGGATTGATAACAGACTTCTGAAACTGTTAATTTATTTTTTCTTAACAATTCGGCAGCATATTTTAATCGAATGGTGCGTATTAAGTCACCGGGAGTAAAACCAAATAGTTCCTTGGTTTTTCTGTATAATTGTGAGTTGCTGATGCCTAATTCTTTTTCGATAAATAAACTTTGAAGATTTTCATTATCGATATTGACACGAATTAGCTCGATTACCTTTTTTATAAAATCTTTTTCTTCACTATTTATCGGGAGATCAGGCAGGTTTTCGACCAGAGTATCTTGTTTAAAATGTTTTGAAATCAATTCTTTTTCTTCCAGTAACTTTTGTATTCTTATTAATAAATGATCGGGATAAAAAGGTTTTGGGATATAAGAGTTTGCACCGCTTTCGATTCCTTCTATTCGATGCAAAACAGAGTCTTTTGCCGTTAGCATAATAAACGGAATATGACAGGTTTTAAGGTTAGTTTTGATTTTTTTGCAAAGTTCAACACCATCCATAAAAGGCATCATGACATCGCTGATAATAATATCGGGGAGTATATCATCAATGATTTTTAGAGCTTCCAGACCATTATAAGCGAGAATAAGTTTGTATTTTTCGCTAAGCAATTCGTTAAGGAGCACATGAATATCTTTTTCGTCCTCGACGATCAGGATTACTTTTCTATTGTCTGCAAGTTCTTCCAGCGACACGATTTTATCTGGAATCTCGTAGGTTTTAACAGGACTTTCTTCGAGAATATTCTTTAAATGATGAGAAATTAAAATAGAACTTGTTGCTGTATCTAATTCTTTCTCGCTAAAAGCTTCCTTGCTACAAGGTAAGGATATTGTAAAGGTTGTTTCCTTGTTTAAAATACTTAAAACCTGTATTTCGCCTTTTAGAACAGTAACCAATTTTTTGACGTATGCCAGACCAATTCCGGTTCTGAACATATTATTATCGGTTTCTTTAGTACTTGTGTTTCCTAAAAAAAATTGATTAAATAACGAGTCTAATTCTTCTTTTGGAATCCCTTTTCCGGTATTTGTGATACTTATATTTAATTTTTTTGAATCTTCCTGAATATAAAGTTTAAGGTTTATTTTTCCGTTTACGAGGGTATATTTAAAAGCATTAGACATTAGATTGAATACTATTTTTTCAATTTTGTCTTTATCAAACCATCCGGATAAGGTAGGAGGTATGCTAAGTTTATATTCAATATTTTTATCCAAAGCCCATTCATCAAACAATTCGGCAATTTGTTCGACTAAATTGACCAAATCAAATTTTTTCACGTTTACTTCAAGATAATCATATTCTGCTTTTCTAAATTCAAGTAATTGCTGCGTTAAAAACAATAATCTCGAAGAGTTTCGCTGAATCATTTGTATGAACTTCTGATTTCTATCGTTGAGGTTTGTTGCTTCAGACAGTTTTTGAACCGGACCCACAATTAGCGTTAAAGGAGTTTGAAATTCATGCGCGATGTCTGTAAAAAAAGTAAGCCTGTTTTCATGAAGTTCTTTTTCTCTTTGTCGAAAAAGAATATTTTGGGAGAGGGATTGTCGCTTTTTATAATAGCTGAGCACAAATAACACAAAAGCTGCCAATAATAAGCAATAAAGTATCATAGCAAGGCTGGATTGCCAGAATACGGGTTCAATCCTGATATCAATGGCGTGTACCGGTTTACTCCATACGCCATCACTATTAGACCATTTTATCCATAAAGAGTAGTTTCCTTTAGGAACATTGGTAAAAGAAATAATTCGACGGTTATTAATCGCATTCCACCCTTTATCAAAATTCATTAATTGGTATGCATATTGACATTTTTCAGTATTGATATACGTCAAAGCAGTGAGTTCAATATCAAAGAAGTTCTGATTATGATTTAAAACTATCGAGGGATAACTGTTCGTATCTGATTTTATTACTAATGCCTGATAATATGGAATTGGCTGATTTTGCCCGCTAATTTTATCAATAAAAAGGTCTGGAATAGTTGTAGATTCTTTTATTTTTTGAGGGAGAAAGTAGTTAAAGCCTTTAATTCCCCCCATAAAAATAAATTCAGAATTTGAATCCTGATAAGAGGCCCCATCAGCAAATTCATTATTTTGCAATCCTTCATTTTTTGTATAGTTGGTGAATTTTAAATCCTGAATGTTAAAATTCGATAATCCAAAATTGGTACTCAACCAGAGGTTATTTTTTTTATCAGCAATTATTCCGTGAATCGTATTATTAGGAAGTCCATCTGCAACCGTGAAGTTTTTAAATTCAGCATTACCATTATTTTTACTATCTTCTAATAAATTAAGTCCAAAGCTGGTGCCAATCCAGAGTCTGTTTTTAGCATCAGTCTGCAAGCACAGAATATCATTATTAGACAAACTTTTGGAATCATTCGGGTTGTTTTTATAAACACTAAAGTGTTCGGATTTTTTATCAAATAAATTCAAGCCCCCCAAACGGGTTCCAATCCAGAGCTGATTTTTATTTTTTGGAAGTATAGAAAAAACAATATTACTGCTCAAAGCATTTTTGTTAGTATTACCGGCGAGATATTTTTTAAAATCTGTAAGCAGTAATTTTTCGCCGGAGCGTTCAATCTTACAACGAATCATTCCGTAACCATTAGTTCCCAACCAAATATAGCCGTCTTCGTCCTGATGTATAGTGTAAATTGATTTAAAATAGTCACAATCTTTATTGCCTGTAATGTTTGCCCAACTAATTAATTTTGAATTTTTTAAATCAAAAACGGTAATGCCTTCACCATCTGTACCAATAAAAATTAAGTTATCTTTTCCCTTGCATAAGGAGAATACAGCATTATTAATGGCGCTATTGCTTTCGTTATAGTTTTTATATTCTAAAGGTTTGTTGAGGTTGATAAAAAAATCAGAGGAGAAACGAAACAAACCTTTTCCTTTTGTACCTACCCAAAACGAGTTTTTATCGATTTCTAAAAATGATCTTACAATAGCCCCGTCGAGTTCCGGAACCTGAGATTTAGAGATAAGGTTAAACGATTTTTTAAGCGGATAAATTTTAATAATTCCGTCACCATCAGTTCCTGCCCAAAGAATATTTTCATTTCCCCGAATTAAGGTTGTTGTTTTTTGGTTGTTCAAATATTTCAACCAGTTAGGATTGATCGTGTTACCTGTGGCATCAATAATCGAATAACCTGATTTGCCTGAAACAACAAGACCTTCCGGAATATTGCCAATAATGTTTTCGATGCCTTTTTTTAAGAGTGCTATATTTTCTTTCTTTGCCAAAGAATGTAAATAGCTGCTTCCGGTTACTGATATTATGCCTATTTTTTCTTTCGAAACGATTCCAAATGTTCGAATAGTATCCGAAATTAATGCTACTTTAGAAATAAACGGTTTACCATCCTGCTTCTTTTCAATTGATAAAGAGTAAAGTTTATCATCGTCAAATAGTACAATTAAATCGCCACTTGCGGTAAACTCCATTTTTTTAACCGCTTTTTTAGAAACTTTATTGGTGTTTAACAATCGAAAATTAATCCCGTCAAAATAGCCAATTCCCCAGTCTTTTACGGCGCAAAAAACTTTTTTTGAAGTATCCAGAGCCATATTAAATTCAGACTCGGATAATGGGGGTATATTTTCTCTGGAAAAATAAAAACGCTCAAAATGACCTGTTTTTTTATCATAACGGTTAATTCCATGTATGGTTCGAATCCAGATCTGACCCGTATTGTCTTCATCGATTTTTAGGATAACCTGATTGCTCAGACTGTTTTTATTGTTAAGCTCAGGTCTGAAGATTTTAAAAGTATTGCCATCGTATCGATTGAGTCCATCCCATGATCCAATCCATAGTAAGTTTTCAGAATCCTGAAATAGGGTATTAATCGAGCTGTTTGATAATCCTTTGCTATTGTCTAATTGTTCTAAAGAATATTTTAGATCTGATGATGGAGAAGGATTGCAAACTGATTTTAAATCGGGATTATTAATTTTTGATTGCTCGGTTTTGTCAAACTGATTACTTGTACTTAAAGAGTTTTGATTCTCTTTATTATTACAAGAGAATATGATTATAAATATAAAATACCGAATTGTGGTTGTAATTTTCAAAGGATAATTCTTTTAGTAATTCTTAAAATCTACGGGAGTATTTCTCCCATTTTATTGCGTCAGCTATTTTATTTAGAATTGTATTGGCGCAAAAAACTAAATAGAATTTATCTTTATGATAAAAATTAAAATACTGTTATACAGCGTGTAAGGTATGGAAATTGAGATTGATAATAAATGATTTTTATCAGTTCTCGTTTTGATAGGTGCCGATGCAGCTTTAGATTCAAATAACTGAATGAAGATATTCAAAAGGCTTCCGATTACTTTAGAAGAGTATTTGAGTGGTATCGGAAAGTATAGACAAAAAAGAAGCTATCCGATAAGTAGTTTTTAGACAGCCTTTTTTACTGTTATTAGACAGTTTTAGATAACAGGATAGATAATTGCTCCAGCGGAGCATTATATTTATAGCAAACGTTGTAGATATTTGAGCAATTGAAATTAAGATTGTTTTAAATAAGCAAAGAGGCTGTCAGAAAAATTATTTTCGGACAGCCTCTTTATATTTTATACTTTTTTGACTTTCTTTAATGCTTCAATATAGTTTTCGTTTACTTTTTCCCAATTGATGTGTTGATAAAAAGCATCGATATAGCTTCCTTTTCTGTTTTGATAATCGAGGTAATAGGCATGTTCCCATAAATCGATTCCTAAAATTGGTGTTCCGGGAATCAAAGCATTTTTCATTAGAGGATTATCCTGATTATCAGTAGTGGTTACTTGTAATTTTCCGTATCTGTCAACTACTAACCAAACCCAACCGGATCCAAATTGTTTTGTTGCCTGACCTTTAAACTGGTTTGTAAGATTGTCGAAAGAACCAAATTCCTTATTGATAGATCCAGCCAGAGTATCTTTTGGAGTTACTTCTTTTGGAGTCAGAATATTAAAATACAGTGTATGATTATAATATCCGCCAGCATTTTGACGAAGTTTAGCATTGTTGAGATCCAATTTTTTCAGAATATCTTCAATAGGTAAATTTTCTAAATCCGTATTTACAATTTCTTTATTAAAATTATTCGTGTATGTTAGATAATGTTTCGAATAATGTGTTTCTAAAGTAAGTGTTCTTATTGCAGGGGCTAAACCATCGTATGCAAAAGGTAGCTTTGTCATTTCAAAAGAACCGGGATCTGCTTTTACATCATTTGGCGATCCTATGGTTATTTTTTCTTCTTTTGTTGGCAAAGGAACTTCTACAACTTCGGTTAGCTTGTTATCATTACAAGAAAATAATAGATAAAATGAAGCTAAAATGCTGAAACGAACAATGTTTTTCTTCATAATGTAAGTTATTTTAATGTTAGTGAATTAATGATGTCGATATAATTTTGTTTAGCTTCATCTATCGATATATGACTAATTTGCATCCAGGCATTTGTTTTGAATGCATCTCTTAAATCAAAATTTTCAGATTGATTATAAACTGCTGTTCCAAAAGTTGCCTGTTTGTAATAGGCATAAAGTCTTAGCTGCACATCTTGCGGCAGTGAGGCTTGAGTCATTTTTAAAGCAGTTTCGACAGCCTCTAAAAAACGAGTATCTAAATCTTTTTCGATCATTAAGCTTTTGTAGCGATGATGGTTTTTCCACCAATTGCTTTTTGGTTTAATACCACATTAATAGGTGTACCTAAAGGTAAAAATAAATCTACTCTTGAACCAAATTTTATAAAACCGGCATCAGTACCTTGTACAACTTGCATACCTTCCTGAGCATAATTTACAATTCTGCGTGCCAATGCACCTGCAATTTGTCTGTATAATATTTGTCCAAAAGTTTCATTTTCGATTACAACAGTTGTTCTTTCGTTTTCTTCACTTGCTTTTGGATGCCACGCTACCAAAAATTTTCCCGGGTGGTATTTACTGAATTTTATAATTCCGTCCATAGCATAACGAGTTACGTGTACGTTTATTGGTGACATAAAGATAGAAACTTGCAAACGTTTATCCTTAAAAAATTCTCCTTCATAAACTTCTTCAATAACTACTACTTTCCCATCAACCGGAGCAAGGATCTGATCGCTGTTTCTGATCGCAATTCTTGTAGGGTTTCTAAAAAATTGTAAAATAATAATCAAAACTACTACACCAGCAATCTGAACAAGCATTCTTAGCCAGGTAATATCAATGAATCTCTCAGCAATTAAAAGTACAGCAACTGCAAAAGCAGTACCTAGTAAAATGGATGGACCTCCTTCTTTATGAAACATAATATAAAATTTGATAAAATAAAAATATAATTGGTGCTACAAATATAACACTATCTAATCGATCTAATACACCTCCATGACCCGGCATTATGGCTCCGCTGTCTTTTACTCCGGCAATTCGTTTAAACTTTGATTCAATCAAGTCTCCAATCGTTCCAAAAATGCTTACAATCAAAGCAATTATCGTCCAGATTAAAATAGATTTATTACTGAAGTCCGGATTAGGCTGAATGTACAATTTGGATATAAGAAAACCTGCAAAAGCAGCAAAAACAACTCCGCCAAGAAATCCTTCAATGGTTTTTTTAGGAGAAATGCGTTCAAACAGTTTATGTTTACCAATAGATTTTCCAACTAAATAAGCAAAAGTATCATTGGTCCAGATTAAAACAAATAAGCCAATAATAATTTTAGGATTATAATCTTTTATTCCAAAAGAGATCTTGGTGATAAAAAGAAATGGTAACATGATATATCCAACCAAATAGATGTATTTGGATAATCTGCTTATGATTTGGGTATCATCAAATAAAAAAATGATACATTTTATGGATACAATTAAAGTGATTACAAGTAATACAGTAAATAATTGATCTGTGTCTATGGTAATTTGAATCTTCTCTTTTAAAAATTTATTGATATAGTTTTCCGTTTCACTTCTATAGAAGCTAACCAAAGATACCGTCGAATAAAAAAGGGAAACGAATAAAATAGAAAATATTTTATTGATTCCTGCTAAGTTAGAAAACTCGTAGGTCGCAATAATTAGGAAAATACCAAAAAGGATAATAAAGCTTTCGGTAGAAAACAGAATTGAAGTTAGTAGTAAAGCGATATAAACAGCACCAGAAATGGTTCTCTTGAGTGTTTCATTCATCTTAAAGATCTTCTAAGAGCAATAAATACAAATTCTTGGCAACACTTCCGTATTGGGTAAAATCTTCTTCTTTTGCTTTTTCGAAATATTTTATGGTAGTAATATTAGTAGGGTAGTCTCTTTCGTATTTTCTTTTGATAGCACTTAAACCATCACTTTTAATCAATTGCAATTGACTTGTTGTTGCAATAATCACAATGTTTGCAGGTAATTCGTTTGGTTTATCTTGTCTGATTTGTTTTGATGAAAATAAGATAGAACCTTCGTCTGCAATTAAATTTTCGCAAGTCGCCAATAAAAACTTTGGATTTCTTGGAGAAATGTATGTTAATTTATTTTCTTCTAATAAACTGAAAAGAGCAGGCTCGTAACATAAAACTTCATTTTCGAACCAGTCATTTTCTTCTAAAATGTTTTCAAATTGTTCTGCTACTTCTTGCTTGTTTTCACAATACAAAAATTTACCACCGTTCTTTTTGAAATTAAAAATGAATCTTTCATCTATAGATAAATGATTGTCCGGAGAATGATTTCCTCCGTACTCGCTTTCATTTTCTTCATCAGAAGAGGTATCGCTGGAACCAAATATTTTTTTGAAAAAATTCATTTTATATGAAATACTTTACATGTTAATTGAAAACGTTCAAAGATAAAAAAATCTTAATTCAAAAGGCTATTTTGAATTAAGATTTTAAAAAATATTACGTATTTATTGAATTATTTACGAAACCACTTCTTCTAAATTTTTATCAAAAGTACGTTTTCCGAAAATAGTTTCTAAGTCATCTTTAAAAATAACTTCTTTTTCAATTAATATATCCGCTAATTGGTTTAGCTTGTCTTTGTTTTCTTCAAGAATATGAATGGCTCTTTTATATTGACCTTCAATTAATTCTGAAATTTCTTTGTCAATTACTTTGGCAGTTTCATCAGAATATGGTTTAGAGAAATTATATTCGCTTTGCCCTGTTGAATCATAATAAGTAACATTTCCTATTTTTTCATTCAATCCATAAATTGTTACCATGGCACGAGCCTGACGTGTAACTTTTTCTAAATCGCTTAATGCACCAGTCGAAATTCTGTCAAAAGTTACTTTTTCAGCAGCTCTTCCGCCCATAGTAGCACACATTTCGTCTAACATTTGATCTGTTCTTACGATTTGTCTTTCTTCTGGTAAGTACCATGCAGCTCCTAAACTTTGTCCGCGCGGAACAATAGTTACTTTAATAAGTGGTGCAGCATGTTCTAACATCCAGCTTACAGTAGCGTGACCAGCTTCGTGAATAGCGATTGCTCTTTTCTCTTCTGGAGTAATAATTTTATTTTTCTTTTCGAGACCACCAATAATTCTGTCTACAGCATCTAAGAAATCTTGTCTGTCTACTGCAGTTTTGTTATTACGGGCAGCTATTAAAGCAGCTTCGTTACAAACATTGGCAATATCAGCACCAGAGAACCCTGGAGTTTGTTTTGCTAAGAAATCAAGGTCAAGACCTTCCACTTTTTTAATAGGCGCTAAGTGCACTGCAAATATCTCAGCTCTTTCGCGAATATCCGGTAAGTCAACAAAAATTTGTCTGTCAAAACGTCCTGCACGCATTAAAGCTTTATCAAGAACATCAGCTCTGTTTGTTGCAGCAAGAACGATTACGTTAGAGTTTGTACCAAAACCATCCATTTCTGTTAGTAATTGGTTCAGTGTATTTTCTCTTTCGTCGTTTCCGCCTGACATATTGCTTTTTCCTCTTGCTCTACCAACAGCATCAATTTCGTCGATGAAAATAATAGCAGGAGATTTTTCTTTGGCTTGTTTAAATAAGTCACGAACACGTGATGCACCAACACCTACAAACATCTCTACAAAATCAGAACCTGATAAAGAGAAGAAAGGTACCTGAGCTTCTCCTGCAACTGCTTTAGCCAATAAGGTTTTACCAGTTCCCGGAGGTCCTACCAACAAGGCTCCTTTAGGAATTTTACCTCCCAGATTTGTATACTTTTCAGGGTTCTTAAGGAATTCTACAATTTCTTGTATTTCTTCTTTAGCACCTTCTAAACCTGCAACATCTTTAAAAGTAGTTTTAATATCGGTTTTCTCATCAAATAATTTTGCTTTCGATTTTCCAATGTTAAAGATTTGTCCGCCACCGCCACCTGCGCCACCTGACATTTTACGCATAATAAAAATCCAAACACCTATAATGATCATGATAGGAAGTAAGCTGATTAAAATATCGCTCCAGTTGTTTTTTTGCAGGAAATTAAAATCTTTCAGTTTGCCTTCGCCAACTGCTTTTTCTAATTTAGTTTGAAAAATCTGGTCGTTACCAATTTCCAAAGTATAGTGAGGACCTTTGTTTGGTCTTTCAAAAATATCTTTGGCTACTTTTTTATTTGCTGCGTCTTTTAGAGCAGCAGCATTTAAATATACTTCGGCTTCAGCTTTATTGTATACAATAACTTTTTCAATCTGGCCTTTTTCTAATAAAACATTGAACTTAGAAGAGGTTAATTGAGCTGGTTCGCTTAAGTTAGATCCTCCGGTTGCAAAACTTATAAATAAAAAAACTAGAAGTATTGCGGTGTATATTAACCAAGGACTTATTTTAAATTTACTCGGGTTTGGATTATTATCTTTAGCCATTAGAGAAAGTTTCTTTTAGTATTTGTTTTCGATTGTAGTTATTTTGGCGTCACCCCAAAGGCTCTCGATATTATAGTATTCACGAATGTGTTTCTGGAAAACATGTACAACAATGTGCACATAATCCATCAGAACCCATTCTGCATTATCGGTTCCTTCTACGTGCCACGGTTTATCTTTTAGATCTTTAGATACAGTTTTTTGAATTGAGTTTACAATGGCGTTAACCTGGGTATTTGAGTTTCCGTTGCAAATGACAAAATAGTCACAAACTGCCGTGTCTATATCTCTTAAGTCAAGAATATCGATATCATTTCCTTTTACTTCTTCAATCCCTTTTATTATGTTCGCCAATAGAACATCATTGTTAATTGTCTTTTTCGCCATGAATTATTTTATATGATTTTGTAAAGTTACCAAATTTTGTGATTATTTTTGAACCTTAACAAAATATTAAATTAAGTTAATTAAATTCCTTTAATGAAACTAATCAAACTCGATGCCATAGATTCTACAAATGATTTCCTTAAATCATTAGCAAGTCAGGATGAACCAGATAATTTTACTGTAGTAACTGCTGAAAATCAGACAAAAGGCAAGGGGCAAATGGGATCTAAATGGCAGTCAGAATCAGGTAAAAACTTAATTATGAGTGTCTTGGTGAAGGATTTTTTATATAGTAATGAACAGGTTTTTAATCTCAGTGTTATAGTTTCATTAAGCGTAATTGATGCCTTAAAATCGTTGAATATTCCTGATTTATGTATAAAATGGCCAAACGACATTATGTCATACAATAAAAAGGTTGGTGGCATACTTATCGAAAATACCCTAAAAAGTGATGGCAGGATTGTGTCAGTTGTTGGAATAGGCCTCAATGTAAATCAAACTAATTTTGAACATTTGCCAAATGCTTCTTCCTTGGCAGTGATTTGTAATGCTCAATTTGATAAAAATTCTTTGCCCTATTTGATTGTTGATGAAATAAAACAAAAAATACAGTTTTGGGAAACCAATTCGGCGCCGTTTTGGAACAGGTATTTTAATTCATTGTTTAGAAAAGGAATTCCGATGCCTTTTAAAAATCTAAATTCCTTAAGTTTCGGACAAAATTTTATGGGAATCATTCAGGGAGTTTCTTCGGTTGGTAAAATACAGATTCTTCTGGAAGATGACTCAGTTTCAGAATTTGATATCAAAGAGGTTCAGATGCTTTATTAGAAGGAAGGTTCTGAGGTTCTGAGTTGCTAAGGTTCTAAGGTTTTGCCTCGAAGACATTTTTACCCAATCTTGTTATTTCTAAGTACGAGAAATCTTCGCTGGAAACTCGATAAAGACTGGCTATTTACTTTCTAGTACTGCGTATACAATACTTCGTTCTTCAGTATTACATAATTTATGGTTATAAGAATGCTAGAAAGATCTTTGTAGCTTGGTGCCTTCGTGGCGAAAAGCAAAAAAAAAGCCTGATCGTAAAATCAGGCTATAAGCTTATAGGTAACAATTAACAATTTAGCACTGATAATTATAATTTCGTCATATTTGTTGCCAAAGTTTCAATAAACTTGCTTATTGGTCCTTTGATCATCATTGCCATCATTGCATTAAATTCTCCTTCAAATTGCAATTGTACAGCACTTTCAGTATCAGAAACACTATCTATATTTGAAACTAAAGTAAAGGGAAGTTTATCACTTGCAGCTCCCAAAACAATTTTGTTTGGTGCAATTTTGTCCTTCATTTTTAGTTTTATTTCCGGCATACCTTTTAATCCAAAAATAAAAGCATCCTCGCCAGTAACTTCAAATTTAGCGATATTATCCGGCATTAATTTTTCATAATTCTTAACATCAGTCAATAAATCAAATAAATCTTGAGCTGATTTCTGAACAGTAACTTTTGGACTTTCTAAGTTCATATATTTTTTTATTTTTTATTGTTTTTTTTACCGTAAAATTAGAATAAATTCCAAAAAAGAGCAAAGCGATTTTTTACAAAATCTAAAATCTAAAATTACTCCTGTCCCCAGGTCGATGGACTTTCGTTCCATTCTAGCAGGGTCGATTGTTGCTCTTCGGTAATGTATTGTTTTTGAACAGCTAAGTCTAATAAGTTTTCGTAATTACTTAACGTGTACAAATCGATATTAGCATTTTTAAAGTTGTCTTCGGCAACATTAAAACCATACGTAAAAATTGCTGCCATTCCTTTTATGTTAGCCCCTTCGTTACGCAAAGCTTCTACAGCCATCAAACTGCTGTTTCCGGTACTAATTAAATCTTCTACGACAACAACATTTTGTCCTTTTTGCAAAAAACCTTCTACTTGATTTTGTCTTCCGTGTTTTTTAGCTTCCGGACGCACATATACAAATGGTAATCCAAGGCTTTCGGCAACCAGAATCCCAATTCCAATGGCTCCAGTGGCAACACCGGCAATAACATCTGGTTTTCCAAATTGTTTTTCAATATTCTTCGTAAACTCATCACGAACATAATTTCGGATGCTTGGAAATGAAAGAATTAACCTGTTATCGCAATAAATAGGAGATTTCCATCCAGAGGCCCATGTAAAAGGATTTTCTGGATTCAATTTAATTGCATTTATTTGCAAAAGCAATTCGGCTGTTTTTTCGGCAGTATCTTTATTAAAAATCATAGTACAAATGTATAAAGTTTTTGTGAACGACAAACCACTTTTTTTGACAAATGAAATCTCAAGAGAGACTGATTTTCAATTATTCTTGTTAGAGAGTATTGATATTGAGCATCTTATAGTCAAAATGTTTCAAAATAAAATTCAAAAGGCTTATTTGTATTATCCTGATGAAAAGGAGATTATGAAAACTCTTAAGGCCAAAATTCCTGTTAACAAAGCGGGTGGAGGCCTTGTATACAATAAAAAAGGGGAAGTTTTATTTATTTTCAGAAACGGAAAATGGGACTTACCAAAGGGCGGAATAGAAAAAGGCGAAGAAATTGAAGACACCGCCATGCGCGAAGTAGAGGAAGAAACAGGCGTAGGTCAGCTCCGAATCACCAATAAACTCGAAAAAACCTATCACGTTTTTAAAAGAAACGGAAAATATAAACTTAAAATCACACATTGGTTCGAAATGCAATCTGATTTTGAAGGTACACCACAAGGTCAAATCGAAGAAGGAATCGAAAAAGTAGTCTGGCTGAATCCTGAACAAATAAAAGAAGCACTGAAAAACTCTTACGAAAACATTAAATTGTTGTTTGAAGAGGAGAGTACAGTTTCTTAGAAGAGAATTAGAGAGTGTAGAAGAAAGAGTATAGAAGAAAGAGAATAGAGTATAGAATAAAGTGTATACAAATTGATGTTTTCTGAACTTAGTACTTAGAGCTTATTTTGGGTGTGCCAACAATTAAAAAGACCTAATTAGGTCTTTTTTAATAGCTGTTAGGACATCCTTCCTGACATAGCATGGTAAAAGTACTATGAATACGATTATTGTTTTGGCTCCTCGAATGTTTTTCAGGTTTAATTTAGCTCACTTACATTAATCCATCCTTTTGTCGTTTTCTTTCCAAAATAAGTACAAAAAGCTTTTCCGTTTTCAATTTTATCGATACAAACAAAGTCGCCTTTTACTAAATATATTTTTGTTTGATTGGCATTTGATTGGTCTTTATAAAAGTATGCTTTTTCTTTGTTGATGTAGCGAATTTGTGTCCAGTTTGATTTATGGTCCAGACTAAACTCTTCGGGTTTATCGGCAAAATGCTGCACATTCCAACAGCCTCCATGCTCTTGAGGAAGGCTTATTTTTATTGTTTTGTTGTCTATGATTTGAATGGTTCCTACAATTAGATCTTTAGTTTTATCTTCTGGATAGTAGGTTTTAATCGCAAATTTTTTGCCAGTAACTTTTCCTTCAATATAAAAAATACAGGAAAATTTTGGGTTTTGTGTTTCTTCGTCTAAACCGGTGTAACCTTCAAAATATCCGGTTAGCATATTAGATGATGCATCGTACGAAAGTTTCATCCCGAAATCATATTCGCCCGAGATTATTTTTTGTCCAAATGATAAATTTGCAAAAAGTAAAATCAAAAAAGTTAATAAAAATTTCTTCATAATATTGGTTATTTTTATCGTTTAGGTTTAAAAATTATTCGTTTAAATTTTTCAAATGTCTAATATAATTATCCAGTAAGCTTTGAATTTGTTGAGATGCAACAGGATTGGCCGAATGAACATTAAATTTTAGATTTTCTAGATCAAACCCGGATTCATAAACTAACCATTTCGCAGCAGCATAACCATCTTCGGCAATATTATCATTTTCATCTAATCCCAAATCATTGTCAAAACTAATCAATTCAGGAAGTCCGTTTTTACTTATTACTTTTTTAAAATCATCAAAATTTCGAACTATAACAAAATCATCATTAGTTAGTTTTTTATAAACCATATTTACATCTCTGATATCGTCAAGAAAAAGTTTGTATTTCATTATCATATTTCTAATTTAAAGAGATTAAGCGTATCATCGACCAAATGTTCAATGGCCAAAAAGTTAATGGCAAGTTTTAAAACTTCTTCTTGCAAATTTTCTAAATCCAGTTTTATCCAGCCTTCCATTAACGTTAACGGACCGTGATTAACAGTTACGTTCTCCCATTTGTGTTTGTATTCTTTGAAATGGTCTCTAAAAATTTCAGCAAATTTTCTGCTTTGAATCGAATACCCTTTTAGGTTTCGCAATTTTAAAGCATGAATATTATACATTATTTTTTGTTTTTGTATTGTAGAATCATGGATCCAAACTGAAAAGAAGATTCTCGATTGGGCAGTTAATGGTTCTTCGGAATTACTTGCCCAGGATTTTTTGTACAATTTTATAAAAACGGAATCTAAATAAATGCCAACAGAAACTTCAATTGATTTTTCGTTCAATAATTTTGAATCTAGCTGATCGACTACTTTCCGGAATTCCTGAAGATAAAAAGAGGTATCCATTTATTGTGTATGTATTTAAAAATAAATTATTTACTTACTTGTCATCTTTGGCAAAGGCTTAAATGTAAAGCTTTGCAATCGTATCGTTTTTTAAATCAATCAAGATCAAAAAACTTTGTAAACTCTTTTATTAATTGTTTAGAATCACAAAACACGATATACAGGGTATTGCAAATGTGCCTTTTCGTAATAAACGGAATGTTTGTAAATCCATTCGAGCTGCGCTTCGGCATTTTTGGCAAACTCAGGATCGGTTTGTTTTTTGTTTTCTAATTCGGCTTTTAAATCCGGATTATCTTTTAGCAGTTTGGCAGCTGTATCTTCAAAAATATATTCAGAGTAATGTTCTTTTTGTTGTAAAACAGGATCGAAAAAATTCCAATTAAAGAAAGAATCTACACCTTCGGGCTCAAATGCTTCAAGCAAATATTTTACCCCTTTTTGGTTTGTCGAAACTAAGTAATCACCTTTGGCAAAAGCCATTTTTACAATTTTAGAATTTATAGTGGTGTTGTAGTGCAAATAATGTCCTTCGTAAGGATTTTGGACCGTTTTGAAATTGGCAATTTTATAACTTTCGACTTCTATAATCGTATCTTTTTTAAGTTGCGAATAACTGATATTGTTGTTCTTCAAGAGATCAACAATATTCCAATAACCACGTGGAATAACATAACCACTCGGAATCACAACTTCTTTGGTCGATTTGAATTCTTTGATATACGGAACGTCTTTTTTGTACGGTTTGCTTCGGTCATAATACAAGCGATTTCCGGTTGTGGCTTCACTTTTTTTATAACCTGCCTCGTATCCTAAAAACGAAAATGTAGTCGCTTTGGTGCTGTCCAGTTCCCATTTTAAAGTATATGATTTTTTGGGCTGATATTGTTCCAGATTTTTTATTCGAAGATCTTTAATTTTCTGGTAATTTGCATCTGTAAAATCCAGTGTTGACCTGGTGTATTCATAAGTCATTTTTACACGTTCTGCATACTTTTTAAGCATGTGTGTTTCGACTACAAACCCAATGGTGTTAAACAGTGACGTATAACCTGTTGTATATCTTGGGCTATCTACAAACTGCCCAAAACCTTTGTCCGGAGTATCCTTAAAAGAATCTACATAAGGAGTGGTTTCGATTTTCTTTTTTTGTAAATCTTTTACCAGCGCCGGCATCATTTCGGTGTTCATAAAATCGCCCAAAACAGTTCCTAGTTTGTTGTGTTGCGTCATGATGTAGGTTAGCTTATATTGATAATCTGATCCGTTGCTAACATGATTATCAATAAAAACATCGGGATTTATTTTCTGGAAAATCTCGATAAAACTCTTTGTATTTCGAGTGTCAGATTTCATCAGATCACGATTAAGATCATAGTTTCTGGCGTTTCCTCTAAAACCGTAAATTTCAGGCCCATCCTGATTGGCTCTCGTAGTTGAATTTCGGTTTAAAGCGCCACCAATATTATAAACCGGAATAGTAACCAAAACGGTATTTTTAGGTGCTTTTAGCTTTCCTGTTGCCAAATCTCTGTAGAACTGCATTGTTGCGTCGATTCCGTCAGGCTCTCCGGCATGGATTCCGTTATTGATAAAAAGAACTGCTTTGTTTTTTTGTATTTTTTCAAAATCAAATTCCTTGTCAGGGTTATAAACCACCATGTGCAAAGGTTCTCCCGAATCTGTTAAACCCATTTCCTTAATTTGAATTGTTTGAAAATCATTGGCTAAAAGTTTATAATACTTGATAGTTTCTTCATAGGAAGCCGATTGATTTCCGTTTCCTTTCTCAAAAAAAGTATCGTATTTTTTATTGTTTTGAGCGAAAAGTGTGATTGTAAAAAGTAAAATAGAAAGCGTAAAAAGTTTCATGGTTTGGGTTTTAACAGAAATCAAATATAGTTTTTTATTTGTTTCAAGTTTCAGGTTTGAGGTTTCATGTTGATGAACTTTGTGGTTATTGGTTTCACGCAGATTTTGCAGATTAAATTTCAATAAAAAAATCTGCTTAATCTGCAAAATCTGCGTGAAACAAAATCTTTGCGAACTTTGCGCTATTCTTTGTGCGGTTAATAAACTTGAAACCTGAAACAAGAAAAACCTGAAACAACTTTTTTTGACTACTTTTGCAAAATGAATAAAAATCACCATTCCAATAACATACTTTCGAACTTAGGAATTGAAAGCCTAAACGAAATGCAAGAAGTAGCGCAGGATGCTATTTTAAATGATAATAATGTTTTGCTGCTTTCTCCAACTGGATCAGGAAAAACATTGGCTTTTTTGTTACCTGTTTTAGAATTATTACAACCTGAAATTCTTTCGGTTCAATGTTTAATTTTAGTGCCTTCGCGCGAATTAGGTTTACAAATTGAGCAGGTTTGGAAAAAAATGGGAACTCAGTACAAAGTAAATATTTGTTACGGAGGTCACTCTATTGATACTGAAATCAAAAACTTAAGTAATCCGCCAGCTGTTTTAATAGGAACTCCGGGAAGAATTGCAGATCATATTGACAGGGATACTTTTAGAACTGATAAAATTCAGACTTTAATTCTGGATGAATTTGATAAGTCATTGCAATTGGGTTTTCATGAGCAAATGTCTTATATCATTGGAAAATTGACAAAATTGAACAAACGGGTTTTAGTTTCTGCAACCTCAGATATTGAAATTCCAAGATATACACGCGTAATAAATCCAACAATTTTAGATTTTATTCCGGAGCAGGAAGAAAAAACGAATCTTTCGATGAAAATGATTGTTTCGCCTGCCAAGGATAAATTAGGGAGTTTATTCAACTTGATTTGTTCTTTGAAATCACAATCGGCTATTATTTTTTGTAACCATCGTGATGCGGCAGAACGTATTAGTGATACACTTAATGAAAAAGGAATTTATTCAACTTACTATCATGGCGGAATGGATCAGGAGGAGCGCGAACGTGCTTTGATTCAGTTTAGAAACGGAAGTATGAGTTACTTAATCACAACTGATTTAGCAGCTCGTGGATTGGATATTCCTGAGATGAAACACGTAATTCATTATCATTTGCCTCTAAAAGAAGATGAATTTACACACCGTAATGGTCGTACAGCCCGTATGCAAGCTTCCGGAACGGCGTATATCCTTGTTCATGAAAGCGAAAAACAACTCGATTATATCGATTATGGAATGGATGTTTTAAAAGTCGAAAATGCAACGACTTTACCAAAACCACCGGAATTTCAAACTATTTATATTAGTGGTGGAAAGAAAACAAAATTAAATAAAATTGATATTGTTGGTTTCTTTTCGCAAAAAGGGAAACTTGAAAAAGGGGATTTAGGCTTGATTGAAGTAAAAGATTTTATTTCGTTTGCAGCTGTAAAGTTTAATAAGGTAAAAGACTTGTTGCATCTTATTAAAGAGGAGAAAATGAAAGGCAAGAAATTTAAGATTGAAGTTGCGCGAAAAGTGGTAAAGAAAGAGGAGGAGAAGTAGATTTTTTTTGATTCAGGTTTCAAGTTTCAGGTTGTTTGAGTCGAATGTTCGCTTTTGTTGATCGTTTTGCAAGCTTTAGAAACATAAATTAGAGTAAAATAGTTGTTATTTTGCTCTTTTTTAAGCCTTAAAAACTGCTGAAAATGGCTAGTTTTAGGTCTGATTTTTTGGGTATGATAAGTTTAAAATATTGAATTTCAGTATTTTAATTACTGCTCTTTAAGCGTTAGGAATAATTGCAAATAACGATCTTAATTTATTGTTAATAAATTAACGGCTAACGCTTTAATTTATCATATTTTCTGCGTTTCTTGTGCCCGTAAATAATAAACCCCAAATTAATTATGAAAAGAATTTTTACGATTGCCATTTTGTTGTTTAGTTTTGTCTCTTTTGCACAAATTAAAGTTCTTGAAACTGTTCCTGTTGAAAAATTAGGAAAAGTAAATAACAATTATATTCAAAAAATTGGAGATGAATATACTGTTTATTACACAAGTATTCAAAACGATGATGAATCTTCAAGCTTAAGAAAATTTACATTTAAAAATGTTAATAATGATTACGCAAGTCTTTATAGTATTATTGTAAATGGTTTTAGTGCAAATCCTTTATATGATATTAAATTAGAATTACCTAATAATTATATTTGGTTGCACTACACAGGAAGTGTTATTCCTGAAAAAGCAACAGTTCAGTTTATGGTTTCTTCTAAAGAAGCTTCTTCTGCTACAAGCAGCGTGTCTGAGCCATTTGTAAAAGATCAGATCAACAAATTATTTCAAAAATAATTAGTTTAAAATACAGCATTAAAAAAGGCTATTCAAGATATTGAATAGCCTTTTTTTAGTTTACAGTTTTCGATGACAGTTTTCAGCTGTTTTACGAATTGAAAATTGTGACTCAAACTTATATTTTCTTCACATACTGTGTAATAATTACAATTTGCTGACCATCGACTTTTCCTTCAATATATTCGGCATTTTCATGGTCTAAACGGATATTGCGAACTGCAGTTCCTTGTTTGGCAACCATGCTTGATCCTTTTACTTTTAGATCTTTGATTAAAACGACAGAATCTCCGTGTTCTAAGATTACTCCATTGCTGTCACGGTGAATAATTTTGTTTTCGTCTTCTTCGCCTTCGCCGGTTGCTTGTGCCCATGCCAGAGTATCTTCGTCTAAGTACATCATATCAAGCAATTCCTGTGGCCATCCCGAAGCACGCAAACGGCTTAACATTCTCCAGGCTACAACCTGTACCGCCACGTTTTCATTCCACATGCTGTCATTAAGACATCTCCAGTGATTTAAATCTACATTATCCGGGTTTTCAATTTGGTCAATACACGTATTACAGGCTAAAATACTTTCGTCAAGACCGCCTTTTTGAGTTGGTAATACTTGATATACTTTTAGGTTTTCTTCGGCTCCACAAAGTTCGCATTTAGATCCGCTACGTTTGTTTAATTCTCTTTCGATGCTCATTATTTGGTGTTTATTTAAAAATGCGAAATTACTTATAATTTGTTTCGCTTGCAAGTTTATGTTTTTGGTGTTTATCGTAACTCGGAATGGATTAAAATCCATCCTTACAATATGTTTCAAGCCTATGGCTTTTGAACTCTAACTGCATCCGGAACCAGCATTTCATATTCACCGTCATGACGCAGTACATCACGAACAATGCTTGAACTAATAAATGAAGTACTTGCTGCTGTTAATAGAAATACAGTTTCGATTTTAGACAGTTTTCTGTTGGTGTGGGCGATGGCTTTTTCGAATTCGAAATCGGCCGGATTGCGCAAACCTCTTAAAATAAAATGTGCTTTTTGTTTTTTTGCCAAATCGATTGTTAATCCCTCATAGGTAATAACTGAAACTTTTGGTTCGTCTTTGAAGGTTTCTTCGATGAAACGTTTTCTTTCTTCGAGTGAAAACATGTATTTTTTTTCGGCGTTGACGCCAATGGCGATTACAATTTCATCAAATAATGAAATTCCTCTTTTGATAATATCTTCGTGTCCTAGTGTTATAGGATCAAATGATCCCGGGAATATGGCTTTTCGCATCTTTTTTTATTGAGGTTCAGAGGTTCAGAGTGGCAAAGGAACAAAGGTTTTTATACTTTGACTTCGCTCAGTCTGACAAATTATTGTTATATAAAAAAGAAGGTTCTAAAATCTTAGTGCCTTGGCAACTTAGTATCTTAGAACCTTTTTTTTGTTAAGCTAGAGCTAACTCAATTGCATTAGTGAATAAATCTTCAAGAGATATTCCTGCTGCTTGTGCTTGTTGCGGAATCAAACTTTCTGTTGTTAATCCCGGGATTGTATTCATCTCGAGCATGTAGGGCTCGTTGTCTACGATGATGAATTCGCTTCTTGAAAAACCTTTCATTTTTAGGACTTCGTAAGCACGCTTAGCCGTTTCTCCTACTTTTTGTGTTAGTTCGTCTGAAATTCTTGCGGGTGTAATTTCTTGTGACTTTCCTTCGTATTTGGCTTCGTAGTCAAAGAAATCATTGTCTGATACAATTTCGGTAATTGGCAAAACCTTGATTTCTCCCTGATAGTTTATTACTCCAACAGAAACTTCGGTTCCGTCAAGGAAACTTTCTATGATGATTTCGTTATCTTCTTTGTAAGCCACTTCAATTGCGATTGGCAATTCGGCTTCAGACTTTACTTTAGAGATTCCAAAACTGGAACCTGCTTTATTTGGTTTTACAAAACAGGGTAAACCTACTTTTTTAACGATTTCGGCTGTATTGATAACATCGCCTTTGTTTAGGTAATAGGAGATTGCAGTTTTGATTCCGTATGGTTTTAAAACCGATAATAAATCACGTTTATTAAAGGTAAGTGCTGCCTGATAATAATCGCAGGACGATTGCGGGATTCCTAATAATTGAAAATAAGCCTGCATTAACCCATCTTCGCCGGGAGTTCCGTGAATGGCATTGAAAACACAGTCGAAAGTAATTTTTTGATCGTTTACGGTTACAGAAAAATCGTTTTTATCAATTGAAAATTCGGCATTATTCTCGTCAACATAAACCCATTTTTCTTTAAAAATATGAATACGAAATCCGTTGTATTTTGTTTTGTCAAGATATTGGTGTACTACGTTTCCGCTGATAAGCGAAATTTTGTATTCGCTTGAATATCCGCCCATAATGATGGCTATGTTTTTCATTATATATTTTTTTTTAAAGTTTTTATTTGTTTTAGGTTGGTTTTATTTTAGGTTTTTACCAAGAATAGGTTCGAAGACACTCTTATGAAACCTAAAGACTAGCCCTGATGGGAGCGGCATCCTTTTGTTTTTTTCTTTAAAAAACAAAAGATACAGCAGACAGCAGGAAACAGCTTCTAAAAATCGAAATTTCAAATTTTTTCAATGTTAGTAACGTAATATTACTAGTATTATAAGTATTACTAATATTACGAGTATTACTAATATTACTTAAAACAAAATTATCATTTTTTTTGAAACGAAATAGCTTTATCTTTGCCACAACTAAAAATAAATTTATGAGTTTACGTAAGTATTTAACAAGCCGGGTATTTTTTGTACAAATCTTAATTGCGGCTGCTATCATTGCGGTTTTAGGTTATTTGTTTATGCATTGGCTGACTTTTACAACTGATCACGGACATGAAATTGCAGTTCCTAATTTGGCTAAACTGACTGAAGAGCAGGTGGAGGCAAAATTAGACGAATTAGACTTAGATTATGTGCTTTTGGATAGTGTTGATTACCGAAGTGAATTCCCTAAATACAGTGTTGTTGAGCAAGATCCGTTGCCGGGAACGAAAGTAAAAGTGGGAAGAAAAATATATATTAAAATTAATGCATCAGGATTTTCGTCTGTTAAAATTCCTGATTTAATTGAGAAAACGTATCGTGAAGCGGTTCCTACTCTAAAGGCTCTAGGGCTTGAACAGGGAACGATTACCTATATTCCTAACCTTGGAAAAGATATGGTTTTGGAGATGCGTTATAAAGGTAGAAACTTAAAAGTAGGTGACCGTGTGCTTAAAGCTTCTAAAATCGACTTGGTTTTAGGAGACGGAAAAGCAACTTATGTAGATGAAAGTCAGGCGACAGACAGTTTAGCTGCGCCAACTACTGAAACCCCAAAAGATGAACAATAATAATGAAAATTTAGATCTGGAAGACGAATTATTCGAGCATTTTAGATTTGAAGTCCCTAAAGGTCAGGCGTTTTTGCGTATTGACAAGTATTTAATGAATTTGATTCAGAATGCCACGCGTAACAAAATTCAGAACGCTGCTACTGAAGGAAACATTTTTGTAAATGATATTCCTGTAAAATCAAATTATAAAGTAAAACCACTTGATGTGGTAACGGTTATGTTAACGCATCCGCCATACGAAAACCATATTCTTCCGGAAGATCTTCCGCTGAATATTGTGTACGAGGATGATGCTTTGTTGTTGATTAACAAAGAACCGGGAATGGTTGTGCATCCGGGTCATGGTAATTATACCGGGACTTTGGTGAATGCTTTGGCGCATCATTTTGATAATTTGCCAATGAACAGTAGCGAACGTCCGGGATTGGTTCATAGAATCGATAAGGATACGTCTGGACTTTTGGTTGTGGCAAAAACAGAGGCGGCAATGACGCATTTGGCGAAACAGTTTGAAGCTAAGACTTCTGAACGGGAGTATATTGCTCTTGTTTGGGGAAATGTTGCCGAAGAGGAGGGAACGATCGAAGGAAATCTTGCAAGACATTTGAAAGACCGCATGCAAATGGCTGTTTTTGCAGATCCTGAAATAGGGAAACCAGCAGTTACTCATTACAAAGTTTTGGAACGTTTTGGTTATGTTACTTTGATTTCGTGTCGATTAGAAACGGGTAGAACTCACCAGATTCGTGCGCACATGAAACATATTGGGCATCCGTTATTTAATGACGAACGTTACGGTGGGCATTTGATCCTGAAAGGAACTACGTTTACAAAATACAAACAGTTTATTGATAATTGTTTTAAAGCTTTGCCACGTCAGGCTTTGCATGCTAAGACACTTGGTTTTGTACATCCTACGACTGGCCAAATGATGCGTTTTGATACTGAACTTCCTCAGGATTTTCAGGATTGTATCGATAAATGGCGTAACTACGGTAAGACGCATAATATGGAAGATGATGAGAATTAATTTTAGAAATTAGATTTTAGATTATAGAATAAAGAATAAAGAAAATAGAGAAAAGATTTTCTGGTATAAACAAAAAAAGCTCCTTTGGGAGCTTTTTTGTTTTACATATTTCAATTATAGCCCGAGGTTTCAACCTTGGGTACGTATCGGGATTCATATCAGGATAGATTATGACGTCGAATGGTTGAAACCATTAGCAATGTTTTTTCTAATTGGAATAAATTTTTATTGAAGAGTTTTAATGGTTAAATCAATAACTTTTGCTTCGCCGTTGGTTAAGAAACCTAATTTGCCTTGGTCGCTTAATTTGGCTTTCCCGATAGAACATTCTAAGAAAGTTTGATTATCTACCGAGAAGAACAATTGATCGTTTAGAATTTTAATTTTTACGATATACCATTTGTTGTTTTCTAGTTTCATTTCTTTTTTAAACAATGTTGGTCCGCCACGTTTACCATATTCGTCACTGTTTTTATTGTATACACCTCTCCCGATCACGATATTCTGATCGATTTGGTACAGGTATGTCCTGATGTAATTTTCTTTGTCGATGTTCAACATTACTTCAAAAAGAGATTCTTTGGTCATGTTTACCTTAAAATTAATTTCATAATTCTCAGGGAGGTTTTTCTTAGATTCAATTACGCCCCAATGCATTGGACCGCCCAGACCTTTTAAGGTATCTTTTTCCAGAAACCATTCTTTAGGATTTGATTTCCATTCTGATTTTAATGTAGTGGTTTCATTTATTTTGTATGCTGTTTTTGTTGTAGAGATTGTACCACAACAGGAAACTACGAGTAGTGGGAATGCTAATAATGCGAGATATTTAATTTTCATTTTTGTCTTTTTAATTGCGCTCTGAATGGTATTTTATTTTGCCGACTGATCCTGTTGGATTAGGCAAAAGTTCAAAGACCGAAGTAGGCGCGAGACCTGTTTCTATGCGGTGAGAAACGTATAATATAGTAACATTTGTTTCTTGTCTTATGGTATTGATCAGCTGTATGACCAAATCGACATTTTCGTCGTCCAGACCTTCTACAGGTTCGTCCAGAATTAATAAGGGCGGATGTTTTAAAACGGCACGAACAATAAGTGCTACTCTTTGCTGACCAATAGAGAGATCGATAAAACGTTTTTTTCTTAGACTTGTCATTTCAATAACTTCAAGCCATTGTGCTACGGTTTGTTTTTGCAAAGTGGTGGGTTCTGTATATAATCCGATAGAATCGAAAAAACCGGACAGAATCATTTCTTCTAAAGTATGTCCTTTCTGAAACAGATCTGTCATGGAAGTTGTAAAAATTCCGATTTGTTTTTTGATATCCCAAACGCTTTCTCCGGTTCCTTTTTTTCTTCCGAATAAAAATAAATTTTGTCCAAATCCTTTTGGATTATCTCCGGTTATCAATGATAAAATAGTGCTTTTTCCGGAACCATTGGGACCAATTAATTGCCAAAATTCTCCTTGTTTGATTGTCCAGGAAATACGGTCTACAATTTTGCGATCCTCATAACTTACAGATACATTTTCCATTTTTATTACTATACTTTCGTGAAACGAATGCTGCTCGATAGCTTTAGGAATTGCTGCTGCATTTAGGGTTTTAAAATGATTTCCGGTTTTTGAAATAGGATGTAATTCAAAAGTGTTGTCTTTTATTTGTGCTTTGTTAGGTACAAAATAGAGTACATCGGTAACCCGATTTACGATTTGGATAATGGCGATTTGAGCTGTTAGATCTTTTAATGATTCGGCTAGAATTACGCGCGAAGCCTGATCTAAATGATCAAACGGATTATCAAAAATTATAAAGTCAGGTTTTTGATTGATGCAATATTTCAGAAATTCTTTTTTACGCTCGCCGGATGAAAAGGTTCTTAATTGCCTGTGCGATTCAGGAGAAGCTTCTACAATATCATATTGATATTCTTTTTCGATAAATTTTTCAATGGCAATGTCAGAGAAAAGAATTCCTTTTTGGCTGTTAAAAACGGCTAGTTCTCCTTGGGCTTCGCCAGAAATCAAAGTTTCTATAAAGGCTTTTTTATTGACCTGATTTGATAAAAGTATATCCCAATGCTGCATTTTAAAATGTATTTAGTTGTTTTTTTTCTGCCACTGATTAAAAGATTAAAAAGGATTAATCATTCTAATCTGTGAAATCTGTGGCAAAAAAAATTAAAGGAATCACAGCTTTAAGCTGTTTTGCCAAGGTTACTTAATTTCTTTTGTTGCCATTTCGCGATCGTTTCTGGACCATTCGCTCCAGGAACCTACATAAAGTTTTGGAATTGGAAGTCCGGCATAATCCATCGCTAGTAATGTGTGGCAAGCGGTAACTCCGGAACCACAATGTACAATTACATTTTCTGAATTTTTATTGGCTAAAATGTCTTTGTACTTTTTATTTAAAGCTTCGGCTGATTTGTAGCGTCCATCTTCATTTAAGTTTTCGCTAAACGGAACATTTATCGCACCGGGAATATGTCCTGCAATTAAATCCAGGGGTTCTGTAAGACCATCAAAACGATTTTTATCCCGTACATCAATTACGATATTTTCGTCGTTGTTTCGGGCTTTTTCGACTTCGTTAATATCGGCTAAACCCAAATACCATTTTAAAATTGGATAGTCCTGCGTTGGGTCGTAAATTTCGGGTGCCGAGCTTACCGGAAAACCAGCTTTTATTGCTGCTTGTAAACCTCCGTTTAAAACCTGAACTTTTTCATGACCAATTGCGCGTAACATCCACCAAAACCTCGCTGCGGCATTTGATCCGTTTTTATCATCATAAATTATGATGTGATCAGAAGGAGAGATTCCTGTTTTTGAAAGCACTCCGGAAAATTTTTCTAAAGAGGGTAAGGGATGTCTTCCACCGTTTGCAGGATTGGTTTCGACTGTTGCCAAATCCCGATTCAAATCGACATAACGAGCACCTTTGAGATGTTCGTTTTTGTAATTTTCGAAGGCATCAATTCCGGCTCTGGCATCGACTAAAACAATTTCTGATGAATCTTTTATTTTTAAAAGTTCCTCAGGATTTAATATCGGAGATAGTTTGTTTGGCATCGTATTGATTTTGTTTTTTAGAATTCCCTAACCAAAGCAATGCATTCAGTACTAATTGACTTCATGCACAAAACTGATGTGCGCCTGATCGTTTTTTGGCGGTGTAAAAAGCAATTACTTTAAATTTTGAATTCCTTTTTTGCTTTGAGCAAATCCCAAAAAGCAAATAGAAAATAAAGGGATTAAAATAACTTTACCAAAACAAAATTTCTTTTTTTATTGGGAAACAGCATCACTTTTTTATTGGATTAACCCGGGATTTTTTCGATCAGTATTTCGTTATTCGATTTGTCGAAGTAGGTGCAGGTCATTTCGATGATATCAACACGCCATTTTGCAATTCCGGATTGAGCGGCATGACTGCAAAAGGTTAAATAATCTGTTTGACCATCCTGATGCATTACTAAAAATTCGATAAAACGTTCTTTATTGGCAACAGGGGCAACCTGAATTTCAGGATATTTTTCGTCTGCCGAAACAGTGTAATTATTCACGCCATAATATTCGACGTTACCATTATTGACAAAGGTGTCATAGCCTTTTACACCCAAAATAATCAGGTCTTGTATATAATTTGGAAAATCTGCACCACTTTGTACTTTGGCATGTGCTTCTTTTATTTGTTCGAGTGTAAACATACTATTTCAGTTTTAGATTATTAAAAAAAGGTTGCCATAAATTTTTTATTCGTAATGCTTTTAACTATTAATTCATGCTAATTTGTGAAATTCGTGGCAAAACAAATAAATTAATTTCGTTTGGAGCATTTATAAAATTAAAGTTAATGATTTTAAAATCAAAAATTAAAATCTTAAAGTTATCAGAAAATAAAAACAGACAAATTATTACTCCTTCTTGTTGTTTTTAAACGTTACTACTCTTTGTGGATACGGAATATCGATATTGGCTTCATCAAAACGTTTTTTGATACTTTGCAATAAGTCGCAATACATTACAAAACCATCAGTAGAGTTTTTTGCCCATGCCCATGCTTTTATAGTTACAGATGAGTCTGCAAGTGCAACCACACGAGCTGTTACTAATTGCTTTTTTTGCTTTTTATCTTCTGCTGTTCTGGTATCTACAAATAAAGGATGTTTAGCGATTTCGTCTTGCATGATTGTTAATGCATTTTCGATATTGGATTTGTAACCAATACCAATCTCGATTATTTTGCAACATTTGGTATCGTGCATATTGGTGTTGACAATAATCTGATTGCTAATTACGGAGTTTGGAATTATAATTCTATTGTTTTCGGCATCTTTAAGGACTACTTGTCTCAAATTAATATCTTCGACTGTCCCAACAAAATTGTTGATAGTAATTTTATCATTGATTCGGAAAGGCTTAAAAATTACCAGAAAAATTCCGCTTACAATATTACTCAAAGCTTGTTGCGAAGCTAAACCTGCGACTAGAGATATAACTCCTGCACCTGCTAAGAAGGAATGTCCAATGATTTTAAATTCAGGAATTTGTATTAAGGCAAAAGCAAAGCCTAAAATGTAAATTACGGTTATAATCAAATGTTTTAGAAACCTAAAACCTGTTGCATCATATTCTTTATTGCTTAGTTTACGATACAAAAAATAGCGCAATACTTTGTCTGTAATTGCACCAAGAATAATGGTGACAATGGCAATTATAGCAATAAAAAAAGCAATTCTGAAGTCTTTTAAGTAATCGATCATAAGTCATAATTTTTAACAAAAAATCCAAATAACAACAATTGTAATAGGTGTTTTTTGGATTTCGTAATTTATAAAAAATCAGCTTTTATTTTAAAGACCAACAAAGTCATCACTTTTTGGGAAAATGCTCAAAGCCTCAATTGCAATTTCAGGAGTTGGAGAGGCTAATTTACGCAATTTTGTATCCATCCAGGCACCATCAACAGTAATAACAGCACAAAGGGTATCATCTTCTTTTCTAAACTCATGAATGATTGACCAACGCGATGCATCGGCTTTCATTTTTGATGTTTTGGTATGGAGGAATATTTTATCAGAAAGTTTTAATTCTTTTCTGAAAATACATTCTTCTCTAAACAAAACAGGACCAAAACTTTGGGTTTGCATTACTTTTAGGGTTAAACCCAGTTCTTCGAGAATTTCGATACGGTGTTGTGCACCAAAATCGTAATAAGCACTATGACGAACGTGAAAATTTGGGTCAAGATCAGACCAGCGAAAAGATAATTCTTTAATAAATGAAGCCATTTTGTATTGTAATTTTAATTTTATTCTGAATTTTTTACACGGATTATTTTTCGGAAAAATAATCCTTTTCAGAAAACCGAAATTACAAATAAAAAAGCAAAAAGATTGTTACAAATTTATAAAGTATTATTCGTGCATAATAAATTTTTTAATTTCAGAAATATTTATTTCTACATTATTTTATTAAACTTTTATCATTACAGTGCCGCTGATAATGTCGTGTATAGCTCTTTTTTTATCACTTGAAAAGTGGGGTTGTCTCTACTTTTTTAGTGTTCAATTTTTTGACAATAAAAGGCAATGTAAGCCCTTGTCCAATAAGAGTTAAAAGTACAACAGCTACAGAGATAAAAATAATAACGGTTCGTTCCGGAAACGGGGTTCCGTCCTGAAGCAATTTGGGTAATCCAAGAGCAATTGCCAGAGATACGATTCCGCGCATTCCGGACCAGCTTAAAATGATACTATTGTTAAAATCAAGAAGAGCGTGTTCGCTTACTTTTCGTTTTCTTTTGGTATTCTGAAAAGCTTTTTGAAGATTTATTTTCTGAAGAAATATCCTTGCCATCCTAATTAATAAAGCCACAACGGTAATAATGGCTGCGTAACCAATATAAGGCAGGATCATATCGTTGTCAATATCTTTTAAGATATAACGAAAGTTGAGTCCAATTAAGATAAAGATCAATCCGTTTAGCAAAAAGATGATAATATCCCAAAGACTTCTGGATTGATTTTTTAAACTTTCGGGAAATATTTTTTTGCTGAAACGCGCAATCGCCAGTCCTAAAATAACAACTGCAATTACTCCTGAAACGTGTAGATTTTCTGCAATAAGGTAGGTTACAAAAGGCATCAATAGCATGAAGCTAATAGTTACATTTATGTTTTTATGAACTCTGGTTAGTATAAATGACAAAATTTTTGCCATTACAAAGCCTACCAGAAATCCGCCTCCAAGTAATAATACAAATTGCAGGGTTGCTTTCCAGATTATAAAAGCAGATCCCATTACGGCAGCTACTGCAAAACGATAGGCAACAAGTGCAGACGCATCGTTGATAAGACTTTCGCCTTCGAGGATTGTTAAGGTTTTATGGGATAATTTTAATCCTTTTGTAATGCTTATTGCTGCAACAGCATCAGTTGCCGAAAGGATAGACCCCAGTACAAATGATAATGGCCAGGTCATTCCTGGAATTATATAACGCGCTACAACGGCAATACCAATTGTGGTTAAAAAAACCAGTGATATGGCCAAAGTACCAATAGTATTAATGTTGGTTTTGAAATCTTTAGGAGAGATATTAAAAGAGGCATCATATAATAAAGGAGGAAGAAATATCAGAAAAATAATTTCAGGATTTATTTCGATTTCGCCCATAGACGGAATAAAACCTATGGCAATACCAACAATTACCAAAAGAATTGGGTATGGTAATTTTACTTTATCAGCAAATGCGGAAAGACCAATTACGATGGCAAGAATAAAAATAATAATACTGTAGTTTTCCATTAAAATAAATTTTGAAGAAGCTAATATAAGTATTTGGGTTTTAGTTGAAAGCATTGAAAGTCATTAAAGCATCAAAATAAGATGATTTTTTTATGGAAATAATTTCCCTGGCCCTGATAGAAGCGACATCCTTTTATGTCGGCCGCGGCAGACATAAAAGATATAGTGGATAGCAGGAAACAGCTCCTAATAATGACACGTAAAGTGCTGATATGCCACGAATGTCAGGTTTCTAAAATGTCATGTTGTCAGATAGTTTTTAATGTGTCGACAGTAAAACTGACAATTTACTTTGGTTTTTTATATTGGCACAAAGATTGACTTATGCCACCTGAGTTATAAAATGTATATCAAAAATTAAATATATAAAAAATGGGTAAAATAATCGGAATTGACTTAGGTACGACGAACTCTTGTGTTTCTGTAATGGAAGGTAACGAAGCAGTTGTTATTCCTAACGCAGAAGGAAAAAGAACAACGCCATCTATCATCGCTTTTGTTGAAGGTGGAGAAATTAAAGTAGGTGATCCTGCAAAAAGACAAGCGGTAACGAATCCTACAAAAACGATTGCTTCTATTAAACGTTTTATGGGACACACTTTTGCTGAGACAACAAACGAAGCAAAAAGAGTTTCATACAAAGTAGTAAAAGGGGACAACAATACACCACGTGTGGATATTGATGGTCGTTTATATACTGCTCAGGAATTGTCAGCAATGACTCTTCAAAAAATGAAAAAAACTGCTGAAGACTATTTAGGTCAAACTGTAACTGAAGCGGTTATTACTGTTCCTGCTTACTTTAATGATGCACAACGTCAAGCTACGAAAGAAGCTGGAGAAATTGCAGGTCTTAAAGTTATGCGTATCATCAATGAGCCAACTGCTGCTGCACTTGCTTACGGATTAGATAAAAAAGGAACTGATCAAAAAATTGCTGTTTACGATTTAGGTGGAGGTACTTTTGATATCTCTGTTCTTGAATTAGGAGACGGTGTATTTGAAGTATTATCTACAAATGGTGATACTCACTTAGGTGGAGATGATTTTGACCATGAAATCATTGACTGGTTGGCTAATGAATTTTTAGCTGAAGAAGGTATTGACTTACGTCTTGACCCAATGTCATTGCAACGTTTGAAAGAAGCTGCAGAGAAAGCAAAAATTGAATTGTCTTCTTCTTCAGAAACTGAAATCAACTTGCCATACGTTACAGCTACTGCTTCTGGACCAAAACACTTAGTAAAAAAATTATCAAGAGCTAAATTTGAGCAATTAACTGATGCATTAGTTAAACGTTCTATGGAGCCAGTTGCTAAAGCATTAAAAGATGCAGGTTTGACTACATCTGATATTGACGAAGTTATTCTTGTTGGAGGTTCTACTCGTATGCCAAGAATTGCTGACGAAGTTGAAAAATTCTTTGGTAAAAAAGCCTCTAAAGGTGTTAACCCTGATGAAGTTGTTGCTATTGGAGCAGCTATTCAAGGTGGAGTTTTATCTGGAGATGTAAAAGATGTATTGTTACTTGACGTTACACCTTTATCTTTAGGTATCGAAACTATGGGTGGTGTTATGACTACATTAATTGAGTCTAACACAACTATTCCAACTAAAAAATCACAAGTATTCTCTACTGCTTCTGATTCTCAACCATCTGTTGAGCTTCACGTATTGCAAGGAGCTAGAGCAATGGCTGCTGATAACAAAACTATTGGTCGTTTCCACTTAGATGGTATTCCACCAGCACCAAGAGGAGTTCCTCAAATCGAGGTTACTTTTGATATTGATGCTAATGGTATCATCAAGGTAACTGCTACTGATAAAGGAACTGGAAAATCTCACGATATCCGTATCGAAGCTTCTTCTGGATTAACTTCTGAAGAAATCGAAAAAATGAAACAAGATGCTGAAGCTAACGCTGAATCTGATAAAATAGCTAAAGAAAGAGCTGAGAAATTAAACGAAGCTGATAGTACTATTTTCCAAACTGAAACTCAATTGAAAGAATTGGGAAGTAAATTAACAGACGATCAAAAAACAGCTATCGAATTTGCTTTGACTGAATTAAGATTTGCTCACCAATCTCAAGATCTTGAAGCAATCCAAAAAGGATTAGACAATGTAAATGCAGCTTGGAAAACAGCTACAGAAGCAATGTACGCTCAAGGTGGCGAACAAGGTCAACAAGCAGCTCCACAACAAGAGCAATCGCAAGGTGACAATGTTGAAGATGTTGAATTTGAAGAAGTAAAATAAGCAGAGAACTTCCGATTTATCGGAATGTGAATCGCTTATCCCGATTTTTATCGGGATCTTTTGAAGATCATAAATAAGGAAAAACCGAGTCAGAAATGACTCGGTTTTTTTATGGAATTATGTTATCGTTGTGGATTAACCCCGACAGGTTTTTAAAACCTGTCAGGGTTAAAAAAAGTAGTATAAAGATTACAAAATAAATAATTCTGTTACACGAATTTTTTATCAAAATGACAATTGTCATTTCCCATTCAGATTCTTTTTCGTAATATTACTATGTAAATCATTTTTGAATGAGAAAGATAAAATACAAGAAAGGGCGAAAGCTTCAGCATATAACTTTAGAATATACAGGCACGCAAAAAGAGCATCAGACAGAGATGCAGCTTTTTGTTTATGATGATGCAGATGTGGTTGAATATGAGAAATTTACGGTATTGGCTCTAAATACCTGTATTGATTATACCAAAAATAACTGGCTTAATATTCATGGCTTAAATGATATTAATTTAATTAAAACAATTGGTGCGCATTTTAAGCTGGATGATTTTTTATTGGCAGATATTTTAAACACTACCAAAAGAACAAAGCTAGAGGAGCAAAGGGATATTTTATTTTTTAATATAAAATCGCTTTTACCTTCTGAATATTCCGACAATATAAGCGTTGAGCAGATTAGTTTTATCTTAAAAGACGGAATTTTGATTTCGTTTCAGGAAAAGCGAAGTGATTTTTTTGCTCATATTCGCGAACGTCTTCGAACACATGCAGGGATCGTACGGACAAAAAAGGTTGATTATCTACTTTATTTGCTATTGGATGCCGTAATGGAAAATTTTTACATTACGATTGAAGATGAAGAAGACAAGATCGAAGAATTGATCAATTTAACTAAAAAAGGAGCTGATCCTGTTATTCTGGAAAAGATTGAAAATCATCGTGATAACTTTAATTTTTTAAAGCGTTCCATAATTCCGCTTCGGGATTCATTGTATTATCTTAAAACGATTAAAGACGATGATACCTATAATGGAATTGAAAAAGAAACTTTTAGTTTTTTCATTCGTCTGCATCAAAAAAGTTTAGAACTTTTAGAACAGATCGAGTCTGATATGAGTTCACTGGAAAGTGCTTCGAACTTTTATTTTTCTGAACAAAGCCGGAAAATGAATGAGATAATGAAAACATTAACGATCATTTCTGCCATATTTATTCCGCTTACTTTTATTGTGGGAGTTTACGGTATGAACTTCGAGAATATGCCTGAACTACGCTATAAGTATGGATATCAAAGCGTGATGGTTGCGATGTTTTTTCTCGTTATCGCTTTGATAATTTACTTTAAAAGAAGACGTTGGTTTTAATGTTCAGGATACAATTTTAAACACTATAAGTTTCAAAATATAAATTATGAGTAAAGCAGTATATATAGCCACAAGCGACCAAAATAGCGGAAAATCGATTGTTACCCTCGGTTTAATGAGCATTTTGATTGGTAAAACGGCCAAAGTGGGGTATTTTAGACCAATTGTAGAGGATTTTATTGATGGAGAACAAGACAATCATATCGAGACAGTTCTTTCGTATTTTGATCTTGATATTAAGTTTGAAGATGCGTATGCAATTACCAAAAGCAAACTAATCAAGAAAAAGAATAAAGGCAAAATAGGGGAGGTTTTAGATTTAATTATCGAAAAATATAAAAAGCTTGAAGAACGTTTTGATTTCGTTTTGGTCGAAGGAACAAGTTTTACAGGAGAAGGAACTTCGATAGAACTGGATTTGAATGTTTTAATAGCAAAAAACCTTGGTATTCCTACTATAATCATAGGTTCTGGAGTTGGCAAAACGTTAGAAGAATTAGTAGACAGCCTGTATTTAGTTTACGATTCTTTTAAAGTAAAAGAAGTTGAGGTTTTATCTGTTGTTGCAAATAAAGTTCAATTCGAAAATATAGAATTGGTTACTCAGGGACTACAAAAAAGTTTACCGGCTAATGTTTTGATCAATACTATTCCTTTAATTTCCAGTTTGAATAATCCAACGATGCAGGAAATCGTCAATCAGCTGGATGCAAAAGTATTGTTTGGGCATGCCTATTTAAATAATGAAATTGGTCATTTTAGTGTTGGAGCCATGCAATTGCATAATTACCTGGTTCACTTGCACGATAATGCCTTGGTGATTACACCGGGAGACCGTTCGGATATTATTTTAGGAGCTCTGCAGGCTAATGAATCGGCTAATTATCCTACTATCTCAGGAATTATTCTAACCGGAAATATAGTTCCGGAAGAAAGCATTTTAAAGCTTATTGAAGGACTTTCGGCAATTGTTCCAATTATTGCTGTTGATGGAGGAACATACCACATTACCAACAAAATTGGTTCTATAAGATCAGAAATTTACGCAAACAATACCCATAAAATAGAAACCTCGATAACGACTTTTGAAAAATATGTCGAAGTTGAGACTTTGTCCGAAAGATTAATCACTTTTGTACCGGAAGGCATGACACCAAAAATGTTTCAGTACAATATGGTAAAAAGAGCCAAACAACATCGCAAACATATTGTTTTGCCGGAAGGAAATGATGATCGAATTATCATTGCTGCTTCGAGATTATTGGATATGGATGTAGTTGATATTTCGATTATTGGGGACAAAAAACAAATCGAAAATAAAGTTACTGAGCTGGGAATTACATTCGATTTTTCGAAAGTAAATATCATCAATCCAAAAGAATCTAAACTTTATGAGGATTACGCCAATACTTATTATGAACTTCGAAAAGAGAAGAATGTAAGCATTACAATGGCGAGAGATTTGATGGAAGATGTTTCGTATTTTGGTACCATGATGGTTTATAAAGGTCATGCTGACGGAATGGTTTCCGGCGCAGCACACACGACTCAGCATACTATTTTGCCTGCCTTACAATTCATTAAAACAAAACCAAATTCGTCTGTAGTTTCATCGGTATTCTTCATGTGTTTAGAAGACAGAGTTTCTGTTTTTGGAGACTGTGCTATTAATCCAAATCCAACCGCAGAACAATTGGCCGAAATTGCAATTTCATCGGCTGAATCAAGCTCCGCTTTTGGCATAGAACCCAAAATTGCAATGTTATCGTATTCTTCGGGAGCATCAGGAAAAGGAGATGAAGTGGATAAGGTTCGAACTGCAACAGAAATTGTAAAACGAAAACGTCCTGATTTAAAAATTGAAGGACCAATACAATACGATGCAGCTGTCGATCGTGCTGTAGGAAAAAGTAAAATGCCGGATTCTGAAGTAGCAGGACAAGCAAGTGTGCTTATCTTTCCGGATTTAAATACCGGAAATAACACCTATAAAGCAGTACAAAGAGAAACCGGAGCATTAGCCATTGGACCAATGTTGCAGGGATTAAACAAGCCTGTAAACGATTTAAGCCGTGGTTGTACGGTAGATGATATTATAAACACCGTAGTAATTACAGCCATTCAGGCGCAGGGACTTTAGTCAATTATGAATTATTAGTTATGAATTATTAATAATAAGTTTTACGTAGTAAGTTATTGCGATAAAAAATCTGTTTTAATCTGCGTTTTTGCTTTAGCAAATCTGTTTCATCCGCGTTCATATTTGTGTTCAATATAAAATAAATTAGAAATTAAAAGTTTTGAGTCTTTAGAAAAAGAACTCAGAACCTTAGCGACTTAGTGTCTTAGCGGCTAAAAATAAAAAAAATGAAAATATTAATTATCAACTCAGGAAGTTCCTCAATAAAATATCAATTAATGGTTATGCCCACAAACGAAGTAATTTGTTCCGGTATGATTGATAGAATTGGTTTAGAGACTTCAAATGTAACGTTTAAAACTTCTGTGGATTCATTAGAAGAATTGCTTCCAATTCCTAACCATAAAGTAGGTTTACAAAAAGTAGCTGATTTGCTTTTAAATCCGGAAAAAGGAGTTATCAAATCAACATCAGAAATTGGTGCAGTAGGTCATCGTGTAGTGCATGGAGGAAGTTATTTTTCAGACACAACCATCATTACAGATGAAGTTAAGGATAAAATAAAAGAACTGTCAGAATTGGCTCCTTTGCATAATCCAGCGCATTTGGTAGGAATTAATGTAGCCGAAGAAATTTTTGGATCAGCAAAACAAGTCGCTGTTTTTGATACGGCTTTTCATCAGACGATTCCCGTTGAAGCACATAAATATGCGATTCCAAATTATCTCTTAACAGAGAATAAAGTCAGAGTTTATGGTTTTCATGGAACAAGTCATAAATATGTGTCTGAAAAGGCGATCGAATATTTAGAAAAAAGTTCTAAAATCATTACCATCCATTTAGGAAATGGCTCTAGTATGACTGCAATTAAAGACGGAAAGAGTATCGATCATACAATGGGATTTTCGCCTGCAAATGGCTTAATAATGGGAACCCGTGCCGGAGATATCGATCAGTCAGTAATTTTTTATATGGTCAAAAATCTGGGATATTCAGCAGAAGATGTCAACTCAATTTTGCTAAAACAAAGCGGAATGCTTGGTCTTACGGGATATAGTGATTTACGTGATATTGAGTCAGAAGCAGCAAAAGGAAATAAAGATTGTGAGCTTGCTTTATTGATGAACGCTTATCGTATTAAAAAATTCATTGGTGCTTATGCAGCGGCTTTAAACGGCTTGGATGCCATTGTTTTTACAGCAGGAATTGGCGAAAATTCATCGTTTATGCGTAAATTGGTTTGTACTGATTTAGATTATTTTGGAATTGAATTGGATAACGAGAAAAATGAAATTCGTTCTAAAACACTTCGGGAAATTAATACTCCAAACTCAAAAACAAAAGTTTTGGTGATACCTACAGATGAAGAGTATGAAATTGCAAATCAGGTTTATAATTTACTTCAAAACTAATTTTTTATTATAAGTTGTGCTAAAAAATAATAAACCTTGTAAATGCCCTTAACCAAAATTCCGCTTACAAAGGCTGATATAGAAGCTGTAAAAAGCAAAAAAAAGAATAAGTCAAAATTCAGAATCTGGATTTCGATTGTTTCATTTTTAATTCTGTTAATCGTTTATTTAAGCGTAGGTTTTGATACTTCTAATTCAACTTTTGAGTTTTTTAAAATAGTTGTAATTGTAATACATGCCTTTCTTTTATTAGGGTCACTTACAGATACTAATTTTTACAATGATTTAAATGAGAAGCAAAAATACGTTGGTTTAGTAAAGGTAAAGAAGAAAGAATATTTCTTTGATAGTGAGGATAATAGCGAATCACATATAATTATCTTTGATGATTGGAGAATAGGAGAGAAATCATTTAAAAAAGAACATTGGAATAAAATAAATAAAGGTGATGAATTTTATGTTGAACAAGCTGCAAACTCAGGCTTAGTTTTTAAATTAGAAAAAGAAAATATTGATTTTAAAACCGGGCTACTTTTTTTTAAACAGTAGATATAGCAATAATTTGTTTTTAAGTACAAAACAGAACTAAAAGAGCTCCTTAATTGAGGAGCTTTTTTATATTTTCAGATTAAATATTTGTCAGTATCTTTGAATATAAAATACCTTATTTTGAAATCGATACTTTTAAAACTACTTTTCTTCTTTTTCATTGCTACTCAAATTCAAGCGCAAGAATTACTTCCTTTTGTCGAAAATTATAATAAATCAGATTATCAGGGCGATAATCAGATCTGGAATGTTGTTCAGGGTAAAGATGACGCCATGTATTTTGCCAATAATCATTATTTATTGCGATACGATGGTGTAATTTGGGAAAAATATGCGTTGCCTAATAAAACTATTATCAGATCGATCATGATCGAAGGCGATAAAATATATTCCGGATCTTACAAAGAGTTTGGCTATTGGTACAGGGAAGATGGTAAGATGCATTATGTCTCGATTACAAAAAACCTGCGTTTATTTGATGAAAAAGACAATGAAGAAATCTGGAAAATTTTCAGGTTTAAGGATTCGATCTATTTTCAATCTTTTAATGATGTTTTTATTTATGATGGAAAACACATTCAAAAAATTAAATTTCCGTTCTTAATTTCCTATTGTTTCGTAGTCAATAACAATGTTTATGTTGCCTCTGTCGAAAAAGGTCTTTTTAGAATGGATGGTTCCAAAATAACAAATCCAAAAGGCTGGAATGTATTAAAGAATACTGTTGTTCATGCGATCGAAAAATATCAAAACAAGACGTATATTTTTACCCAGAAAAAAGGAATTTTTATTGTCGAAAAAGAAGGTTTAAGACCTTGGAATAATCCATTGAATGAAACTTTAAAAGCGGCAACAATTAATGTAGCCAAATTTATTAAAGACAATAAACTGGTTGTAGGTTCAGGAAACAGAGGGGTTTTTATTTATGATTTTAATACGGATACCTATAAAAACATCGATAGGAATAATGTGTTAATGAACAACTCGATTCTGAGTATTGGATTGGATAAAGAAAATGATTTATGGCTTGGTTTGGATAACGGAATTGCTCATGTAGAAGTAAATTCTCCAATCTCTTTTTTTTATGATAATTCGGGAATTTTAGGCTCAGTTTATTCAGTTGCAGCAATTGATAAAGGCTATTTGATTGCTTCGAACCACGGCATATTTGAATTTGTTTCGGGCAAATTTAAAATGTTACCTAATACACAGGGACAGGCATGGAATATTAGTAAAATTGGGAATAAATATATTATAGGTCATAATGACGGAACTTTTTGTTATGAAAATGGTTCATTGTCTAAGATCAATAATATAAACGGAGGATGGAATTTATCTAAGAGCAGTATTAATAATACTTTTTTTCAGTCTACTTACAGTGGTGTTCTGGTTTACGATGATATGTCGAAGCTTACGCAAAGCAGAGTTATAAAAGATCTTTCGAAGCCTATAAAATACGTTGCCCAGAATAAAAAAAATGAAATTTGGGCTGCCGATAATTATCGTGGTTTATATCGTGTGGTCTACGATGATGATTTTAAAACAAAAAAAGTCGAAAATATTACACAACAAAGTAAAATCAAGAATGACTTTGGAGTCAAGATTTTTGAATTCAGGAACGAGATTCTTTTCCTGATTAATAATTTGTGGTATACCTATAATTCAATTTCTAATATTCTTGAAGAGAATGACCAGTTTAATTCTAATTTTAAAAATATAACAGATGTAGTTTCAATCGACGAAGATCATTTTGTCGTTCTTCAGGACGGAATTTTGTATCACATTTATGCAAAGGGAAATACTTTTGTCTGGAACATCATTCAGGAAAAATATTATAAAGGGACCTTAATCAATGATAATTTGAGAATTTTTAAAACTCAAAATCATTATTTGTTAAATCTCGATGATGGTTTTATCTCTCTTCAGTTAAAATATGAAAACAAACAAAATTCTAATGTTAAGATAGAAGCATTTAATGAAGGCAATTTGGCTGCTAATGATTCTAAAATTAAATACAATACGGAACTTAAAATTAATGTGATATCGGGAATTTACGGTGCCAGTAAACCTAATTTATTTTATAAACTCGATAGTAAAGATTTTACGCCAATTTCTAATGGTCTGATTGTATTAAATAATCTAAACAGTGGTTATCATTCTGTATTGGTTTACAAACATGATGGAGCCACTTATACAAAAGTTTCCAGCTTCGAATTTAGAGTTGCAGAACCCTGGTATTTTTCATTCTGGATGATCTTATTGTATTTCCTGATTATAGGAGCGGTCTTGTTTTTCTATTACAAGTGGAATAAACTTCGTTATATGCAAAAACTAAAGTTACAGGCAGAAGAACTAAAGCATCAGCGTGAAATTCTGGAGATGGAACTTAAAGCTGAAAATGAACTGAATGTTCAGGAATATCAAAAACATATTCTAGAACTCGAATTGCAAACAAAATCATCAGAGGTTGCAGGAAAATCATTGTCTATTGCAAAGCAAACCGAAATGATTGATAACATTCAGGGAATTTTAGATTCTGAAAAAGATTTTAATAAACTTAAAAGCGAAATTAGAAAAGCAATTAAGATAAATGAAGTCAATAAACATGAATGGGAAATTTTTGAAACAAACCTGAATCAAATTCACAACGAATTTATAATTACCCTTTCTAAAAAGTTTCCAAACCTTACTCCAAAAGATATAAAACTTTGTGTTTATCTTAAAATGAACCTCTCTTCAAAAGAAATTGCACCTATGATGAATATCTCTTTTAGAGGGGTAGAATTGCACAGATATCGCTTAAGAAAGAAATTAAACCTCACACAGGACGAAAACCTCTCAAAATTTTTATTAAGTCTGTAAGATTTGTATTTGATTTTTAAAGATATTATATTTTTACTTGTCTTTTTTTACATAATTGTAATACATCATTACTACATCATAACGTTATGTTAATAAAATAAAATTAACATTTATAGTATTGATAATCATTGCTATATACTTGTAATTTAACATAATGATGTAGCTGTGTAGTAGTGGTATTTGATGTACTACAACGTTGTAATTGTTTAATTTGGCTCTACTAACTTAAACGATTACAAACTGTATGAAAAATTTTATTTTTAGCTTTTTAGCACTTTTGCTACTTCCGGCTTACATGTCTGGACAAGCAATTAAAGGAAAAGTAGTAGACAGTAGTGGAATGGGAATTCCGGGAGCAATTGTTGCTGCCTCAAATTCCAGAGCTTCTGCTGATGCTGATTTCGACGGAAATTTTACAATAAACGCCAAAGAGGGTGAGATACTAAAGATCTCAATGTTAGGTTTTGAAGCTCAATCAATACCTGCAACCGCTGCTCCAATGACCATCACATTAAAAGAAGCAGGAGATACTGTTCTAAAAGATGTCGTAGTAATTGGATATGGTACCAGAAAGAAAATTGACAATACTTCGGCAATTACATCTATTAAAGCTGAGGAAATTTCAAAAACAAAAGTTTTAAATGCTTCTCAGGCTATTCAGGGTAAAGCTGCTGGTGTTCAGGTTATTTCATCTGATTTACCAGGTAGTACACCTTCTGTAGTTATTAGAGGTTTAGGTACTGCATTAGGAGGAAGATCTCCTTTGTATATTGTTGACGGAATGCCAACGGAGAATATCAATAATATCAATACAAACGATATTACTTCGTATGAAATTCTTAAAGATGCTTCATCTTTAGCAATTTACGGTACCAGAGCAGCGAATGGAGTTATCATTATTACAACCAAAAAAGGTAAAGGTGATAAAGTATCTGTAGAAATTGAAAGTTTTGCCGGTATTAGAAATCCTCTAAAAAAGGTTAAAATGGCAGATTCTAACCAATATGCAGCATATTCTAATGCGGCTTTAGGTACAAATACTTTTGCTGCTAATCAACCGGTTAATACAAATTGGTTTGATGCAATTACAAGAACCGGAACTTATACTCAAAACAATATCTCTATTTCTGGAGCTTCAGAAAATGTGAAGTATTTTTTCAGTGCTGGTAATTATGAAGAACAAGCTATTTTAAATGGTTTAAACTACAGCCGTACTACTTTTAGAAATAACAATGAATTTAAAATTTCTAAAAAAGTAACATTAACTCAAAACTTGAGTTTTACTTCAGCTAATTCTGCTCCAAAACCTTTAGGTGCTTTTACTAATGCATACAAACAATCTCCTTTGGTTCCTGTACGTTTTTCTGACGGACAATATGGTGTATCACGTGTTAATGCAAGTGGTGTAGCGAATCAAATTGGTTCTTCATTTAATAATGTTGGTAATCCTGTGGCTCAATTAGATTTTTATAATGAGCAACAAAGAAGCGTAACATTACAAGGTGGTCTAAAATTAGATTATGAAATTGTAAAAGGATTAAAATTTACGTCACAATTTAATGGAGAATACTATTCCTGGAAACAATACAATTATGAAGATAAACAAGGGATCTGGATGGCAGCAAACCCTAATACAACTGCTGCAGACTATGTAGAAAGTCATAAAAGTGATCCTGTAAATTTATTGACAAGAGGTAGAGAGCAGTACTTTAATTGGAACTTATCTAACTACTTTACTTATAATAAACTTTTTGGAGGTATTCATGATCTTGAGTTAACTGCAGGTATGGAGGCTTCTGTAAAAGGACCCAGAGAAACTTTGTCTATTGCAAGAAAAAACGTAAGTACAAATTCTAACTATTGGTCTTTGTATAATTCTAAAGATGCGCATGGTGTAGAGTATGTATCAGATATTACAAGTTTATATGACGTAACGTATAACGAAAGCAGGTTAGCATCCTATTTTGGTCGTTTTCAATATAAGTTAATGGACAGGTATTTATTGACCGGAACTATTAGACGTGACGGATCTTCAAATTTTGCAAAAGATTACCGTTGGGGAACTTTTCCATCTTTTGGTCTGGGTTGGATCATGACAAAAGAAAGTTTCTTATCGAATATTAAAGGTGTTGATTTAATTAAATTAAGAGGTAGCTGGGGTAAATTGGGTAACCAAAATGTACCATTAAACAGTCAGGCTTATGCTTCAGGATTAGACGGTTATTTAGGCGGTTCAATCTTGTATCCGGGAACTACAATTAATTCACAAATCGATCCAAGTTTATCTTGGGAAATTACAGAAGAAGCTTCTGTAGGTCTTGATTTCGAATTATTAAACAGCAGATTAAAAGGTAGTGTTGATTATTATGACAAAAATACAAGTAACGTAATTTTAAATACAAAACCTTATATCCCTTCAGGATTGACAATAGCAAGTCCTGCTCACGTTGGAGAAGTTTCTAACAAAGGTTACGAACTTTCGTTACGTTGGGATGATAAAATTAGTGAAGATTTAAGCTACTGGGTTGGTGGAAACTTTTCTCAAAACCAAAATAAGCTTTCTGCTTTAAAAGATTTTGATATTTCGCCAATTATTGGAGGAAATTTAGGAAATGGTCAGGATACCAAAATATTAAACAAAACTTCTGTTGGTCAGCCATTAGGTAGTTTCTATCTCTACGAGTATGCAGGAATTGATCAGACAAATGGTAAAATGTTGTACTATAATGCAGCTGGTGATAAAGTAGTTCAAACTGCTTTGGATGCTACTAAAGATAAAAAATATGTAGGTTCGATTTTGCCAAAAAGCAATTACGGTGTATCATTAGGATTAAACTATAAAAATATTGATTTCTCTGTTGACGGATACGGTACAGGTGGTGCTAAAGTTTATAATGGTAAAAAAGCGCAACGTTTTACAGGCGAAAATGTTGAGGCTTCTTTAACAAACAATTACTGGACTCCAACCAATACAACTGCAGCTAATCCTAAACCATTTAATGAAGTTCCTTATGCTTCTACATACTATTTAGAATCAGGTGATTTCTTTAGAATCAATAACATCACTTTAGGATATAAACTTCCTTTAAATGACACAAGTTTTGTAAACTATTGCAGAATTTACGTAAACGCAATTAATCCATTTATTACTCAAAAATTCTCTGGATTTTCTCCTGAGTTAAATGGTGATGGTAATCCTTACGGAACTCAAGGAATCGAGCTTGATGCTTATCCTACTCTAAGATCTTTCGTTCTTGGTGCTAATTTAAAATTTTAATATTATGAAAAAGATATATATATCAATGTTCGTGCTGTCAGCATTGTTTTTTGCAGGTTGCCAAGACGACTTTTTAGATGTTAATCCAACACAGGCTATACCTACAACAGATGTTGAATTGTATAACACTGACAATGGAGCAAAAACATTTGTCACTTCAATTTACAGCAAGTTTCTGGATTGGGACATGAGCTCATTTGGCTGGATTGGTTTAGCCAGTATTACATCTGATGATGCTGACAAAGGATCATCACCAGGAGACGGAGGAACAGATAAAGATGTTTTGGATGCATTAAGTTATAACTCATCAAACCCATCTGCAGAAAGTACTTTTACTGCTCAATATGATGGAATCAACAGATGTAACCAGGCATTAGTGATACTTCCTAAATTAGATAAAGCAGATTCGGCTTTAAGAGAAAGATTAATGGGAGAAGCTAAATTTTTAAGAGCTTACATGTATTTTACTTTAGTAAAATGTTACGGAGGAGTTCCAATTGTTGACCGTTTACAAAACCCAACTTCTGAAGAAGATAAAAAAATGTTGCTTACGCGTAAGCCAGTTGCTGAAGTATATGCTTTTATTGAAAAAGATTTAGCAGATGCAATTGCAGTATTACCATTAAGAACAGCATATTCATCTGATGAGAAAGAGAGAGCTTCAAAAGGAGCAGCTTATGCTTTGTTGGCCAAAGTTAGTTTGTACCAAAAGAAATGGCAACAAGTTGTTGACAACTGTAATTTGATTACAGGATATGCATTAAACCCAAGCTACGCTAAAATGTTCAGATTAGAAGGTGAAAATGATATTGAATCTTTGTTTGAAATCAACGGAAATGGTGCAGTACCAACTAGAGGAATTCAAGGATATTCTAACGTTCAGGGTGCTCGTGGTGCCGGTGGATGGGGATGGGGATTCAATACTCCGTCAGAAAGCTTGCTTAACGCTTACGAAGCAGGTGATGTTAGAAAAGAGGCTACTATTATTTTTAGAAACTCAACTTTATACGATGGCAGAGTAGTTCCGGCAACAGTAGAAAATGCTATGTACAATTTCAAAGCATATTCTTCAGCATTTACTGATGCATGGGAAACTGATGCAAATATCAAATGTTTAAGATATGGTGAAGTATTGTTGATGAAAGCTGAAGCATTAAACGAATTAGGTCAAACTTCTGACGCTATTCCGTTATTAAACCAAATCAGACACAGAGCTGGTTTAGGAGATACTCCTGCAACTACACAGGCAGCTGTTAGAACTGCAATATGGAAAGAAAGAAGAGTAGAGTTAGCCTTTGAGTTCGACAGATTTTTTGATCTTGTTAGAACAGGACAAGCTAAAGCAGCTTTTGCAGCAGATAAAAATGAATTTTTTCCTAACGGAAGAACATTCACAGAAGGTAAAAATGAATTGTTCCCAATTCCGGCAACATTCATAATACAAGCCAACGGATTATCTCAACAAAATCCTGGTTACTAATTAAAATTTCAAAATCACTCCTTTCCTTATTTTGAAAGGAGTGATTTTTATTAATTGTTTTTAAATTTTTTATGATGGTTAAAATTTCAGTTTTATTATTAGTTTTTACATTTTTTGGTTGCGGATCAAATTCAGATAAATCAAAAGAAAAAGAAGGAGAAAATGCAGTTGCTGTAAAATTAACAGATGAACAACTTTTGGCTACAGTTCAAAAACAAACTTTTAAATATTTTTGGGATTATGCTGAGCCAAATTCTGGATTAGCAAGAGAGCGTTATCATCCGGACGGAGTTTATCCTGATAATGATAGTAATATTGTAACAACCGGAGGTTCAGGTTTTGGACTTATGGCAATTGTTTCCGGTATGTCTCAAGGATTTATCACTAAAGAGCAAGGTACAGAGAGACTAAACAAAATTGCAGATTTTTTAGGCAAAGCAGATCGTTTTCATGGCGCATGGTCACATTGGATCGACGGAAATACAGGAAAAGTAAAGCCTTTTGGAACCAAGGATAATGGTGGAGACTTAGTCGAAACATCATTTTTGGTTGCGGGAATGATTACAGTTCGTGAATATCTGAAAGAGGGTTCTGAGAACGAAAAAGCGGTAGCTCAGAAATATGATGCACTTTGGAAAGGTGTTGACTGGCAATGGTATACAAACAATAAAAAGGTGTTGTACTGGCATTGGTCGCCTACTTATGACTGGCAAATGAATTTTCCGCTTGAGGGATATAACGAATGTTTGATTACGTATGTAATGGCAGCATCTTCGCCAACCCATACAATCGACGCAAAAGTTTATCATGAAGGCTGGGCAAGAAGTGGTGCAATTGTTAGTGCTAAAACAAAATATAATATTCCGTTAGTCTTAAAACATAACGGAGCAGAAGAATTTGGCGGACCCCTGTTTTGGGCGCACTATTCTTATGTAGGACTTGATCCAAATCAATTAACAGATAAGTATGCAAATTATTGGGATCTGAACGTGAATCAGACCAAAATCAATTATGAATATTGTATACAAAATCCTAAGAAGGGTTATAGTGCCAATTATTGGGGATTAAGCGCTTCGTATTCCAGAAATCCTGATGGATCAATAGGGTACAATGCCCATATGCCGAGTAATGATCAGGGTGTTATGTCGCCTACGGCTGCAATAAGTTCGATTGTCTATACACCAAAAGAATCTATGGCTGTAATTCGTAATCTATATGATAATCATAAAAAAGAAACTTGGGGAGATGCAGGTTTTTATGATGCATTAAGTCTGCAAAACAACAATTGGGTTGTAAAACGCTATTTGGCAATCGATCAGGGACCGGAAGTAGTTATGATCGAAAATTACCGTACAGGTTTATTATGGAAATTATTCATGAATGCACCCGAAGTAAAGCAAGGTTTAACAAAACTTGGTTTTCATTCCGGAAAATATGGACTTTAACATAATTTAAAATGAAGTACAAACTAGCTTTAATATTTCTCTTGTTTTCTGTATTAGGTTTTGCGCAAAGCGAAACAAATGGAAAAATAAAAACGATTGTAGTAACCAATTATGAATTAGGTTATGCATTGCACAAACCAGCCAATACAAAAGATAAAAAGCCATTGATAGTTTTTATTTCAGGAGATGGAGAAAAAGGAACAGACATTGAAAAAGTAAAAATTCATGGTCCCTTAAAGTATCTAAAAACGCATCCGGTCGATGCTTATATTCTGGCACCACAATGCAAAGAAGATGAAAACTGGAATATTGAATCTATTCATGAATTGATTTTAAAAATTCAAAAAGAAAACAAAATCGATCCGGACAGAATATATGTTACAGGTTTGAGTTCCGGAGGTTGGGCAGCATGGAATCTGGCACTTTCATATCCGGATAAATTTGCCGCATTAATACCTATTTCTGGTTTTGTTGATTTGATAGAGCTAGAAAGTGCCTGTAAAATTGCCAATATTCCTACCAGAATTTTTCACGGATTATTAGACGATGTGGTAAAAGTAGATTATGCAATAACGATTTATAAAGAATTAAAAAAATGCAATGCCAAGGATGTTCAGTTGACCATTTTTGATGATGCAGGTCACGACAGTTGGTCACGAGTTTATGACAATCCTGAAATTTATGACTGGTTGTTTAAACAGAAAAAAGCAAATACGGGTAAATAAAGAATATAGAATATAGAATATAGAATATAGAATATAGAATATAGAATATAGAATATAGAATGAAATCGTTATGAGTCCAAATTAGAAATAAAATGAAGAAAAGCGATTCCATGTTCCATAAAAAATCAAATATTAAATACACATGAAAAACAAATTAGTCTTGTTATTTTTAGGATGTGCTGTTTTGGGTTATGCCCAGAAAAAGAATACTAAAAGTACAGTAAAAATTAAACCAAAATCGGAGTTTGTAGCGGAGTTATTGTCGAAAATGACATTAGATGAAAAATTAGGTCAGCTTAATTTACCAACATCTGGAGATATTACTACAGGACAGGCAAACAGTTCTGATGTGGCTAAAAAAATTGCTGAAGGTAAAGTTGGAGGTTTATTCAATATTAAATCTGTTCAAAAGATTAAGGAAGTACAAAGAATTGCAGTAGAAGAAAGCCGTTTAAAAATTCCGTTGATTTTTGGTATGGATGTTATTCATGGTTACGAAACAACTTTTCCAATTCCGCTGGGATTATCATGCACCTGGGATATGAACCTTATCGAAAGAAGTGCACAAATTGCAGCTCAGGAAGCAAGTGCAGATGGTATAAACTGGACATTTTCTCCAATGGTCGATGTTTCTCGTGATCCGCGTTGGGGACGAGTTTCTGAAGGTTCTGGTGAAGATCCTTATTTAGGAAGCCAAATTGCAAAAGCAATGGTAAATGGTTACCAACAACATGATCTTTCTAAAAACAATTCTATCATGGCATGTGTAAAACACTTTGCTTTATATGGTGCACCAGAAGCAGGACGTGATTACAATACGGTAGACATGAGTCATCTCAGAATGTTTAATGATTATTTTCCTCCTTACAAAGCCGCTGTCGATGCCGGAGTAGGTTCAGTTATGGCTTCTTTTAATGAAGTTGACGGGATTCCTGCAACCGGAAACAAATGGTTGATGACTGATGTTTTAAGAAAACAATGGGGTTTTAAAGGTTTTGTAGTAACTGACTTTACCGGAATTCCCGAAATGATCGAACACGGGATGGGAGATTTACAAGCTGTTTCGGCTTTATCTCTAAATGCAGGTGTAGAAATGGATATGGTAGGAGAAGGCTTCTTAGGAACTTTGAAAAAATCTCTGGATCAGAAAAAAGTAACAATAGAAACAATTGACAATGCTGTTAAACTTATTCTGGAAGCTAAATATGATTTAGGATTGTTCCAGGATCCTTATAAATATTGTGATGAAAAAAGAGCAAAAACGGAAATCTTTACGGCAAGCAGCAGAAAAGAAGCCAGATCAATTTCGGCTCAATCATTGGTTTTATTAAAAAATCAGAATCAGGTATTGCCACTAAAAAAGTCAGGAACAATTGCTCTAATAGGGCCATTGGCTGATGCAAAAGAAAACATGCCGGGAACATGGAGTGTTGCTACAAAAATGGAAAATGCGATTTCCCTTTTAGCCGGAATTAAGGAAGTAGCAGGAACAGCTACAAAAGTATTATATGCAAAAGGAAGTAACTTAGATTATGATGAAACTTTTGAAACCAATGCAACAATGTTTGGAAAAACATTACACCGCGACGGACGTTCAAAAGAAGAATTATTGGCAGAAGCTCTTAAAGTAGCCAATCAATCAGATGTAATTGTTGCTGCACTTGGAGAATCTGCAGAAATGAGTGGAGAATCAAGCAGCCGTACAAATTTAGAAATTCCACAAGCACAAAAAGATTTACTGAATGCCTTATTAAAAACAGGAAAACCAGTTGTTTTGGTTTTATTCGACGGACGTCCATTAGTTTTAAAAGATGAAAACGAAACGGTTCCTGCTATTTTAAATGTTTGGTTTGCTGGTAGCGAAGCAGGTTATGCTATTGCCGATGTTTTATTTGGAGATGTAAATCCTTCAGGAAAACTAACATCAACTTTTCCAAGAAGCGTTGGTCAGTTGCCAATTTATTACGCACACAAAAATACAGGAAGACCACTTTCGAATACAGAAGGTAAATTCGAAAAATTCAGATCTAATTATATAGACGAAAGAAACGAACCATTATTTCCATTTGGATTTGGTTTAAGCTATACATCTTTTGATTATTCGAACCTGAAAATTTCATCAGATAAAATGAATGCTGACGGAAAACTAAAAGTAACAATTGATGTTGCCAATACAGGAAATTATGACGGAAAAGAAACTGTACAATTATACCTTAGGGATTTAGTTGGATCTGTAACAAGACCCGTGAGAGAACTAAAAAATTTCCAAAAAATAGCACTTAAAAAAGGTGAAAAACAAACAGTGACTTTTGATATCACAGTTGAAGATTTAAAATTTTATAATTCTGATTTACAATTCGTAGCAGAACCAGGTCAATTTGATGTTTTCGTTGGAGGAAACTCAAATGCCGATAAGAAAGTTAGTTTTGAATTGGCTAAATAATAATTGGTTTGTTAATTAGTTAATTGCCCTTCGTCTTTGGTTAGCGAAGGGCTTTTTTTAGCTTTTTATTCTGAAAAATTACAGTAAATAGTTATAATTTATAAAATTTAATTTTAAAAAAATGGATGACCCTAAATGTCTGGACGGTTAATGATGCTCATGAAATGAATTGGATTATCGAAAATAATTTTGACTACATCACCACCAACGAACCCGAATTGCTCAAACAACGAATAAAAATCAAAAAATAAAAATGGAAAAAATTTATAAACTATCGTTAGTACCGCTTCTGTTGCTTTTATTGGTTTGCAATACATCTGTATGGGCACAAAAGACTACGATCCCCGGAAAAACGGAATGGTTTGATCCTAATAAAAAAGCATCAACATATTGTAATCCTGTAAACATTGGGTACAATTACACGACCGAAAATCATAATGGTATTCCGGAATCCAGACGTTCGAGTGCAGATCCTGTAATTATTACTTACAAAGGCGAATATTATTTATTTGCGACCAATCAGGCTGGATATTTCTGGAGTAAAGACCTGTCTGATTGGAAATTTGTATACGGAAGTTTTCAAAGAAAACCTGCAGATGATGATCAGTGTGCACCTGCTGCCTGGGTTGTAAATGATACTTTATTCTATGTTGGGTCTACCTGGAAAAGAGATCACCCAATCTGGAAAACGGCAGATCCAAAATCAGGACAATGGTTGCGACATGTTGATAAGGCAATGCTGCCAACCTGGGATCCTGCTATTTTTCAGGATGATGATAAAAAAGTATATATGTACTACGGCTCAAGCGGAAAATTGCCACTTGTGGGTGTAGAAGTAGATTATAAAACCTGGCTTCCAAAAGGAAATCAGGCAGATTATGAAAAATTATACAAAGCAACAGAAGTCGAAGATATTCAGCGTCCGTATGGCCAAATAAAAGAAGTAGTTGGTCTTGATCCTTCCTCTCACGGATGGGAACGTTTTGGTCCAAATAATGATATGGAACCTGCTCCCTGGGGAAATTTTATTGAAGGAGCCTGGATGACCAAACACAATGGCAAATATTATATGCAATACGGTGCTCCGGCAACAGAATATAAAGGATATGCCAATGGAGTTCATGTTGGAAACAGTCCCCTGGGACCGTTTGAATATCAAAAACACAACCCAATGTCCTATAAACCCGGTGGATTTGTAATTGGGGCAGGACATGGAAATACTTTTGCAGATAATTACGGAAATTATTGGAATACCGGAACGTGCAAAATTTCGATAAAAGATCGTTTTGAGCGTCGTATTGATATGTTTCCCGCAGGATTTGACAAAGACGATGTGATGTATTCTATCACTTCTTATGGCGATTTTCCAATACTATTATCCACCAAAAAGCGCAATCAGGAAAAAGGTGCTTCATCAGGATGGATGTTACTTTCGTATAAAAAACCGGTTACAGTTTCTTCTTCAGAAGAATGTATGGAAGTTGAAACGCACAGAGTAGACAACGGTGGTAAAAAAGTATACGAGAAGTTTTGTTATGGTGCTTCGAATTTAACCGATGAAAATATTCAGACCTATTGGTCTGCAAAAACAGATCATCCCGGTGAATGGCTGCAACTTGACTTAGGGAGACAAATGCAAATAAATGCCTTGCAGATTAACTATGCAGATCATAAAGCAACGCAGTACAACAAAGCAATGGATATTTATTATCAGTATAAAATCTACATGTCTGATGATGCTGTAAACTGGAAATTGGTAGTCGATAAATCCAGAAACGCAAAGGATGTTCCGCATGATTATCTTGAATTAACAAAAGCAATTAAAGCACGTTACATTAAAATGGAAAATATCCATAACGCGTCAGGATTATTTGCTGTATCGGACTTTAGGGTTTTTGGAAACGGATTATCAGAAAAACCAACTGTAGTTTCTGATTTTAAAGTCGACAGAAATACATCAGATCCTCGTAATGCGATGATTTCATGGAAAAAACAAGCAGCTGCAATTGGTTATAATATTTATTACGGAATTACGCCTGACAAATTATACAACAGTATTATGGTTTATGATGAAAGCTCGTATGATTTTAGAGGTTTAGATAAAGGAACAAAATATTATTTTACGATTGAAGCTTTTAATGAAAACGGAATTGGTATAAAAAATGAATTACTAGAGGTAAAATAATTTTTAATTTTATTTTTAGAAATCGTTAAATAAAACCTGTGGCAGTTATAAAGAATTTTGTTCCTTTGCGTAACAACCCAAAATGCTATAAACCCTATGAAAAAAACCATTCTTTTAACCGTTTTAATAGTAAACGGATTAACGTCTTTTGCACAGTCAGCACAGTCAAATGACGAAAAGAACATTAAATTATTCTATAAAAAAGCGCTAACAGAAGCGAAGTGTTATACTTGGTTAGAATATTTGTCTAACGATATCGGAAGTCGTTTATCAGGTTCAAAAAGTGCCGAAGAAGCAGTGCAGTATACAAAAAGACAACTTGAAACATTAGGGCTTGATAAAGTTTATTTGCAGGAAGTAATGGTTCCGCATTGGGTTCGTGGCGAAAAAGAAACGGCTTATATTTTAGACGGAAAAGTAAAAACGACTGTGCCAATTTGTGCTTTAGGAGGATCAGTTGCAACAGCAAAAACAGGTCTTACTGCAGAAATTGTAGAAGTACAGGGTATTGATGAATTAAAGACTTTAGGAGAAAAAGTAAAAGGTAAAATTGTGTTCTTTAACAGACCAATGAATCCTGAAAATATCGAAACTTTTGTTTCATACGGAGCTTGTGTAGATCAAAGATTTGCCGGTGCCAAAGAAGCAGCTAAATTTGGCGCTGTTGGGACTATTGTACGTTCGATGAATTTACGTTTAGATGATTTCCCACATACTGGAGCTCAGAGTTATGGCGATTTGCCAAAAGAACAATATATTCCAACGGCTGCAATTAGTACAAATGGTGCAGAATTGTTGAGCAAATCATTAAAAGTAAATCCGGCTCTGAAATTTTATTTCAAACAATCTTGCGAGACTTTGCCGGATGTTTTGTCTTATAACGTAATTGGTGAAATGACAGGAACTGTTAATCCATCAAACATTATGGTTGTTGGGGGACATTTAGATTCTTGGGATTTAGCAGATGGTTCGCATGATGATGGAGCAGGAGTGGTGCAAAGTATGGAAGTAGTTCGTATTTTGAAAAACCTAAACTACAAACCTAAAAATACAATTCGTGTTGTTTTGTTTATGAATGAAGAAAACGGTGGCAAAGGTGGTGCTAAATATGAAGAGGTTTCAAAACAAAATAAAGAAAATCATATTTTTGCTTTAGAAAGCGATTCAGGAGGATTTAGCCCAAGAGGATTTTCTATAGAAGCTGATGATACGAATTATAAAAAGATTAAAGATTTCAGAGATCTTTTTGAGCCTTATTTAGTACACAGTTTTACAATTGGTCACGCAGGTTCAGATATCGGACATTTAACTTCTAAAGCGATTGTTAAAGCAGGTTTAAAACCAGATTCACAACGTTATTTTGATTATCATCATGCAGCAAACGATAAATTTGATGCCATTAATAAAAGAGAATTAGAACTTGGTGCTGCAACAATGACAACATTAATGTATTTAATAGATCAAAACGGAATTGTGCTTCCAACAGCAAATTAAAATTATAAAGTAAAAATACCTAAAAGCTACAAGTACAAACTTGTAGCTTTTTTTGTTTACAGACTTAAAAAAGAATGTTTTTGTGTTTGAAATAACTAAAAATTCCGAAGCAGTGATTTCTTGAAGTGATTATTTTTTTTAAACTTAAAGCTTCATTACAGCCAAATAATATAAAAACGTTATCGGAATGTTAGAAAGTAAAATAAGGATCTTAAACGCGATATTTTTGCGAAATTCCGTCAAGTGAATAAATCTATCCGTTAAATGAATCAACATAATTGTGTTTAGTACAATTGCTGATGCAACAAAAGGCCACGAAATAATTAATATGTTCGGGTTTTCGTTTGTAATCATGTAAAGTGTAAAAAAAAATGTGCTTATAATAAAGCTCCCAATAGCTAATTCAATTGAATTTGTTTCTTCAAATGGTTCGTGAATACTATTTTTCATAAGTTTAAATTTTAAAAGATGCCCTGATAGCAGGAATAGGGGTTAATAACATTTTTGAAAAATCCAGATAGTAAAAAGGAAGCGCTCGTTTCCCTTTTTTATATTGTTCTAAAAAATAAAAAAACTGTGCGGGATAAAAAGGTGTTCCGGAAAGCATGACCAGAAACAGGTAGATGCTTTTTTTTCCATTCCCCAAAAGATAATATTGCATTCCTATTTCTTCTGTTACCGAAACACCTGTGTTCGTTAAAACATGGATTATATCATGATCTTCAAGTTTTGGCTGAATGTCAAAATGATTTCTCTCCAAAAAAACACCTAAGCCAAATCCTAAGCTGTCTTTAGGAAATTGCAGTAATTGCGCCTGATCAATTTCCCACGGCGTATTTTTTTTGACATATTTTTGATATGGTTTACTAGTCCATTCATATATTTTTTCGAGAAGAATATCTTTCATAAAGTGTTTTTAAAAGTTCTTTGAAACTCAAAGTTAAATGATAAATAAAAAAGCCAATTATAGTGCATCAGCTTTTTTGTAATTCCTGACAATCTTAATAATTGTCTATAACAGTCTTTAATAAATTTGAATCAACCAGGTCAGATGGGGCAACAACTTTTTCCTCTAGCGGAATATCGTTTCCATATCTTTCCTTTAATATTTTTTGAACTCTTGCATCGCCCAGATTAAAATCTTTGAGTTCTTTTAAAGTACACAATTCAATTCCGGCACCATTTTTATAGATTTTCCAGACCAATTCAGAACAATAAATGCGGTTATCCGTCCATTCAAAATAAGCATCATATTCCTTACCTAAAAAGTGCTTGCCGTATGTTTTCATTTTTTCAAGAGTTTCTTCATTTAAAACTTTTTCGGCATTTTTTAATCTTTTAATTACATACTTATGACCTTTTCCACGTGCTATCCATTCCTCAACAGGTGTAATTTTGACAGGCTGAACAGCTTCAAGAACAAATTGTCCTCCGTTAACAAAAAAAACAATACCACAATGCGAAAATTTTGAATTTGTAGCAATTCGTACCGCTTCACATTGCTTAGATTCTGAAGTCTGAAAAATAAGATCTCCATCCTGAATTTTATTGGCAAGTACATTTTCTGATGTTTTCTTAGAAAACGGATTGTTAGGAAAAACAGATATTGCTACAAATAGTGCAAGACCAAAACTTAGCAGAAAAGTAACTCCCAGAAATAGATATTTTTGTTTTTTCATGTTTTTATTTTTGAATTCCAAAAGTACTTTATTATGCTGACCAAAATAGTTAATTATTTAAAGCATTACAAACAATTCAAAAGTACTTTGAAGTACAAAGTAATAGATAAAAAAAATAGTTGCCAAATAAAATGACAACTATTTTTGTATAATATTTTTTTAAGAAATATTAGATTCTAAAAATTCCACCAACTGCAATAATTCTTTGTAAAAAGAAAAAATCTTGCGAAGCTTTATCATCACTACTTGTTGTAGTTCTAATATCCTGCATATTGATGTAACCGCCTTTTAGCTCACCCTGAATATAGAAATATTTGAAGAAGGTAAAGTTTATCCCCGCTTTTGCAGATAAACCATATCCTGAAACGTGAAAATCGTCATGACGTTCTTTTCCTAAAAGACTTGTATTTGTTTTAGGATATAAAAGTCCTGCACCTAAACCTTCAGTTAAGTTAATCTGAACTTTATCTGTATTTGGCAAACCAAACCATTTAGAAATATCATCATGTCTGGAAACCTCTGTATTAATATAGTTCAAACCATCTGTATGTTCGTACATTAAAAAAGCAGGAGGATTTCCCTGAGCAACACCTTTATCATAACCACCTTCGATAGCACCATGCTGAGACATATCTACGGGTGTATTATTATAATTTCCGTTGTAGTAAGATCCAGCCTGATCAGCAGGTAAATTAATATTACCAGTAACATTAGCCGTTTGATTTTGGGTCATTACATACTTCATGTGATCCCAGCCAATAGCAACGCTGTAGTGGTCGCTAATGAAATATCCCATTCTGAAATTAGTTTGCGGAATCGTCATGTTTGCCGGATTAACATAATCAACATGCCATCCTTTTGGTTTATCATGAGCTTTCATATCCGAAACTGTAAAGTCGTAATCCTTACCTCTGAAATTAACATCAGATTTAGTATAACTGTCTCTGTTTCCTCCCCAGGAAATAAAAAATTTCCCTTTGTTATGTGCCGTGTATTTTTGTACTGCTATTTCTTCCTGAGCAAAAGTGTTTATCGAGAAACACAATAAGAAGAAAAATAAAATTTTTGTTTTCAATGAAAATAGTATTAAAAATTTAAAATGAGTTAACTGTTTTTCTAATAGCCACCAACTTGGTCATTAAGCCTTCAAAATAATCTAAATGTAACATGTTAGCACCATCGCTTTTTGCATTTGCAGGATCAAAATGGGTTTCGATAAAAATACCGTCAACACCTACAGCAATACCAGCTTTGGCAACTGTTTCGATCATGTCCGGTCTTCCGCCCGTAACACCGGCAGTTTGATTAGGTTGTTGCAAAGAGTGTGTAACATCCAGAACTGTAGAAGCATATTGTTGCATAGTAGGAATTCCTCTAAAATCAACAATCATGTCCTGATATCCAAACATACTGCCACGATCTGTAACGATTACATTTTCGTTATGGCAATCCAATACTTTTTGTACGGCATGTTTCATGCTTTCAGGACTCATAAATTGTCCTTTTTTCAAGTTTACCACTTTCCCTGTATTAGCTGCAGCTACTACTAAGTCAGTTTGACGTACCAGAAATGCAGGAATTTGCAAAACATCTACGTATTGTGCCGCCATATCAGCATCTTCATTTGTATGAATATCTGTTACCGTTGGAATGTGAAAAGTTTCTGAAACTTTTCTTAATATTTTTAATGCTTTTTCGTCACCAATTCCTGAAAAACTGTCAATTCGGGAACGGTTGGCTTTTTTAAACGATCCTTTAAATACATAAGGAATCTGAAGTTTGTCGGTAATACCAACTAATTTTTCAGCAATTCTGAGTGCCATTTCTTCTCCTTCAATAGCGCAAGGCCCCGCCAATAAAAAGAAGTTCCCGCTATCAGTATGCTTAATTTGTGGAATATGTTGTATGTTCATAATATGATTTTTTGACAGTGCAAAGGTAGTTATGATTTATGAATAGCAGATTAAGATTTAAGTTTTTTTTAAGAAGCTATCCTTATCGAAAGTGCTACCTGATTATTTTACTTTAGATCTTTATTTTTTTCTTAGTTGCTATAAAAATCTCTCCAAACGTCTAAGGAATTATCTCTGCAAGAACCAGTAAAAACAGCCTTTCTTAAAAAATGATTACCGTGCTTTTGTCAAGGCTTGTAATTAATAGTTTCAAAAGTAAATTTTAGACTCAATTAAAACAGCCTCTGTAAGACATAATATGTATTAAAAACTATCAAAATAAGACAGGTAAACTAAAAACCTAAACATACAATTACAGCCAATCTGCCGAATACCTTATTTTTACTACAAGTCTTCAAAGGGTTTAGCATAAAAAAAACATTCCATGATCCAATTCATTTTTTTGTAATTTTTATTTTCGCATTAATAAAACCATTACTGTTTTAAGCTTAATCCCAGAGGAACCATCAAAATTCCTTTTTCATAGATATTAAGATATAGGATAATCGGTTTTTTTTGTCCGTCCCATTTTAGCTCGTAGACATTTAGAAAGCCAGCGCCCATGTCGCTTCTTTTGGTAGGAAAAGGACAACAGGTCTCTAAACGTGTATAAGTAATTTTTTCTCCTTTTGGTCCTGCTAAAGCATTTAGAAAACGAGTTTCGTTTAAAGCTTCATCTTTTGTATTTCTAAAAAAGATATTTACGGGATAATCAGGATCGTAACCGTATTTTTTATCGGTACTAAAAAGTGTAATTGCAAATGTATTATCTTTCTTCAAAACTAAATCAGGAGCATTATCGTCAACATTTTTCAAAGTCGATCTAGTACTCACGCAAGAAGTTGCAGTAATTAATAAAATGATAATAAGAGCAATTTTTTTCATGGTTTCAATATTGGTAATACAAATGTAAAAGTGTTTTTTCTTTTTGATATGAATTTTACAAATTATGATGATTTTAATTATTACAACATCATCGATAATAGGCTATAATTGGTGTGAATGCTATTTTTGTTATAGTTTCTACTAATAAAAGTGAATTAGAAATAAGCTAAATCTGTGATGAAAAAATCATTACAAATCTGTTTTATTCTGTTTTTTTGAATTCAGTTTTAAAATACCAACTACAATCAGATATTGTGCCACAAGATAGGTTAACATGATAAAAAATGAACTTTTTATAATTGGGGTGTCAAATTTATTGATTGCCAATATACTATCAGAAACAACAAATGAAACAGCTCCCAGAAAAACATATAATCCTCCGGGTTTTTTCCAGATCAAATAGCCATTGAAGGCGAATAAAAGCATTGTCGAAATTACGGCAGCATAAATAATTACAGGTATTTTTAAATCGCCTAAATTGGGCATTAAAACTAAAACCATTCCTATTAAATAAAAAGCGATTATCAGACTACCAATTCCAAAAAGAGCTTTGTTAATCTGGATTTCTCCTGTAATTTGCTTGTTAAAGAGCACACAATAACCAATATGCGAAATTAAAAAAGAAACGAGACCCAAAATAAAATAGATTTCGGCTATATCTGCAAAAAGTAAAATGACATCTCCAATCCAGGAAAATAGTAAAGCGATTAAAAGTGTTTTTCGAGATGGAAATTTTTGATGAAAATAAACTCCAAAACCTAATAACGGGATCAAAGCCGGTTTTAAAAATAAATCTAAACTTTCATATCCGGAAGATAAAATAAGTAAATAAACGATACTAAAAATAATATAGATTTTAAAAAAAATGGTGTTTTTCATAAGCGGTTTTTATGAATTTATTATTTGGTTTTGAGTGGTTTTAAAATCAATTGTCACAAAGTAAATCGCAATTAAAAATGACATACTAAGGTAACTTAAAATAATATAATTGCTCATTGAAAAAGCATGGTTTAAGCCAAACCAATCTCCATAATGCGCTATAATTGCAATTGCAATAATAAGACGTAAACCTTCCCAAAAAACAGCATATTTGCTTTTGTCCATCAACTCGCTGTAACTATAAATTGTTACGAAAATGAATGATCCGTAAATAAAGATATTTGGCAGCCCAATTTTAGCAATATTATCGAATAAGTAAGTAACAAATAAAAGAGTAATTAAAACTTGTGTTACAGACCAGTAAATTAGTTTTTGTGAGTTTTGCGTGCCGTATTTCTCAAAATCAAAAACATTGTCGATTTTGTTTACCGGATATTTTTCATCAAAATTTTCAGGTCTCCACCCCGTTGGTTTAAACCAAATGGTGAGTTTATCTTTCCAGTTTTCGGCTCTCCAGGCATCTTTAATTAATAAGCTCAAATGCTGAAAATTAATTCGGATTGGGTTCCAGGTATTTGCAGGTCTTGTGATTCCAAATACTGGAGGAACATCTTTTAATTCAGCTTGAAAAGTACCAAAAAGTTTGTCCCAAAAAATAAAAATTTGCGAATGATTTTTGTCTAAGTATTCCGGATTTATGGCATGATGCACCCTGTGATGCGAAGGTGTGACTAAGATATATTCTACGAAACCCATTTTTTTGATGTGTTTGGTATGATACCAAAATTGCAAAAATAAATGCAGCGGTAAAGTAATCGCAATTACTGTTGCGGGAACGCCCAATAGAGCAGCCGGAATCAATAAAAAAGTAAACAAATTGACCAGACTGGCAATTGGCTGACGTAAAGCACACGCAAGATTAAATTCTTCGCTACTATGGTGAATAGCATGTTTGTTCCAGAAAAGATTAATTTGATGCGCCCATCGATGGCTCCAATAGCCATAAAAGTCAATGACAAAAAAAGCGATGCAATAAGAGAGAATATTCGCTTCGAGATGATAGATGGCAATTTTAGAAACAATCCATTCATAAGAAATAAAAGTCAGGCTTAATCCCAGAACATCTTTTACAGAGTTGGTAATACCGGAACTTATACTCGATACGCTATCGATCAAAGGAGCGGTATCGTCCTTTTTGTAAATGCCATATATTTTTTCGATTATAATTAATACTAAAAAAATAGGCGTAGCGATAATTAATATCTTTCCGTATTCTTCCATAAAAAAAACATTCTATTTTATTCAAATATAGAATAAAATAGAATGTTTTTTAAATTATTTGTAATTAAACAATTTCGGCGCTTAATCCGGCTTCCAAAAGTTGTGTACATTGAGGTTTTAATTTGTCCATTGGACCTGTTTTTACGGTACATTTTCCGTTGTAATGTACAATTAGGGAACATTGTTCTGCTTGTTCAGGCGTATGACTGCAAACACGCATTAAAGTATCAATTACGTGATCAAAAGTGTTTACATCGTCGTTGTAAACAATGATTTCGTTATTGAAACTTGTTGCTTCCTTCTCGCGAACTCTTTCTCTTACTTTTTCTTTAGTACTCATTTTTTTAAGTTTTTGTACTGTTGTAATTACTAATTTTTTTGCCGGATTAAAAAGATTCGAACAAATTTTTATTAATACAAATTTCACGCAGGTTTAAAAATATTTATGCAGATTTCAGTAAATCAAATTTAATAAAATCTAACCAAATCTACTTTAATGTGTTCAATTTGCGGGAAACAAAATCATTTTAATCCTTTAATCTGTGGCAATTTAATAAACAGATAATCAACTATCTAATTTACGTATTTTAATGCAACCCAGTTGTTTCTTTGAAATTTTTTAACATACGTTAAACCTTTTTCCGTACATGATGCATCGATAAAAGGAATATCTTCTTCGTAGAAACCACTTAATAATAAAGTTCCTTTTGGATTTAAACAATCAACATAACTTTGCATATCGTTCAACAAAATATTTCTGTTGATGTTTGCAATAATCAAGTCATATTTTTTGCCTGCCAACAAAGCTGCATCACCTTCGTAAACGGTAATGTGTTTACAATTATTGCGTTCTGCATTTTCAATAGAGTTCAAATAACACCAGTTATCAATATCGATTGCATCAATTGGCTGAGCCCCTTTCATTTCGGCCAAAATAGCCAAAATAGCTGTTCCGCAACCCATGTCAAGAGTTTTTAAACCCTCAAGATCAATTTCAAGCAAATGCTGAATCATCATGTGTGTTGTTTCATGGTGACCGGTACCAAAACTCATTTTTGGTTCAATTACGATATCAAATTCAGCAGCTGTTTTTGGATGAAAAGGAGCACGAACATGGCATTTTCCGTCAACGTCAATCGCTTCAAAATTCTTTTCCCATTCTTCGTTCCAGTTTACCTGATCGATTTCTTCAATCGTATATTCAATTTTAAACTCTTCTGATTCTAAAATATATATGTCATCTAAGATGTTCTCGTCCCATAAATCTTTCTTTACAAAAGCCGAAATCCCATTTTCAGTTTCTGTAAAAGTTTCAAAAGCTTTTTCGCCTAATTCAGCAATTAAAATTTCTGAACCCGGTTCTTTTGGTTCAATTGTAAAATGGTATCCTAAATATATATTCGACATAAATAATTTTTTTGCAAAGGTAAGAATCGAAAGTAGAAGTTGTTTATAAATAAATCATATTCTCACGAAGATTAATGTTAATTTTGATTGAAAATTGAACGGTTTTAAAATATGAAGAATATCATTTTTATTTTGCTTTTTGTGGTGTTAAGTTCAGGAAGTTGCGAGAATGAACACGAGGTTATACGCTCTTTTTGTTATTGGAAAACCGATATGAGTTTCCAGAAAGAAGAAGATTCATTGATGAAGAATTTGGAGGTAAAACACCTGTATGTGCGCTTTTTTGATGTCGATTGGAATCCGTATGCCAAAGAACCTTTGCCGGTTGCAACCATTCGTGATATAAGATTAAACGAGAGCAACCCTCAAATAACACCAAGTATTTTTATAACAAATGAAGTTGTTTTGCAGGCTAATACGAAACAATTAGACAGTTTGGCGGCCAGAATTGCGCAGCGCGTACAACAAATTGGCGTAAAAATAAATGAAACAAAAGCAGATAATAGTGCCAATGCAATTGTATATCCTAAGGATTATTATAAAAATAAAGACTATAAACGCCTGAATTATGACTCGGTGAAATCACTTGAACTGGCAAAATTGAAAGTTGATTTTAAAGAGATTTTAATTGATTGCGATTGGACAGAGAAGTCCAAAAAGAATTATTTTTATTTATTAACGCAAATCAAAAAAGGATTTCCAACGGCACAAGTTTCGGCAACAATTCGACTCTGGCAATATAAATACGCCGATAAAGCAGGAACTCCACCAGTGGATAAAGGTTTGCTAATGTGTTATAATTTGACAAAACCGGAAGATTTTAATACCAAAAACTCTATAGGAACCAGCGAAGAACTAGCGCAATATATTACCCACGATAAATATAAATTGAAATTGGATATTGCTTTACCGCTTTATAGTTGGGCAGTTGTTTTTAGAGGAAATCAGTTTAAAGGAATTTTATCAGATTATGATCAGCTAAGAAGTGATAGCATTAAATTAAAAAAAGCATCAGATACTAAATATGTTTTGCAAGACGACATTCTGGTAGGACAAACGTATTTGAGAAATGGTGATGAAATCAGGATCGAAAAAATTTCTGAGGAGGAACTTGAGAAAATGATTGACATTGTAAAAAGTAAAATTAAGATTGACAATCAAACCAAAGTTACCTTTTTCTCTTTTGATAAAAAATACATCAACGATTATGGAACCCAAAATATATCCCGCTATTATGCGCGTTTTTAGCAGTTTACTTTTAGTTTTAAGCTTTCAGGTTTCTTTTGCCTGTGGTTGGAGTGTTTCGCCGGAAACCAGCAGGTTAGTTTTGTTTAAAGCACAAAGAGAAGGCTTTTTTAAATTAACGCCTTTTTATTATGCGGCAGATTATTACTATTCGACCAATACTATTTCCGGTGTCGATCAGGAACTGAATTGTTTAGAATGGAAGAAAAAATTAGGAAACACGATTGATCTTAAAGATGTGCATACTATTTTGTACGAAACAGACGGAGAACAATTTGAAACCGCTTACGAAACGAAATCACTCAAAAAAGTATTTGAAAAAAATACTTTTGTCGAAGCTTTATTAAAGTCAAAAAACAAAGCTTTTTTAAACTATATCGTATTTGCTAAAAAGCTGGAATATAATAGTAATACAGATGTAAAGTGGGAATCCTGGAACCAGGTTGGATATGGAAGCAAGGATCATAAACCAGCAGAGTTAGGTGATTTTGAAAACAAAATAAAATCGGCAAAAGATGCTTTTTTAAAACAGCGATATGCTTTTCTGATTTTGAGATATAGTTTTTATGCAGAGGATAAAAAGGAAGTAATTCGTTTGTATGACACTTATTTTGCAGACAATAAAAATACTATTTTAGAGCCTTGGGCTTTGTATTATAAAGCTTTATGCATTAATGATTTTACTTTGCAGAATTATTTGTTGAGCAAAGTTTTTGCGACTTGCGAAGAAAAATCTTTTGCAGTTCTACAGCATTACAATTGGAAATTAACTACAGAAACTTTGGCTCTTGCACAAAATGACGAAGAAAGAAGTGTGATTTTGTCAATTGAAAGTTTTCGCAATCCTGCACCGGATTTAAAAACAATTGAAGAAGTTTATAAGTTGAGTCCTAACAGTATTAATTTGAGTTTTTTGATTGGAAGAGAGATCAATAAACTGGAAGATTGGATTTTTACACCACAATACACCAATAACGGAAGTCCATCAGTTGTATTTGAAGGCACTGACTGGTACGGAGATTATGCTAAAGCAAAAGAGGAAAATTTAAGTAAAGATATCTTGTATTTAAGGTCATTAGAGTACTTTTTGATTTCTATTCGCGAGCAAACTTCAGACGATCAGAAAGCATATATTACAGCAGCAATTGCACAGCTTTGTTTCATGGATGATGATATTGAGTCAGGAAAAAAATATACCAATATGATCTCTGATAAAGCCAATGCATCGATCCGGATGCAAAAAAATATTCAATTGGCTTTAGTTTCCTTAAAACAAGATGATTTGAAAAGTGAGAAGGTTCAAAACCAACTTTTTAAGTACTTTGATTCTGTAGAGAGTTTAGTAGAAACAGATTTAGGATTGTTTAAAAATCTATACAGTTTGTACCGAATTGCAAGTGCAGATTTTGCCAAACAAAACGATAGGGTTACAGCAGGATTATTGATGATGAAATCAGACCTTAAAAACGAAGGAGAATACTCGGCTTATGATAATCCTTATTTTTACAATTATGTTGGCTATTTTGATCGAAATGCCACGACAGAAGATGTAGATCGTTTAATAGCCCTACAGCAGAAAAAAGATAAAACCCCTTTCGAAAAATATATTTGCTCGGGAACGATTGCTCCAAATATAAATTATTACAAAGATCTGAAAGGAACAATTGCTTTTAGAAACAATAATTTAGAGCTGGCTTATAAAACCTTTTCGAGTATGCCAAATGATTTCTGGGAGAAGAACTATGCGTTTAAAGATTATTTGAACGAAGATCCCTTTAGCCCTAAAATTCTGCAAAAAGATAGTGAACGCAAATTTGATTATCGTTTTAATAAAACAGAATTTATTGCTAAACTAATTCAGTTAAAAAAACAAAATACAGCAGCAAGTAATTTACAATTGGCACATGCTTATTTTAATGTTTCTTATTTAGGAAATTCCTGGATGATGGTGGCCTACGATTGGACATCAGGCGAATCGTATGTAGATTATGTTTACGGAGACAACTCTGAAAATGAAAAAACGTATCAAAATGGCAATTATTACAGCTTAACGATGGCCAAAATGTATTATGAAAAAGCATTGAAAATGTCTAAAAATAATAACGAAAAAGCTCTGGCGAGTTTAATGATATTCGAATGTAATTATTACAATCATTATGCAAATATAGTTTCGGCAGAAGAAGAAGAAAAAAATCCGTTTAAGGCAGGGCAGGAGTTGGTTAATTTTTATTCGGTTTATAAAGTGACACCCACTTTCAAAAAATACAATTGTCCGCTATTGAAGGCGTTTATAAATTAAATTTTTAAACCATGTAATGATATAAGTTCATTTAAAGTTTTTGCTCAAAGTCGGGCTTAAATTCTCTTACAGGACTTATATGGTTAAAAAAGGCACAAAAAAAGCGTTCGGTTTACGAACGCTTTTATAATTGAGCAGATAATAAATTTAAAATCTAGATAGCCGTTACAATAGCTAAGAAATCATCTGCTTTTAATGCAGCACCTCCAATTAAACCACCGTCTACGTCTGGTTTACCAAAGATTTCTTTAGCATTATCCGGTTTTACAGAACCACCATATAAGATAGAAACTTGGTCGGCAATTTGAGCTCCAAAAGCTTTACGTACTGTTTCTCTGATGAATTCGTGCATATCTTGTGCTTGTTCCGGCGAAGCAGTTTCTCCTGTTCCAATTGCCCAAACAGGCTCGTATGCTAAAACAACATTAGCCCACGATTCTTTTGCAATATGAAATAATCCGTCACGTAATTGGTTTTCAACAATATTAAAATGATTGTCTGATTGACGGTCTTTTAATTCTTCTCCAAAACAAAAGATTACTGTCAGGTCATGTTTCAATGCAGTATCAACTTTATTCGCGATTAAAGCATCTGTTTCATGAAAAATAGCTCTACGCTCAGAGTGCCCAAGAATTACGGTTTTAACACCAATACTAGTCAGCATATCAGCAGAAATCTCTCCGGTAAAAGCACCACCTTCTGCTTGGTGAACGTTTTGAGCAGAAACAGCAATAGTTGTGTTTTTTAATTTAGCAACTGCCGCTTGTAAGTTTACAAATGTTGGAGCAACAATTACCTGAGCAGTAGTTTGAGCTGGTATTTTAGCGATTAATTCGTTTAATAATTCTTCAGTTTGTTCTGCATTTTTATGCATTTTCCAGTTTCCTGCAACAATCTTTTTTCTCATTTTAGTAGTTTTTATTTTATTCTTTTTTTTGTTTTTATTCTTGTCCTGATATCGAATTTTATTTCAGGCTTTTAAGAGTTTCATTGATTTTGTCAAAATCCGTTTCAATGGCACGGTACAATACTATTTTTCCTTTTTTATCAACGATAATGTATCTCGGAATCCAGTCTAAATCTATTGCTTTTCCAAAAACACCTTTCATGCCATCATTCATCATAAAATGATCCCCTTTTAATTCGTGTTTCTCAATTCCAATTTTCCATTTATCTGCCGTTTTATCTGCCGAAAGAAATAAATAGGAAACATCTGGATTGTTTGCTTGTAATTCTTTTACTTTTGGCATTGCTTTTACACAATCACCACACCACGAAGCCCAAACTTCGATAACCAAAGTTTTTCCTTTGTATTTTTTTAAAATGTCCTTGAAAGAAGTCTGACCTCCATCAACGGTTAATAATTTTTCAGATAATGCTTCTTTAGAAAAACTTGTTTTCTGAGCTTGTGAGCATGAAAAAGTAATAAATGCAATTACAATTAAGGCTATTTGTTTCATAAGTAGGTACTATTTGCTTTTTTAATTTGAATTTTGGTACGGTCTCTAATCTATTATTTTTATAATTTCGAATCAGAACGATTTCAAAAAATAAAAGATTCCGAACAAAGTTAAACAAACAAATCGAATGAGAAATGGAGATTAACAAAATTTGAAGAGCACTTTATTTTATCACAAAACAAGATTTTTAGGTTAAAAAAAGCGGAATGAAATCGTAATAGTAGGGTCAGAAAACTTGATTTTTTAGAAAATTTCAAGAAATGATTTTTGGCAGAGATGAAAAAAGGGATATTTTTTTATTGAAAAGTGAATTTTAGAAGCAAAAAAACGTCAGATTTGGATAAAAAAAATCGGTAAATTATGCTATTATAATTTACCGATTTTTTATACTTTATAGAAAAATTTTACAGTTTCAAATCATCAATATCGTTATAATGTACTTTCTGGATTACTGTTCCATTTTGTAAAACTACAATACTAGGATTCGCTCTTTCGATAGTTTTTAAAGCCGTTGCATCACAAAAGTAAAAGTCAATATCTAAGCCATATTGTTTTTTGGCTTTTGCAATTTCTTCAGCTCCGGAAGCCGTCATTGCAATTACTTTGTAACCTTTTGTTTTGGCATCCTTGCTTAAACCTTCTAATTTTTTCATTCCGTCAGGATTAGATAAAGCCAGGTCATACGTTACAAAAACCAATAATTTTGGTTCTTTCAATAATTCTTCCTTATAGTCAGAATCTTCTTTTACCATTGTAAAATCATGAATTGGGGGTACATAACCTTCTGTAATTACTTTGTCTTTACGATCAACAAACGTTGCACCTTCAGGGATGTTTGCCAGATCTTTTTCTGTAAATTCTTTGTCAACACCTTTTACTTTGTAGATAAAAATCATTTCGACTACAGATTTTGGTGCCCCTTCCGGAATTTCCATTCCTTTCTCAATATTTGTTCCTACTTTATAAGGACGGAAATCTTTAATAGGATTATGATTTAAAACCCAAACTGCCATAAAAATGCTTAAAACAACACTTGCAAAAGTAAGGATGTTTGTTACAGCATTTGAAAACAAAGGTTTTACTAACTTTTTATTGATAAATAAAATCACAATAAAGAAAACTAAGACAACATCTTTTGTAAAAGATTGCCAAGGAGTTAAGTGTAATGCATCTCCAAAACAGCCACAATCTTTTACTACATCAAAATAAGCAGAGTAGAAAGTAAGGAATGTGAAGAAAACAATGAGAAGTAATAAAAACCAAATCGTAAGTTTTGATTTGTAACCTACCAATAACATAACGCCTAAAACTACTTCAAGAATTACCAAAAAGATCGCCAATCCTAAAGCCAATGGCTCTAAAAACGGCATATTAAAAACCGGTTCGCTAAAGTATTCTGCTAATTTATATGAGAAACCAACCGGGTCATTTAGTTTAATTAATCCTGAAATTATAAAAAGAACGCCGACAAATAATCTTGAGAATTGGGTAATGATGTTTTTCATGGAATTTATTTTAAAATGTTTTTATTTGCCACGAATTACACCAATTTGACTAATTAATTTGTGAAAATTGGTGTAATTCGTGGCGGAATATTATTTTAATGGATTTAGGATGAGTGCAAAAACCGAATAATTGATCATATCCTGATAATTGGCATCAATGCCTTCAGAAACTAAAGTTTTGCCTTTATTATCTTCAATTTGTTTTACGCGAAGTAATTTTTGCAAGATTAAATCAGTCAATGAACTTACACGCATATCGCGCCAAGCCTCGCCATAATCATGGTTTTTAGCTTCCATTAACTCCTTTGTCAATTTAATTTTGGCATCATATAGTTCAGTTGCTTTTTCAAGATCCAAATCAGGCTGATCAACAACACCTAGTTCTAATTGTATTAAAGCCATAATCGAATAATTGATAATTGCGATGAATTCTCCTTTTTCATCTTCGTCAACTTTACGAACTTCATTTTCTTGCAAGCTTCTGATTCTTTGCGCTTTTATAAAAATTTGATCCGTTAGTGAAGGCAGTCTCAAAATACGCCATGCACTACCATAATCTTTCATTTTATTTATAAATAAAGTACGGCAAACCGTAATTACATTATCATATTCAAGGGAAGTATTCTTCATTTATTGCTGTATATTTGCTAAAATTTCCTCAAAAATAAGGATAAAATTAACGAGTTTACGAAAAAAGTTTCTAGTTTGCTTCGCCAGTTCGGCTTTCAGCCTCGTGTCAGGTTTCAGGTTTAAGCAGATTGGTTAAGCTCAGTAACAGGAAACAGGAAACAAAAAAACTTGAAACAAAATTCGTGAAACTTTAAACCTGAAACAAATAAAAATTTCAAACAAAATGTTAATTAACTGCAAAGGGCAACTTATCGATTTGTCGATTCCTAAAGTAATGGGAATTTTGAATGTTACGCCAAACTCCTTTTTTGACGGAGGAAAATATAAAAAGGAAGAAGAAATTATCTTACAAGTAGATAAAATGCTGTCTCAGGGCGCTACATTTATAGATATAGGTGCTTACTCAAGTAAACCAAGTGCCGAATTTGTAACTGAACAAGAGGAGATTGATCGAATTGTCCCGGCAATAGAATTAATTTTAAAGCACTTTCCGTCGACTTTATTGTCGATAGATACTTTTAGGGCCAAAGTTGCAAAAGCAAGCATAGAAAGTGGTGCGGCACTTATAAATGATATTGCAGCGGGAGAATTAGACGATAAAATGTTTGATGTTGTGGCAGATTACAATGTTCCGTATATTATGATGCACATGCGTGGAAATCCGCAAACGATGCAAAGTCTGACCCAATATGATGATATTGTAAAAGAAATGCTTTTTTATTTTTCAGAAAAAGTAAAAAAAGCAAGAAGCCTGGGCATCAATGATTTGATCTTGGATCCCGGTTTTGGATTTGCTAAAACAACCGATCAGAATTATGAAGTTTTACAAAAAATGGAACTTTTTAATTTGTTAGAATTACCAATTCTGGCTGGTGTTTCCAGAAAATCGATGGTTTACAAAACGCTTAATAATACAGCACAGGAAGCCTTAAACGGTACAACGGTTCTTAATACGATTGCAGTAACAAAAGGGGCCAAAATATTGCGTGTTCATGATGTAAAAGAAGCTATGGAATGTATTACTTTGTTTGAGAAATTAAAAAATTAAACGACAGATTTGTCATTCCGAACGAGAAATCTCCGTTGCTAAATCGACAAAGATTTACTTTTGTTTGTGTTCCGAAGCTTCGGGATTGCGAAGATTACTCGTTGGAAATGACAAGATTGTGGACATATTTCAACATAGCCCAAGGTTTCAACCTTGGGAGACATCGTGAAGGAAATTTGCTTACGGATATGTATTGCGGATTTGCATTGCGTTCCCAAGGTTGAAACCGTGGGCTATGCTTTTAAAATAATGCTCTATATCTTTGTCAAAGTTTTAAACCAAGACTGTAAGGAACTTTAGTTTTACACCAAATAACCACAATCATTTTCATTTCGATCCCGATTCAGGATCGGAATGACAAATTAGATGCTGGAAAAACAATAATAAACAATAATAAACATGAAATACATCACTCTAATTTTAGCTTTCCTTCTTTTTTCATGCGGAAAAAAAGAAGATGTCCTATTGCCAAAAACAAATGTTTCTGTTGTGAAAGATGTTCAGGATCATTCACCAATTTACATCTTTTTTAAAACCGAAGGAAAAGATACTATTGCCGATGTAAATAGAAAAAACAGTATTATCTCGACCAATTGGATTTTTAATATCGACAAGCGTTTACCTTTAAAACTGGTGATTCCGGAAGTTCTGAAATTACAGGAAAAAAAGCGAGCAGAAAAAGCCCATAAAAACGAAAAAGCCGAAAACTATTATTCTTATGCAGATTCTATTGGAAAAAATTTAGCTTTTTTACCTTTTACAAAAGTGTATTATAAAACAGAGAGACCTAAGTCAGAAGGATTGGTTATATTTTTTAAGAAGAATCAAACAGTTGAAGTAAACAAACAAATGCTTAAAAAAGAAGAACTATTAAATTATATTGCAAGTCTTGATTTTGCAGTTAAACCTAAAGTGCAATTTTGTTTTGATAAAAACATGATTTTTGATGTTTATATTCAGGATAGGATTTTAGTTCAAAAATTAGAATCATTTGCTGGAGTTACCGAAGAGTATATCTTTTAAACTGAATACTAAAAACTGCGACAGAATACTTTTTTACTGATGATGATACGGTTCGTTTCTTAAAATAGTAAACCCGCGATACAATTGTTCGATAAAAAACAAACGCACCATCTGATGAGAAAATGTCATTAGCGAAAGCGAAATTTTTCCTTGTGCTTTGTTGTAAACGGTATCAGAGAATCCGTAGGGTCCGCCAATTACAAAAACCAGCGTTTTGATTCCGGAATTCATTTTCTTCTGTAATTCTTCAGAAAAACTAACGCTTGAAAAGTTTTTTCCGTTTTCGTCCAATAAAATCAACTGATCTGTAGGCGTTAATTTGGACAAAATCAACTCGCCCTCTTTTTCTTTTTGCTGGCTTTCAGATAAATTCTTTACGTTTTTGATATCCGGAATAATCTCCAGATCAAATTTGATATAAAAAGACAAACGTTTGGTATAATCGTCAATCAAAGTTTGAAGCGATTTGTTATCTGTTTTGCCTATTGCGATAAGTTTGATATTCATTGGTTAGTTTTTTTGCCACAAATTGCACGAATTTGCACTAATTATTTTTTTGCCACAGATTAAAAGGATTAAAAGGATTTTTTTTAGTTTGTTTTTAAATTAATCTGTGAAAATCTTTCTAATCTGTGGCAAAATAAATCTCTATTTGTTATTGATGAAAACAGTTTCAAAATGTTCTACAACAGGAAACGGTTCGTAATAATGATGCAGCATTTTTTTCCATTCCAGATAAGCTTCAGAAGTTCTGAAACCTACGGTATGATCTTCAAGGGTATTCCATTCTACCAATAAAAGATACTTGTTTTCGACTTCAAGACATTTCTCTAAACGATGTGCTAAATAACCCTCAATTGACGAAATATATAGACTTGCTTTTGCAAAATCAGCTTCAAATTGAGTTGCTAAATTTGGTTTTACGTAAAGAAAAGCGGCTTCTAAAATCATATAAAGTATTGATTTTTTATCTGGGTGATCTGCTAAATCTGCGTGAGATAATTTTTTCTCGCAGATTTAGCATATTAGGCAGATTTTATTTTAAGTATTCAGAAATAAAAAATCTGTGGCAATCCGCTTTAATCTGTTTAAATCTGCGTGCAGCCTTCGCAACGATTAAACATTTTAGTTCTTCGAAAATTTATCTTCAAAAGTTTTAAATCTTGCATCCAAATCTTTTACTAATTGTTTCTTTACCGCCGCATCCTGAATAAAACTATAATTGATGCTGTTGTAAACGTATTTTTTTAGGATAGCATACGAAACATCAGGATATCTTTTTGCCAATAAAACATATTGTTCCGTCATATTGGTTCTTAAAATTCCTGCATCATCAGTACTAATTACGATTGGCACATTAAATTCTTTATAAAGTGTAAACGGATGTCTGTTTTCTTTTACTTTCAGAATAAATTCATTGCTGGTTAGATTAATCTCAATCGGAATATTGTTTTTTGCCATATAGCGCAATAAATCGTATGAATTTGCTTCGTAAGCAATATCTACTCCGTGGCCAATTCTGTTGGCTCCGGCAACATAAATAGCATCGTTTATATGCCAGGTTAATTCTTCCGGCTGTACCAATCCTAAAGTCAATTCGCCTGCGTGAAGCGTATATTTTACATCCGGAAATTTCGAATGGCAATATTTAAACATGACCATGTGTAACCAATAATCTTTCATCGAATTTTCTCCATGTTCCGGAGAAACGATGTTTACGCCTGCCACTAATTTACTGTCGTTTGCAGAGATAAAAGCAATGCTTAAGTTTTTGAATAAATCAACGGGATCCATAAAACGAAGCACAAAATTTTGATAGCGCATCGTAAAACGGTCATCATCAATTTTTAAATCTTTATGCAATTTGGCTATAAAATTGTTATTGAATTCTACAGCATATTTTTTAGCCTCTTTTTGTTGAATTGCTTTATACAATTCGTCCAAAAGTTTCAGAACTGCTTTTTCGTCTTTTTGAGCAGCTGCCTGACGCAATTTGGAGTTAAAATCTGTTAAATCAGAAACATTCATATCACACGGAATTGTCGATAATTGTGTTTCTATATAACTCACATTTTCAGCAAGTGCGCGTTTTTTTAGTTCAAGCATACCTTCGGCAAAATGACCTTTGATAGTAGATTCGAATTTTTGAAAAGAGTCAAAAAATAAATCGTCAGAAGGTACAGAAACACCATTGTAATCTTTGGCAGACCAGGTTTGCATGACTTGTTGTTCGTAAAACGAAAGTTTTCCATCGTTTTTAAGAGACGAAAAAGTTTGCCAGTTTCCTTTTGAAGGTTTTGTTTTTGATACTTCCATCGTTTCCAGATTCAAATAAAAATCCTCTGCAATGGCTCTTTCCAAAAGAGGTTCTGCATAAACTGACCCTGAAAAATGATGGTGTAAATCTCCGCCCTTAGGCATTTGTTGAAAAAAAGCTGTTAAGAGAGCTTCGTTATTTCTAATTTTTTCTAAATAATTTTCAGCTGTTTGAGAAAAGCCGATTTGTGCTATGAAAAAACAGAAAAGTGTAATTATCCTCGTCATACTCTAAGTTTAAATTACATGCAAATGTACAAGTTTTAGAGGAGATTTTAAAATTATTGTTTAATTAAGGTTCAAAGGTTCAAAGTTAAAAAGTTAAAAAGGAGCAAAGGTTCAAAGGGACAAAGTTGCAAAGTTTATGAGAATTGTTTGTATCTCTCATTAAAATAAAAAAGACGCACTGCTGTGCGTCTCTATATAAAACCTCTGAACCTTTTTAACTTTGAGCCTCAAGAAAAAAGTACATCCCGGATATCCTCCGTTTTGTCAAAAACGCTTTTTGCAAAAGGGCAAAGTGGTATAATTTTTACATTATTAGTTCTGGCATATTCTACAGCAGCTAAAACTAGTTTTTTACCCACACCTTTTCCGTTAAAACCTTCATTTACTTCAGTATGGTCTATGATAAATTTAGAATCTCCAGCCCAGGTATACGTCATTAAGCCAGCTTGTTTTTCGTCTTCTAAAGCTTCAAAATAGCCTTTTCTGGTATCGTTTATTTGTGTAATATCCATGGTAAATTATATTAATGTTGTTTTAATTTCGATAGAATGGGTTAATACTTTGTGTATGGGGCAACTGTTGGCAATGGTTTCTAACCGTTGTCTCTGAGTATCGTCTATTTCGCCAATGACTTCAATTTTTCTTGTAAATAATGATACATTTCGATCAGAATCTCTTTCAAAATCAATTTTGACATTTATTTCCTCCACATTCCACTGTTTGCGATTGATGTACATTCGTAACGTAATTACTGTGCAGGAAGCTAATGACGCGGCCAAAAGTTCGGTTGGATTCAGTCCTAAATTTTTACCACCAATTTCCTGAGGTTCATCGGCGATTAGGATATTTCCGCTTGCTGATTTTATTTCCGTTCGATACAAACGTGTATCAATTTGTGCTGCTATAGTATCCATATATTATTTAATTCTAGGTTCAGGTAATGGTACAAATTCAGTTTCGCCCGGAACTTTCGGGAAAGTTTGTTCAGTCCAGTCTTTTTTGGCTTTTTCGATTAAGTTTTTGTCTGAAGAAACAAAATTCCAAAAGATAAAATGTTCTTCAGGAAAAGGCGTTCCTCCAAAGATATAAACCGTAGAGTTTTCGGCCAATTCAAACTCGCACAAAGTACTATCGTTCGTAATCAAAATTTGTTTAGGCTCATAAATGTGTTCACCGCTTTTGATACTTCCTTCAAGAATATACAAACCACTTTCGCCAAATAAATGACTTCCGATATTTATTTTTTTAGCTTCGGTACTTTTAATTTCAATAAAATATAGCGGACTATAAACGGGAACGGGTGATTTTTTGCCAAAAGCTTCTCCGGCAATCAATTTGTATGAAACACCATCTTCTTGCCAAGCCGGAATATCATCTGCTTCTACGTGCGTAAAGTTAGGGTCCATTTGTTCCAACTCTTTTGGCAATGCTACCCAAATCTGCAATCCGTGAAGCATTTTATCCGAATGTCTTAAATATTCTGGTGTTCTTTCAGAGTGTACAATTCCTTTTCCGGCTGTCATCCAGTTTACTGCTCCGGGTTTTATCTCTAATTCTGTTCCTAAACTATCGCGGTGCATAATGCTTCCTTCAAACAAAAAAGTCAAAGTCGAAAGTCCGATATGCGGATGCGGCGGAACATCCATATTTTGATATTCATTTAAATGTGCAGGTCCCATGTGATCTATGAAAACAAAAGGTCCAACAGCTCTTTTTTCGCGGAAAGGCAATAACCTGCCCACCATAAAATTTCCAATATTGGCAGCACGTTCTTCGATTATTAAACTGATATTTGACATGATTCGTTTGTTTTGATTTGAAAACAAAATTACAGTTGCTATAGAAATCTGTAACTTAATTTAGATTAAGAAAAGTTGTTTTTTTGTTACCGTGTTATAAAAATAAGAAAAATCACCGGCTCAATTTTCATGGCATTGATTTAATTCCTTTTATTAGCAACAATCCCAGTTAAAATAAGCCTTTTCGAAGTTTTTATTGATTAAATCCTCTTTGTTTATAAAAAAGTTGGCAACACCACTATCTCCAAACATGATTTCGTCATCAGTATCAATTTGAAGAAGTAAAATATCATTTTTTGATTTTTCGTCATATTCTCTTGGATCAGATTGGGTAAAATAAGCATAACCTCCAATTTTGTGCCCCTCTTTGGCAAAGAATTTTTCAAGTTCCTTTTTTTGTTTTTTATCTAATTTTTCTTCAAATTCATAATATTCTAAACCATTAAAAGTAAAATCAAAGCGAAAATCCTGCGAGCCGCCATATTCTTCCTCTATTGAAAAAGCCAGACTATGTTCGCAATAAACAGGAGAGTCTTCGTATAATTCTTCGGTTAAAAAATCAAAATTAGTTTCATGATTTTCTATTTCGGTATGATACAGTATTTTATATTCCTCCATATTATACCATTCATCTCCTGAAATATAAAATTGCAAGATGCCTTTATCCGGATAATTTTCTAATGGCGGAATTTCCGAAAAATTAAGCTGAGCCAATAAAATCATTGGTTTTCCTGCGGTGTCTTTTGGATATTCTGCACCAATTGGCAGGTATGGTTTTCCTAAAAATTTACTTTCAGTAAAACTTAAAATAGTTTTTGGTTTTAAGGGTTTAGCATCGATTTTAATGAAATCTAATTTGTATTTTAAGAGATCATTTTCAAATTCTTTTAAATAGTCAGGAAATATCATTTCGTGGTTTTTAGGTTATATATGTTTTTTTATGTTTCGTAAATTATCAGTCGATTAGTTCAAACTCCAGAACCTCACTTTCAGTTCCGTTAATGATAACTGACAATTGATGAATACCGGTATGAAAGACGCGGGTAGTTATGATTTTGAAAGATTGATTTCTGTCGACCTTAACGAACTGATTGGGCTGATAGCTTTTCTCACTAATTTTAAAGACTTTTTTAGCCAGATGCCCTTTTGCTTTTTTGTAATGAACGGCGTATTCTAAACGAACAGTTTTGGCTTCTTGGTTTTTATTGTTCAAGTAAAATTGAAATTGCAAATAATCTCCAATTCTGACTATTGGTGTTTTAATTTCAAAAGAAGAAAGCTCAATATTGATACTTTCCAGACCGTAGTGACTTAGAATTTCAGGATGTCCTTGTTTTAGCAAAGTTCGAGCGCCATGTTTGATAATTGCGTCTGTTTCCGGACTTGTACCGCGCCATTTTCCGGCAATTTCCAGTACGATTTGAGGATTATCTTTGGCAATATCATTTAAGTTATTGGCAACACTTCGGCGTACATATTCAGAGGGATCATATTTTAGATTTTCTAAAATTGGCAGGATAGAAGCAGGGTCTTTTTTGAGGAACGGAATTGCCATTGCCCACGGTAATCTCGGGCGACTTCCTTCGCTGGAAAGTCGGCGTACATGATGATTTTCGTGCAAGGACCATTGAACCATTTCATCGATCATTTTTTCTTTATATTTTAAAATGAAAGGTCGAACAGCAAATTCGCAACTTATAAATTGAGTAATCGAAACAAAGGCTTTTACAGAAGTTTTAAAGTCGTCTAAACCATACGTTTCGATATAATCGGCAAAAAATATAAAAGCCAGATTTCCGTCAGTAAACTTGTTTTTCTTGAGGTTTTCGATGATTTTATCAATTGTAGCAACTGCTTCAGGAAAATTTTCAGGCATAAACTGATGCAATACAACTGTGGTATGTTTCATGCGGTCTTTCCATTCTTTTTGGGCAAAATCGTCTTCGTAAATGGCTTTAATAAATTTTTGTTTATCAAAAGCTGAATGCACTTCGGCAACAGCCTGTCCAAATTTTTCGTAAAAACTAACCGAATAAATATCTTTAATTAAACCCATGATTTTGTTTGATTGAACCTCAAAGGTATTTAATGTTTCTAATAAAAATTATAGATTTTACGTGAAATTTTAAACACATAGAAACATAGAATTTAAAATTATATAATAAAGATGTCAAAAAAAAATCTAGATTTTTAACACATAGCGGAGCGCATTGGCTATGTGAATTAATGCTAGTGAAACGCCTATTTAACGAATTCGAATGCTATGTTTCTATGTGTTTAAAAAAACATGAGTTTTACCTGTAACTTAAATTGAAATTTCCAGGCTCAATATTTTTTTGGAGATGGTTAACTTTCAAATCCACAAAATATATCCTACTTTAGCATCTTATAAAACTTAATAAAAATGATTAGCGAAGTACAATTTCAAACGGAATTACAACTATTAATTAGCAACGCAATTCGGGAAGATGTAGGCACAGGCGATTATAGTTCACTGGCATGTATTCCGGAAACGGCACACGGTCAAGCTAAATTGTTAGTAAAAGATCAGGGAATTATTGCGGGTGTTGCGCTTGCAAAAATGATTTTCGAATATGTAGATCCAAAACTAAAAATCAAGACTTACATCGAAGATGGAACGCATGTAGAGTATGGTGATGTTGTTTTTGAAGTTTCAGGAAGCTCTCAGTCGATCTTAAAGTCAGAAAGAGTAGTTTTAAACACCATGCAACGTATGTCTGCCATTGCAACAAAGACAGATCAGTATGTGCAACTTTTAGAAGGAACCGGTGCTAAGATATTGGATACGCGCAAAACAACCCCAAATTTCAGAGCAGCAGAAAAATGGGCTGTAAAAATTGGAGGAGGCGAAAATCATCGTTTTGCCCTTTATGATATGGTAATGCTAAAGGACAATCATATTGATTTTGCCGGCGGGATTACTTTGGCAATCAATAAAACAAAAGAGTATCTGAAAGCGAATAATTTAGACCTGAAAATTATAGTCGAAGCCAGAAATCTGGATGAAATTCGTGAAATTCTTTTAAGCGACGGAGTGCATAGAATCCTGATTGACAACTTTAATTATGAAGATACTAAAACTGCTGTTGCATTAATTGGCAGTAAGTGTCAAACAGAATCTTCCGGAAATATCAACGAAAAAACGATTCGCGAATACGGTTTATGTGGTGTAAATTACATTTCATCAGGAGCTTTGACACATTCTGTTTATAATATGGATTTGAGTTTGAAGGCTTTTTAATAAGTTATAAGTTAAGAGTTGGGTTAGAAAAATGACTAAGGTATGTTTGGAATCTAAAATCTGAACTCAACAATCTAAAATCAAAGATAAATATGTCTAAAGAGATAGAAGACCGGATTGAAAAAATTCCTGTAGTACGTTATTTAGCCCGGTTTTTAAAAAGAATAAAACTGCCTTGGCTAGAGGGTTTTTCGTTATACGATTTACTCGAAATGTATATTCTGGGTATTATCGAAGGTGCATTTTCGTACCATGCCAGTGCCGTTTCGTTTAGTTTTTTTATGGCATTGTTTCCCTTTGCATTATTTATTTTAAACTTAATTCCGTTTATTCCTATAGACAATTTTCAGGGCGATTTTTTGCAGTTTGTACAGCAAAGTGTTCCTCCAAATACCTATGATGCAATTAGTAAAATTATTAGTGATATTTTAAACAATAGTCACTCCGGTTTATTATCGTCAGGTTTTTTGCTTTCTATTTTTTTAATGGCAAATGGTATTAATGGTATTTTAAGTGGTTTCGAATCTTCGAAACACGTGTTTGATAAACGAGGTTTTTTTAGTCAATATTTAGTGGCACTGGCAATTTCTTTTGTCATGACCATTATATTATTTGTAACAGTGGCAACGATTGTAGTTTTTGAGGTATTTATTCAAAAAACAATTATTCAGGATGTCCTCAGTGATCGTATTCCGCTCATTAGTTTAGGTCGTTATTTGTTTGTGGTAACCATGATTTTGGTAACCTGTTCTATATTATTGCGTTATGGTACAAAACAGTACAATAAAGTATCATTTATTAGCATTGGATCTGTTTTTACGACCATCTTAATTGTTATATCTTCGTTCTTTTTTGGGATTTGGGTTATAAAATTCTCAAAATATAATGAACTTTATGGCTCAATTGGAACATTATTAATTCTAATGTTTTATATTTGGATAAACTGTATGATTCTGCTTTTGGGATTCGAATTGAATGCTACCGTCAGAAAATTAAAACAAAAAAACAAATAATATTATGAAAAATTGGATGTTAACGATTGGTGTTTTTTTCCTGACATTAGGAACAATTCATAGCCAGAGTGTTCTTGGAAAATGGAAGACAATTGATGATGAAACAGGTGAGGCTAAATCAGTTGTAGAGATTTACGAAAAAGCAGGAAAACTTTATGGCAAGGTATCAGAGATACTTCGTGCTGATCATAAAAAAGACGTATGTGTAAAATGTGATGGTGCCGATAAAAATAAACCAATTTTAGGTCTGGTGATCATAAACGGACTTAAAAAAGATGGTGATGAATACAGCGGAGGAACAATTTTAGACCCTACAAACGGAAAAAAATACAAATGTTATATTACGCTTGATTCTGCCGATAAGCTAAAACTTCGCGGTTATATTGGAATCTCTATTATGGGAAGAACTCAATATTGGACGAGAGTAAAGAATTAATTTTATAAAAATAAAATGCGAAAATTAGCATCGATAGTTTTATTCTTAGGAATATTATCCAATAGTTTTGGACAATCTAAGAATTCGCCATTACAAATAAGTCATCTTACAGGTGACTTTTATGTTTATAAAACCTTTCATGATTATAACGGTACCCTGATTTCTGCCAATGCCTTGTATCTTGTTACCAATAAAGGAGTTGTATTGTTTGATGCGCCTTGGGATGAGACACAATTTCAGCCTTTGTTGGATACCATTAAGGCAAAACATCATCAGGATGTTGTAATGTGTTTTGCAACACATTCGCATGATGACAGAGCCGGAGGGTTGGATTTTTACAGACAAAAAGGAGTAAAAACATATACCATAAAACTAACGGATGAAATTCTTAAAAAAGAAAATAAAAAAAGAGCCCAATTCATAATTCCAAATGATACAACATTTACTGTTGGGCAACATACTTTTGAAGTTTTTTACCCGGGCAAAGGTCATGCACAGGATAATATTGTAGTTTGGTTTAATAAGGAAAAAGTATTGTACGGAGCCTGTTTTATTAAAAGTACAAGCGCAACAGATTTAGGATATCTTGCAGATTCTGATGTAAAAGAATGGGAGAAATCAATCAAAAAAGTACAAGCAAAATTCAAAAATCCAATATATATTATTCCTGGTCACGAAGATTGGACAGATACCGGATCTTTAAAGCATACTTTAAAAATGGTACAGGATTATAATGCAGCAAAAGCATCCGGGAAATTGGATAAAAAGTAATTTTGTTTTAAATTTCTATTACAAATTGGATGTCTTTTTATTGGTGTTGGTTCTTATGTTTATTATGGAAAAATAGCTTAATTTTGCTTATATTTAAAAATTAATTTAACTGGAATAAAATGACCGTCACTGATAAAAATATACTTGAAAGCTACTCAGATTTATTTGAAGGACTAAGTTTTTCTAAAAAATTAGAACTTATTGAAAGACTTACAAAATCTTTAAAAGGTGCTAAATCCAAAGAAAATAATTTTTA
>NZ_MUGS01000137.1 GCF_002222055.1 Flavobacterium araucananum
TGGAAGTCCAATTTCCCTGCCTGACCAAGTATCTGTATGGTATCCCGACGTACCGGCCGTTTTTGGATACGCTAAAACATCATGCGGATTAACCAATGAAAGAATAAGACAGTAAGGTTTATGATTTCCTGCGACTCTTTGAGCTTTTACTTCTTTTATATATTGTATAGCTTGGGCTGTATATTTCGCATCATGATTCGCATATCCGCCACCAAAATTAAGCGGATTAACATCTTCACCTGCATCTGGGGCAATCCAGCCCATTGCTCCATATAATGAAATATCTGCAGCGGTTAAATCTTCATAATTCGTTTTAGTGCCATTGGGAGCTGCTCCTTTGCTCATATGCCATTTACCTCTGTATTGCACATCATAGCCATCTGACCAAAGTACATTCATGATATTAGGCAGCGCATTACTGAGTGTTGGTTCTTGTGGAGATAAAAGACCTCCTTCGGTTAAAGTTTGGCTCACTCCATGTTTAGCAGGATATGTTCCTGTAAATAACGTTGCACGACTGGGAGAGCACATACAGGTATTACAAAAAGCTCTGTCAAAACTAAATCCGTTCTGCTTTAGAAAGGTAAGGGTTGGAAGGTTTTTTTCTTCCCA
>NZ_MUGS01000138.1 GCF_002222055.1 Flavobacterium araucananum
CTACCCATTATTGTAACTATTATCCTGAAAAAGAACTGCGGATACAGTGGGGATGCAGTGGAGAAAACGTCAAAAAAAATAACAGACTGCTATCCTGATCTTATTTTTAGATTTATTAATGCATTCAGGGCTTCACAGGGCTTTAAAGAGGGATTCCCTTATCTTATGCGCCATTGTACCGTCGCTGAACTGGTTTACTACCAGTCGGATAATAAGGTGTTTTATCCTTTAAATGGAGATGCAAAAGAACTTCTGCAATGGACAAAATTTTCTTTTGACGATAAAATGGAAGATACTATTTCTCACTTTTATACAGCATCCGCCCATATGAAAAATGACAACAACAAAGAAGCAGGCTACTTCATGTGTACTGCTATTTGGAATCTCTATGGCTGTTATTTGTGGTTTCTTGTGGGAGAATTAGAGGAAGATATGGGTATGCCGAGCCTCCTGTATGATTACAAGACAGTCGCGAAGTTTATTCCATACCTGAAAGAAATACTTGATTATGACATACCTGAAGACAAGGAAATTATTGACCAGCTCAGTTC
>NZ_MUGS01000139.1 GCF_002222055.1 Flavobacterium araucananum
GATTTAAAAGTCCGGCTGAAGAAATAGAGTTTTTTCGTGATATCAAGCCCCAGATCTTAGGACAATTGATTTACTATAATAAAATATTTCGAATCGAGACGGTCTGCCCTGTAAAGGACGGCAAAATGTATCAGAAATTTTTCACAAGCCAGCTTGGGCAGCTTAAACAGGAATTTAAAGAACATATCTTTTCTCATTTTTATCGCTATTACAGGTCGGGAAGAACTGACCGTGATGAGGAATATTTCATGAGAGGAAAGATAAATTACAGGGATGGGCTCAACAGTTACGTTTTTGAAATAGATAACCAGTTTTCTACTTACTACGATTCTAAAGTTGCCAGGATTATGGCCAACGAATTAATTTATACCTATCTGATAACGAAGATAAATCCAGAGGAGCATTCAAGTTCTTTGCTGAATAATCATGAATCAACCAAAGACATTTTTTGGACAGACTCTAAAAATGCGCTTATCGAACTCATTTACGCGCTCTACGCTTCGGGTGTGATATCCCATGGAAAAATTGGTATCCGCAAAATTACGCTGGTCTTTCAAATACTTTTCCGTGTACCGCTTGGAGATATTCACCATTCATTTCATCGAATGAAAGACAGGGCCACCAATCGTACCTTATTTCTAGACCAGCTCAAATCTTCCCTTGAGCAATATATGGATAAGGAGCTATAAGTTATATCAGATACTTTAATTAAAGCGGTGCTGCCAGCACTGCTTTTTTATTGCCCATATCTGCCAATTGGCAAAAGGCGAAACCCTTACTTATCGCAATGAAAGCTCTATCTAAAACCTTTATTTTCCAATGTTTGATAGAATGATTGCTAAAAAAATCTTCCTTGCCAATTGGCAGGACTTGGCAGGGAATATTTTTTTCATGTGTCAATTTTGTGGTGTTAAACCAAAAGTACTGGTTATGA
>NZ_MUGS01000016.1 GCF_002222055.1 Flavobacterium araucananum
TTCCGCTAGGAACTAAATATCGGTAGAAAAAAAATAATATTTCACACAAAATTGTCCCGTTAGGGACTACACGTTATGGCAAATACCTATACCCAAATACACATTCATTTTGTTTTTGCCGTAAAATTTAGGCAAGCTATAATTCATAATGATTGGAAAGAAGAGCTTTACAAATACATTGCAGGAATTATTAGAAATAATAATCATAAACTCTTAGCGATAAATGGTGTTTCAGATCATATTCATGTTTTAATTGGTATTAGACCTGCACAATCAATTTCTGATTTAATGAAAAATATCAAACAAGATTCTTCAAAGTGGATTAATACAAATAAATTTTTAAAAATCCATTTTGAATGGCAAGAAGGATATGGAGCATTTTCATATAGTAAATCCCAGTTAAATGCAGTAGTTAATTATATTGAGAATCAGGAAGTGCATCATAAAAAGAAAACTTTTCGAGAAGAGTATATTGACTTTCTTGAAAAATTTGAAATAGATTATGATGAAAAGTTTATTTTTAAGGAATTAATTTAAGTTATTTTTCAATCCCTAAAAAATGCCAAATCCAAAAATAAAAATTCTTGCTATAACTGGCAGCACACGAAAGAACTCAAGCAATTATAAAATTCTAAAATATATTGCAGAACATATAAAAACGGAATTCGAAGTTGAAATTTTCGAAGATTTGGATCAGATTCCTCATTTTAATCCGGATTTAGATAAGGAGAATCCGCCAAAACAAGTTGAAGCTTTCAGGAATAAAATTATTGCGGCTGATGGAGTAATAATTTGTACGCCTGAATATGTTTTTAGTTTGCCCGGAAGTTTAAAAAATATTTTGGAATGGTGTGTTTCGACTACTATTTTTTCAGGTAAAAAGACAGGATTGATAACCGCTTCTGCTTCAGGAGAAATGGCGCATGAACAGTTGATTTTGATTATGAAAACACTCGAAGCCGGGTTCGATGAAAACACACAACTTTTAATACAGGGTATTCGTGGTAAAATTAATGAGGATGGTAAAATTATAAACGAAGAGACAGAGATTGCTGTTCAGTATTTTATATCTAATTTCGAAAATCAATTTTAGGATTTAGGTAAGCCGTTAATTGCTTAGTTTTACTTCTCGCTTTTTAAAATAAAAAATGATCACAAGAAGAAATTTTTTAATAAATACCAGTCTGGCTGCTACAGCAGTTTGTGCTGTGCCATCATTAGCCTTTACGATGAATAAAAAAGAGATAGGATTGCAATTATATACACTGCGGGAAGAACTGGGTAAAGATGTAAAATCGACTTTAAAAAAAGTAGCCAATGCAGGTTTTACAACGGTAGAAACGTATGGTTTTTCGATTAAAGATCAATTCTGGGGATTATCTGCAATTGAATTAAAGAAAATATTAGACCAAAACGGACTTAAAGCGGTAAGCGGACATTATAACTTGGGAAGCTTTTTGGCAGATGGAAACACAACAGAATTGAAAGCAGCAATTGAAGCCGCTACGATTTTGAAAAGCGAATATTTGACAATTCCGTGGATTGATGAACCTTTGAGAAGGAATATTAAAGATTATAAAGTTATTGCAACGCGATTAAATGAAGCTGCTAAAATGTGTCAGAAAGCAGGTTTGAAATTGGCGTATCATAATCATGATTTTGAGTTTCAAAAACACGACGGAGTTACCGGATATGAAATTTTATTAAAGGAAACAGATAAAGATTTAGTCTATTTTGAATTGGATTTATATTGGGTTGTTCGCTCAGGAAATGATCCTCTTAAATTGTTTAAAGAAAATCCGGGACGTTTTAAAATGTGGCATGTAAAAGATATGGACAAAACAAATCCGGCTTTGAATACAGAAGTTGGTTCAGGTTCGATTGATTTTAAAACCATTTTCAAAGAAGCAAAACAATCCGGAATGAAACATTTTTTTGTAGAACAAGAGAATAATTACAATCCGAATGCTTTTGATTCCATTAAAGTGAGTTGTAATTTTATTTCTAAAAAATTGCTTTAGAATTAAATCAGATAAAAAAAAATATTGTACAAATTCAATTAAAAAATAAATATGAATAGTTTTGGGACAAGTAAAGAATTTATAAAAGGAGATGAAATAGAGTGGGAAGTAGTTGGTGAAGGAATCAAACGTAAGATTCTGGCTTTTGATGACAAAGTAATGTTAGTTAATGTTCATTTTGAAAAAGGCGGAATTGGTGTCTTACACGAACATTATCATACGCAGGTTACGTATGTTTCCAGCGGTAAATTTGATGTTACTATCAATGGCGTTACTCAAACATTAAAAGAAGGCGACAGTTTTTACATTCCGCCTCATGCGATTCATGGAGTAGTTTGTTTAGAAAGTGGCATGCTTACAGATGTTTTTAGTCCCGCAAGAGAAGATTTTTTAAAATAGAATTAAATAAAAATCAGTTAGAATCTGCGTTTTCGCGATAGCGAATCCGTTTAATCAGCGTCAATTTTAGAATACTGATAACGCAGATTTACACAGATTTTATAAAAAAAATAACTCTAATTGTAAGTTTAGATTAAATATTGATGGTATTTTTGCCAAATGAATTTATCCAAAACGAATGTCTTATTTATGGCAGCTTGCACTGGACTTATAGTTGCAAATCTGTATTACTGCCAACCCTTAATTGTTTTAATTGCCAACGAATTTAAAATTCCTGAAGCCAATGCAGGAACAATAACCTATCTAACGCAAGCCGGTTATGCGATTGGGTTATTTTTTATGGTTCCGTTAGGAGATAAAATCGAGCGAAAAAAACAAATTTTAATGACTACTTTTGCTTCTGTAATTGCCTTAATTCTTGCAGCTACGGCTCAAAGTTTTTTTCTTTTACAAATTGCTTCTTTATTAATTGGAATTACCTCAATTGTACCGCAGCTTATTTTGCCTTTGGCAGCTTCGCTAAGTGCGCCGGAACAACGTGGTAAAGTCGTTGGAACCATAATGAGTGGCTTACTTGTTGGTATCTTGCTATCGAGAACTTTAAGCGGCTTTATTGGTGAGGTTTTAGGATGGAGATCAATGTTTTATATCGCTGCCGGAATTTGTCTTTTAATCTTTTTTGTAATTCAGAATAAGTTTCCGGTCAATAAACCACAGTTTCAGGGAACTTACGGTCAATTAATTCAATCCCTTTTTACACTTATCAAAACACAACCGGTTTTGCGGGAAGCTACACTTATTAATGTGTTTAGTTTTGCACAATTTGGAGCTTTTTGGGTTACGATGGTTTTACTGCTTTCAGGAGAACCTTTTCATTATAGCAGTGCCACAATTGGTTTGTTTGGTATTGTAGGTGCTTCAGGAGCTTTAGCAGCACCATTGGTGGGTAAAATGGGAGACAAAGGAGGCTCAAGAGTAGCTGTTGGTTATGGCTGTTTATTGATCTTAATTAGTTTTTTAATTTTTTACTTTTCAATAGAAAGTGTAATAGGAATTGCGATTGGAATCGTTTTTATCGATATAGGAATTCAAGGCGTTCATATCTCCAATCAAACCCGCGTATATTCGTTGCTTCCCGAAGCAAGAAACAGGTTAAATACCGTATTTATGTCATTTAGCTTTTTAGGGACAGCGGCAGGATCTGCTTACGGATTGTTACTCTGGAAATTAGGAGGATGGCATGCCGTAACTATCGGATGTGCCGGATTATCAGTATTAGCATTAACAGTATACGGACTTACTTATAAATCAAAGTCTAAAAAATAGAAAGGACAAATTGATATAAAATTAATTTGTAAATTTGCATTTAAATTAAAAATAACAACAATGGAAAACGGAATATACGCTAAATTCAACACTAGTAAAGGTTCGATTTTAGTAAAACTAACACACGATTTAACACCGGGAACCGTAGGGAATTTTGTAGCTCTTGCAGAAGGAAATATGGAAAATAAAGTAAAGCCTCAAGGACAAAAATTCTATGATGGATTAACATTTCATAGAGTAATTCCTGATTTTATGATCCAGGGTGGTTGCCCTAAAGGAACAGGAACAGGTGATCCTGGATATAAATTTGATGATGAATTTCATCCAAGTTTAAAACACGATCGTCCGGGAGTTTTAGCAATGGCAAATTCAGGACCTGCAAGTAATGGTTCTCAATTTTATATTACTCACGTTCCAACTTCTTGGTTAGACGGAAAACATACTGTTTTTGGTCACGTAATCGAAGGTCAGGATGTTGTTGATGCTGTAGCTCAGGGTGATAATCTTGATAATGTAGAGATTATCAGAGTTGGAGAAGAAGCGGAGAAATTTAATGCTATCGAAGCTTTTGTTGGTCTAAAAGGTGCTCGTCTAAAACGTGATGCTGCTTTAAAAGCTGAATCTGAAGCTAAAATGGAACAATTGGCTGCTGGTTTTGAAAGAACAGATAGCGGTTTACGTTATAAAATGATTAATAAAGGAGATGGTAAAAAAGCTGAATCTGGAAAAACAGTAGCGGTTCATTACGAAGGATCTTTAGAAACAGGAAAAGTTTTTGATTCTTCTTACCCACGCAAAAAACCAATCGAATTTAGATTAGGCCAGGGTCAGGTTATCGAAGGATGGGACGAAGGTATTGCTCTTTTACAAGTAGGAGACAAAGCTCGTTTTGTAATTCCGTCTGACTTAGCTTACGGAGCTGCAGGAGCAGGAGGAGTTATTCCGCCAAACGCAACTTTGATTTTCGATGTTGAATTAATGGAAGTAAAATAAGAAAATTAGATACAATTTAGTATTGTTTTAAATTAGAATCCCATTTGCTACGGCGAATGGGATTTTTTTATATTTACTTCTAAAATAAAGGAAAACAATGAAATCAAGAATCTTAACACTAACAGCTGTAGTATTGCTTTTGGCTTCGTGCGGAACTCAAAAAACCGCTACGGTTGCAACCAAAGAACCAACTGCAACAGCAGTAACCGAAATAGCAAAACCTGCAGCGCTGACACCTGAATTAGCAGAAGGAAAAAACTTGTACGAAAACAGTTGTGCAAGATGCCATAAATTATATGATGCCAAGAAATTTACTCAGGAAGAGTGGAAGCCCATTTTGACAAGGATGCAGAAAAAAGCGAAGTTAGACGATACCCAAATAGCTTCGATATCAAATTATATTACTTCTCAATTGTAAAAAGTTGTTGTTGTAAAATCATAAAACTATCCAGTACTTGTATTGGGTAGTTTTTTTTTAAAATAGAACATAAAAAAACACCTTCACGGATGAGGTGTTTAAAAAATTAAGAATTGCTTTCAGAAATAGTATTAACCGCAACTATTTTTAAAGTCTTTATTCCGGCCGGTAATTCCCAATCGACTTCGTCATTTTCCTTAAAACCAATAATAGCAACACTTAAAGGAGCAAGGATTGAGATCTTACTTTGTTTGACATCTGCAAACGAAGGTAAGACAATCTGAATTTTCATTTGTTTCTTTGCTTTTACATCTTCGATAGTTACATACGAATTAATTTTTACGATCGAATTATCTAGTTCGCTTTCTTTGCTAATTATAGCGCGATCTAATTCTTGCGAAAGTTGATTGGCTTCTTTTGCGTTTGTTGAATTTTTACTTTTTACGATCAATTCTCTTAAGAACTGATAATCTGTTTTACAGAAAGTGGGTGTTGGTTTCATAGATATATTGTTTTTTAAAATATTGAATTCAGTTTTTTATCGCTTGATAAATGCATAATCCTTATCTCAAATTGTAGAATACAATCTGAATTTTTGAAAATAGATGTTTTTGGAAACTTTTGGTTAAAAAAAACCAAAAAAATATTTGAGAGAGGATACACTCTTTCAAATAAAATAAAAAATTAAATTGTGGTATAAATCCTCCGCCTTAAAGAAGAAATTGAAATAGACGGAGGCCTAATTAATAAAGGCCTTACTATGTGAAATAAGTACAGCAAGCGGTTTTCTCGTTAGAGAAAACAACAACATAAAAACTGTAAATATATTTATAGCGCTCAAAATGAGAATAATTAATTTGATCTGCAAAGATAGGTAAACTTTTTTAAATGGTGTAAATGTTTATTTCCATTTGATGCTACAGCCTATACTTGGCTTTTGAGGCTCTTTTAAACTACGGTTGTATATAAGTGCATCAATAGCACTGCGAAGATCACTACCGCTTAGAGGAATACCGTTTCCAGGTCTTGAATCATCGAGTTGTCCGCGATAAAATAATCGATCCTGATTATCAAATAAATAAAAATCCGGCGTACAGGCAGCATTATAGGCTTTGGCAACTTTCTGACTTTCGTCGAATAGGTAAGGAAAATCTATTTTGTTCTCAAAAGCAAATTCCGTCATTAATTCCGGGGCATCCTGCGGATATTTTACAATATCATTGCTTGAAATAGCGATTACACCAAGTCCCTGAACACGATAATCATTGGCAATCATAACAATTTCTTTGATTACATGAAGTACAAAAGGACAGTGATTACAAATAAAAATAACTAATGTTCCTTTTGATCCTTTAAGTTCTTCAAACGAATATTCGTTATTAGAGTTCGTATCTTTTAGTTTGAATTGTGGAGCAATAGTTCCCAGCGGAATCATATTTGAAGGAGTTCGTGCCATTTTTTACAAAATTAGTTATTCAAAAATACCTTTAAAATTCTGTAAAAGGAAGATTGCAGACTAATTAATATTTACTTTTTGTTTTATTGGAGGTTTTAGCATTCTTGTGAATCCCGATAGTTCTTTTGAATTGGCTTCAGCTTTTGCTGGAGTTTATATAAAATCAATCTGAATGGCTTTAGCCAAAAATGCCAAATTTGGCTAAAGCCTTATTGTTACTGATATTGGTAACCTCCAGCTAAAGCAGGAGTCTATTCAATAAATTTAATGCTCAAAAAAGTCGTATTTGTTCCTCTAAGAATTTAAAAACTCTAATAAATCGTTGTTTAATTTGTCTTTATCTGTATAGAATAAACCGTGTGGCGCACCTTCGTAAACAATATAAGTATTTTCGCGAATGGCTTTTGCGGCTTTTTTTGATGTAAGTTCAATAGGTACTATTTTATCGTCATCGCCATGAATAATTAAGGTTGGAACTTTAATAAAATCCAATTCTTCCCTAAAATCTGTGTACGAAAACGATTCGGCACATTTTAGAGTAGCACGGGGAGAAGCAAATGAACATAAGGTTCTGTAATATTCTAATAGTGGAGTGCTTAATGGTTTGTTGATGATATTTACACCAAAAAAAGTTTTCCCAAAATTGTCTACAAATCCTATTCGGTCTTCTTTAATAGCATTTGCGGTTGTTTCGCTTTTTTCTTTTGGATGTCCGTCAGGATTGTCATGAGTTTGCAATAAAAATGGAACAACAGACGATATTAAAGCTGCTTTTGTAATGCCTTTTCCGCCATAACGGCTAAAATAACGAACAACTTCTCCGCCACCCATTGAGAATCCCACAAGAGTCGCATCCTCTAATTGTAGCTGATCGATAATTTCTTTTAAATCATCTGTCAATGTATCATAGTCATAACCGTCGTAAGGCTGTGATGATTTACCAAATCCTCTACGATCGTAAGCAATAACCCTGTAATTATTTTGTACTAAAAAATCGATTTGGTATTCCCACATCTCGTTCGAAAGTGGCCAGCCATGAATCAGGATTACAGGTTTTCCTTTTCCGTAATCTCTAACGTATAGTTTTACGTTTTTCGAAGTTTTGATGTATTTATCCGTGTTTTGTTCGTGCAAATTAAAATCAAAATCTCTTAAAGTTTGATCTGCATTAAGGATACTATTTTCCATTTTATATATTTTTAGGGTTAGCTGAATAAGTTGTAATGTAAATTTAGCCGAACAACTAAAAAAAACGGTTATAGAATTAGGAGTAATGATTACAAAATTAATACGTTTGTAATTGTTTAAAAATGAGACAATATGGATTTGACCTGGAATGAATTTGAAAGAACCGATATGCGTGTTGGAACTATTATAGAAGTAAATGATTTTCCCGAAGCGAGAAAACCGGCATATCAACTTACAATTGATTTTGGTGCTGAAATTGGAATCAGAAAATCATCAGCTCAAATAACAACACATTACAAAAAAGAAGATTTAATAAACAGGCAAATTATAGCAGTAGTAAATTTTCCCAAAAAGCAAATTGGAAAATTTATGAGCGAATGTCTGGTTCTTGGCGCAATAGGCAAGGAGGGAGATGTAATTTTATTAGCTCCTGATTTTAAAATAGAAAATGGACTTAGGATTGGGTAGTTTTTTAGTTTTCAGTCTCGGTCTCAGTTTTCTGTTTGTTACAGATAAGTTTAACCGAAAAGTTCGCAAAGTTTTTACGCAAGGTTCGCAAAGTTTTATACAAAGCTTTGCAAGCTTTGCGGTTAAATTTTCGCCACAAATTCACGAATTATTTTTAGAATCTAGCTTTGTGAACTTAATCAGTCAAGACCTTTGCAATCTTTGCGAAAAATCTTTGCGAACTTTTCGGTTAATTAACGTTCAAACTGAATACTGAGACTGAGACTGCGAACTATTTAATTTTAGAAATCAATTGCTGCAAAATCAACTGACCTTCTTCCCAATATTTTAAATCAGAATCAGAGTTGATGTGTCCTTGCTGACCTACGTTTACAAAATCACTTCCCCATTTTTCTGCAAAATATTTTTTTCTTTCAAAAGTAGCATAAGGATCATTCTCGCTTGCTACAACTATTGAAGGAAAGGGTAATTTTGAAATTGGCATTGGCGAAAAATTCCGAACAGATTCCGGAGTATGTTCAGGTGAATCTACATCTGCGGGAGCGACTAATAATGCACCTGCAATATTTTTGTTTGTATGTGCTGCTGCCCAATGTTGAACTAATGAAACTGCCAAACTATGTGCAACCAGAATAGTTGGGCGATCAAGTTTAGCAACTTCTTCGTTTAGGCGTTCTATCCATTCTTCGCGAATAGGTTCGTCCCAATTGTCCTGAACTATACGAGTGGAGTTCTTAAATTTTTTATTCCAAAAGGTTTGCCAGTGTTTAACGCCGGAATTTCCTAATCCGGGTAATATTAAAAGGTTTGTTTCCATTTCTGGGAATTTATTTCAATTAGTATTTATTATTTTATAAGCAGGGTTACATTTTTTAAAAATAATCAAAAGCCTGATTCAATTGTATTAAATTTTACACTCCTTCATAAAAACATTAATAATACTAAATCTATGAATTTAATAGAATTTAAATATGTAAAAAAGTCCAAAATGCAAAACATATTGGACTTGTACTTTTTTAAAAAGTTATAGTAGACTAAATATCGTCAAAATCAATATCTGTAAAGCTAGATCTTTGTCCTTCAGGTTTATCAGAACCGTATTCTTTCTTAAAATCTTTTTGATGTCTTTCAGAAATTACTTCTTCGCCTTTGTGGTTCAAGACGTATGAAGTCATTTCTTCTAATATTTCGGCAAAAGCACTAAAATCTTCTTTGTACAAATAAATTTTGTGTTTTTTAAAATGAAAAGAACCATCTTCTTCAGTAAATTTTTTACTTTCGGTAATAGTGATATAATAATCATCAGCTTTAGTAGCTCTCACATCAAAGAAATAAGTTCTTCTTCCTGCTCGTAATACTTTAGAAAAAATCTCTTCTTTTTCTAACATGTCATTTTCTCTCATAATACGTTCTATCATTTTTTGGAATTAATAGTACTCAAAAATCATAAAAAATTATCTATTACGCAACATTTAAAGTAATTCTTTTTCCGAAAGTTGTTTTAAATATAACGATGCATAATATCCCTCCTGATTTATTAATTGATTATGAGAGCCTTGTTGAATGATTTGGCCGTCTTCTAAAATGATTATTTTATCGGCATTTTTTGCCGATGAAACCCTGTGACTCACTATTATTGTAGTTTTATACTTGCAAATTTGGAATAAATTATTAAGAATTGTTTCTTCGGTTTCTGTATCGACTGCAGATAAGCAATCGTCAAAAAGTAAAATTGCCGGATTTTTAATAATTGCTCTCGCGATAGATACACGTTGCTTTTGGCCGCCTGAAAGTGTAATACCTCTTTCTCCTAATATTGTATCGTATTGCTTGTTAAAAGCTATGATGTTATCATGAACTACTGCATTTGTAGCAGCTTCAATTACTTCTTCGTCAGTAGCGCTCTGATTGCCAAATTTGATGTTGTTTTTAATAGTATCCGAAAATAAAAAAGCGTCCTGAGGTACAATTCCAATATTGTTTCTTAAATCATTTAAGTTCAAACTGCTTATTTCTTTTTGATCAATTGTGATTCGCCCTTCAGTGACATCGTACAAACGTGAAATTAAAGATAAAATAGTTGATTTTCCAGAACCTGTTTTCCCTAAAATCGCCAATGTTTCTCCTTTTTTTACTGTAAAAGAGACATTTTTTAAAGCTTCAATATTAGTGTCTTCATACGTATAACTTACATTTTCGAAAGCAATAGAACCTTGAATATCGGATGAATTTTGATTTTGGTTTTTAATCTCAGGTTCGATTTTCAAAAATTCATTCAAACGCTTTTGAGATGCTTCAGCTTCCTGAACCATAGACGAAACCCAGCCTAAAGAGGCAACCGGCCAGGTAAGCATATTGACATATAAAATAAATTCAGCGATTGTACCAATATTTGCGATTGTACCATTGATGTACATAACACCTCCAAAATAAATAACAACCAAATTACTGATCCCGATTAAGGCAATCATTAAAGGTCCAAACAGCGATTGAACTTTGGCAAGATCTAAACTCTTCTTTTTACTTTCATCTGCAAGAGCGACCATATTATTCTGGTGTTGATTTTCTAAAGAGTACGCTTTGATAACTCGTATTCCCGAAAAAATTTCCTGCGAAAAGCTTGAGACTTTCGATAAATATTGCTGAAAAGTAGTGCTTCGTTTGTTGATCTCAGAGCTTAATTTAAAAATACAATACGAAAGAACCGGCAAAGGCAAAATAGTATATAAAGTCAATAAAGGCGAAACATTATACATATATATGATCACGATAGCAAAACGAATAAAGGTATTAATCGTATACATAACCGCCGGACCAACATACATACGAACCTTAGAAACATCCTCGCTGATACGATTCATTAAATCTCCCGTACGATTTTGTTTGTAGAAATTCTGAGAAAGATTTTCGTACTGCTTAAAAACCTCATTTTTTAAATCAAACTCGATATGACGCGACATTACTATCAATGTCTGGCGCATTAAAAAGGTTAAAAAACCTGCAACAATTGTTGTGGCTATGATTAGCAGTACGTTATGAATTAATCCTTCGCGATAGGTATCAATAATTACCTGCGACGTTTGATCTGCTTTTGGTAATTTATCAAACTTCTCAATGGCGTTCAACGACTTACTAATGAGCTTTGGAGTAAATAAAGAGAATATTTGTGCGATTATGGTGATTAAAATTCCTAAAGAGAAACTATATTTATATTTGATAAAATATTTGTTTAAATAGCTTAATTCTTTCATTTTTTTAAGAGATTCAATGATGAAATGTTTCGATTTTGTAAATTATAATGAATTAAAACTAGCGTAATATATAATTTAATCAAAACAAAGTGATTGTTTAATTGTTATTTTAAAGATAAAAAATTAGCACATGTGTATTTTTTGATTATGTTTGAGAAGTCTTTTTAACAAATTCATAATTTTAACAAATAAATAGTAGCGCTATGGATGCAACTTTCGCAACTGGAAAAGAACTTCAAAAAATGGATCCTGTTTTTGGTCAATTGTCTTTTGACGATCACGAACAAATTGTTTTTTGCAACGACAAAGATACGGGTTTAAAAGCAATTATTGGTATTCATAATTCGGTTATGGGCCCAGCTTTAGGAGGAACCAGAATGTGGAATTATAATACCGAATGGGAAGCATTAAACGATGTTTTACGTCTTTCAAGAGGTATGACTTACAAATCTGCTATTACCGGATTAAACATTGGTGGTGGTAAAGCTGTAATTATTGGTGATGCTAAAACGCAAAAAACACCTGAATTAATGCGTAAGTTTGGTGAGTTTGTTCACTCTTTAGGGGGTAGATATATCACTGCAGAAGATGTAGGAATGGAAACTAAGGATATGGACACCGTTAGGGATGTAACACCTTATGTTACCGGAATCTCTGAAGAAAGAGGTGGTTCAGGAAATCCTTCTCCGATTACTGCTTATGGTGTTTATTTAGGAATGAAAGCTGCTGCCAAAAGTCAGTTTGGTACTGATGTTTTAGACGGTAAAAAAGTTTTGGTACAAGGAATTGGTCACGTTGGTGAAGCTTTGGTTGAATATTTGACTAAAGAAGGAGCGATCGTAACAATTGCAGATATCAACGAAGAAAAATTATACGAAGTAGCTCAAAAATACAACGCAACAATATTTACAGGAGAAGATTTATATACTGCTGATGTTGATATTTATGCGCCATGTGCAATGGGAGCAACGATTAATAATGATACAGTAAACAAAATTAAAGCTAAAGTTATTGCTGGTGCTGCCAACAATCAATTAGCAGATGAAAATGTTCACGGAGCAAGATTGCAGGAAAGAGGCATTTTATATGCACCGGATTTCTTGATTAATGCTGGTGGAATCATTAATGTTTATGCAGAATTAGAACATTATGGTAAAGCCGAAATCATGTCTAAAACCGAAAACATCTACAACACTACGTTAGAAATTATCGATTATGCTGTAAAAAACGGAATGACTACTCATAAAGCGGCACTTACAATTGCTCAAAATCGTATTGATTTGAGAAAAATTGAAAACGCTGCTAAGAAATAGTTATTAGTTTATAAGCTTAGTTTACAGTCTCAGTCCCGGTTTTCAGTTTTGAAAATTGAGACTGAGATTTTTTTATGCTTTTCAACAGCAAACTGAGACTGAAAACCGCGACTGAAAACTGAGACTTTTTATGCAGTTTCTGTATCACTGAATACCGCGACTGAATACTGCGACTAAAAAGAGACGAATAAATTTTAATATAAGGATTGAAATCCTTAATTTTGCAGACTAATTTTTAAATGTTCTTACAAGGTGGTAAATAGAAGACACATACGCGTTAAAGTAATGCAATCCATTTATGCAATGCATCAAAGCGGTTCTGATAATCTGGAAAAAGAAGAAAAGTTTCTTTTTTACAGTATCGATAATATTCAGGACTTATATCTTATAATGCTTTCTTCATTAATTGAAATTTGCAAAAAAGAATCTGTTTTTTTACATTTATCAAGCAAAAAACATCTTGCAACTGCTGCAGAACGTAATCCAAACGAAAAATTTATCAACAACAAAATTTTTCAACTACTTGCCGAAAGTAATTCTCTGAGCATTGCCTTAGAAAATCGTAAAATCAACAACTGGGCCTTAAACGATGATTATATCATTTTACTTTTAAATGATATCAAATCAAGCGAATTGTATATAAAATACATGAGCACTTCTGTAAATACTTTTGAAGAAGACAGACAATTTGTGATCGATTTATTTGCTGATGTAATTGTTCCTAACGAAAAATTATATGAGTATTTAGAAGATGATAAATTAACCTGGGTTGATGATATTCCGGTTGTAAACACCCATATTGTTAAACAATTGAAAGCGATTAAAACTCAGGATCCTGATGATTTTAGAGTGCCTAAATTGTATAAAGATGTAGAGGATAAAGATTTTGCCAAAGACTTGTTTAGAAGAACCGTTTTAAACGAATCTATTCTTGCAAAAGAATATGATGACAAAACGCCAAATTGGGACAGTGAAAGGATTGCAGAAATTGATACAATTATTTTGAAAATGGCAATTTGCGAGTTTTTAAAATTCCCTTCAATTCCGGTAAAAGTAACTCTTAACGAATATTTAGAAATTGCCAAAGAGTATTCTACACCAAAAAGTAGTATTTTTATCAACGGAATTTTAGACAATTTGGTTAAGGAACTTACCGCCAATAAAAAGATGATTAAAGTAGGTAGAGGTTTGATGTAAAAGGGAGAAATTTCAATAATTAAAACCCAAATTATTATATCACTTTGAGCGAAGTCCAAGAGTTAAACAAAAAAATATTAATAACAAAAAATAAAAACTGAATACTATGCAAGATTTAATGAAATTTGCTCCTTATTTACTAATGTTTGTAGTGTTGTATTTCTTCATGATCAGACCACAACAAAAAAGAGTAAAAAACGAAAAAGAATTTGAAAGTGGCCTAAAAGTAGGTGATAAGATAATAACAAAAAGTGGTATTCACGCTAAAATTGTTGAGCTTGCAGAAACAAGTGCAATTATCGAAACAATGTCTGGAAAATTAAAAATTGAGCGCTCAGCTATTTCTATGGAAATGAGTGCTGCTTTGAATAAAAAAGCATAATTTTTTTTAGAAACCCGGAATAAATTAAAAATCCCAAACTTCAATTTAACGATTGGAGTTTGGGATTTTTTTTGTTTTTATTATCTCTTTCTTTTAGATTTTTCAGCTACATCAAAAGCACCTGGAATTGCAGTTAACTCGGCTATTTTTACAATGACATCGGTTGCTTTTTGAATACTTTCGGCAGGGACATATTCGTATTTTCCATGAAAGTTGTGACCGCCTGCAAATATATTAGGACAAGGTAAACCCATAAATGATAATTGAGAACCATCAGTTCCGCCACGAATAGGCTTAATGATAGGTTTTATGTTGAGTTCTCTCATCGCTTTTTCGGCAATATCAACAATATGTTTAACCGGTAGCACTTTTTCTTTCATATTATAATACTGATCTTTTACTTCGGCAGTTACAATATCTTCGCCAAATTGTTTGGCGTATTTTTTATTGATTTTTTTGGCAATTTTACCAATTAAATCTTTTCTTTTTTCGAATTTTAACTTGTTATGATCGCGAATAATAAGTTCTAAAACCGTCTCTTCGATACTTCCTGTTAAGTGATGCACATGAAAAAATCCTTCGTAACCTTTTGTTTCCTGAGGGGTTTCTCCTTTTGGTAATTCGTTGATAAAGTCGTTGGCAATCAACATCGAATTAATCATTTTTCCTTTTGCATAACCAGGATGAACACTTTTTCCTTTAAACGTAATTTTTGCTCCGGCTGCATTAAAGTTTTCATATTCTAATTCGCCAATCTGACTTCCGTCCATAGTATAGGCCCATTGAGCGCCAAATTTCTCTACATCAAAATGATGTGCGCCACGACCAATTTCTTCGTCTGGTGTAAAACCAATTCTAATTTTTCCGTGTTTAATTTCCGGATGCTGAATTAGATATTCCATTGCCGAAACAATTTCGGTAATTCCAGCCTTATCATCTGCACCCAACAAAGTTGTTCCGTCGGTCGTGATAATGGTTTGACCTTTATATTGTAATAAATCTTTGAAGTAACCAGGAGATAAAACAATGTTTTTCTCTGCATTTAAGATGATGTCTTTTCCATCATAATTGGTAATAATTTGAGGTTTTACATTCGCTCCGCTAAAATCCGGGGAGGTATCAAAATGCGAAACAAACCCAATCGTAGGTACTTCGTGCGCTACATTGCTGGGTAAAGTAGCCATGATATATGCCTTATCATCTATAGTGACATCATCCAGACCAATTGCTTTTAGTTCTTCGACTAATTTATTGGCAAGATTCCATTGTTTTTCTGTGCTTGGAGTTGTTTTTGAATTTGGATCCGATTCTGTATCAATAGTTACATAACTGATAAAACGATCTATAATATGTTGCATTTGTTTAATTTTTAGCAAATATAAGCAAATAATTAGGCGTTGTAAAGCTCTAAATTATGAAAAATGAAAAAATGGAATGAAAAAAGTTTGCCACGAATTTCACGAATTGGCACTAATTTTAATTGTTTGTTTAAAACTTAAAAATCCAATTTCACGAATCTTAATTCGTGAAATTGGATTTTTTGAGCTTGTTATAAAGCCTTCTTATTAGTGTAAATTCGTGAAATTCGTGGCTAAAAAAAGATAAACAGTTGAGCTGCCTGTAGGTCAAAAAAATTACTGAACACATCTGAAACCAATATGATTTGCAGGGGATTTATAATCTCCTTTTCCTCTTGTTCCTACCATATAACGGGTGCAATATTGATCTGTACATAAAAATGACCCGCCGCGTTGTACTTTTTTAGGTAAATTTGGTTCTCCCGGATCATACGATGATTCAGGTCCCTGAGGGTTTTTGGCAACCTTACCTTTTTCGCTTATTACAGTATAATAGTCAGCAGTATACCAATCATTTGTCCATTCCCACACATTTCCCCCTATGTCATAAAGTCCATACGGATTTGGCTCAAATTGAGCAGTTGGCGCAATCCCAATGTAGCCATCTTCGCCGGTATCTCCTTTTTCTACAGGAAAATGACCTTGATAGATATTAGCCTGAAATTTTCCTTTTGGCTTTAGTGTATTTCCCCAGGCATATAATTGTCCTGATTTTCCGCCGCGTGCAGCAAATTCCCATTCAGCTTCAGTAGGTAATCTTTTACCCGCCCATTTTGCATAAGCCGCTGCATCATCATACGAAACCTGAACAACAGGATACTTTTCGCGCCCTTTTATAGAACTTCCCGCTCCTTCAGGATGTCTCCAGTCTGCACCTCTGACATAAGTCCACCATTGCATGTAGTTGTTTAGATTTACTGTAGCAGGAGTAGGGGTAAAAACGGCGGATCCGGCAATTAAATTTTCTAGCGGAGCATCCGGATATTCTTCGTGAGTTGGTTTTATTTCGGCAAGTGTTACATAACCTGTAGCTTTAACAAATGCCTCAAATTGTTCATTGGTAACTTCTGTTTTATCCATATAAAAACCATCTACATATACTTGGTGTATTGGTGCTGCATCTTTTGTAACTCCTTTTATACTGCATAAACTTTCGTCCTCTACATTGCTTCCCATAGAGAATTCTCCTCCGGGAATCCATGCCATACCTTTTGGCGTTTTGCTGGCTGCAGGTTTGTTTTTGTTTTCTATTGTAGGTCTAAATAAAGAGGAATCAGTAGTATTGGGAGTTTCGGTACAATCCATCGCAACTACTTTTTGTTTTGGTACAACAAGTTTATTGTATCCGTAAGCAATTGAAATAATAGAGATTGTAAGAATGGCTAAAATCCAATAGGTTTTATTTTTCATTATAGTTTTATTTAGTCTGATAGTGGTTGTCAATAAATAACGCTAAAGTTAAAAAAATAACCTTATAAAACTCTATTTATTTGATAAGGTTAGTATAATTTTATTTGTCTTCCTCAACAAGAACAACTTCGTATTTGTTTTTGCCATCGATTTGGACAGGTTGATAATAAGTCTCGCCAAATTTTACATATTTTACATATTTTACATCTCCAACAGTGACTTCTTCGCCACCTTCGGGCAAATTATCAACTACAGTTCCGGCAGTAGGCGGTACTACTTTATAAGCGCTTCCGTCTTTTTCATAATAAGTACCTCCGTAATAATAATTGTTAACGGTTCCGGTATTAACCGTTTCTGCGCCACTTGGGATATTGTTTATGGTAGCACCAACCGGAGCAGGTACTGCTGTATAACCTCCGCTCGCAGGTGTATACCAAACACCCTGATCATAATGATATTGACTGCTTTCTACGCTAACCACGATTGCGGTAACCGCCAGCGTGGCAACAAAAAATCCCCAAGGATGCCAAACCGGTCCCCAATAATAAGGTGTATAAGGACGAGGATAATAAGGATGATAGCAATTGTATCTGTAACCGCCATATCGGTAAGGAGGTCTATTGTAGACTATCACGTTATTTCGTCTCACTACAGTATTGCGATTGTTGCGAACGTTAATATTATTATTCACATTGATGTTTACATTGTTTCTGTTTCTATTTACGGTGTTGCCGCTAATATTGGTATTTTGGTTACCGGTTCTGTTTCTGTTTACAGTATTCGAATTTCTATTATTTGTTCGATCTGTATTATTAATCCCTGCAGAAGGTCTGTTGACTTTATTAGGGTTATTAATTCCCGAACCATTAGATCCCGGTCTGGTAGTAGTTGTAGGTCTTTTTATTCCGGATCCGTTAGATCCTGGCCTTGTTTGTGTTGCTGGTCGTACTTGTGTAGGTCTGGTTTGAGCCGGTCTGGCTGTGGTGCCTCCGCGATGAGCACCGCCTCCGCCATGACGTTGTGCAATACTATCAATCGAAATCAAAAAAAAGGATCCCATTAAGCATATAAAAGCTATATTTCTAATGATTGTTTTTATTCTTTTCATTTTCAGTGTTTTAAGTCCATTAAAATTAAGGAAAAAATAGGAACAATCGTAAAAAATAAAAATCATTTTAGTTTTTATAATTGTCTGAAGTATTATAATTAAATTTGCAACCGAAAAAAACACACAACACTCTTATGTATAAATTGATTATTCGCCCGATACTTTTTTGGTTTGATCCGGAAGAAGTACATTATTTTACTTTTTCATTTGTTAAATTCATTTCAAAAATACCAGGAGTTTCATCAATTATAAAATCGATTTACGAAGTAAAAGATGCACGTTTGGAACGTGAGGTTTTTGGCATTAAATTTAAAAACCCTGTTGGTCTTGCTGCGGGATTTGATAAAGATGCTAAGTTGTACAAGGAACTTTCTGATTTTGGTTTTGGCTTTATAGAAATAGGAACCGTAACACCGGTTGGTCAGGAAGGGAATCCAAAAAAACGTTTGTTCAGGCTAAAAGAAGATCAGGCAATTATTAACCGAATGGGTTTTAATAATGGAGGTGTTCTGGAAGCTGTAGAACGTTTAAAAAAGAATTCGGGAGTTTTGATTGGTGGAAATATTGGAAAAAACAAAGTGACGCCAAACGAAAATGCAGTTGACGATTATATCATTTGTTTTGATGCTTTATTTGATCATGTCGATTATTTTGTGGTTAATGTAAGTTCTCCAAATACACCAAATTTAAGAGCTTTGCAGGATAAAGAACCTCTAACGGCTTTGTTGCAAACGTTGCAAAATAAAAATGTTGAGAAACAAAAAACAAGCACTCAAAAAGTAAAGCCAATTCTTTTAAAAATTGCTCCGGATCTTACAGACGAGCAATTATTGGATATTATTGATATTATAAAAACAACACAAATTGCGGGTGTAATTGCTACCAATACGACAATTTCAAGAGAGGGATTGCAATCTGAAAACCAATCTGAAATGGGAGGATTGTCAGGAAAACCATTGACAAAACGATCAACAGAAGTGATTCGTTTTCTCTCTGAAAAAAGCAATAAAGCATTCCCTATTATTGGAGTAGGGGGAATACATTCTGCAGATGATGCCATTGAGAAGTTAAATGCCGGAGCAAGTTTAGTACAATTGTATACCGGATTTATTTACGAAGGCCCGGCTTTGATAAAAGCCATCAACAAAAAGGTTTTAAAGCAATCGTAAAAGCAACTCCTGAACGATTAAGCCTGTAATAATGGCCGTCCCAAAACTGATTAACGTACCAATTAAAACATACTCGGTAAGTTTTCTGTCTTTGGCTTCTTTTAAATCTCCAAATCTAAAAATAGATTTAGCAGCCAATAAAAAGCCTATAGCTTCAAAATGTCCCGTTAAGATAAAACAAAACACAAATAAACGCTCTAATATGCCAATGTAATTTCCTGCATTGGCAAGCGAATTGTCACTATTACTGTTTTGACTTTCAGGAGTCCAGATAGAAATTATGGTTTTAATAAAAATAGAGGTTGGTTTAGTAATAAACAAGATACCGGTTATTAAAACCCAAAGCGTATTGTCAAACCACCCAAAGTTTATAGGTTCGCCTTTATAGAGTAATACGATTTCGATTAAAATTAAAAGATGTGCAATTTGGTCTGCAATAAACCAGGTGCGTTTTGTTTTCTTCTGCTGAAAATTTAGTTTGATCAAATCGATAATTCCATGCGTTACAGCAATCAAAACTGCATAAGGTATAAACTGAATTTCTCCCACTAAAATTGCTGCCAGAACACCATGCAAAAGAATATGAAGGTATAAATAAATACTTTTATGTTTCCTGGCTTCTTTATGGGTTACCCAAGAGTTGGGTTGTCCTGTAAAATCGCCTAATAAATGTGCTAAAAGTAGTTTTATGAATAAAATCATGGCGTTGTAAGTTGTTTTATTTGTGTTCTGTAATAACGGTCTAAATTGAGTATTAAATCAAATTGTGCCCGTTTTTGTCTTCGGCTTACAGCAGCCTGATTAATGCCTAGTTTTTGTCCCAACTCTTCTTGCGATAAAGTAGGATTTTCTATTGCAGCTGCTACAAACTCTGCCGGTTGTGCCAGCCAATTGTCCATAAAAGTCAGGGCCAATTGCATCATTAAATTCATTTGTTCATCAATATAGACGTTACCCGTTCTGAGTGCCAGAGTTATTTTTTGTTTTTTTAGAGTTTCAAAAAGTTCTCCAGAATGAATAAAAGCAGAACCATTACTTTCGGATATTTTTTCGGCATTGTGTGTTTTATCACCAATACCAATACTCATTCTTGCATCCAGTTTTATAGCTTTTAGATGTGCCTTTATCAAAATAGCAGACCATAAAGCTTCTTCGGGATTTTTAATCTCGATCTGGAACTCATCACCTCTGTAAACTTCCCATTGGCTTGGTGTTGCTCCAAACGCAGATAAGATTTTTTTCAAATCCTCTACCCAGTCTTTCGATTTTTGTTGTCTTGAGCCAATGATGTCGCCTGTAATTATGCTTGTCATAATTCAAATATAATTAAAAATAAATTAAGTTCTATATTACAAATATATGTAATATTTCTTATTATTACACTTTTGTGTAATATTGTCTATTATTACAGTATTGTGTAATAATGTAATTAATGAAAATTATAACTTTTATTTCTTTAAAAAAGAAACTAACTTAGCCTACATAAAAGAATAAGCTTTGAATAAAGAAATCAAGATTATCGAATGCCCCCGTGATGCTATGCAAGGTATCAAAACTTTTATTCCTACTAAAAACAAGGTTTCTTATATACAGGCTTTGCTTAGAGTGGGTTTTGATACGATTGACTTTGGTAGTTTTGTATCTCCAAAAGCGATTCCGCAAATGCAGGATACGGCAGAGGTTCTGGCACAACTTGATTTATCGCAAACCACAAGCAAATTGCTGGCTATAATTGCCAATACGCAAGGTGCCGCAGTAGCATCAGAGCATGAACCTATTCGCTATTTAGGATTTCCTTTTTCGATATCTGAGAATTTTCAGATGCGAAATACCCATAAAACAATTGCTGAATCTTTGGTAACACTTGAAGAAATTCTCGAAATTGCTGATAAGAAAAATAAAGAAGTCGTAACCTATCTTTCAATGGGATTCGGGAATCCGTATGGAGATCCATGGAATATCGAGATTGTTGGCGAGTGGACCGAAAAATTAGCCGGAATGGGCGTAAAGATTTTATCACTTTCTGATACCGTGGGCAGTTCTACACCAGAAGTAATTACGTATCTTTTTTCAAATTTAATTCCAAAATACCCGCAAATAGAGTTTGGAGCACATTTGCATACAACACCCAATAGTTGGTTCGAAAAAATAGATGCCGCTCACAAAGCAGGTTGTACCCGTTTTGATGGCGCTATCCAGGGATTTGGAGGATGCCCGATGGCAACAGACAAACTTACCGGAAATATGCCTACAGAAAAGTTAATCTCATATTTTACATCCAATAAAAAAACAACCGGTCTAAACTCTTTAAGTTTTGAAAGTGCTTATAATGAAGCTTCAAAGTTGTTTGGTAAATTTCACTAAGAAATAGCTATATTTACTTAAGGCAGATAATAAGTAATCACAAAATAACGTTGTTCGTTATTTAGATATACATTAAGCTATGAAAGTAAACTTTATAAAGAGAATTTCTAAGATCCTACTTTTATCATCCGTGTTTTTTTCATGCTCAAGCGATTTAGATTTTGATCAGGCGAAGGATTTAAAATTAGAGCCCGTTTTTGTGGCGAATTTAGCTTATTTTAATGTTTCCGCTACACAATTTGCAAATAGCGGAGGAGGACAAGTAGTATTTGATGAACAGGAATTTGATGCTTTTAAAGACAAATATTTCAGAGAAAATCTGGTAAAGGCAGAACTGGATTTCGAAATCGAAAATACAATAATCAGGGCCTTTACGGTAGATGTAGTTCTGTTGGATGCCAATAATCAAATTCTTGAAACAGACTCCTATCCAATTCCTGCCTATTCAGGAAGTTCAAATATTATAAAATATCCCACTGAAGTTTTCGAAAATCAAAGATTAGAACTCTTAAAAAAAACGGTTAAAATAGCTTTTTTTGTCCGGATGGCGCCCGGACCGGCATTAGACCAAAGTAGCACGGGGAATTTGAAATTACGCTCCGGCGCAACCGTTTATATGGAAATAAAATGAGAAAAATATATCTTATTTTAATCGTCGCCCTTCAGCTTTCCACTTTTGCCCAGAACAAAGAAGTATTATACAATTTTACAGCTATCCCACAATCGTCCCTTGTAAATCCCGGGGCAGATGTTTCGTATAAATTCTATTTTGGTATTCCCGTTCTGTCCGGAGTTTCGGCCAATTTGGGTTCCAGTAGCTTTTCGGCGTATGATCTATTCGCCAATAACGGAGTCGATTTTAATGATAAAGTCAGAAACGTAATTAATAATTCGTCAAGCAAAGACAAAACTCAGGTCAACCAGCAACTCGAATTATTTTCCGGAGGTTTTAGAGTAGGAGGAAAAGACAGCCAGTCTTATATCTCGTTTGGAGTCTACCAGGAATTCGATTTTTTAATGTATGTTCCTAAAGATTTGGCAATATTAGCTTTAGACGGAAATCGGGATTATATAGGGAAATCATTCAATCTCGCCGACTTAAATGTCAGAGCCGAAGTACTTTCAGTCTTTCATGTGGGGTTTCATAAAAAGGTAAGCGAAAAACTAGTCTTAGGCGGTCGTGCAAAATTGTATTCAAGCGGTGCAAATGCAACGTCGACTAAAAATTCCGGATATATTTATACCGGTCAGGCTCCGGGAACTCCCAATGTATACAATCAAATAATAAATTCAAATTTAGAACTTAAAACATCAGGTATTGCCGCTTTTACAAAAGAGGAATATGAGGGGAGTATACCAAGCGATGTTGTGCACAATACTTTTTTTAATGGTAGTTTAGGACTTGGTGTCGATGCCGGACTTACCTATTATTTCAAAGATAATCTTCAATTTACGGCAAGTGTTGTAGATCTTGGTTTTATCCGGCATACTAAAGATATTCAAACCTTAACCTACAAAGGAACTTATAAATACGATGGTGTAAATCCTAGTTTTGATCCTTCAAACGAACCCAAAAATATCTTCGATGAGTTTGACAAAGCCATACCGCGAGATACACTTTATAATAAATACACCACCTGGCGACCTACTAAATTTTATTCGTCACTTCAGTATTCATTTGGCGAATCACGCTCTGGTGAAGAATGCAATTGCAAAGGAAAAATTAATCGAAAATATGTCAATGCAGTTGGTGGGCAATTGTTTGCCATGTCTATGCCTGTAGAACCTTTTGTGGCGCTAACCGCTTTTTATAAACGCAGTATTTTCGAGAAATTAGATTTTAAAGCCACTTATACCTTAGATTCTTATTCGAACAAAAACATAGGTTTAGGACTTTCAGGAACGCTTGGTAAACTCAATATGTACATTCTCGTCGATAATGTGCTGGAGTACAAAGACATCTCAAAAGCCAATAGTATGGCGTTTCAATTTGGGTTTAATTTTGTGTTCCAGAATTCAGATGATTGAGGTGTGATCTTATAATTTTTTATATCATTTTAGATGGTAAAAATAACAATAAGAAGCTATTTCCTGCTGTTTCACTACAAGCACTCTAGCAAAACAACTTTTTTTCAAGGACTTAAAAGAGCTTCCGCTGGTCGCTTTTTAAGTCCGGAAAAAAAATGCTGTTTTGCTTTTCGTGGCTTTTCATTTCCATCAGGGCTAGGGCAGTTTTATTTGTAAGACCTTTCTTGTAAAGTTAAATTTATGAATAAGTTAGTAATCAAGTTTCCAATTTATTCACTATATTTGCACGCAATTCAACTAGAAATTGCAACATGATAGCACACAACTCCAAGATTATCGGCGAAGGTTTAACTTACGACGATGTATTATTAGTACCTAACTACTCGAATGTGCTTCCTCGCGAAGTGAGTATCAAATCAAAATTTTCACGAAATATAACACTAAACGTTCCAATAGTATCCGCTGCTATGGATACCGTTACCGAAAGTTCTATGGCAATTGCTATGGCACAAGAAGGCGGAATTGGTGTTTTACATAAAAACATGACAATCGAGCAACAAGCTGCGAAAGTTAGAAGAGTAAAACGTGCTGAGTCAGGAATGATTATCGATCCGGTAACATTGCCAATGAATTCTACCATTGCAGATGCAAAAAATGCCATGAAAGAATTTGGAATTGGAGGTATTCCAATCGTTGACGAAAACAAAATCTTAAAAGGAATCGTTACAAACCGTGATTTACGTTTCGAAAAAAACGGAGCAAGACCAATTGCTGAGGTAATGACCAGTACAAACTTAGTTACTGTAGCCGAAGGAACTTCTCTTGAACAAGCCGAAGTAGTTTTGCAAGGACATAAAATCGAAAAACTACCGGTTGTTAATGCTAACTATGAATTGGTTGGTTTAATCACTTTTAGAGATATTACAAAATTAACTCAAAAACCAATTGCAAACAAAGACGTTTTTGGTCGTTTAAGAGTTGCTGCCGCTATTGGTGTTACAGGTGATGCTGTCGAAAGAGCTGCCGCATTAGTAGCTGCCGGAGTAGATGCAATTATCATTGATACCGCTCACGGACATACAGAAGGTGTTGTAAATACATTGAAAGAAGTAAAATCAAAGTTCCCGCAAATAGATGTAATTGTTGGTAACATTGCAACTCCTGAAGCTGCAAAATATTTAGTAGCAAATGGTGCAGATGGTGTAAAAGTAGGAATCGGACCTGGTTCTATCTGTACAACCCGTATCGTTGCAGGTGTTGGTTTTCCACAATTCTCAGCAGTTCTTGAAGTAGCTGCCGCTATCAAAGGAACCGGAGTTCCGGTTATTGCAGATGGTGGGATTCGTTATACAGGTGATATTCCTAAAGCAATCGCTGCAGGTGCTGACTGTGTAATGTTAGGTTCATTATTAGCAGGAACAAAAGAATCTCCTGGTGAAACTATTATCTTCGAAGGAAGAAAATTCAAGTCTTACCGCGGTATGGGTTCTGTTGAGGCGATGCAAACAGGTTCTAAAGACCGTTACTTTCAGGATGTTGAAGACGATGTCAAAAAATTAGTTCCGGAAGGTATTGTTGGTCGTGTTCCTTACAAAGGAGAATTAAACGAAAGCATGCTTCAGTTTGTTGGTGGTCTTCGTGCCGGAATGGGATACTGTGGTTCAAAAGATATTCCAACTCTGCAAGAAACAGGACGTTTTGTTAGAATCACCTCAAGCGGAATTACAGAAAGTCACCCACACAACGTTACCATTACAAAAGAAGCTCCAAATTATTCAAGATAATTTTCAGTTTTCTACATAAAACAAAAGGCATAAGAATCTAAATCTTATGCCTTTTTTTATTATTCGTTGATAACCGTAATGCCATTGTTTAGTTCATCAATAATGTTTTGGTTTGGTTCTATTGCTTCGGCTTGAGCGCCGTATTGTATTTGTATAGAACCACCTTTTCCGTTGTATATAAAACCTTGGTATTTATACAGGTAATCATTATAATCTAACTCGCAGGTATAATAGTTTACAGTGATATCGTTAATTTTCTTTTTAGTTATTTTAAGATTTTTAATTTTACCAAACTCTTTGTATTCCTCTTCGATCGTACTTTTTAAATTTTTATCGGTAATAAAATAATCATACTCGCTGAAATATGCGTTTATAAGATTGTACTTATCATGAAATTCAGCATCCCATGATGATGGTTCAGTGCTTTTTATCCAATGATCCGGATTGTACTTAATTTGATAAATTTCTTTTCTGCTAATGTAAGTTTCTGACTTTGAGTCACTTTTTTTTTGTCCCGTCATAGCAAAGCTTGATAGAACAAAAAGAAAAATTAATTTTTTTACCATTGTATATTATTTAAGTATTTCTTTTAAATTTAGAAGTTATCTAAAAGCTAAAATATTAAAATAAAAATGGACTAACGATAAAAATAGTAGTTGTTTTTTTTCAAAAATTAGAATCCGTTTTAGCAATCGGATGAAGTTAAATCCCACCGCGACTATTTAGAATTTTTTCGGTTGTAACATTAGAATGCAGTAGTTTCTCCATTTGATACGTGGTGCGTTGCGCTTCTAAAGCATAACCAAACATTTTTTGTTCATAATCGTCAATTGCATCCTGAATACTTGTAAACGTTCCGCTTGTCAGATTCTCCGTTAGTTGATACGCATCCATTAAACCCATGTTTACACCTTCGCCTGCAAATGGTGGCATCAAGTGCGCTGCATCGCCAACAAGAGTAAGGTCTGAATGTTTTTTCCAGGGCTCTTCTAAAGAAAATAAACGCAAGGGTAAACCTGAAAAATCTGTTGCAACGTTAAAAAAGTTTTTATAATCTTCTCCCCAATTTTTGAATTTTTCATTCAAAAATATCCTTATAAAATCATTGTTTTCAAAATCAAGACTGTTTTCTAAAATCCATTTTTCATTTGCTTTAAACGAAACTCCAAAATGTACAGAACCGTCGCGTAAAGTATGTGTATAGAACATTTTTTCTTCCCCCATTGCCATTACATTTCCATTACCATATTTAAGCTTAAACGCAGGATAATCAAGTTCCGGATTTTCAATTTCTCCCTGAATAATATACGTTCCGGAAAGTTGAGGTTCTTGGTCCGTAACAAATTTTCTGGCGTTTGATCTTCCTCCATTTGCAACAATAACAAAATCTGCGGTTGTTTTAGAACCATTTTTAAATTCTAAATGATATTGTCTGTCCACTTTTTCAATTTCGGTCAATTGGCTGTCCCATATTACAGTATTTTCCTGTAGATTTTCGAGCATCATTTTTCTCAAATCATTTCGGTCTATTTCAGGTCTTTGATAGCCATTTTCTTCAGTTGGCATTTCGTCCGAAGTTATATTTCCGTGCATATCTGCCATTTTCTCGCCCGTTGGTCTTGCATAGCGATAAAACTCCTGCATTAAATTTGCTTTTTGTATTGCTTTTTGTCCAGAATCAGAATGTATGTCCAATGTTCCGCCCGAAGTTCTCGCCTGAGCATTTAGATCTCTTTCGTAAACAGTTACATCGGCACCATTTATTTGTAAAATTCGGGCTGTTGTTAAACCAACGGGTCCGCCGCCAATAATGACGATTTTTTTGTTTGTTAGTATTGAATTGCTCATTGTATTTTTTTTAATTGATATATAGTAGAAGTAGTTTCTTAATTTGAAGTTGCTATTGTTTTAGTATTAAGGCGTAAGTGCTTTTATGACCAGATTAAAGGCTTCATCGCTTATTTTTTTGGTAAAGACAAAAGGTTTTCCAGACATTGATTTTCCTTCTCTGTGAAGTTCTAAAAGAGAATAAAGTGATCCGTAAGCAATACTCCAGAAAACTTCGAATGTAATAGGCAAGAGCTCTTTTTTTTCAATTGCAGTGGTAATGAATTTGCTCATTTGTTCTTTGAAATCTGTCGTAATTTCGGCTAAAATTGCATCGCCATAAGTAGAGTGTTTCAGGAGTTCAAGACATTTGGTTTCCAGTACGAAGTCGAGCGTATATCTTGATCGGTTTTCCCATTGGTTTCTTAAACCATCAATAAAAGACATCTCTGACGAAAATCCAACTAACATTTCTTTAAAGAATTTTTTACCAATATCAATTCCAATTTTACGAATAAGATCTTCTTTATCCGAATAATAAATATAAAGTGTAGCAACCGAAACACCACTTTCTTTAGCCAGTCGGTTCATTCCAAAACCTTCTACACCTTGTGAAACCAGCATTTCGAGTGCTTTTTGTTTTACAATTACTTCCTTATTAATATCTCTTGTTCTCATAATTCAAATTAATTATGATGCAAATATATTAATAATAAATGAACGTTCGCTTATTTATTAAGAAAAGTTTAAAAAGTTTAAAAAGTTTTAAAGGTGTAAAGATGCAAAGGGACAAAGGTTTAATGTAGAGACGCACAGCAGTGCGTCTTACTCAATGTAGATATATTTGAGTTTTAATAAAAAAAATTAAATTTCATTATTGAATAGCTTCCAGCTTTAGCTGGAAAGGGCAGAGTTGAGGTAAGAAAATGGCTTTAGCCAAATTGCTTTTTTACGATTTATCTTAACGCCCAAATTTGGTATAAAAAAAAACTGCTTTTACTAATTCGTCAAAATTGTAAGAGCAGCTTTTTGTCGGAAAATAATATTTTTAAGGAGTTGCAGTTGGTTCTGCTTCTCTAACTTTTTGATTTTCTAAGATCTTTTGTATAAAGGGTTTGGATTGTGTCTCTATTTCGGTTTCAGAAATATCTAGTACCTTTGGATCTTTGGTTAATTTGAGCCATGGTTTTGGCGCGTCAAAATTATAACTTCCAAAAACAATTACCGGAGTTCCTTTTACTTTTACATTTTCTTTATCTTTCAGGATCCATTCATCAGCAAATTTATAAAGGTATTTGGCGTCATTTTCTTGTAATCTTAAACAAGAATGTGAGGCAGGGTATCCAGGCAGTGCATATTCATGAAAACCGACACCCAATTTATTTTCGATATTAAAATTCCACTTCAAGTCCCATTCGTCATTAAAAGTACTCGTTGTTTTTTCGGCTTTCCAGTTCGTAAAAAATAAACCGGTTGGAGTAGGGTCTTTTTTTCTTCCCATATTGGTTGGGCCTGTATAAACTAATTCGCCATTTTCGTACGCAGCAAAGGCCTGAGCAGGATAAGAGAAAATGATAACCTTCGATACTTCTTCTAAAGCTGTTACATGCAAAGGAAATGGAAGATAATACACAATATCACCACTAAAATCTGCCGGAATGACAACGGAGTCTAATTTAATAAAATTTGCTTTATCGGTTCTGTTTATAGCATAAGCAATACGAAGTTTAGTACTGTAAGATCCATTTGTTTTTAGCCATTCTTTGGTTTTTTCAAAATGGTACGAAACAGATTTCGGCTTTGTATGTTCTATTGTTTTTTTTGGTTTTACTTTTTCTTTAGTTTCGGTAGAATCACTTTTTTTACAAGATCCTAATAAAGCTAAAATTAAAAGAAGTAAGATATTTGATGTGTAGTATAACTTTTTCATAAAACTGGTTTTTTTAGTATTGTAAAGTTATTTTAATCATCGCAAAAAATGTTTACACAATTTTTTGAATTGTTTATTTGATTTTCATTCCTTTATAGATAATTTATCTAAAATCAATTTAAAAAGTTCAAGCAGAGATTTTAAAGTACCTATATAAGGTCTTTTATTTTAGCATGTTGCAACAATAAGATCGTTTTAGCATCTGTAATTTCTCCGGATTCAATCATGTCGTACGCCTGATCAAAAGTAAATTCAAGAACTTCAATATTTTCCTGCTCAGCATCTAATCCGCCACCATCATTTACTTTCATGGTTTCGTCATATTCTCCAACAAATAGATACAAAATCTCTGTAACAGATCCTGGCGACATATAGGTTTCTATAACTTTTTGAACTTTTTTTAAACGGTAACCTGTTTCTTCTTCGGTTTCACGAATTACAGCTTGTTCGGCATTATCATGATCCAGAAGACCTGCGCAAACCTCAATCATCATTCCGGTTTTATTTCCGTTAAGATATGTTGGCAAACGAAATTGCCTGGTCAGGATAACGGTTTTTTTGCTTGAATTATACAACAGTATGGCTGCTCCGTTACCACGGTCGTATACTTCTCGAATATGAGATTCTACTTTACCGTCTTTTTTTTGGTAGTCAAAAGTTACTTTGTTTAGTAGGTACCAATTGTCAGATAATAATTTAGTATCGGTAATTTTAATTTCTGGATTTTTCATAAGAAAAAAGTTTTGCATAAAAAAAACGCTCTGGTTATCAGAGCGTTTAGAGTTGTTATTTTGTTATTGTTTGTTTTCTGTCTGGCCCAACTGATACAATTTTAATTGGCACTCCAACTTCTTTTTCAATAAACTCAATATATTCTTTTAGCTCAACAGGCAATTGCTCATAAGTAGTCAATCCTGTTAAGTCTGCTTTCCATCCTTTAAATTCTTTATAGACAGGAGTTACGTTTTCCGGCTCGATGTTATAAGGAAAGTGAGAGATATTTTGTCCTTTATAGTTGTATTCTGTACAAACTTTCAGTGTTTCGAATCCTGAAAGAACGTCGCCTTTCATCATCATTAATTGTGTAACTCCGTTTACCTGAACAGCATATTTTAACGCTACAAGGTCTAACCATCCACAACGTCTTTGTCTTCCTGTAACAGATCCAAATTCGTTTCCAACTCTTGCCATAGTAGCACCAACTTCGTCAAAAAGTTCAGTCGGGAAAGGTCCGCTACCAACACGGGTAACATAAGCTTTAAAAATTCCGTAAACCTCTTTGATTTTGTTAGGCGCAATTCCTAAACCTGTACAAGCTCCGGCAGCAGTAGTATTTGATGAAGTTACAAAAGGATAAGTTCCAAAGTCAACATCTAATAATGAACCTTGTGCTCCCTCGCATAAAATAGATTTACCTGCTTTTTGAGCCTGGTAGATATATTCTTCACTGTCAATAAAATCTAATTTTTTTAATTCTTCGATAGCTTCAAAAAACTCTTTTTCAAGTTCAGCTAAGTTGTATTGAATGGCAACATCATAAAAAGCAATCATTGCTTCATGTTTGTCGGCCAATGCTCTGTAACGTTCTTTAAAATCTTCTAATTCGATATCTCCAACACGTAAACCGTTTCTACCGGTTTTGTCCATATAGGTAGGACCAATTCCTTTAAGTGTAGAACCAATTTTTGCTTTTCCTTTTGATGCTTCAGATGCAGCATCAAGTAAACGGTGTGTAGGTAAAATTAAATGTGCTTTTCTTGAAATGATCAGTTTACTTTTGATATCAAGGTTAAATTTGGCTAAACCTTCAATTTCTTTTTGAAAAACTACCGGATCTATTACAACACCATTACCAATGATGTTTATTGATTTTTTATGAAAAATTCCAGAAGGAATGGTTCTAAGAACGTGTTTAATTCCGTCAAATTCTAATGTATGTCCTGCGTTTGGTCCTCCTTGAAAACGTGCAATAATGTCATAATTAGAGGTAAGAACGTCTACAATTTTCCCTTTACCTTCATCTCCCCATTGTAATCCTAATAATAAATCTACGGTCATTCTGTTTTAATTTGCGTTGAGGCAATTTGAGTTGCCCTACTGATTAATGTAGTTAATTTTCTTTTTTTTATTTTTAAAATAATGCGTTTCCGGATTATTGTTTTTGCTTTTTGTTTCCGTAGAAATACAACGAATGATTGGTGATTTCAATATCAAATATTTCTTCGATTGTTTTTTTGATGGTTTGAATTCTTGGATCGCAAAATTCGATTACCTCACCAGAGTCAGTCATGATAATATGATCATGCTGTTTATCAAAATATGATTTTTCGTAGTAAGCCTGATTTTGCCCAAATTGATGTTTTCTAACCAAAGCGCAGTCTAACAATAACTCGATCGTGTTGTATAATGTAGCTCTACTCACACGATAGTTCTTGTTTTTCATCTTGATATATAAGTTTTCTATGTCAAAATGCTCTTCGCTATCGTAAATTTCCTGAAGTATAGCATAACGCTCAGGAGTTTTGCGATGCCCTTTTTGCTCAAGATACATTGTAAAAACATTTTTTACAATTTCTTGATTCCTAGTGTTGTCAGTTGAAATGAGTGTCATATCCGGCAAAGATAAATTTTTATTTTTAATGAATAAAAGTTTCGGGTTTAAAGTTTAACGTTACTGTCTGTATTTGATTCGTAACAATGCATCAAATACAGGCATTTACAACATTAAATTTTAAAAAATACAAATAAATTTAATTAACATAATTATTTTTATTTATGATAAAACTAACAATTCTTTACGTAGTTTTAGACATATACATGTACCAATTCCATTCCCGGGTTTTTCCTTTGTCATCAGACATAGCCTGACTCCAGACAGGATTAAATAATCTTACGGTCATTTCTTCAAAAGGTTCTCCATCTAAAGTCGCCAGAAAATTATCTATATTACCTATCACGTTTAAAATCTTATACATTTCTTGTGTTGAAGGAAACTCAATCCATTCGGTACAATTGGCAAATCTCTTTTTTAATTTTTTATTCAGAATAACTGATTTTCCCTGAAAAAAGTCAAAATCATCTTTTGAAGAAGATTAGGAAGCAACAATTATAAGCGCTCCGTTTTCGTCAAAATTTACTTTTGGAATTTCTATTTCTAAGGAATCGTTTATCGTGAAAAAATATTTATATCAATAATTTAAGTAAAATAACCCGTTGGGTGTAATTAATTTTAACACATAGAAACATAGACTCTGGCTTCTCAAAAAAGGCGTTTCACTTAGTTAAAATGCACAGAGCTTGGCTATGTGAAATAAATGTGTTTTTCTTGTATTCTTTTTTATGTATAAAATCTATGTTTCTATGTGTTAAAAAAAATATTTAATAACACACCCAACGGGTTAAAATATTCACAATGTGGTATTCTCCTTTTGACTTTAAGACTTTAAACTGATTTAGGTTCTGTATTCTCTGGTGACTTTATCAACACCATCGATTTTTTTAATGGCATTAATCATCTTTTTCAAAATAGTATTGTTTTGAACAATTACTGCAATCTGACCATGAAAAATTCCGGCATCTCTACTTAGTGAAATGCTCTGAATATTTACGCTCATATTGTTCGAAATTACCCTTGTTAACTGATTCGTAAGTCCTAATACATCCATTCCGGTAATGTTGATAATGGCTTTAAATTCTTCCTGAGAAGAATCAATCCATTTGGCACTCATAATACGGTAAGCATAATTAGATTGCATGCCAATCGCATTAGGGCAATCTTTTTTATGAACTTTGATTCCTTCGTTAATCGTTACAAACCCAAATACATCATCGCCCGGAATTGGGTTACAACATGGCGAAAGTTTGTAGTCGAGTTTGTCATGCTCTGTACCAAAAACAAGCATATCATAATTGCTGCTGATAACAGGTTTATGAATATCCTCTGAAGCGGTAGTGTCTTTATTTCGTTTAATTTTATTTTTGAAGAAATTGATAAACGAGTTGCTTTTTTGCGCCGCATAATCCTTTAACTGCTGATTTTCGATCGCACCAATACCAATTCTGTAAAATAAATCTAAACTGGTTTTAAGTTTGAAAAAGTTTACCAATTCATTGATAACCTGTTCGTTGATGGTTATTTTTAAATGCTTTAGTTTTCGGGTAAGTAATTCTTTTCCTTCTTCGGCTATTTTTTTGGTGTTCTCATTCAGAACGTTTTTGATCTTATTTTTGGCTCTTGAAGTCGTTACATATTCTAACCAGTTTATAGTTGGTTTTTGGTTTGCAGAAGTTATCACTTCGACCTGATCGCCACTTTTTAGTTCGTGATTTAAAGGAACCAAACGGCCATTGACACGGGTTCCTCTGGTTTTAATTCCGATCTCTGAGTGAATACTAAAGGCAAAATCAAGTGATGTAGCGCCTTTTGGCAGGGATTTGATTTCTCCTTTTGGGGTAAAGACAAAGATTTCTTTTGAATATAAATTCATTTTAAAATCTTCGACAAAATCCACCGCATTGGTTTCTTGATTTTCAAGCGCTTCACGAAGCAAATTCAGCCAGACATCTAAACCGCTTTCTTCTGTTGCTCCGTTTTTGTATTTGTAATGTGCTGCATAACCTTTCTCTGCAATTTCATCCATACGCTCGCTTCGAACCTGTACTTCGACCCAACGGCCTTTTGGTCCCATCACGGTAATGTGCAAAGCCTCATAACCGGTTGATTTGGGAGATGAAATCCAGTCTCGTAAACGACTCGGACTTGGTCTGTAATGATCTGTTACGATCGAATAAATTTTCCAGGCAACAAATTTTTCGTCGTGTGTATCTGATTTGTAGACAATTCTTAAAGCAAACTTGTCATATACTTCGTCAAAACTCACATTTTGAGCCCGCATTTTTCGACGAATCGAATAAATAGATTTTGGGCGTCCTTTTATGATATAATCGATAGCCTCATTATCCAGTGATTTTTTTAAAACATCCGAAATATCTTTGATATAAGCATCCTGTTCTTCTTTAGTCTCTCTAATTTTGCTTACAATATCATTGTAAACGGCAGGTTCTGTATATTTTAACCCTAAATCTTCCAGTTTAGTTTTAATATTATAAAGGCCTAAACGATGGGCGAGAGGGGCATAAATATAAAGTGTTTCTGAGGCAATTTTGGTCTGTTTGTATTCTGCCATCGAATCCATTGTTTGCATATTATGCAAACGATCGGCTAATTTTATTAAAATTACACGAACATCATCGTTCAGTGTCAGAATCATTTTTCTAAAATTTTCTGCCTGCATGGAAGCATTTAGATCTTTTTGAACCAGTGAAATTTTAGTTAGACCTTCAACCAATTGTGCCACTTTTGGGTTGAATAATCGCTCAATATCTTCGACGGTCACAGGAGTATCTTCGACAACATCGTGCAATAAAGCCGCGGCAATAGAGGTGGCTCCCAAACCAATTTCAGAAGCTACAATTTTTGCAACTGCAATAGGATGAAAGATATACGCTTCGCCAGATTTACGCCTTTGCTCTTTGTGTGCATCTACTGCAACATCAAATGCTTTGCGGATCAATTTTTTATCGGTAGGACTTAAGGTCTGATAACTAATTCGAAGTAATTCTTTGTATTCCTGCGCAATTGCTTTATTTTCTTTCTCAATATCTATTTCTATCATAACGGCATGGTTCAAGTACTAAAAATAGCAATAAGTTTGAACATACGCAAGGGAATGAAGAGTTGATTTTAGATTTATGATTTCCGATTTTCTAAGTTTAAGTGTAGTCCCTAACGGGACAAAAAAGCAAAGATAGAATAAGATGTTTTACCAATATGTAATCCCTAACGGGATTTTTTTTCGGAAATTAATATTGATATAAAAGCAAATATTGTTTGTACAGATAATGCTCCGTTAGGAGTTACATGTCGGTAGAAATAAACAACCACACCACAAGATGATGTCCCTTAGAGCAATCTCATTAAGTTGAGAAAAAATAGATAAAAATGATTGCTGATTTTTGAGTAACGATTTTTGAGTTCAGATCTTTGAAACCCAGAAAATAGATGATATTAGTATTTAGCAACACCAAATCAGAAATCTTTAATCGTTAATCTTCAATCTAAAATCCCTTAACTTAATGACATTGCCAGTAGGGACTACACAGATTAATGCACTCAATCTAAAATCTAAAGCTTTACTGTATTTTCGAAAAATCTAAATCCTGAAAATCATAGCTAAAATCAGTTAGTGAAGAAATTGGCAGCATTTTTAGATTCGCAACCTTTCCTGTTTCATCGTATTTAAAAAGCAAATGCGCATCTGCGTGAAAAAAGGCATTATTCCATTTTACTACATAATTTCCATCTTTATAGAAAAATACTTCGCCTGCAAGTTGTGGCGAGCGTTTTGATGCAAAATAGACTTTTCCTTTTTTCTCTGTTATGGTAATTTCTCCAAACCAATTGTCTTTGTAGGTACCTGTAATTTTGGCGAGATCCGTTTTTAGTTTGTCTTTTTTATTTTTTGCAACGGTAGCCCAAACTTCATCAGTAACTTTATCTGCAGATTCTTCATTGGCTTTCATTCGGTTACTGTAAACGGTTACATAATCATCAGATTTCACGCCCAAATAACTGTCTTTTATTGTATTGGTGATGGCATTAAAAGCCGCTCCTGATTGTTGATTGGTCAGGACAATAATTCCTAAACCTAATTCAGGTATCAAAGTTGTTTGTGTTACGTTTCCTTCTAAACCTCCGGTATGTGAGACTTGTTTGTATCCTTTTATATCACTTAAAAACCAACCCAAACCATATCCGGAAAAATGGGTATTGTATGGTGCTTTTGTTTTTGCAGGAATAATGGTTTGCAGTTGCCACATTTCGTCGTGTTCTTTCTCTGAAAATAATTGTTTGTTATCGCCGTATTTACCGTTGTTGATTTGCAAAATTGCCCATTTGCTTAAATCATTTACGCTTGAATAAATTCCTGCTGCTCCATCAAAAAGCTGATTTTCGTAGCGTTTTATGGTTTTTAGTTTTCCATCAATCGGGACATGAGGTGTAATGACATTTGTGGTATCTTTTAACCGTTTTACAGAGGCCACACTATTGCTCATCTCCAGAGGTTTCATGATGCGCTCTTCGACAAAATCTGCCCATGTTTTTCCGCTTACAATATGTACAATTTCACCGGCGATTATATACATCAGATTATCATAATCGTATTTGGTTCTAAAACTAGAAACGGGTTTTAAATATCTTAGATTATGTACAATATCCTGTGCTTTAAAATCGCTGCCATCAGGCCAGATCATCAAATCTCCGGCACCAAGTCCCAGACCGCTTCTGTGGGTTAATAAATCACGAATCGTAAATTCCTGGGTTACATAATCATCATACATTTTAAAATCCGGAAGATATTTTACGACTTTATCGTCCCATTTTATTTTGCCTTCATCTACCAGCATAGCAAGTGCAGCAGTTGTAAAAGCTTTACTGTTTGACGCGATGCCAAAAAGTGTATTTGCATCTACTTTTCGTTGTGTTACAACTGATTGTACACCGTAACCCTTTGCAAGGACTACTTTTCCGTCTTTTACAATTGCAACGGCAATTCCGGGCACATCAAATGCTTTTATGGTACGATTTACCAATTCATCTACTTCCTGATTCGTGATTTGAGCCGAAACTGAAAAACTAAATAATAATACTAAAATTGATAATTTGTAATTCATAGGAAGATAGTGTTTGGTTTTTTAATTAAATCCTCTTTGACGTTTGGCTTCAAAAATTAAAATTGCTGCTGCAACCGAGACATTCATGCTGTCTATTTCGCCCTGCATTGGAATTATAATATTCTGAGTTGCGGCATCACGCCAATCCTGCGTTAGTCCTGTAGCTTCTGTACCCACAACCAAAGCTGTTGGAGTAGTAAAGTCCTGTGTATGATAAGATGTTGAATTCTGTAAAGTGGCGCAATAAAAATCAATCTTTTTTTCTTTCAAAAAAGCAATGATCTCAGCGGTTGTTCCTGTTGCGATTTGGTTTGTAAAGAGACAGCCAACGCTTGAACGAACAATATTTGGGTTGTATAAATCGCTTTTAGGATTTGCAATTAAAACAGCATCGAGATTTGCAGCATCTGCGGTACGCAAAAGTGCCCCTATATTTCCTGGTTTTTCCGGTGCTTCGGCAACAATAATTAGCGGATTATCAGATAATTTTAAATCAGATAATGACATCGATTTTGTTTTGGCGATTGCCAAAATACCTTCGGTTGTATCGCGATAAGCTAGTTTTTGATAAACTTCTTTGTTGATTTCGATAAGTTGAACCGGTGTATTTACCAGTTTGCTAATCTGATTTTCAGTAACCAATTCCGGTAAAAATAAAACAGTCTCTATTTCGTAACCACCCTTTATGGCCAATGAAATTTCGCGTAAGCCTTCAATCAAAAATGTTCCGGTTTGTTTTCTGGCTTTTGCCTTTTCTTGTAATAAAACGAGTGATTTTATAAATGGATTTTGTATCGAAGTAATTTGTTTCATTTTTTTTAAGGCTCAAAGTTGCAAAGGTTCAAAGGTACTGAGTTTTTTCTTAAAAGTTACAAAGGTTTTAAGTAGAGACGCACAGCTGTACGCCTTTGTTTGAGAAAAAAAGTTGCCACGAATTACACGAATTCCCACTAATTCTTTTTTTTGTCACAGATTAATTGATTTATAAAGGATTTTCTAATCATTTTAATCCTTTAATCTGTGGCTAAACTTTTGTCGCGCTAAAGCGTAATATTAATTCGTGGAAATTCGTGCAATTCGTGGCAAAAAATATTATTTCTTAGTTACTTCAGTAATCTCATCAGCAACGGGATGTGATGTTGTAAACGTATATCCCATAATTTTGGCAATAGTTTGTGCGATTTGTTTTTGGTACAATTGCGATTCAGTTTTAATTTCGCCTTTGGCTGCGATTTCAGGTCCAATGGCAGCAAACCAAATTTGCGATGCACCTGGAACATCTGCGCCATGATCTGTCCACTGTGTTTTTGTTTTGTCTCCGCGACCGTGATCTACGGTGATCAACAAAGTAGTTTTGTTTTTATATTGCGGATCGTTTTGTACAAAATCCCAAATTTCTTTAATCCATTTATCTACCTGATTTGCAGCATCAAGATATGATCTGTAATGTCCGGCATGTGCCCATTCATCCGTTTCTCCGTAAGCGATATATAGTACTTTTGGTTTCTTGGTTTTTAATTCATCCAAAGCCTGATAATGGGTAAAAACATCCAGACATTCATCTTCATGAAAAGGTTTAAACGAATTATTACGCATTTCATTCAATAGTTTTTGTGTTGTTGTTGGTTTATTTTCTCCCACATTATCAAAAGCCGAAATTACCGGAAAACCGCTTCTTTGTTCGTTTAAAATTCGATCAAAAGCATCCCACGCGCCAAAAGCAGCAACTTTGCCTTTTAGTTTTGATTGTTGGTTTAAAAACTCTAAAACATTGACATTTGGGTTGGCTTTATAACTATTGGAGTTTACTGCAACATCTACATTTCCGGTCATGATTTCGCTATATCCGGGATAACTAAACCAATACGGATTAGAGACATCTACTTTATTGCCTAAATCGCGATTGCCATAAATCTGACCTTTTGTAACAATTTCTGACCATAAAAAGGGCATAATTTTTTTGCGTGATGCTGCAAAATCTGATCCTGCATATTTTTTATAAATATAGGTACTGTCGCCCTGATTGAATTTTTTATCGTTGGCAATTGCGGGATCAATTCCTTTAAAAATTTCCTGCCATCTAAAACCGTCTGTGGTTATAATGATAATGTTTTCTGTTTTTTGTGCATGAGACAAAAAGCTGATAAATATGATTACGATTAAAATTACTTTTTTCATTTTAGAAGAGATATTAGATTAAAGTTGAGGGGTTATTTTAAGGTAAATATTTCAAAACTAAATAATATACTTCAAATTAAAAAAAGAGTTGACAATTCATTTCTTTATGATAACTCTAATTTTACAAAAAAAATATTTAACACATAGAAACATAGATTTTACAAAATTCCTCTTGCCTTAATCTCCAGATATTTATTGATAGCATCCAAAGTCAGGTTTTCAGGTTGGGTAAGAACTGAATGTATTCCGTATTTTTTAAGTTCATTTGTAATTAGTCGTTTTTCGAACATGAATTTCTCGGCAATTACTTTGTCATAAACTTCCTGAATGGTGTCTGTTTTTTTATTGATAATCGCATTGAGTTCTGTATTGCTAAAAAAAACGACAACCAACAAATGATTTTTTGCAATTCCTTTTAAATAGGGTAATTGACGGTTTAAACCATCCATGGTTTCAAAATTTGTATACAAAATAATCAAACTTCTTTGATTGATGTTTTTCTTGATATCAACATACAAACGACTGTAATCACTTTCAAAAAAATCTGTTTTGATGTTGTATAATGTTTCCAGAATTTTTTGCATTTGCGAAGACCTTTTCTCCGCATATACACGGTTTTCTACTTTTTTAGAGAAAGCAAAAATTCCGGCTTTATCTTGTTTTTTTAGAATTACGTTGGCTAAAACCAAAGTAGAGTTAATCGCATAATCCAGTAAACTTAATCCGTCAAAAGGCATTTGCATCACACGGCCTTTATCAATTGCCATATAAACCGATTGTGATTTTTCGTCCTGAAACTGATTAACCATCAAAGCATTTTTCTTTGCTGTTGCTTTCCAGTTTAGAGTTCTAAGATCATCGCCCTGAACGTATTCTTTAATCTGTTCAAACTCCATTGTGTGACCAATGCGGCGAATTTTCTTGATTCCGTATTGGTATAAGTTATTCGAAAATGCCAGTAAATCGTATTTTCGTAACTGAATATAAGACGGATACGTTGGTACCATTTTATCTTTATCGAAAGAGAATCTTCTCGAAATTAGTTTTAAAGGAGAGGAAACATAGACATTCAAATATCCAAAATAATATTCGCCACGTTGAGTTGGGCGTAAATCATATCCAATTTCTTTTTGTTCAGAGGCTTTAATTGTTTTTACAAGTTTGAAATCACGTACTTGAAACTGAAACGGAATTTCGTCTATTATCTTAACTGAAATTTTAAAAGTATAGAAGTTTTTTATTGTAATTTTTACCGGATTTAAGTCACCGTTCGAAAGTTTTTCGGGTGTTATTCGTTCTGCTTCGATTCCGGTTTTTGTTGCATATAAAATTAAGATATCAAGTCCTAAAAAAGTGACTAATATGAGCACCAGAAACCAAACAGCATTGTATAAATTCGGAAAAATAAAAGCGCAAACAAATAGTCCAATAATGCCTAAAAGCACATAGAAAAAGAAGTTATTAAGGTAAAGGCTTTTTATGAATTTCACGTTTTTATAGTTTCAGGTTTAAAGATATTTTTATTATATTTTAGTAAAGCTTTTATAATCAAAACCATCTAAAACGGCTATTTTCCAGATTCCATTTTCTTTAACTGCGGTTACTTTATATTTGGGAGTTTCTTTCCATTCTGTCCAGGTCCAGTAAAAAGCAGCTGTATTATTCTGAATCTTTAAATCGTTTACTTTTAGTGTTTTCCAATATGATTCCGGATTGTCCTGACAATCACACCAAGGATTACTGTCAGAACCATAAGGAGGAAGTTCTCCAACAAAATATTCTACCTTTTTGGTTTTAAGATTATCACCAATTTTTAGCGCAATTTTATTATAATTGTCAATAAATTGTTGTGCAAAAAAATTAGACTTTTTAAGTTCATCCAATATTTTCTGGTGTGTTTTTGTATTTAATCCAATATATTTATCTCCTTTTTTATTTGCAACAACATCAAAATCACTTTGTGTTTTTTTTGTTTCGATCCATTCATAGGTTTTCCTGATCAATGTTTCGAGTTGTTGTTTGTCACTTGCAAAATAAAATGCAGAATTTGTTTTTTGCAAAGACATAACATCCATTGGTTTAAAACTCACCAACGAAATACAAATAAGAGACAAAAAGAATAGTTTAGAAAATTTCATCAAAAAAGGTTTAATATTTAAGACTTGAAAACGGAGACTAAGACTTAAAACTATCTCGGGATCTCTACTGTTTCTATAATTTGTTTGATAATTTCGGCGCTGGTAATTCCTTCCATCTCACGTTCCGGTGCTACAATAACACGATGTTGTAAAACCGGAGTTGCAGCTTCTTTAATATCTTCTGGAGTAACAAAATCACGTCCGCGAATGGCTGCAAAACCTTTAGAAGCATTCAGGATCGCGATTGAGGCACGTGGCGAAGCTCCTAAATATAAAAAGGCATTTTCGCGCGTGTTTACTACGATTCTGGCAATGTATTCCAGTAAATTTTGTTCTACCCTAATTTGTTTTACTAATCCTTGGTATTCTTTTATTTCTGCTGCCGAAAGAATGGTTTTTATAGCCTCTAATTTTCCGTGATCCTGCAATAAATGCTCTCTTTGAATGATTAAAATTTCTTCATTCAGTTTTGGATAATCGATAGTAATTTTAAATAAAAAACGGTCTAATTGTGCTTCAGGCAAGCGATAGGTTCCTTCTTGCTCAATTGGGTTTTGAGTTGCAATTACCAAAAACGGTGTTTCAAGTTTAAAAGCAGAACCATCGATAGTTATCTGACGTTCTTCCATAACCTCAAAAAGTGCTGCCTGTGTTTTGGCCGGCGCACGGTTTATCTCATCAATTAGAATTAAATTAGAGAAAATAGGACCTTTTTTAAATTCAAATTCAGAATTTTTAAGATTAAAAATCGAAGTTCCTAAAATATCCGAAGGCATTAAATCCGGTGTGAACTGAATTCGGCTAAAGCCAATGTTCAACGTTTTAGACAATAATTTAGCTGTAATGGTTTTGGCAACTCCCGGAACACCTTCCAGCAAAACGTGTCCGTTTGATAAAATCGCAACCAAAAGCTGATCGACCATTTTATGTTGTCCCACAATAACAGTTTCAAGTTCTTTCTTGATACTATTTACGTGCTCTAAAAGTGGTCCCAGGTTTATTCTCGTTTCAAAATTCACATTTTCATTTGTGATTCCGTTTTCTGTAGTATTGATATCGTCCATTTTTGGTGTGTTTTCTTGGTTATTTTTTTGCCACAGATTAAAAGGATTAAAATGATTCTTCTAATCTGTGCTAATCCTTTTAATCTGTGGCAAATATTTTTTATACTAATGTAAAATATTTTCTATTTGTTGATTCTTGTTTTTTTTACCACAGATTTGAATGATTAAAATGATTCTTCTAATCTGTGTTAATCTTTTTAATCTGTGGCAAATATTTTTATACTAATGTCAAATATTTTCTATTTGTTGATTCTTATTTTTTTTTGCCACAGATTTGAATGATTAAAATGATTCTTCTAATCTGTGTTAATCCTTTTAATCTGTGGCAAATATTTTTTATACTAATGTAAAATCTTCTCTATTGCATCATTTATTCGCAATAAATCTTCTTCAAGACTTCCGTGATAACTGTTTCGATGTTCGTTGATCAAAAATACAAGTTTTTGAATATCAGTTTCGTCTTTTCCGGTTTTATAATGCAGTTTCTGAATAAAAGTATCGTCTAACTTTGTTGTATCGATCAAATATTCAGTTCGTATTTTTTCTAAGAAGTAAATGATCTTTTTATCAATAATATTATTGTGATCGCCTTCCTGGTAATATAAATTTCCGATGGTCTTAGTAAAATCAACGGTTAAGTTTTGCAAAGGTTTCAGGATAGGTACGATACGTTGTTTGCGTTTGGCATTAAAAATAATAAAAATCAACATTCCGATTAAAAAGAAATACCAAGCCCATTTTAATCCGGGTTGACTTAAGATATAACGCAAAGGGGAGTCAGAAATACTTTCGTTATTTTGCCCTTTTGTGTACCAGAAAACATCGCCTTTTGGTAGATACGACAAAACATTTTCGACATATTGATAATGGTCTTTTTTAAGCAAATTAAAATTTGTAAAAGCCGCAGGTTGTGTGTGCAAATAAAAATAACCTTGTCTGTATGGAACTTTTATGTAATTAATATGTCTTGGTTTTGATCCCTGATAGCCCAAAACAGAAGTGTTCAGGGTATCTATTTTAGAGAAATAGTCGTCTACTTGTTGGGCAAATTTATATTTCTTAGTTTTTTTACTGGTTGTAAATACTGTCGTATTGCCTTCGTATTGAAAATCAGATTTAACTTCGACTTTTAGGGTATCGAGTAAATATTGCGGAAAATTTTTCATGCTTAAAAAAGCACTGTTTCCGTGCGATACAAAATAAAATATTTCCTTGATCGATTGCTCGTCAATTGTATTGGCTTCGGATATGTTGATGAAGGTACCTTTTATTTTGTAGTTTTCTACAAGTGTATCGTCATTATATTTTGAATCTAAAAACTCATAAGGGGTTACGGTCGAAATTCGTTCTACGGGTTTTTTAAAAAGACCATTAATTTCTTTATCAAAAACAAATAATCCGTATGGGATTTTGTCGTTGACAGAGTAAGTTGGTCTCCAATCGATAGGTTTGGGCTTGTTGTGATCTGATATTAAAATTATAGCCAGAATAAGAACCAGAACAGCAATGTATATTTTGATACTTTTACTCATTACTAAAGGTTTTTATGGCATTCTTAAATCGGTTTTCGGCTTTTGTAAAGGAGGTTTCATCGATTTCGAATTCGCCATACCAGATATAATTATATAAGTAAGATAAATAGGTGAACTCTTCCTTATGAACCGGTCTTTGAAGTTCATAGAGATAATCAGAATTTGTTTTTTCGATGTCCCATTCTATATAATGATTTTGTGCCATTACTTTTAGCAACCATAAATAATAGTACCGAATAACAATTCTTTTTTCGCCGGATTTAAGACTTTCCTTAATTAGTTTTTCGAAATCTAAAAGATGAATGTTCTTTTCGATATCAGAATAGTAGATGGTTCTTTTGTTCGAATTTTTTCCAAAAATCCATTGTCCTTCTTTATTAATTAAAGCTTTTGCAATGAGATAAATTACAAATACAATAATTAAAATTGCTATTGTTTTTAATAAAATAGCAACAAAATTGAGTGAAGCCTGAGAGGTTTTAAAATGAAAAAGATTTCTAAAAATGCTTGCAAGCCAACTTAAAAAACGTTGCCACAAAGTTTTTTCAGGAGCTTTACGTTCATATACAAAATCTGAATCTGAATATTTTTTTTTGAAATTTTTAGAAAAAGTTTTGGTATCTACAGTACTGGAATCAATTTGAATGTCTTTCTCGGTATATTTTACAGAAGTTTTTATAGACTCGGATTCGACTATAGCCAACGAATCCTGAGCATGCGAGATACCAGATAAAAAAAGAAAGGATAAAAGGATAAAAATTCTATTCATTATTGGTTTCTATTAATTCGATTTGGCTGATAATTGTTGTACTTTTTTGTGAACGATAAAAGGATAAACCAAATAATAGAATGAAATTATTCCTAATGTAAACAGGATTATAAAACTACTTAACCAATTGGGCATATCGATAGAATATCGGGTTATAAATCCCTCGAGAAATCCTGCGCTAATAGTAAACGGAAATGTACTCAGGAATATTTTGAAACTGTTTTTAAAGCCTATTTTAAAAGAGTTTACTCTCGAAAAAGTTTTAGGGAACAGGATCGAAGCGCCTAAAATAAAGCCTGCGGTACTTTCGATTACTATTGCAAAAATTTCCATCGAACCGTGAATCCAGATACCGCGAACGCTTTTCCAGAAAACACCCTGTTCGTAAAAAAAGTACTGAAAAGATCCTAACATCAGTGAGTTTTGCAAGAAAATATAAAAGGTTCCAATACCGCCAAATATGCCGTAAATGTAACATCTTGCGCCTACATAAAGGTTATTCATGGTAATGCCTATAAAACTGCCCCAGTTGCTGCCGGAGCCGTAAACGGCCATTGGGTCTCCTTTTTTGATGTTTTCTAATGTCATGTTTACATAACCGTCTCCCAGAATTAACCGAACAAAATTAGGATCAAATTTTGCCGAAACTACACCCATTGCGACTGTAATAAAAAATAAAATAAAAGCATACATTAAGTACCTTTTGTATTCGTAAACCAGCAAAGGAACTTCGGTAGTAAAGAATTCCAGTATTTTATTTTTTTCGGTTCTCTTAGTTTTGTAAATCTTTTGATATATCTGCGAAGCAAGATGATTTAAGTAGATGACTGTCTTACTTTTTGGGTAATAGGTTTGCGCATACGACAAATCATTCATCATTTGAATGTACAAATTTGCTAACTCATCAGGATTTTTTTTAGCTTTACCGAAAATAGCTAGCTCAAATTCAAGCCATTTTTCTTTATTTTGTTTTATGAAGGCAACTTCTCTCATTGTAGGCTAAAATATAAAATATGTCAGAATTATCTATAAATACAACACAAAATGTTAAAATAAATTTTATTGCCGCTTCGGCAGGCGAAAGAATAGGATCTTATTTTATCGATCTGGCTATTAAAGTTGCCTATGTCACAGTGATTTCTCTACTGTTTTTTTATTGGTTAAATCTCGGAAAATTATTTGAGACATTAGACAGTTGGTCAAAAGTTTCTATACTTTTAGTTCTTTATTTTCCATTTGTAATTTATTCGATCACCTTAGAAAGTATTTTTGAGGGACAAACTATTGGTAAAAAACTAGTTAAAATAAAAGTCGTTAAAATCGATGGTTATCAGGCAGGATTTGGAGATTACCTGATGCGTTGGTTTTTTAGGCTGGTAGATATTACGCTGTTGTACGGAATAGTAGCACTTATTACGGTTGTTTCGAGCAAAAAAGGGCAACGATTGGGTGATATGGTTGCGGGAACGGCTGTTATAACATTAAAAAACAAGATCAACATTAGCCATACAATTCTGGAAGAAATAGGAGATGCTTACGTTCCTACTTATCCTTTGGTAATTAAATTATCTGATAATGATATGCGAATTATCAAGGAAACTTTTCAAAATGCACTTGCAAAAAATGATCATGAAGTCATTTATAAATTGGTTGCTAAAATTGAAAACGTTTCGGGAATTAAAAATCAATCCGGAAATAACAGTGATTTCCTGAGGGTTATTTTAAAAGATTACAATTTTTATACACAGAATATGTAATTTATGCCGCGGTGTATAAAAGATAGCGGGATAAATTATTGAAAAGAGACCCAATTTATATCAGGAAATAAACCTTAGAATAGTAAAAAAAGATATAATAAAAGGCAATTTGAATCCGGTCATCTCTGCAACTTTGTACCTTTGAACCTAAAAAATATAGAATGTTTCATTTATTAGATCTTATCGGTACGATGGCTTTTGCTATGTCAGGCGCGTTAACGGCAATGCATAAAAAACTGGATCCGTTTGGCGTTTTTATTATTGCGTTTGTTACTTCTGTTGGTGGCGGAACGTTGCGTGATGTTTTGATAGGCAGAACGCCAGTAGGCTGGATGAAAGATTTGCAATATGTTTACGTGATTATTTTAGGTTTTGGATTGGCGATTCTTTTCCGAAAAAAATTCGATCGATTACGAACTTCCTTGTTTTTGTTTGATACAATCGGGTTGGGGGTTTTTACTTTAATTGGTCTCGAAAAAGGAATTATGATTGGTTTGCATCCTGTTATTTGTATTGCTTTAGGAACCATGACAGCTTGTTTTGGCGGCGTAACAAGAGATATTTTGTGCACAGAAATTCCAACGATATTTAGACGGGAAATTTATGCTACGATTTGTATTCTTGGCGGAATCGTATTTTTTATTTTGAAAAAATTAAATTTAGATAATGATGTTTTATATTTAGTAACATCGGTTGTCATTATTACAGTTCGACTATTGGCCGTAAAATTCAAATGGTATTTACCTGCATTTGATCACAAATAAGATTTTTTAGACGATATTAGCCACAGATTAAAGGATTAAAAAAGGATTTTCTTTGGCTGAAAATTCAGCGAATCATTGAAATCATTAAAATCTGTGGCAAAAAATGACAAAGTTTACCGTAAAAAAATATCACAAAAACGATTATAAAATTTGGAATGATTTTATTGGTCATGCCAAAAATGCTACTTTTTTATTTCATCGCGATTTTATGGAATATCATGAAGATCGCTTCGAAGATTTTTCGCTTTTAGTTTACGACGATCAAAAACTAATTAGCGTTTTACCGGCGAATAAAGTTCAGGAAACTATCTATTCGCATCAGGGGCTTACCTATGGAGGTTTGGTTTATAAGGAGCAAACTAAATTAGTGATGGTAATAGAAATTTTTCAGTCGGTTTTGTTTTTTCTGAAAGAGCATAAATTTCAAAAATTATATTTTAAAACACTTCCGTCCATTTATGCTTTAAAACCGGCAGAAGAAATTTTGTATGCTTTGTTTTTAACCGAAGCAAAATTGGTACGTCGCGATTCGCTTTCTGTAATCGATTTATCGCAGGAAAATGTTACATCAAAAATAAGAAAAAGGGGTTTTCAAAAAGCAATTTCAAATGAGTTAGTGATCAAGGAAGAAACTCATTTTGAATCATTTTGGGAGGAGATACTGATTCCTAATTTAAATAAAAAACACAATGCAAAACCAGTGCATTCTACACAGGAAATGAACAACCTAAAAACTCATTTTCCTAAAAATATTCATCAGTTTAATGTTTATTCAGAAGGTAAAATAGTGGCAGGTACAACTGTTTTTGAAACGGAAACTGTTGCACATTGTCAGTATATATCAAAAAATGAAAAACAGGAAAATCTGGGGAGTTTAGATTACTTATTCCATTATTTGATTCGGGAAAGATTTGCTGCAAAACGGTTTTTTGATTTTGGAATTTCGAATGAAGATCAGGGAAAAAAACTCAATGAAGGATTATCGTACTGGAAAGAAAGTTTTGGCGCCAGTACCATAATTCATGATTGTTATGAAATAGAAACTGCAAATTATAATAAGTTAAATGGTATTTTTGTTTAGCAATTAAAAAAATAATATGATATCATTTCTGGATCTAAAAAAAATAAACGAGCCCTATGAAGCTGCTTTTCAGGAAAAAATGAAAACAGTTTTATATAATGGCTGGTATATTTTAGGAGATGAAGTAAAAGCTTTTGAGAGGGCATTTGCCACTTATTGCAAAACTGATTATTGTATTGGGGTAGGAAACGGTTTAGATGCTCTTACTTTAATTTTTAAGGGATATATTGCTTTAGGGAAACTTCAAAAAGGCGATGAAATTATTGTACCGGCAAATACTTTTATAGCAAGTGTTCTGGCAATATTACAAGCAGATTTAGTTCCGGTTTTGGTCGAGCCAAAACTAGAAACATATAATATAAATCCAGATTTGATTCCGGAAAAAATTACTTCAAAAACCAGAGCGATCTTAGTGGTTCATTTATACGGTCAATTGGCAGATATGAATGCAATTAATCAAATCGCAATTCGCAATAATTTATTAGTTGTACAAGACGCAGCACAATCACACGGAGCGATCCAAAATGCTACAAACGGGACTCTGAGTAAAGTCGAAGAATCTTTAGGAGCTGCTGCATATAGTTTTTATCCCGGAAAAAATTTAGGAGCTTTGGGCGATGGTGGTGCCATAACTACTAATGATGCTGAGTTGGCAAAAGTGCTTTTCTCGCTTCGTAGCTATGGTTCTGAGAAAAAATATCATAACGAATATATTGGTGTAAATTCAAGATTAGATGAAATTCAGGCGGCTTTTTTGCATGTAAAACTACCGTACTTAAATGCTGATAATGATAAACGACGGGCAATAGCAAAGCGTTATGTATCAGAGATAAAAAATGAGAAAATAGTACTTCCGTATTGGGATTTTTCAGCCAGTCATGTTTTTCATTTGTTTGTAATACGAACTGAAAACAGAGAAGAGCTGCAAGAATATTTATCCAATAATACGATCCAGACCGTTATTCATTATCCAATTCCGCCACACAGGCAAAAAGCATTTCAGGAATGGAATAATTTGTCTTTTTCAATTACCGAGAAGATTCATAATGAGGTTTTGAGTTTGCCTATAAGTCCGGTTTTAGAAGATTCAGAGGTTGATTTTGTTATTGAAATTTTAAATCGATATTAATTTTGATTGGATAAAAAATGACTGAATTAAAATTAATTATTAAACAATACGTTCCAGAAAAAATATGGATTTTGCTGATCAGAATTTATAATTTCACCAATTTAAGAACAGCCTATAGTTTGTATTTAATAAAAATAGCTCCAAAAAAACATCAAAAAGCACTTGAAATTGTGCGACAAAAAGAGCGGGTAAAAGTTGCTTTTTTTTTGATTCATGAATCTGTTTGGAAATACGATGTGCTTTATGATTTAATGTTGCAAAATTCCCGATTTGAACCGGTAATATTTGTTTGTCCGGCAGTAAATTTTGGTCAAGAGAATATGCTGTTTGAAATGAACAAATCATACAATTCTTTTATACAGAAAGGATACAATATCGTTAAAACCTATGATAATGAAACGGGTGAATATGCAGATGTAAAAAAAACCTTTGCTCCGGATGTTGTTTTTTTTACCAATCCTTATCAGGGTTTGCAGGATTACAGGTATTATATTAAACAATTTTCGACCACGTTAACCTGTTATGTTCCTTATGCTATTATGACGACAAATTATGATGCTTTTTATAATTTGGATTTTCATAATCTGGTTTGGAGGATTTTTTCAGAAACACCAATTCATAAACAAATAGCAGTTCAAAAACAAACAAACAAAGGGCACAACAATGTTGTAACAGGATATCCGGGATTCGATTCGTTATTACTTAATAATGCACCAAATTATGCTGTTTGGAAAAACAAAAATACGGCTCTTAAAAAAGTGATTTGGGCACCGCATCATTCAATGCATGAACTCAATAAAGTATCAAATTTTTTAGAATATTCTGATGTATTTTTAGAGTTGGCGATGGTATATAAAGATCAATTGCAAATAGCTTTTAAGCCGCATCCATTGTTAAGGGTAAAATTAGAAAATGATCTAAATTGGGGCAAAGAAAAAACAGATGTTTATTATAATAAATGGATTAATTTGGAGAATGGACAGTTTGAAAATTCAGATTATACAGATTTGTTTTTAACCTCAGATGCTTTGATTCATGATTGTGGTTCTTTTATGGCAGAATATCTGATAACTGGAAAACCATCTCTTTTTATGGTCAGAAATGAGGCTGTTATGAACGAATGGAGTGCGTTTGGAGAAAAGGCTGTGGCGGTACATTATCAATCCAGAAATAAAGAAGAATTAATCGCTTTTATTGAAAATGTCGTATTGAAGGAGAATGATTCGATGAAAGAAATCCGTAACGATTTTGTTGAGAATAATTTAGTACCAAAGAACAGTTTTAGCGCATCTCAAAATATAATAGATTATTTAGAAACTGAATTTTTTAAATAATTTGGGTTAATGATTTTAAACTTTATTTAAACAAAAAGAAATGAATATAGCTGTCATTTTAGCGGGAGGAACAGGAATCAGGCTGGAAAAATCTTTACCAAAACAGTTTTTTAAAGTTGCCGGAAAAATGGTTGTAGAACATGCTGTTGATGCGTTCGAAAGAAATGAATTAATAGATGAAATCGCCATTGTTAGTAATAAACATTATCTTTTTATGATAGAGGATATGATTATTAAAAACCAATGGAAAAAGGTTAAACGTGTTTTAGTAGGAGGAAAAGAACGATATCATTCGAGCCTTGCGGCAATTAATGCCTATGAGGAATTAAAAGAAGCTAATTTAATTTTTCATGATGCTGCCCGTCCTTTAATAAGCCAGCGAATTATAAATGATGTTGTACAGGCAATGCAGCATTATCAGGCTGTAGATGTTGCTATAAACTCGGCAGATACTATTATTGAAGTCGAAAATAATATTATAAAAGAAATTCCGGAAAGGATAAAAATGCGCAGAGGACAAACTCCTCAGGGGTTTAGACAAGAGCTTATTGCAAAAGCATATAAGTTAGCGCTGCAAGACCAAAATTTTAAAGCAACTGATGATTGTGGTGTAGTAAAAAAATATTTGCCTCAGGAAAACATTTATGTTGTAGATGGCGAAGAGGTTAATATGAAACTCACGTATCCGGAAGATACTTATTTATTGGATAAATTGTTTCAGTTGCGCTCTGTCGAAATTCAGGATACACAACTATCAAAAGCAGCATTATCTGATAAAGTGATGGTTGTTTTTGGCGGTTCTTACGGGATAGGAAAAAGTATTGTAGATTTGGGAAAGGCAAATGGTATTCGTGTTTATAGTTTTTCCCGAAGCCAAAATAATGTAGATGTTTCTAATGTAGATGCCGTTAAAAATGCGCTTGAAAGTGTGTATCAAACAGAACATAAAATTGATTTTATTATCAATGCAGCCGGTATATTGCACAAAGAACCGTTGGAGATTATGAATTATCAAAATATTCTGGATTCGATCAATGTCAATTATCTGGGAATGGTTCACATCGCTCTGGCTTCATTACCCTATTTAAAAGAATCAAAAGGGCATATTTTGTTCTTTACCTCTAGTTCGTACACAAGAGGCAGAGCATTTTACAGTATTTATTCATCTGGAAAAGCGGCTGTCGTAAATTTTGTACAGGCAATTTCGCAAGAATGGGAAACCTTAGGGATTAAAGTAAATTGTATGAATCCGGAACGTACACAAACACCAATGCGAATTAAAAACTTTGGTAATGAACCAGAAGATACGTTGCTAAAACCAGAAACGGTTGCATTAAGATGCATCCAGACTTTGTTGTCGAATTATACAGGACAAGTGATCGATGTACGACTTTAAAATAACAAAATTTAACCTCTTTTAGATGCAGAATACCTCTCTAAAATCAATAGCGGCAAAAGGGATTTTTTGGTCTGCGGTTGATAAATTTGCCGTTCAGATAGGGCAATTCGTTGTGAGTGTTGTGCTTGCCAGAATTTTGATTCCGGAAGATTTTGGGTTAATAGGAATGCTGGCCATTTTTATGGCCTTGTCCCAAACTTTTATCGAGAGTGGTTTAGGGATAGGCTTAATTCAGCGACAAGACAGAACCGATATTGATTTTTCGACTGTATTTGTATTTAATTTATTGGTAAGTGGCTTTTTTTATCTGTTGCTATTTTTTTCAGCACCTTACATATCCCTTTTTTTTAATCAGCCACAACTAACAGATTTAGTTCGGGTTTTAGGTTTAACCTTGTTTTTGAATGCCCTTGCTATAGTTCAAAAAACGAAGCTAACCATTGCGATGGATTTTAAATCTATTGCAATGAGTAATGTTATAGCCGTAATTGCAGGCGGATTATGCGGTATAGTAGCTGCAATAAACGGATATGGAGTTTGGTCATTGGTTGTTCAGAGTTTGGTTTGGTCTTTGGCTACATCAGTTTCTTTATGGTTTTTAAGTAGTTGGAGTCCGTCAGTTTCGTTTTCAAAAAAGTCTTTTAACTCCTTGTTTGGTTACGGTTCAAAAATTTTACTGGCAGGATTATATGCGCAGCTCCTCAATAATATTTATAATATTTGCCTGGGTAAATTTTATCCAACAGCTTCATTAGGTTACTATACAAGAGCGAAGAGTTTTGCAGATGTATCAGCGGGAACAATTGTGAGTATTATACAGCAAGCAACATTTCCGGTTCTTGCCGCAGTACAAAACGATCAGGAAAAATTAGTTTCTATATACAGCAGGATGATTCGTATGTCGGCTTTTCTGATTATTCCGCTTATGACACTTATTGCTTTGCTTGCAAAACCTATTGTTATCTTGTTGCTTACAGAGAAATGGGTTTCTTTGATTCCGCTATTACAATGGATGGTTTTTGCGCGAATTTTTCTGCCTATGAGTGCGATCAATATGAATTTATTAAATGCAGTTGGACGGTCAGATTTATACTTAAAGGTCGACTTGTCAAAATTGCCTTTGACGATATTGGCAATGATAATAACAATCCCGTTAGGACTAAAAGCTATTATAATTGGTCATGTTGTTACATCTGCAATAGCATTTGTAATAAACGCCTATTTGCCAGGAAAGTTTTATGGCTATGGTGCCGTAAAACAATTAAAGGATATGTTACCTGTTTTTTTTGCTACAATTGGTATGGCAATCTCAGTATTAGTGCTTTCTTACTTTATAAAAAATTTAATCCTTGAGTTGCTTTTGGGAGTTGTTCTGGGAGCGGTAACTTATTTGTTTATATGTTGGGCACTAAAATTAGAAGAATTAAAAGAGGCTTGGCAATTATTGTTGAAGCTAAAAAAAGATAGTCTTTAAAGATGAAATCAAAGAGATATTAGCCGTTGGGTTGTAATTACTTCGTCTGTTCGCTTCGCTTGGGTCAAAAAATATATATTTAACACATAGTAACATAGATTTTTTTAGTTAAAAAGAATGCAAAAAGAAATACATTTTTTTTACATAGCTAGTCTATGTGCATTTTAAATAAGTGAAACGTCTTTTTTAAAGGTCCAAAAGCTATGTTTCTATGTGTTAAAATTAATTATACACAACGGGTAGATATTAGTGTTTTTTAAAGTTTTTTCTCCAAAATAACCAAAATCGTAATCCTGTATTTTTTAAAAATAAACTATAATCCTTGATCTTAAAAGTGTGAACCATTTCGTGATGTACTCTTTTTTGAACGGCAAGATCTTCTTCATTTGTTTGGTTTAATCCAATAGCTTTTTTGAGAATTAAATAAGTAGACCTATTTATTTTTTTAAATCGTGAAGAATGATTGTCATAAAAGCTAGTCGTTAATGAAGTAGCTGAAATTCGTTTTTTTATTAAAATTTCATCAATAAAATCGAATTCATACAAACGAGAGGAGCGTATCCAAAAATCTAAATCCTCATAAGCAAGAGTTTCATCGTAACCGTTCAGTAAATTATAAACTGATTTTTTTGCCATCGAAGAAACAGAACAAATACTATCTCCACCAGAGAGAACACTTAAATATATATCGCCTGTTTGTCGTTTTTTAATGGTTTTTTTGTTATCATTTACAGGGAAATAATAAGAATCAAATTCGCCTTTTTCAGTAATTAATTCAGCATTGCCATAAACAATTCCCAGATTTTTAAAAGTACTTTCAGTAAACGCTTTTATTTGTAATGAAACACAATTAGAGATCAAAACATCATCTGTTGCAAGATCAATGATATAATCTCCGCTGGCTAATTTTAAGGCTTTATTAAACGATTTAGTGTTTCCTAAATTAGTTTCATTGGCTATAAATTGAACTTTAGGATAATCTAACAGCCACTTTTCAATTGTATTTTTAGAGTCATCAGTACTACAATCATCTATAATTATCAATTCAATAAAAGGATAATCCTGAGTGATAACTGAATGCAAACTCTCCAGGACAAATTTTTCATGATTATAACACATACAAATAACTGTGACTACTGATTTATTTTGCATATTGTTTTTAAAGAGTTATATATTTGATACGAAAATAAGAAATCGATTATGATAGTGCCTAACAAAAAATGTAAAATTGAAATAAGCTTATGAATATAGTTATGATTGATTTTCCAAAAATTGAAAATTTCTTAGGCAACATTGCAGTAATAGAAAATGATACTATTCCTTTTGATATAAAAAGAGTTTATTATTTATATGATATTCCAAGTTCTTCTAAAAGAGGAGGGCATTCTCATAAAAAACTACAACAAATTTTAATCGCAATTTCAGGAAGTTTTGATGTGGTTTTAAAAGATGGTAAAACCGAAAAAACAATAACTCTTAATAAACCGGATAAAGGTTTGTTGATTAAAAATAATATTTGGCGTGAGCTAGAAAATTTTTCATCAGGTGCAGTTTGCCTGGTTCTGGCTTCTGAAGTTTTCGACGAGAATGATTATTTAAGAAACTACAGTGAATTTTTGAAATCAAAAGAATGAAATTACTCTACATAACGCAAAGAGCAAATGAAGAAGGAGGAGTACAACGCGTACTTGCAGTAAAAACCAATTATTTAATCGAGAAATTTGATTATGAGATTTGTATTGTTACTCAAAATGGAGGAAACGAAAACCTTTTTTTTGAGTTTAATAAACGAATCGATTTTTATGATATTTCGTTAAAAGCCAATAAGGCTTTTAATTTGCTTCGTTATAAAAAAGAGTTACAGACCTGTATAAAAAAAGTACAGCCTGATTGTATTATTGTTTGTGATTTTGCATTAAAATCATTTTCAATTCCGTTGCTAATAAATACAAAGATTCCAATAATTTTTGAGGCACACGGTTCTAGGTTTAATGAATACAAAGAGTCCCGTTTTTTTGGATTTACGAACAGATTCAAATATATATATCGAAATTATTGTGCTTCCAAATTTTTGACTTTTGTAGCCTTATCACAAGAAAGTCTAAACGAATGGTCTGTCAAAAATAGTATTGTAATTCCAAACCCATTATGGATAGAAACAAAATCTTATTCAGATTTAAAAGCAAAAAAAATTATTGCTGTTGCAAGACATTCACATGAAAAAGGAATTGACAGATTGTTGCAAATTTGGAAATTAGTTGCAGAAAAACATTCAGATTGGTCATTAGAAATTTATGGCAAACCAAATGAAGATTTAGGATTAATATACTTAGCAAAAAAGTTAATGATCGAAAAAAGTGTAGCTTTTCTTGATCCGGTAAAAAATATTCAGCAAAAATATACTGAAGCATCAATATTAGTTATGACCTCCAGAAACGAAGCATTGCCAATGGTTTTAATCGAAGCAATGGCCTGCGGTTTACCTTGTATCGCTTACGATTGCCCGGTTGGTCCAAAAGCAATCATAAAAAACAATGAAAACGGATTTTTGATTGAAGATGAGAATATAGACTTATTTGTAGAGAAACTGGAATTATTGATTACGAATGAAAACTTACGAGTTGAGTTAGGGATAAAAGCCATAAAAAGTGCTGAGCCATACAAGATCGAATCCATAATGTCTATTTGGAATGTTTTTTTTCTAGATTTGAAAAAAAGAAAAGGTAAATAATAAAATATAGGTAACAAAATTTGTTAACTGTAATTTATTTAGTTTTTAAACTACAATAATACCCTAATCGATACATATCAAAAAGAAAAATTGATGGTTTTTTGCTCAATAATTGTTGGATAAAAAGAGACTTCGAAATTTTGAATCCAAACGCAATTAAAGACCTAAGATGGAATTTTGTTATGATTTGAAAATAATGGGAGAGCTTCACATAGTGGGAAGCAATTAAACGGGAATCTGTCAGGTTTTTCAATCCTAAAACAGCTTCTTCTGATTTTCTTAAAAACGTTTCGCTATTTTCTAATCCTAAGTGGTAAACAGGATTTTCGATATGAATAATTTCAATTTTATTTTGTTCTAATTCGTATGAAAATAAAGTATCTTCATGTCTGAGATTTGGAATATCTTCATTGAATTTTACTTTTGTAAAAACACTTTTTGAAATCAGAAAATTCAAAGTCAAAAACGAAATGTAGGGATTTCTGCTTCTTTCAAAAACTTTTAGAGCCTCACGTTTATTGCCATAAACCCAACGTAAAAGCTGTTTTTTTTCAGGCTTTTCATTTTGGTATAAAATGCCGCCATAAACTACTTTTTCGGTATTATTTATTTGTGAAATATACGTATCGATAAAATTATGATGAACCGGAAGGGTGTCAGCATCCAGAAAAAGCAAGTTTTGATAAGTAGCTTTTTCAGCCAATAAATTACGAATAGCACTTCGCCCAATATTTTTTTCTAAAATAGTATAACGGGTATTTCTGAACAGATTGATTCTTTTGTTTTCAGACAAAAAATCATCCGAAGCATCATCCAGACAAATAATTTCGAAAATAACGTTAGATTCCAAAGCCTGCTTGTACAATGTTTCAACAAGATTAAAGACATTATAATTATAAACCGGAATTAAAATAGAAAGCATTACACGCTGCGTTGCACGACTTCAAAAATTCTTTCGTCTTCACATTTTAATGTTTTAGACGGGAACTTCATTAATAAAGCATAATCGTGAGTTGCCATGATAATAGTTTTACCGTTGGCGTTGATTTTTTTCAATACTTCAAGCACCTCAGAGCTCGTTTGTGGGTCAAGGTTTCCCGTAGGCTCATCGGCTAGGATAAATTCAGGATCGTTTAATAAAGCTCTTGCAATTGCAACACGTTGTTGTTCTCCTCCTGAAAGCTGATGCGGCATTTTGTTTACAAAATCCTTCATACCCACTTTGTCCAGAACTTCATCAATTTTATGTTCCATCGCCTCTTTTTCAGACCATCCCGTTGCTTTAAGAACAAAAAGCATATTGTCTTTTACAGAACGATCCGGAAGTAATTTGAAATCCTGAAATACAATTCCAATTTTACGTCTCAAAAATGGAATCTCGCTTTCTTTAAGGGTAGCCAAATCAAATTCAACAATATGACCTTCACCTTCAGTTAAAGGCAAATCACCGTACAACGTTTTCATGAAACTACTTTTTCCGGAACCTGTTTTTCCAATAATGTAGATAAACTCACCATGGTTAACATCTAAATTAATATGAGATAAAATTTTTCTTCCTTCTTGATATATAGTTACTTCTTTAAGAGACAGTACGATTTGTGACATAATAAATTGATTTGATTGGTAAAAGTAGTAAGATAACGCTTGGATTCAAAATAAAATTGAATCATTTCTGATAAAATATTAAAATGAAAATTTAAACGATATAAGTTCCTTTTAGCAAATGGAGCAAGGAAGTTTTTTATTTATTAAAGCTTAAAGGAGTTTAGATTCATAACTAAAGGAGAAAAACGCCTAACGTATAATTACTTATATCACTTGTATGGTTAAAAAATAGCATTTGAGAAGTTACTAAATGTAGTCTGCTAAAATTTTTGTTCATAATAAAAGCCTGAAACGTTTCGTTATAAACGGTATAAAATGATACATTTGAATACTAAATATAATAAAAATGCGTAAACTTTCCTGGTTCATTCTATTCCCAATTATCTTTTTTTCGACCATAGTTTCGGCACAAAAATCAGCTATTTACACTTACGATCTAAAAGATTTTGACAAAGCACTGGCTTTATATAATGACAAACAATATGCTTCGGCACAACTTATTTTTGAATATGTAAAAAACAACGCTACGACCGAAGAAGTTCAGTCAGATTGTGCTTATTATATTGCCAATTGTGCCATTAGAACCAACAAAGCCAATGCAGATGCGCTGATGGAAAAATTCGTTAGTGATTATCCAACAAGTACCAAGCAAAATCAGGCTTATATTGAGGTCGCCCAGTTTTTCTTTGAGCAGGGTAATTATCCAAAAGCTTTGCAATGGTTTGATAAAGTAGATGAAAGTTATATGAGTAAATCCGACTCGGATAAATTTAATTTCCAAAAAGGATACAGTTACTTCAATGCCAAAAAGAAAAAAGAAGCCACAACTTACTTTAATAAAGTGGTTAACTCTCCTGAGTTTGGTTCTCAAGCCAAATATTATTTAGGATTTATGGCTTATGAAGGCGATGATTACAAAGAAGCAACCAAATATTTTGATGAAGTTTCGGGCGAAGAAAAATACAAAGAAAAACTTTCGTACTATCAGGCTGATATGAACTTTAAGTTGGGAAATTTCCAGAAAGCAATTGATTTAGGGCAAAAAGCTATGGCTAAATCAAATGCACTTGAAAAATCGGAACTGAATAAAATTATTGGAGAAAGTTATTTTAACCTAAAACAATACGACAAAGCCATTCCGTTTTTAGAGCAATATGCAGGTAAAAAAGGAAAATGGAGCAATACCGATTTTTATCAATTAGGTTATGCTTATTATGAGCAAAAAGAATATGAAAAAGCGATTTCGCAGTTTAATAAAATAATTGAAGGAAAAGATTTTGTAGCACAAAATGCATATTACCATTTAGGGTTAAGTTATTTGAATACCGGCAAAAAACAAGAGGCTTTGAACGCTTTTAAAAATGCCTCAGAAATGGATTTCAATGCGCAAATTCAGGAAGATGCTGCTTTAAATTATGCAAAAGTGAGTTATGATATTGGAAATGCCTATCAGACCGTTCCGGGAATCTTGCTTGATTTTCTAAAGAAATATCCAAACAATTCAAGCAGATCTGAGATCGAAAAATTATTGGTAGATTCTTATATTTCTACTAAAAACTACAAAGAAGCCTTGACCTTATTAGAGAAAAACAGATCTCCGGAAAATAAATCCGCGTATCAAAAAGTACTTTTTTACAGAGGATTAGAACTCTATAATGAATCCAATTATCAAGAAGCCGGAAAAATGTTCAAAAGTGCAATCAGTGAGCAAAAAACACCTGAGTTTACAGCACGTGCCACTTTCTGGAAAGCAGAAACAGAATATGTTACAGCAGATTTTCAGAACGCATTATTGAGTTACAAACAATTTGCGGGTCAGGCTGCGGCTAAAACAACTGATGAGTTCAAGAACATTAATTATAATATTGGATATACCTATTTTAAGCTAAAAGAATACGATTCTGCAGGAAATTCATTTCAGGCACAAATCGATAATTCTCCGGCAGATAAAGTTCGTTTAAATGATTCGTACTTGCGTTTGGGAGATTGTCGTTTTGCAAGTGCCAAATATACTGCTGCAAATGAGGCGTATGCCAAAGCAATTGAAGCAAGAGGTGTAGATGCAGATTATGCGCAGTTCCAGAAAGCAATTTCGTACGGGTTCATGTCTAAAAACGATAAGAAAGTCGATGAGCTGAATAATTTTCTACAGATGTATAAAAAATCAGAATATCGTGATGATGCATTATATGAATTGGGAAATACGTATGTGGCAGAAAAAAAGAACGATCAGGCGATTAAAACCTACGATCAGTTAATATCAGAATATAAAAACGGTGTGTTTGCTTCAAAAGCAATTCTAAAACAAGGATTAATTTATTACAACTCAGATCGGGATGATCAGGCATTGGTTAAATTTAAAAAAGTAGCCGCTGAATTTCCAAAAACCCCGGAAGCGTTAGAAGCAGTTTCGACAGCCAGACTAATTTATGTAGATTCAGGAAAAGTAGACGAATATGCAACCTGGGTTCGTACCCTGGATTTTGTTGCTGTTACCGATGCTGAATTGGATAACGATACTTATGATGCGGCTTATAAACAATACAGTCAAAATAACAGCAAACAAGCCATTACAGGTTTTGTGGGGTACATCAGTAAATTTCAAACAGGACTTCATTCCTTAGAAGCTAATTTTTATCTGGCACAATTGTATTTTGCAGAAGGTTCAGAAACAAAATCAATTGCAAACTATCAATATGTAACGGATCAGGCAAGAAACGAATTTACAGAGCAATCGCTAGCCAAATTAGGTCAGATTTTCTTGAAAGCAAAAGATTGTGATAAATCAATTCCGGTATTGAAACGTTTGGATGATGAAGCCGATTCTTCGCAAAACAAAAGCTTTGCCCAGGCTAACTTGATGAAGTGTTATTATGACAAAAAAGATTACGACAACGCAGTTGTATACGCAGACAAAGTATTGCAAAGTGCAAAAGCCGATGCAAACGTAAAAGCCGATGCACAGATTATTGTAGCACGTGCAGCAATGCAAACCGGAGATGAAGAGAAAGCAAAAGCAGCTTATGCTAAATTATCAGCAACATCCAAAGGAGAATTAGCAGCCGAAGCGTTGTATTATGATGCTTATTTTAAAACGAAAGAAGGGAAGTTTGATGCCTCGAATGTTTCGGTTCAGAAATTGGCAAAAAATTATTCGGCTTATAAATATTACGGGGCAAAGAGTTTGGTTTTAATGGCAAAAAACTTCTACGGACTAAAAGACAGCTATCAGGCAACTTATATTTTAGATAACGTAATTAACAATTTTACCGATTATCCGGATGTTGTTGAAGAAGCTAAAAAAGAATTAGCAGCAATAAAAACGGAAGAGTCTAAAACAAATTCGTCTATTAATAAATAAGAATAAAGAGCATAGAAAATAGAGAATAGAAAAAAGAGGCAAGAAGAAAGATTAAGGAGAGATAAGAAGCAAGATAAAAGATTGCTGAGAAGTCTTTTTTCTTTATTCTTTTATCTAAAATCTTCCTAAAAAAATAAGAAAAAAAATGAGTTTACCTTTTTATATAATTGATGTTTTTGCTGAGAAAAAATATGCCGGTAATCAATTGGCGGTTTTTCTGGAGGCGGGTCATTTAAGTTCGGTAGAAATGCAGCAAATTGCGCGCGAAATTAATTTTGCCGAAAGCACTTTTATTACCAAGCTGGATTTAGAAAATAATAAGGCAGAGATAAAAATATTTACACCATCTCAGGAGATGCAATTTGCGGGACATCCTATTATTGGAACTTCATGGGTTTTGATGCATAAAGTGTTTAATGATTCTCCGGAGAATATAAAATTAAATGTTCCGATTGGACCAATTTCAATTCATCAATCTCAAGGTTTGATCTGGCTAAAAGCGGCGCAACCGAAGTTTTGGGATATTTTTTCGAAAGAAGATTTTACAGTATTTAGCAATCTTAAAAATCATGATTTTGAAAACCAGTTTCCTATTCAGGAAGTAACCACCGGAAGCGCTTTTGTAATGGTTGGACTAAGTAGTAAAAGAGCTTTGGAAAATTTGGTTTTAGATAAAGATAAAACAAATCATTGGCTCATAAAAAATTGTAAAACCACTCATAGAGGCTTGTATTTTTATTACCTGGAAGGTTCAAAATTGTTTAGCAGAATGTTGTGCATAGAACACAACCAATTGGTAGAAGATGCGGCAACAGGAAGCGCAAGCACATGTTTGCAGGCTTTTCTTTTAAAATATCATAAACCTGAAATAGATTTAATTAATTATCAGGGAGATTACATCAATCGTCCATCGCAAATATTTTTTAAAGGAAAATTAACAGAGAATGAGTATGATATTAAAATAGGAGGTAAAGCTCAGTTTGTTGCAAAAGGAGATTGGGAAGCTTAGCTGATGGAGAATAGAATAAAGAGAATAGAATAAAGAGAATAGAGTAAAGAGAATAGAATAAAGAGAATAGAATAAAGAGAATAGAATAAAGAAGCTAGAGGAAAGAGCAAAGACTAAAAAATATAATAGAATTAAGAAATAGAGAAAATCCAGAAATAAGAGAGAAGTCTTTCTTCTTTGCTCTTTCTTCTATTCTCTAAAAAAAAAAGATATATGAAAATTAATTGCCAGAATAAAACCATTATTTTACTTGTATTGTTTGTTGTCCAGCTTTCGTTTTCGCAAAAGAAAAATGAAACGATCGGGACAGAAACTGTAAATGTGGTAAAACCCTATTCGCCAACAGTTTCAGATGCTTTTAAGGTAAAGGAGATTCCTTCGCTTGACGATACGGGAAATCAGCCTAAAGAAACGATAAAATATAGTATTTTGTCAGTCCCTGTAGCATCTACATTTACACCATCAAAAGGAAAAGCCGAAGGAGTAGAGAAATCAAAAAAAGAAAAATTATTTAATAATTACGCCACTTTAGGAGTTGGAAATTACGGCACTCTAAATGCTGAATTATTCGTAAATCAGGATTTAGGAAATAACGATTATGTAGCAGGAATGTTTCGCCATCACTCTTCGCAAGGCGGTATTAAAGATGTAAATCTAAATGATGAATTTTATGACACCGCACTAGATGTAGGTTATGGTGTAAACAATCGCGACATGGCATGGAATGTTGATTTAGGGTATCAAAATCAAATTTATAACTGGTATGGTTTGCCAGTTGAATTTGGTTCGACTTTAGACGGACAAACCCGTGATGATTTAATAAGAGGAATCAACCCGAATCATTCTTATAATACCATTTCGTTAGGTGGAAACATTGAATTTAATGAAGGTATTTTTAGTAAAATCTCAACTAAATTCACCCATTTTTCAGATAGCTTCTCCTCTTCAGAAAATCGTTTTTACGTAAAACCTTCTTTCAAAGTAGAAGTGATGGATCATTCTATAAACACAAATGTTATCGTAGATCACGTGAGCGGATCTTTTGAGCATAATTACGAACGTGATAATACACAACCTCTAAAATACAGCTTGACTAATTTTGGAATTGAACCAAGTTTTGTAATTCTTGAAAACGACTGGACTTTAGAATTAGGAGCCGGATTATTTTATGGTTTGGATTCTGAAAACAGCGGAAACAAGTTTTATATCTATCCAAAAGTAAATGCCTCGTATAAATTAGTAGGCGATTTAATGATTTTCTACACAGGTGCAAATGGTGGTTTAGAACAAAATTCTTATGCTGATTTTGTAACCCAAAATCCTTTTTTATCGCCAACATTAAACATGAGGCCAACCAACAATCAATATACTGTTTTTGCGGGGTTAAAAGGTAAATTGGCAAATAACATCAATTATAACCTGACAGGTTCTTATCTAAACGAAAAAGATAAAGCATTGTATGTTGCCAATAACTATACGGAGGATTTCTCGAATCAGAATTATGCTTTTGGGAACTCTTTTGGAGTTGTTTATGATGATGTAAGAACATTCCGTTTCTATGGAGAATTAAAAGCTGATTTTTCGAGAAATGTTTCTTTTGGAATCAACGGAACATTTAATAGTTACAAGCAGGATGCCAGAGAAGCATGGAATTTACCATCGATGAAGGTGAGCTCAAATCTGGATGTAAACATTACAAAACAATGGTATGCCGGTTTAAATGTTTTCTTTGTAGGAGAACGTAAAGACACACAAATGAATACAGATTTACAAACAGACCTCAGTATTATAACTCTAAAAAGCTATTTTGATGCCAATGCACATTTAGGATACAAATACAGCGACCGTCTGACTTGTTTCTTAAAGCTGAATAATATTGGAAACCAGGCGTACGAAAAATGGCTGAATTATCCTGTACAAGGATTTCAGGTATTGGTAGGAGCAAATTATAAATTCGATTTTTAAGATAGTTATGCCACGAAGGCGCTAAAACGCAAAGTTTTTTTAGCCACGAATTCACGAATTAATTTTAACTAAATTCGTGAATTCGTGGCTAACTTTTTTGGAGCAGCGAAAAAACCTTTGCACCTTTGTAACTTAGCACTTCAGTCCCTTAAAAAAATGGAATTCAAACAAAAAATACATTCGCATTACATACAAATGGTTCAGGACCGCATAGATGTTTTTAGAGACATGATTTCGGCTTTGACCGAAGATTCTAAAAATGATGCCAAAGGTTCTGCCGGTGATAAACACGAAACTGCTTTGTCAATGATGCATATCGAGCAGGAAAAACTCACCAATAAACTAAAAGAAGCGATTACCCAAAAAGCAGTTTTAGATAAAATAGATGCCTCAAAAACAACCGAAAATATTATTTCAGGTAGTTTGGTAAAGGCTAACGGAATTTATTTGTATGTAAGCGTAGCGCTTCCTAAAATTGCTATTGATGGTATAAATGTTATTGCGCTTTCTCCTCAATCTCCGCTTGGTTCGCATTTAATGGGGAATAAAGTTGGGTTTACTTTTGAAATCAATAAAACGCATTATACTATTGAGAGTGTTTTGTAATTTGCTTATTTAGATGTAGTCCCTACGGGACAATTTTAACCTTGTACTTTTTTATTTTTCTACCAATATTTAATCTCTACGAGATACATCTGTTTATCTACTTTACAACGGATTAAAATTCCTTGCTACAAAATAAAACGTTCCTCTGGAACTTTTGCATAAAGAGCCTTCGGCTCGAAACATATTGTAGGGATGGATTTTAATC
>NZ_MUGS01000017.1 GCF_002222055.1 Flavobacterium araucananum
GTATGAAAAATACAATAAAAAGAAAGTACAATCGTGTCTTAAACATTAAACAAGACAAATTACTAGACAACGCTCCTATATTTAAAAGAAAAATTTACCGTTTATATAGTTTTAAAGGTACTAAAAACAGAGAATTATCTTCTAAAAGGGTTACTTATAAAAATCAAAAAATAATTATAAAAAAAACAACTAAGAAATACAGAGGCAATTATATAAAATATGTTTATCGTGCATCAGATGAAATGAATTCACCAGAAATAAAGAGACAAATTAGAAATCACTGGAAAATATTACAAAAAACTATTTCAAAATATGATTTTTCAAATGGAAAAGAATGAGTGAAATTAGAAGAAACAAAAAACCTCCCATATCTTGAGAGGTTTCCTTAAATATATTAAATCAAATATGCTACATATTCCTTCTATNNTGACCAAGCGAACAAACCTTTGTAGCTTCCATTAAATGGTCGAATAAATTTTCGTTTTTAATCGCAGCTTCTTGCAGTTTGTTAATATGCTCGTTTACTTTTGCTTCGTGAAACTGGTGTAAGTTATCAAGCATCGTAATCTGATATTGTTTTTCTTCTTCGGTGGCGCGAATTACTTCTGCCGGAATTACCGTTGGAGAACCTTTTGAACTCAGGAACGTATTTACACCCACGATTGGGAAATCTCCGTTGTGTTTCAGGGTTTCGTAATACAAACTTTCTTCCTGAATTTTAGAACGCTGGTACATGGTTTCCATTGCACCAAGAACTCCGCCACGTTCTGTGATTCGGTCGAATTCTTGTAGAACAGCCGCTTCTACCAAATCTGTCAATTCTTCGATGATGAATGAACCTTGTATTGGGTTTTCGTTTTTGGCCAGACCTAATTCTTTATTAATAATCAACTGAATCGCCATTGCTCTGCGCACAGATTCTTCGGTTGGTGTTGTAATCGCTTCATCGTAAGCATTGGTATGTAGCGAGTTACAGTTATCATAAATCGCATACAAAGCTTGAAGAGTAGTTCTGATATCATTAAAATCAATTTCCTGTGCGTGCAACGAACGTCCGGAAGTCTGAATATGGTATTTTAGCATTTGTGCTCTTTCGTTTGCTCCGTATTTGTTTTTCATGGCTTTCGCCCAAATTTTACGCGCCACACGACCAATTACTGAATATTCAGGATCTACTCCATTAGAGAAAAAGAACGATAAGTTGGGTCCAAAATCATTAATGCTCATTCCGCGGCTTAAGTAATATTCTACATAAGTAAAACCATTAGAAAGCGTAAAGGCCAATTGGGTAATTGGGTTCGCTCCTGCCTCGGCAATATGATATCCTGAAATCGAAACCGAATAGAAATTACGAACGTTTTTGGTAATAAAATATTCCTGAACGTCGCCCATTAACCTCAAAGCAAATTCGGTCGAGAAAATACAGGTGTTTTGTGCCTGATCTTCTTTTAGGATATCAGCCTGAACCGTACCACGAACTTGCGATAATGTTTTAACTTTTATGTCATTATAAACCTCCAGAGGCAAAACCTGATCTCCTGTAACACCCAAAAGCATTAATCCTAAACCATTATTTCCTTCCGGCAAATCACCTTGATATTTGGGACGTTCTGTTCCTTTTTCTTTGTATATTTTGTTGATTTTAGCTTCAACTTCTTTTTCAAGATCGTTTGCTTTGATATAATATTCGCATTGCTGATCGATCGCCGCATTCATAAAAAATCCTAGTAACATTGGCGCCGGACCGTTTATCGTCATACTTACAGAGGTTAAAGCATGAACCAGATCAAAACCTGAATACAGTTTTTTGGCATCATCAAGACAGCAGATCGAAACTCCTGCATTACCAATTTTTCCGTAAATATCAGGACGTTTGTCCGGGTCATTTCCGTACAAAGTCACACTATCAAATGCGGTCGAAAGTCGTTTTGCCGGCAATCCTGCGCTCACATAATGAAAACGTTTGTTGGTTCTTTCCGGTCCGCCCTCGCCGGCAAACATTCTTGACGGATCTTCGCCCTCACGCTTAAACGGATATAATCCTGAAGCAAACGGAAATTCTCCGGGAACATTTTCCTGAAGATTCCATCGTAAAATATCGCCCCAGGCTTCATACTTAGGCAAAGCTATTTTCGGAATTTGCAAATGCGATAAACTTTCTGAGTGTGTCGCAATCTTAATTTCTTTATCACGAACTTTAAAACTGTAAACCGGATTTTTGTATTTGGCTACTTTCTCGTCCCAATTCAGGATAATTTCCCAATTGTACGGATCTAAGTCCATTTTTACTTTATCAAACTGATTGAGTAAAAGGTTCAGAAAAATTCTGTTTTCGTTAAGTCCTTCGACTTCGCTCAGGATGACACTATTGTCGTCAATTCCTGCTTTATTAATTTCAGGAATTTTACCCGAAACCGATTCTATCGTTTTAAAAATTCCGTAAAGTTTTTGAGCTACTTTTTGTTGCGAAATAGCACTGTCGTCGTAAGACCTGTTATTCTCTGCAATTTCAGATAAATAGCGTGTCCTGTGTGGCGGAATCACGAAGATTTTCTCGCTCATTTCGCGCGTAATTTCAAAAGTCGAATGTAGATTTGAATCTGTTTTTTCGACAATTTTATCCATAATCGCTTTATACAACGTGTTCATTCCGGGATCGTTAAACTGAGATGCAATTGTCCCGAAAACAGGCATTTCGTCCGGGTTTTTATCCCAAAGATTATGATTGCGCTGGTATTGTTTTTTAACATCACGAATGGCGTCAAGAGCACCTCTTTTATCAAATTTATTCAAGGCAACAAGATCAGCAAAATCAAGCATGTCGATTTTCTCTAATTGTGTTGCAGCACCAAACTCAGGTGTCATTACATAAAGAGAAACATCAGAATGGTCCATGATCTCCGTATCTGATTGTCCGATTCCGGAAGTTTCCAGAATGATCAAATCATATTTTGCCGCTTTTAAAACCTGAATCGCTTCGGCAACATATTTGGATAATGCCAAATTTGATTGGCGTGTTGCCAACGAACGCATATAAACTCGGGGATTATTAATGGCATTCATTCGGATTCTATCCCCTAATAATGCTCCTCCAGTTTTTCTTTTCGAAGGATCGACAGAAATTAATCCGATTGTTTTTTCCGGAAAATCAATTAAAAAACGACGAACGAGTTCATCTACCAAAGATGATTTTCCTGCTCCACCAGTTCCGGTGATTCCAAGAACCGGAATTTTAGAATTGATATTATTGTTGTGAATTTCATCAAACACCGGTTTTGCAATTTCAGGAAAATTCTCTGCTGCTGATATTAATCGTGCAATTGCAGTTGGAATTTTATTCTCGATATGATCGATTTCTCCGTTAAGTTTGTCTCCAATAGGATAATCTGCACGTTCTACCAAATCATTGATCATTCCTTGCAAACCTAAAGAACGACCATCATCAGGAGAATAAATTCTGGTAATACCATAATCCTGTAATTCTGAAATTTCGCTTGGCAGAATTACTCCGCCTCCGCCTCCAAAAATTTTAATGTGTCCTGCTCCTTTTTCATGAAGCAAGTCATACATATATTTAAAGTATTCGTTGTGACCACCTTGATAGGAGGTCATCGCAATTGCATTCGCATCTTCCTGAATAGCGGTGTTTACCACTTCTTCGACACTACGGTCGTGCCCCAGATGAATCACCTCAACACCTGTAGACTGAATAATACGACGCATAATATTGATTGCGGCATCATGCCCGTCAAAAAGAGAAGCTGCTGTTACAATTCTTACTTTATTTTTAGGAATATATGGTATTTGTTGTTCCATTTTATGAATATGATAATTTTAAGGGAGCAATTTACAAAATATTATAATATTTGATCCTCGTTATATCTTTTTGTTAACAAAAAAAACAATCTTTTTTTATCTATAGGGGTAACAATTGGAATACAGGATTGATTTATACTATATAAGTCTTATAGAAATGTTAACAACATGGCAATCTTGAAAAATTTAAATTAAATATAACAACTTGTCTCACAGTATCATGAAGTAATTTAGCAGAGTAGAAAAGCCCCAAATTTTTACCCAAAACTTTTATTCCTAAGTAATAAACGTAAAAATTTAAAAAAAATGAAAACATTATATCCAATCACCCTAATTTTAAGTTTAAGTTTTTTTGTATCTTCTTTTGAGAGAGCAGAAAATGACATTCTTTCTTCTAAAAAAAATGCAACTATTGCAGCCGTTAATTACAATTCAGATTCTGATAATCTGGAGGAAATTTCAAATGATTTCTTTAAAAGATATTCTGATCTGAAAAAATACAAATCTGATGTCATGTCATTATATAAAAATAGAACTTTAGGAACTATCTGGTTTGATGAAGATGATATCAATGAATTTGGTTCCGCATTATACGAAAAATCAAAAAAAACAAACGATCTGATTATTCCTTATCAAAAAGAAATTGACGAACTTTTTTCTTCATCAGAAACAAAACTTTCAAAAACTGATGCTGATATGCTTTTAAGTTCCTTATATATTGTGTATGCTAAAAAAAGCAATTCAGACTCTAAGAAAAAAGTCTCTTATGATACCCTGTTGAAAGATTTTCTTAACTACAGCACCATCGAAGCATCAACTGCCTCAACAACCGCAGATGTAAAGGTAGAATATGATCAATATTACAAATTGCAGGATGTCTTAAAAAAATATAAAAAAATAGAGCGTTCAAATAAATGGAAACCTATTGTACCGGAAGAAACGCCTTATATCGATTTGCGCCCGGATGCTGTTTCGACTACTATATCTCAGGTTAGAACTCGTTTATATTTATTAGGAGATTTAAAAAATGATTCTAAAAGTAAGGTCTACGATCGTGAATTGATGGATGCCGTAATGAAATATAAAGTTCGTAATGGTTTTAAACCAAATTATATTCTTGCCGAAGAACATATTAAAGAAATGAATGTACCGATTTCAGATAAAATTGAAACGCTGAAACTTAACATAGAAAGATGTCGCGCTATTTCGGCTCAGATTGCCAGTAGCGATGAGTATGTTTTAGTAAATGTTCCTTCTTATGAATTAATTTACGTAAAAAACGGAAAGGTACAACTGACTTCAAGTGTATTTGTTGGTGCGCCGTTGACCAAAACAACCATTTTTAATGGTGAAATTGACAGAATCGTTTTTAGCCCTTATTGGACAGTGCCACAGAGTATTGTAAACAATGAATTGAAAGGTAAAATAGCTGCGGATAAAAATTATCTTGCCGAAAAAAATATGGAAATCGTAAACGGTCAGGTAAGACAAAAACCAGGACCGGATAATTCGTTAGGATTGGTAAAATTTATGTTTCCAAATCCGGATGACATCTATCTGCACGATACTCCGGCTAAAACTTTATTCGATTTTGAAAAAAGAACTTTCAGCCACGGTTGTATAAATGTAAAAATGGCCAAAGAACTGGCTGTTGCAATGCTTCAGGATTATCCGGAATGGACTCCCGATAAAATTGATAAAGCAATGGAGGGTAAAACTGAAAACAGTTTTAAATTATCTAAAAAAGTACCAATCTACATTACTTATTTTACATCATTGGTAAATGCAAATGGCGAAATTGGTTTCTTTCAGGATGTTTATGACCGAGATAGTGAAACTGTTTCTCCTAAGGCAGAAGTAGTAACTAATTAACCCCTTAAGTTAAAATATTTTATGGCTTGCTTCTTTATTGAAGCAAGCCATTTTTTTGTTTAAAATAGTTCTTTAAGTTTTCTAAATACGTTTTCTCTCCAAATGCTTTACTGTTTCCTGATTGCTCATTAAACTGAAAAAAATATTAATTAAAAGTAAAAAAACACCCTTAAACATAATTGAGAAAAAAAATTACAGATCGAAATAAAAAAAAAACCTAAACTATTAATATTAAAACTTTTACAGGAAAAAATATCTCCAAAATGATCTGATCTTTGCACCATAATAATACCACTAAACTACTTTATCATGAAAACAGAGAATATCGAAGGATTAACACTTTTTGAAATAAATTTATTAATTCAACAAGGCGGAAGATTTATAATGTTTCCTAATTTGCTTACCAAATTAAAAAGTTCTACTATCTATTTTGTTCGTCCTGAAGAAAAAATATTCAAATATGTCATAAGACATTTTTTTAAAAACCTACTACACGGTCTGCGTACTTTTCCTTTAAGACCTTATTATGCTACAAAATCTTTATTTTATTTAGCCATTGGCGGTAGCGATTATACCTGCACCATATTGGATGATTTAAATAGAATCAATCCCGTCTACAATCCAAATTTGTACTGCCTACAGTACGTATAGATTAAAAAGACAAACACAGATCCTGTTGTTTTTATTTTTATCAGCAGGATTTGCATTCTCCATATAACTCCGCCTATTTTTGTCCTAAACTATTAGTTTTAAAACTTTTAGCAGCAATTATAAAAACGCATTACAAAGACCTTTGTAAATTATTTATTACCACCCTTTTTGCCCCCTAAAAAGAATGTAACTATAGTACAATGTTGCAATTATATACCTAAATGATTTATAATGAAAACAAAAAATACAGAAGGGCTTACACTTTTTGAAATAAGCCAATTAATTCAACAAGGCGGAAAGTTTGTTGTTTTCTCCTATACTATCTCTATGTTAGTATGGTCTGTTAAAAAAAATTCCCCCATCTATTTTATTCGTCCCGGTGAAAATAGCTTAAAATACTCTTTTGGTTATTTGCTCTTGAATTTAACTTTTGGATGGTGGGGATTTCCCTTTGGTCCAATCTACACTATAAGTTCCTTATACCACCACATTATAGGCGGTAAGGATTGTACGCACATTATATTAAATGATTTAGAGCAAAACAATCCTGTTTATGAACCTGACCTGCACTATCTTCAATTTGCATAAAAAGCAGAATAACTTGTATAAGAAAATACAGGTTTGTTCTCACTTTTACAAAAATTTATTGCCGTTTGATTTAAAATTTTAATTAGAATAATAGTATCTTTCTAACTTTAAAAATAACCTTTTTTAAGTATGGAAGAAGATTACGTTGAAGTTAGAAGAAGTTGGTGGGATAGAAACTGGAAATGGTTTGTACCAACCGGATGCTTAAGTCTTATAGTAATTTTTGCGTTATTTATAGCTGGAATTTTCTTTGGTGTTACCTCTATGATGAAAGATTCTGATGCTTACAAAGGCGCTATGACCCAAGTACAAAATAACAAGTTAGTCATCGAAAAATTAGGAAACCCAATTGAAGATGACGGAATGACTTCCGGAAGTATAAACATTACCAACGATAGCGGAAATTGTGATCTGCAAATTCCGATAAAAGGACCAAAAGGAAAAGCAACTGTATTTGTAGTGGCCGAAAAAAGAGGTACCTGGAAATACAGCCAAATTATTGTTTATATCAAGGCTACAAAAGAAGAAATTGATCTGTTGAAGAAAAAACAATAAACTTTGAAAACTTCAATGATGAATTTACACCTACTTTTTCCTGCTCTTTTTTTAATTCTAAGCACTTCGATTATTGCTCAGTCAAAGAATATAAATTCTTTACACACAGACAAGGAATCTAAAAATACTGCCAGGCAAGATAATTATATCAAAATTTTGTGGTTAGACCAAAACGGCAAACTTCAGCTTAATGAAAATTATATAAAAACAGTATCAGATCAGCAACGTGCAGCCTTGGGCTATATTGCAACAGATGTTGGTAATGAATGCCATTGGGATGGAGATAAAAAAGCAGATAAGAGTAATTTGAAATGCATATTACTCTCTGCACTAAATTTAGGCTATCAGTGCTCTGAAACCCATTTGTCTTTTTTGAAAAAATGGTTTAAAGACGATAAAAAAGTACTTGAAAGGTTACAATATTGCAACAAAACCGAATCCTCAGAAAAAATTCAGGACGGATTTACGGAACTAAAAATGGCTACTACCGCTAATACAATCAAAATTATCTACAGCGCAGTTGGCACAGACAAAGACAAAAATAATAAATGGAACTGGACCGAAGAATCTTCTTATTCTTTTACAAAAACTGAAATTAAACAAATCTATAGAAAAAATATAAACGGTGCATTTAACTAAAAATGGTCTTGAAACAAACTGTTTTATTTTTCCGTTGCAGCAAAACTTTCAAACTGCTTTATTTTCAAATTATTATTAAATGAAATCATTCCTACTAAGTTTAACTTTTCTTCCTGGCATTTTTGTATTTGCACAATCTAGCGCCAAATATGAAACCTATACCAATAAAATAAAGCAATTTTCGAAACCGGCTAAAATATTATCCAGTTCTACAGATGCGACAGGAAGCGGACCAATAGAATTTACAAATGCTAAAAAACAAGTCCTGCGTTTTCGGGTCAACAATCATAAACTACAAATACTGCATGGCGGAATTGTTTTTCAACTTTTTTATTACCAAAATAATTATTTGCAAAGAATTGAGAACTTTGATAGTAATGGAAACTTAGCAGGAGAAAGAGAATCTAAAAGTGAAGCAGCTGTAAAATTTATTATTGAAAAACCGGATTTGTATTTAAAGAAAAAGAAATTAATCGATGCTGCCGAAGGAAACATTGATCTAAAAGATGACAGCAAAGAGAAAATCATACGATTGCAATTGTACGATGAAAATAATATGCCAATAGCCGAATTTCAACCTACTTATATCTCCAGCAAAACCTATTGGGATTATAATAATAGAATGTATTGGCCGTAAAAAAGCTTAAGATACCAAGTTTATGAATTAGTGATTCATCTGGTCTGATTTTTATTTTTAGAGAAATTAAATAATTGTATTTCGATGCTGAATTCTATTCTTTTTTTGGTTAAAAAGCAACAGATTATAACAGATATCCGGACTAATGTTAATTATAACGAAATGTTTAAACTAGCCACATAAAATTGTGGCTTTATTTTTGAATAAGTAGTATTTTTGAAACTTATAAAAACCTACTTAATGAAAAAGATTTTAATTTTATTTATTCTATTTTCTCTTGGCTCACATGCTCAGGTAAAAGAAACTTTGGCTCAAAAACTATCGAGATTATCTTCTCAAATTTCAGGAGTTGGAGGTGTTGATATTGCATCCGGATTAAAAGAGGCCTTAAACAAAGGAATTACCCAACAGGTGAGTAAATTAACCGCAGTTGATGGCTTTTATAAAAATGAAGCCGTAAAAATTTTAATGCCCGAAGAATTGCAAAAAGTAGATGCTACTTTGCGAAAAGTAGGATTATCATCTCTTGCAGATGAAGGTATAAAAGTATTAAATCGTGCTGCCGAAGATGCCGTAAAAGAAGCTACCCCAATATTTGTTTCGGCTGTAAAAAATATGTCGTTTACAGATGCTAAAAATATTCTGTTAGGAAATGAGAGTGCGGCAACTACTTATTTGCAGGGCAATACAAATACAGCTCTGTATGCAAAATTTAATCCGGTTATAAAAACCTCTTTCGAGAAAGTAGGCGCTGATGTAGTTTGGAAAAACATCATTAACAAATACAATGCAATTCCGTTAGTTAGAAAAGTAAATCCTGATTTGACTGATTATACAACAAACCAGGCTTTGGTCGGTGTTTTTAAAATGATCGCTGTTGAAGAAAAAGATATTCGTACCAATATTAGTGCAAGAACATCGCCTTTATTACAAAAAGTATTTGCCATGCAGGATAAAAAATAATTTTCACCCTGAGGTTCACAAGCTCAAAGTTACAAAGCAACCTTTGAACCTTTGCAACTTTGAACCTTTGCAACTAACCAAAACCACTAAACTGAAATGCAAAAAATAACGATTCTGATTCACTGCAAAGACCAAAAGGGTATTATTGCCGCAGTGACTACTTTTATTGCCAAAGTAGAAGGAAATATTATCTACATCGATCAGCATGTTGATGTAGAACAAAATGTATTTTTTATGCGATTGGAGTGCGAACTCACTAATCATAATATTACCATCGAAGGTCTCAAAGCAGATTTTGACAAAACCATCGCTGCTGATTTCAGCATGTCATGGGATTTGTACAATCAGGAGCAAAAACCAAAAATGGCATTGTTTGTATCGAAATATGATCACTGTTTGTTCGATATTTTAGGACGTTACAGCGCTGGAGAACTCAATGTCGAAATTCCGGTAATTATTAGTAATCACAATGATTTGCGATCTATTGCAGAACGATTTGATATTCCGTTTCATTGTGTGCCTTTTACAAAAGATACTAAAGAAGAAGGAGAAGCCAAACAAATTGAATTATTGAAAAGATACCAAATCAATTTTATTGTTCTGGCGCGTTATATGCAAATTATAACCCCAAAACTGATTGCACTTTACGAAAACAAAATCATTAATATTCACCATTCGTTTTTACCTGCTTTTCCGGGTGCAAAACCCTATCATTCTGCTTTTAAACGTGGTGTAAAAATTATTGGTGCCACAAGTCATTACGTAACAGCAGAGTTAGACGAAGGACCAATTATCGAACAGGATACCGCACGTGTTTCGCACATACATTCTGTAGATGATTTTATTATGAAAGGAAGAGACTTGGAACGTATTGTTCTCGCCCGTGCTATAAAGCTGCATGCCGAACGTAAAACAATGGTTTATAGCAATAAAACGGTTGTTTTTTCTTAGGGTCTTAGTTTCTTAGGGTCAAAGGCTCAAAGTTGCAAAGGTTCAAAGGGTTTTCCTTAAAAAGAAACAAAAGCAACCTTTGAACCTTTGTTCCTAAAAAAACCCGACACGTTTTAAAAACCTGTCGGGTTTACTATTTAAAATCAAAACTCACAGTTCAAACTCTGAACCTTTGTTCCTTTAAAAAAAAATCAAAACTCACAGTTCAAACTCTGAACCTTCGTCTCTCTGAACCTTTGTTCCTTTATAAAAAACTCACAGTTCAACCTTTGAACCTTTGTCTCTCTGAACCTTTATTCCTTAAAAAAAAACTCACAGTTCAAACTTTGAACCTTTGTCTCTCTAAACCTTTGTTCCTTTATAAAAAAATCAAAACTCACAGTTCAACCTTTGAACCTTTGTCTCTCTGAACCTTTATTCCTTAAAAAAAAACTCACAGTTCAAACTTTGAACCTTTGTCTCTCTGAACCTTTGTTCCTTTAAAAAAAGAAACTTATCTCACTTCTATTAACAATCTTGGATCACTAAAATTATTGACTTCCTCCATTGTTAATCCTAAAGCGTTAGCAACTCCTTCTCCATAAGCGGGATCAGCTTTGTAACAGTTTCTGATATGACGCACCTGAATAAATTTTTGTGCCCCTCCTACTTGTCCTGCTGTATTTTTGAACAACAATTGTTTTTTCTCGTCTGTTAACAAACGGAATAACAAACCTGGTTGGGTAAAATAATCATTATCATCATCTCTAAAGTTGTGCGCATAAGCATCGCCATGAAGTGCCAATGGTGGCTCTTTGAATTCTGGCTGCTCTTGCCATTCTCCAAAACTATTTGGTTCGTAATGTTTACGTGCTCCATAATTTCCATCTACACGCATTGCGCCATCTCTGTGGAAACTGTTATACGGACATCTTGCTGAATTTACCGGAATTTGGTAATTGTTTACTCCTAAACGGTAACGGTGTGCATCTCCGTAAGAGAATAAACGAGCCTGTAACATTTTGTCCGGCGAAAAACTAACTCCCGGTGGTACGTGTGCCGGATTAAAGGCGGCTTGCTCTACTTCGGCAAAATAGTTTTCAGGATTTTTGTTTAGCTCAAATTCTCCAACCGGAATTAATGGGAAATCTCCTTTTAACCAAACTTTTGTCAAATCAAAAGGATGAAAACGATAATTAGCAGCTTGTTCTTCTGTCATGATCTGAATGAACATTTTCCATTTTGGGAAATTTCCTTCTTCAATAGCATCAAATAAATCTCTTTGATGACTTTCTCTGTCGCTACCTACTAATAAAGCAGCTTCTTCATCAGATAAATTTTCAATTCCCTGTTGCGATACAAAATGAAATTTTACATAACTTCTTTCGTTTTGAGCATTCAGGAAACTAAAAGTATGACTTCCAAATCCGTGCATTTGTCTGTATGATTTGGGAATACCCCTATCACTCATTACAATTGTAATTTGGTGCAAAGCTTCGGGTAATAAAGTCCAAAAATCCCAATTGTTATCAGCACTTCTTAAATTGGTTTTTGGATCACGTTTTACTGCGTGATTTAAATCCGGAAATTTCATTGGATCACGAAAAAAGAAAACAGGCGTATTATTTCCTACCAAATCCCAATTTCCTTCATTTGTATAAAACTTCATTGCAAAACCACGAATATCTCTTTCGGCATCTGCTGCACCTCTTTCACCTGCAACGGTTGAAAAACGTACAAACATTTCTGTTTTTTTACCAATTTCCGAAAATAAATCGGCTCTTGTATATTTTGTAATGTCGTGAGTTACTGTAAAAGTCCCGTAAGCTCCTGAACCTTTTGCGTGCATTCTTCGTTCCGGAATTACCTCACGGTCAAAATGTGCCATTTTTTCTAAAAACCAAAAATCCTGTAATAAAACAGGTCCACGAGGTCCGGCTGTTTGTATGTTTTGATTGTCTGGAACGGGAGTTCCTGTTGCAGTTGTTAATTTTTTGTTCGAATCCATAATGCTGATTTTTAATGTTTTATCAAATATACAAAGATATCTTTACGATATTCATAAACAAAATTGATTGTTATTATATTTTAATAATCAAAAGCTATTTAACGCTATAGAAAGCTCAGAAACCACGATCAAAAAATCTTAACTTATGTCCAACAAAGTAATAACAAAACCTTAACAGCTAAACATTCATATATATTGGATCTTTGTAGTGTAATAAACTGGTTATTTATTATTTTGGTTTTGGTTAGTTAAATGATGCCGGCGTCTTCGAGATGCCGGCATTCTTTTTTTACAGCAATTTCTCTTTTTTTTATTTGCTTCGCCAATTCAGCTTTTGGCCTCGAATAAGCTTTCAAGTTATTAAAATCTGGTCATTTAACCGCATATTTTTTAGCCACGAATTGCACAAATTTTCACTAAGTAAATTATACATTCATGCTAATGCGTGACATTCGTAGCGAATAATTTTAAACCTGAGACAAAAAACTACATTTTGGATACAACTACACGAGATTTAGATACACTATACAAATAATACGCACGGATCTTTGCCTTATAATTTTCAAACAAAAATTTAAAACAGAAATTATGAGTACTATCAGCAAAATTAAATTAGGAAATCAGGGACTTATCGTTCCCAATATTGGTTTAGGTTGCATGGGAATGACCCAAATTGCGGGTAATGATATTTATGGCAAAGCCGATGAAAAAGAAGCGATTGCTACCATTCACCGTTCGCTTGAATTAGGAGGCAACTTTTTGGACACTGCAGATTTATACGGACCTTTGCACAACGAACGATTAATTGCAAAAGGGATAAAAGGCAATCGTGACGGGTATCGTATTGCGACTAAATTTGGTTATGAAATTGACGATAACGAGCAACTTACCTGGAAGTTTAATGGTACCAAAGAGTATGTAAAAAAAGCGGTTGAACGTTCTCTAAAAAACTTAGGCACAGATTATATCGACTTGTATTACCTGCACAGACTTGATCCAGATACACCAATTGAAGAAACTGTTGCAGCAATGTCAGAATTGGTAAAAGAAGGAAAAGTGGGTTATATCGGGCTGTCTGAAGTTTCATCAGATACTATTAGAAAAGCCCATAAAATTCATCCTTTGACTGCTGTGCAAACTGAATACTCTTTGTTTGAAAGAACTGTTGAAGAGGCAGGTATTCTGGATACGCTTAACGAATTACAAATTGGTTTTGTAGCTTATTCTCCTCTTGGAAGAGGTTTTCTATCGGGAGATATTAAAAGTCCTGATGATTTTCCTGAGAATGATTTTAGAAAAGCAATTCCGCGTTTTCAAGGAGAGCAATTTAAGAAAAATATTGAGTTGGTAAATGAAATCCAGAAATTAGCTGACGAAAAACAAATTACAGCTTCGCAATTAGCACTAGCATGGATTGCTTCTAAAAATATTTTATCAATTCCGGGAACGAAACGTGTAAAATATGTAGAGCAAAATATTGCTGCTGCTCAAATGGTTTTAGCTACAGACGAAATATACCGCTTAGAGAAAATTATACCGCTTGGCACTATTACAGGCGCAAGGTACGATGAGGCAAATATGGCTGGTATCGATCAATAAAAGCTTTGGCTTTGCTCAGGATTATAATAACAATTTCCTGAGCGAAGTTTTAGATTTACAAATAACAACGAAAGCAAATCATTAAAAGAAAGGTATCTTTACAGTAGCTTTTACTACCTATATATTTCTTTAAGTATTCTAAATATTATGAAAAAAGAAGTCCACGTTCCGTATACGATTCATTCGCTTTCAGAAATGCATCGGCTACTTAAAATTCCAAAACCGGAACATCCGTTAGTCAGTTTTGTTGATCTTAGTAAAATAAGTTGCCATTTTGATGACAACCTAAAAAGTGTTGTCTACGATTTTTATACGGTCTGCATAAAAAAAGGATTTACGGGAAAGATGCGGTACGGTCAAAACTTTTATGATTTTGATGAAGGTGTTATGACCTTTATGTCCCCGGGACAAGTAATCTCTACAGAAGTTTCTGTCGATACGTCTGTTTATGGTGCTATGCTCGTGATTCATCCTGATTTTATCCAAAACTATCCTTTAGCCAAAAATATTAAGGACTACGGTTATTTTTCTTATGCTGTTAATGAAGCTTTGCATCTTTCTGACAAGGAAGAAACCATGATCCGTAATATAATGCAAAATATTGAGCAGGAATATCTCTCGTCGATTGATGCTTTTAGTCAGGATGTAATGATCTCGCATATCGAATTATTGCTTAATTATTGCAATAGATTTTACAACCGCCAATTTATAACCAGAAAAAGCGCCAACAGTACGCTGTTGACCAAATTAGAAACATTGCTGTCTGATTATTTTGAAAGTGATAAAGTACAGCAATTCGGGTTACCAACTGTCGCTTATATTTCTGAGGAACTGAATGTTTCTTCTAATTATCTGAGTGATATGTTACGTTCTCTTACGGGGCAAAGTACGCAACATCATATTCATAATAAAATCATCGAAAAAGCAAAAGAATTGCTAACAACTACTTCGCTAAGTGTGAGCGAAATGGCTTACCAATTGGGTTTTGAATACCCACAATCGTTTAATAAATTATTTAAAAGCAAAACCAATCTTTCTCCTTTAGAATATAGAAGCTCGTTTAATTAGTTTTTTAAGCGTTCGTGCAGGATTTTGAAGTATGAAAAAGCCTTTAGCAATCGGGTACCATGCCAGGAGAACATTTCGCCATCGACAAAAATAGTTTTGGCATGATGGGTAAAACGTCCAATTTCAAAAGCATCCTCTTCTTTAAAAGGATACGGTTCTGATGAAAGTAACACCAAGTCCGGATCGCCCTCAAGACGCATTTTTTTTATTTCGATTTCAGGATAACGCCCTTTGTCTTCGTATATATTCGAGAAGTGATTTAATTTTAGTAATTCATTGATGTATGTATCGTTTCCGGCAACCATAAATGGATTTTTCCAAATAAAATAAGCTGCTTTTTGTAGTGGAATATCGGCGATATATTTTTTAAAATCGCTTAAGGCAAAAACCAGTTTGTTGTTCCACTTTTGAGCTTCGGTCCTACAATTAAAGAGTTGACCAAAGTCTGAAATCATTTGAAAATTATCTTCGATCGTAATAATATTCGTAACCCAAACCGGACAAATAGTACTTAATTGATCTACGATTTCTTGCGTGTTTTCTTCTTTATTACAAATGATAATATCGGGCTGAAGCAGTTTTATTTTCTCAAAATGAATTTTCTTGGTTCCGCCAACTATTTTCTTAGTCGATTTTAGATGATACGGATGTACACAAAACTTAGTAATCCCGATAATTTTATCTTCTAAACCTAAATCATACAGCAATTCGGTTTGAGATGGTACTAACGAAATAATGCGTTTGGGTGTCGTCTCAAAAGAATGTGAAGTACCAAGTTGATCTGTGAGTTGTTTCATAATATTTAGTCTCCGTGTACAGTTTCAGTCTCAGTCAAAACTGTGATTGAAACTGAGACTGATAACTTTATTTATTAGCGAGAATTTCTTCCATTTCTTTTTGAACTGCCAGAGCTTCTTCCCTCGCCTTTTCTGCGAAGTCTGTTCCTTTTGAGGCATAGATAATCGCTCTTGCTGAGTTGACCAATAAGCCCACTTTGTCATTCATTCCGTATTTGCAAACTTCAGATAAACTTCCGCCCTGAGCGCCAATTCCGGGAACTAATAAAAAACTATCCGGTACAATTTTTCTAATGTCGGCAAAATATTCTGCTTTTGTAGCGCCAACTACATACATTAAATTGTGGCTGTTTTTCCAGGTTTTAGAAGTTTCTAAAACTTGTTTGTATAATTCTTTTCCGTTTGTAATTAACGTCTGGAAATCAAAAGCACCTTCGTTTGAGGTCAGGGCTAACATGATGGTATGTTTATTTTCGAAAGCCAAAAATGGCTCAACGGAATCTTTTCCCATGTAGGGTGCAACGGTTACACTATCAAAATTTAAATCTTCAAGAAATGCTTTTGCATACATGCTTGACGTATTGCCAATATCGCCACGTTTTGCATCGGCAATAGTAAAAATATCAGGAAAATTCTCGTTGATATAGTTGATCGTTTTTTGCAAAGATACCCATCCTTTTATTCCATACGCTTCAAAAAAAGCGGTGTTAGGTTTGTATCCCACAGCCAAATCATGCGTTGCATCGATTATGGCTTTATTGAATTCGAAAATAGGATCTTCGGTCTCTAATAAATGAGGCGGAATTTTGGTCAGGTCCGGATCCAGTCCAACGCATAAAAATGATTTTTTTAAAAGGATTTGTTCGTGTAGTTGTTGTGTTGTCATTCTTGATTTTTTAGTTCTTCTTGTACATTAGAAGTAATTGTATTTTAGAAGTACGCAAAAATAAAAAAAGCCATTCAATTACGAATGGCTTTTTAGTTTTATATTCAATTCAGGCTTACAAATTACCTAAATAAACGATTTCTGTTCTTCTGTTTTCTGCTCTTCCTGCAGCAGTTTTATTAGATTTAACCGGTTTTGTAGCACCATAACCTTTAGAAGTTAAGTTTGCCGGATTAATTCCTTTTTCGATTAAAAGATCCATAATAACTTTAGCTCTGGCTTCAGATAATTTTTGGTTTGCTTTTGCATTTCCAATATTGTCTGTGTGACCGTTGATAGCGAATTTAGCATTTGGATAGTTCTTCAATATTTCTTTGATTGCATCTAATCTTCCTGATGTTTCTCCTTTTCTGGCATCATTTAGAGAAGCTTTTCCTGTTGTAAAAAAGATTGATTTTGCTTCCATTCTTAATTGCTCTAATGTAGCTTTAGAAACTTTAGGGCAACCTTTGTTATCTGCTGGACCATAAATTAATGGACATTCATCTACATTATCCGGAACTCCGTCTTTATCTGCGTCTAAATCCGGACAACCTTTGTTTACAGCTAGACCTGCAACAGTTGGGCAAGCATCATCTTTGTCCAGAACTCCATCTGAGTCTGTATCTGGCCAAGGACAACCTTTGTTTTCTACCGGACCTGCAATAGTAGGACAAGCATCTACATTGTCCAGCAATGTATCTCCATCAGTATCTTTCCAAGGGCAACCTTTATTTTCTACAGGACCTGCAACATTAGGACAAGCATCGTCTTTATCAAAAACACCATCTTTATCCGTATCTGGCCAAGGACAACCTTTGTTTTCTGCCGGACCTGCTACTTTTCTGCAAGCATCTTCTTTATCGATAACTCCGTCTTCGTCTGTGTCTTTGAATTTTTTCTCATAAACCGGAATTTTTATTCCAAGATGAAAATCAACTGCTTTTGATTCTTTCGAAACCAGATTTGTAAGTACAGAACCTGAACCAATAAAGAAAGCTCCAACTCTTAATCCGGAACCTACCTGCATCCCACTGTACTGCATATACGTCATTGGTACATAAAAACTAAACCATCTGCTTTCGTAACGTGGTGTCAAAGTTACACGATCTGCAATTCCGTAACCGTTTACTTTGTTGGCAGAAACCATATTGATATCTCCGTTAAGATTCAAATAAAATTTTCTGTACATATTCCAGTCTACATCGGCATGAAGTGCTGTAGGCAAATTGGTTTTCGTTCCTGTTGTAGAAGAAGTTTTAGTATAATGCTCGTTAAGGAAATCATAGAAGTTATCAGCATCATTAATCATTTCCTGCGTGATCGTACCATTTACATTGTACGTATCCTGTCTGGCATTTTTATAATTGATGGATCCGATATCTGTAACCGATAATCCAAAACGTATTTTGTATTTGTTTAGGTCTCTAAAGTTATTATCGGCTGGTTTTGCCTTACTTAAATCGTATTTTTCATAATCCGGTCTCCATTCGTACACCAATCCAAGATCAAAACCAAATCCATTTGCATTCGAGTCAAATTTATAATCTTCATTTGCTTCAAAGTCCTGGCTGGTTCCTACGGTAATTTGTCCGGTAGATGTTAGCGTTCCTCTATCAGGATTTACTTTGTTTTCATTATACTTTACAGTAACATCGTTTCCTTTAATATATCCGTTTACACCACCCTGAAGGTATTTTGCAGTCAAACCTCCTTTAAGAAAATGTTGTCCTTGTTGGTACAAAACAGCAGCATACGAAATTCCAAGTTCGCCCCAGGTATTCGAAGCGCCATTAGCATTTCCTGCATTAAAATTAAAGTCACTTGCTTTATCAAGACCTTCTTTAACCTGATCTACAAGACCACCATTAATGTTTCTCATGTTAGTAACAGATCTGGCTCTTGTAAATACAGCAATAGTATGTTTAGGAGCAATATTAAACATAAAAGAAGGCCCCATAATATCAAAATTTACGATACCATTATTGCTGTTTTTAGGTGTCATTACAGACTGACTGTCAAAATCATATCCTTTTTTATAGGTATCAGAAATCTTCACACCATATAAATCGTTTCCTACTGAACCGCTAATCGAGAATAAATTAATATCGGTTTTAAAACGAGAATCGGCAATAGAAGCCGGGTTAAAAAGCACACTTTGAACTCCTGCATAATTATCATGAGTATACCCAAGATAAGATTGGGCAGTAGCAGTAAAAGTGATTGTAATAAGTAATAGACTAAGTAGAGTTCTTTTCATTTAAAATTTGGTTTTTAGATAAATTCGTGGCAAAACTACACTTTTAGAATTACAAACATGTTACGCAAACATTGAATTCATGTAACATCTTTAATAAATTATGTAAGAAAAACGAAGGTCTTCTGCTCTATTTTTGATAACGAACCTTAAATCAAACAATTATGACTCCACATATTGGTATAACGCCAAAAAACCTAAAAAAAAGCGCGCATATATTAGCCACGATTTTATCTAATGAAATGACTCTTTATGTAAAAACAAGAAAATTTCACTGGAATATTTCCGGAAATAGCTTTATGGAGCTTCACAAATTGTTTGAAGATCAATATAGGATTTTAGAAGCTAATATTGATGAGGTTGCCGAACGCATTAGTCAGCTTGGAGAGAAAACAATTGGAACGATGAAAGAGTTTATCGAAAACTCGACGCTAAAAGAATCCCCAAAAGAATACGCTTCGCAAAAACACATGCTCGAAGAACTTCTGGAAAATCATGAGCAACTGGTTACAGAATTTAGAGGTTATGTACCCGCTTTTGAAGAGGATAGTAATGATATAGGTTCAGCTGATTTTGTAACAGGTTTATTGCAACAGCACGAAAAAATGGCTTGGGTTTTACGCCGCTATCAGGTTTAAAACAGACTGAAATGTGAATTATGAAACGCTTTGCAAAATTCATATAACAAGGAAACAAAGAAGATTTCGGAATTTTACAATATTATAAATACAAAAAAACTATTATCATGAATACTACAGAAATAAAAGGAAACTGGAATGAGTTAAAAGGGAAATTGAAACAAAAATACGCAACCCTTACAGATGATGATTTGATGTTTGCTGAAGGAAAAGAAGACGAAATGTACGGAAGACTTCAACAAAAACTAGGAAAAACCAAAGAAGAATTTCATCAGATCTTATCAGATTTGTAAACCCTTCTGATTCAATCATAAATACCGTCTAGTACACTTATTAGGCGGTATTTTTTTGAGACTTTTATTTAAATTATTTAATGTTAAAAATCGCTTACAAGCATTAAACTCTATAACCAAGAATAAATTAATTATCTTTAACCAAATTTTTATAAAATGAAACTATTTATAAAGTTCGACATTAACACCATTTGCTCGCTTTATTTGAAACAAAACCTGGAACAAAACAATGTAAATTTTACAACGTTGGGATTTGGTGAAATCGAAATTGCAGACAATTTTGATGCTGATGCTCTGGAAACTTTAAAAAATAATCTGTTGCCATGCGGCTTTGAAGTTGTTGAAAATCAGAAAAGCGTTTTAGTACAAAAAATAAAAGATGCCATAATTGAGCTTGTTTTCATGGAAGACAGCAATAATTATAAGAGTTCTGTATTTTTGGCTGAGAAATTAAACCATAGTTATGGTTATTTATCAAACGTTTTCTCTGAAGTAACCTATTCTTCTATTGAAAATTTTATCATTTTACAGAAAATTGAAAGAGCCAAACAATTAATTATTATTAATGAAATGAGTTTGACCGAAATTGCTTTTTTACTCAACTACTCGAGTGTTGCGCATTTGAGTACTCAGTTTAAAAATACAACAGGAATTACGCCATCGGCATTTCAGAGAATAATTAAGAAACGTAGAGAAAATTTAAAATAAAACCCAAATACCATACTAAAATGCAAAAAAACGCATTATACATTTTATTGGCTGATGATGATGAAGATGATCGTCTTTTTTTTAAGGATGCTTTTGAAGAAATAAAAATTCAGACAAAGGTGGATTTTGTTCATGACGGAATGCAATTGATGGATCATTTAATGAATCCTGATACAAAATTACCGGATATCTTGTTTCTGGATTTGAATATGCCTAAAAAAACGGGTAAAGAATGTTTGATCGAAATAAAAAAAACAGAGCATCTTAAAAATATCATTATCGCGATCTATTCGACTTCATCATCTGAAGAAGATATTGAAGATACGTTTATTCAGGGAGCCAATATTTATATCAAAAAACCTAGTGATTTTAATACGCTTAAAAAAATAATTAATGAAGTCGTTACTGTAAACTGGCACTATCACACTTCCGGGTTAAACCGTGATAATTTCCTGCTTCGACTAAAATAATAGCATACCAATGAAATGGATACCAAATTTTAATTCTTCAAACTCTTTGAGAGTTATATTTGTAATCGCGGTTTTCATTCTGTTATTTCTTTCTTCAATTGCTTACAAACACAATCGGGATTTGGATGAATCCAGTAAAGTTGTAATGCATACGTACGAAATAAACATTCAATTAGAGCGATTAATGTCGGCGATTAAGGATGCCGAAACAGGGCAACGTGGTTATATCATAACCCGTAATGCACGATTTTTAACTCCTTATATTTATTCGCGTGATAAAGTAAATACCTCCTTTATCACGCTAAAAAAGCTGACTGCTGATAATCCGAAACAGCAAAAAAATCTTCAAAAGTTATTTAAGCTAATTATTCAGCGTTTTGTTTCTTTTGAAAATTGCTTAAAATACAGCGATCCCAAAACATATGATAAGAGAAAACTCGACAATCATATGTTTGGTGGTCGAATCCTGATGGAAAACATTCGTTTTCAGGTAGACGAAATGAATGACATCGAGAAAAATTATCTGGCAAAAAGACTTAAAATTTATGCTGCCGAAATTTCTCTAAGCCCCCTGTTTTCTATCTCTTTATTTCTGGTAGCCCTAGTTTTTATTTTATTGGCCTACAGGCAAATTAGTCGGGATTTTGAACGTTTGAAAATCTATAATAAAAAACTTTTAATTTCGAGCGGACTAATGGCCGAATCTGAAAGTATTGGTAAGTTTAGCACCTGGCAATGGGATCTGGATTCTAACAAAATAGACTACTCTGACAATCAGTTTCGTTTACTAGGTTTTGAACCCAATGCGTTTGTTCCTGAAAAAGAGACTTTCCTGGAATTTGTACATCCTGACGACAGGGCAACTGTTGCAAAATCGATGGAAAGGATTGTCGAGAAAAAACAATTGCCTTTTGTATACTATAAAATTACACGTCCGGATTATGAAATCAGGTATTTTAAATCTACAGGAAAACTTTTGACAGATCAGCAAGGAAGTAAAATTTTGCTGGGAATTAATTTTGATATCACAGATGAACACCTGCTAAACATTGAGCTTCAGGAACGTAATAGAGAACTTGAAAAAAGCAATAAAGAACTTGCTTCCTTTAACCACGTTGCAAGTCACGATTTGCAGGAACCTTTAAGAAAAATCCAGACTTTTATTTCCAGAGTTTCTGAGGCTGACAAAGCTGCTATGTCGCAGAGCGCCAGAGATTATATTTCTAAAATCGAAGTGTCGGCAAAAAGAATGCGTGTTTTAATAGACGATTTACTTTTATTTTCGAGAACCAATACGACCAAAAAGGAGTTTATAAAATTAAGCCTGAACGAACTATTGGAAAATGCCGAATCTGAACTGGCAGAAATTATCGACGAAAAACAAGCGGTTATTACAGTATCCAAACTTCCTAAGCTGGCAGTTATACCGTATCAAATCGAGCAGCTTTTTATAAACTTAATAGGAAATTCTCTAAAATACAGTCAGCCCAATATTGCTCCTGAAATCACTATCGAAAGTGAGAAAGTAAATTCAAGCGATTATCCGGATTTATTAGAACCTAATATAAAGAAGTTCAATAAAATTACTTTTACAGATAACGGTATGGGATTTGACCCCCAGTTTAAGGAAACTATTTTTGTTTTGTTTCAGCGTTTGCATTCTAAAACAGATTATCCCGGAACCGGAATTGGTCTTGCCATTTGCAAAAAAATAGTTGATAATCACAAAGGCCATATCATTGCAGACAGCACTCCAAATAAAGGATCTGTATTTACAGTATTTCTGCCGGAATAGCTCAGTTTACAGTTGTAGTTTGAGTTTAAAAAAAGTTTACAGTCGCAGTCTCAGTCACAGTTTACCCACAAGCCTAAAACTGAGACTAAATACCAAGACTAAATACCAAGACTGAATACTGAGACTGAACACTGAGACTAAATACTAAGACTAAACACCAAGACTGAACACTGAGACTAAACACTGAGACTAAACATCAAGACTGAATACTGAGACTGAACACTGAGACTAAACACCAAGACTGAACACTGAGACTGAAAACTGAGACTGAATACCGAGACTGAATACTAAAAAAAATCTGTAGGAAAAAAAATCCCCCTTTATTACTCCTTAAATATAAAAAAGAAACCATTAGTTGCGGCTAGTGGTTTCTTTTTTTTGACTACACTTTACCAAACAAACACTTGAAAACTAAAGGATAAGCAACATAATTAAATTGATTATGGGAATTATATAAAGATTCTTTTTTATGCTGTAAAGCAAAATGTTTGTTTCGTTAGCATCTTTGTAATGTAATACTTTATGAAGTAATAATGAAAGCAGCGCCCCAATTGAAAGCGACCATTTTTAGATTTTTTTTATTGATAATGTTATTTTGTATTTCATCATGCAAGAAAACCAATCCGATAGAAAACACATTGAAAAATGAAGCTTTTATTAAAACGGAAAAGGAAGAAATTGAAGCCTTTTTTTTTATAGCAACGGCAAACGCGAGTAAATCAATTATTTCGAAAAGTGAAATTGCACAACAAAAAAGTTCAGACTCAACAATACAGGAGTTGAGTAAAAAAATAGAGATTAATCAGAATCAATTGTTGCAGGAAGTATCAAAAATGGCCAATAAAAAGCTCATTATTATTACCGAAATAAATGCAACACATAAACGAGATTTATACGAACTGATTGACGCCAGTAATATCGATTTTAATAAAACATATCTGGATTCTATGATAGAATCATTAAAAGAAGAAATTGGATTGTTTGAGTCTATTTCGAAAGAAACAAACGATAAAATGATATTAAAATTAGTATTACATTATTTACCTGAACAATATCAAATTTTGCGAGAATTGCAAAAGAGTAACAACGAGTTTATTTAAAAGCCTATATATTATTAACTAAATTATTTTAACTATGAAAATGCAATCAAATTTATTATGCGCCTTAACACTTTTTTTAACAGCTTCATTTGGAATGCTTCACGCTCAGGACAATAATGTAAACACCGAGTTTGGTGTAAAAGGAGGATTCAACATGTCTAATCTATATCAAAATGATGCTGATGACAACAATGTATTGTACGGTTTTAACGCCGGGGTTTATGCCACATTGCCTATTTCAGACTTCGTAGCTATCCAGCCTGAGATTTTATTTACTACAAAAGGAGCAAAATTAGAATATGATAACGCTTTTGCCTCAGGAGATGCAAAATTCAAATTAAACTATATCGAAGTTCCATTATTAGTAAGAGTAAATATTACCAAAAACTTTAATGTTCAAGCGGGTGGTTACGCATCTTATTTAGTAAGCTCAAAAGTAACCGGTAGCGGAGATGTAAGTTTTGAACAAAATATCGACAGAGACGATTTAAACAAGTTTGATGCCGGTATCGCTGCAGGTGTTGGAGTAGATTTTAACCCAATTAGTATTGGTTTACGTTACAACTACGGATTAACTACTGTTGGAAAAGAAAGAACTGTTGCAGGAACAACTTATACATTTCCGGATGCAAAAAACAGCAATTTGACTTTATACCTTTCGTATAAGTTAAACTAAAAAATAGTAACCCCTTAATATAAAAACCATGTCAAATTTATTATATACAATCGCAGTAATTTTGGTTATACTCTGGGCTCTTGGGTTCTTTGTTTATAGCTTAGGGAGTATTATACACATCTTACTGGTTATTGCCATAATTGCCATACTATTCAGACTGATCAAAGGTCGCGAAGTTTAAAAATTAAACATTATTAAATTATTATATAAATCACTAAATCAAATATTATGAAAACGAGTAACACAATTTTAGGAATTTTAGGAGCTGCAGCTGCAGGAGCATTTTTAGGTGTATTATTTGCACCGGACAAAGGGTCAAACACAAGAAAAAAAATCTCAGATAAATCTAAAGATTACGGAGATAAAGCAAAAGCAAAATTTGATGGTATCGTAAGTACTATTTCTTCAAATGGTAAAGATATCCTTGAAGAAGGAAAAGCAAAATTCAATCAGGCAAAAGAAGACTTCAACTCTATTAAAGACGAAGCAAAAACAGTAAAATCGAACTACTAAAGAGTGAAATTTTTAAACCATAAATACCCTATATCATGGAATCAAATGCAACAACAAACGAGAACTTAAATCTTTATGAAAAAGCAGAAAACTATACCAAAACAAGTTTAGAATTAATTAAACTTAAAACGGTATCGGCAGCCGCTGATGTTTTATCGACATTAACATCAAGGATAGCAGTTGGAGCTGTTGTTGCATTTTTTACCTTGTTCCTTAATATAGGGATTAGTTTGTGGCTTGGTAAATTGCTTGGAGAGTATTATTACGGTTTTTTTATCGTAGCGCTATTTTACCTTATTGTTGCAATTGTCATGAACTCAATGCAACATAAGATTATAAAAACACCTATTGGAAATATGATTATTTCCAGTATTCTAAAAGAAACTAAAAAGGATATCAAAACTGATTTAAACGAATCAAAAAACTAAAAAAGACTGTTATGGAAACTATTTACACCCTTGATTCATTAAATCAGACGATAGACCAATTAGAAATTAGACAAGACGCAGAATGGTGCGCTATTAAAGACGAAATAGATGAAATTAAGGACAATCTAAAACCTCTTAATCTCATCAGGAATACAGTCGAAGAAATTAACGAAACTGTAGGTTTTAAGAGCAATATAGCACAATCTGCCATAAGTATAGGGATTGGATATCTTGCCAAGAGATTTGTAGTGGGCAAAAGCACATCGACATTCAAAAGTATTGCCGGATCCTTATTACAGCTTGTCGTTACTAATTTAGTTTCAAAACCACATCATGAAACCTCAAACGAGGAGTCATCACATAAAGAATCATCAAGAGAGTAATTGTCTAACATAAATTTATGTATTATGGAAAAGTTAAGCGAAATAGTATTAAAAAATGGTGTATACGTTTACTCGAATCTATATAAATGTTTCGAATTTTCGAGAGTATTTCTAGGTATCTAACTTGCTTTATACGTTTTATAAACAAACGATTAAAGAGTTAATATCCGTCAATATATTTTATTAAGGTTCTGAGGTGCTAAGGTACAAAGCTGCAAAGGTTTTCTTTGTAAGCTTAAAACCAGACTTCGTCTGAATCAAAAAAAAAGACCCTGTTTCACATTGGTGAAACAGGGTCTTTTGATTTTAAGGTTCTAACGAAAAATGATACGATTGAAGTATTAAAAAATCCTTTTGGATTTATCCTATTTCAACCATAGCCCAAGGTTTCAACTTGGGGAAACAGATTATCATAATGAATATTTGTAATGCATTTTGGCAATGTATTTTGATAATAAATATATTGCGTTCCAATGGTTGAAACCATTGTCTATGTTTTTTTTAAAGGTGCGAAGGGACAAAGGTGCAAAGCCGCAAAGGTTTTCTTTACAGGTTAAAACCAGACTTTGTCTGAACCAAAAAAGAGTGTTTCACTATTTGTGAAACACTCTTTTTTTATAATTCTAAAACCTTCAGATTAAGATACACTGCTGTGCACCTCTACAGACACCTTTGTTCCTTTGCTCCTCTGAACCTTTGCATCTAAAAAACTTAGAAACTCAGTCCCTCAGAGCCTTAGCAACTTAGAAAACCTCCGAAGCTTCTTTCAGTTTCTCCATATTGTTAACCAATTGAAGCTCGGCAACAATTTTCTGAATGTCACCATTCATGATATTTCCTAAATCGTAAAGCGTCAGACCAACTCTGTGATCTGTTACACGACCTTGTGCATAGTTGTACGTACGAATTTTAGCAGATCTGTCTCCAGAACTTACCTGAGAAGTACGTTTTGTAGCATCTTCGGCTTCTTTTTTTGCCAATTCTTGTTCGTATAAACGAGAACGTAAAACGTTCAACGCTTTGTCTTTATTTTTATGTTGCGATTTCTGATCCTGACATTGCGCCACCAATCCGGTTGGAATGTGCGTTAAACGTACCGCAGATTTCGTCGTATTTACAGATTGTCCTCCAGGTCCCGACGAACAGAAGAAATCAACACGAACATCGTTCATATCAATTTGTACATCAAACTCTTCTGCTTCCGGCAAAACCATTACCGTAGCGGCAGATGTATGCACACGACCCTGCGTTTCTGTCTGAGGCACACGTTGTACACGGTGCACACCAGCTTCAAACTTCAAGGTTCCGTAAACATCCTCTCCAGATACTTCAAAAATAACCTCTTTGAAACCTCCCGATGTTCCTTCGTTCATATCTACTACAGAAGTTCTCCATCCCTGATTCTCGCAATACTTGGTATACATTCTAAATAAATCTCCTGCAAAAATACTCGCTTCGTCCCCACCCGTTCCGGCACGAATCTCGACCATCACGTTTTTAGCATCTTCAGGATCTTTAGGGATCAACATAAACTTGATTTCTTCTTCAAGTTCAGGCAATCTGTCTTTTGCTTCATCTAGTTGCATTTTGGCCATTTCGGTCATATCTGCATCACTTCCGTCAGCAATAATTTCGTTTGCCTCCTCTATATTAGCCATCAAAAGCACATATTCATCACGCTTTTCAGCCAATGCTTTCAGGTTTTTGTACTCCTGATTCAATTGCACATAACGTTTCTGATCAGAAATAACATCCGGCTGGATAATTAAGTCCGAAATCTCATCGAAACGTTGTTTTACTATTTGAAGTCTATCTAACATTTTCTAATTCCTTTTATTGGAGTGCAAATTTACGAAATTTTTGTTTAAAATTCTATCAATAACCTTTTGAGTTTTTTAAGGGTGATTTTTGGTGGAATTAGAATTGTTTTTTGGAGCTGTTTCCTGCTATTCGCTACAATCTTTTGTTCCGCTAAAGCTTCTCAAAAGGATTTTCACTTCTATCAGTAGGGCTTTTATGAATTTCCGTAATATTATTGAAATCTAAGGTTTTAGTTTTGAAATATATTAAATCAACTTTTTATTGTTAATTTTATATATTTGATTATCAAACCATTATTTCGCATAAGTCATTTAACTAAAGAAGCAACCAATAAAATCTAAACATGACAAATCCATTTCAACATATTCCTGAAGATCAATTAAGTGCTGTTCACTCACTCAAAGGAAAAATTCTACAAACAGGCTGGACAGTAATAGAAAAAGCCAAGTCTAAAGCTGGCTCAACAGGAGGAAATTTTTCAGTTTGTTATCTTGTTGAAAAAGATGGGCAAATTGGATTTTTAAAAGCTATAAATATTTTATCATTTCTAAACTCGAAAATTGATCTTCTAGCTTCTATGACTGAAATGTTAAACACCTATAATTTTGAAAAGGAAATTTTGAGTCGCTGTAAAAATAAAAATTTATCCAAGGTTTCTAAATTATTAGAAGCTTCATTTGAAAATTTTGAAGGTTTTCTTGTTCCTAATGTATATTATATGATTTTCGAAAAAGCTGATAGTGATGTTAGAAATCATTTGAATTTCTCCTCATTAATTGATAATGCATGGAAATTAAAATCTCTTCACAATGTTGCCACAGGAATTAAACAACTCCATACCATAAATATTTCTCACCAAGATGTTAAGCCTTCAAATGTTTTCATATTTGAAGATGGAATTTCGAAGGTAGGAGATTTAGGAAGAGCCTTAAGTGATACAATAATTGCACCACACTCTGAATTAAATTTTTCAGGTGATACGCGATATGCACCACCAGAAGTATTTCACGGTTATGTAATACCTGAATGGAAAGATAAAGTTTTTGCTATAGATTGTTATTTACTAGGAAGTATGGCTTCTTTTTATTTCACTGGACAAAATATGACGGCTCTTCTATCTCAAAAAATTAATTCTTCGATAAATATCCTCTCTCTCAATTTTGAAAATGCTTTAACTTATTGGATAGCTGCTTTTGATGAAGTTTTAGAAGTCATAAAAGATCATACTCAAGATATTGATGGACAAGATAAATTAATCGAAGCAATAAAAATGTTATGTTATCCAGATCCAAATAAAAGAGGACATTTTAAGAATATCAAACAAATAGGAAATAATTTTCAAATGGAAAGATTTGTTGAATTGTTCAATCTTTTGGCTAAAAAAGCCGAATACAAAATTACTAAATAAAGATGGCAGATTTTTTTGAAAAAAAGGATAGACATTTAATTCCAAACTGGAGAAGTTTTGACAATACAGCAAAACTTGGTGAATTAAATGGTAGTAAAAGTATAAAATTAGATTCATCTTTTAAACCTGATATATCAGATTTATTAGATGGATGGAACGATTCACAATCTATTGGAATTGCAGGAGATATTTTAGGAGTAGCCCTTGTCTGCAATCAATCAGACAATCAAACAGTTAAAAACATATCAAAATTTGTACTACAAAATCAAGAAATAGCTTCTAAAGCAATAATTGAAGCTGCAAACAATATTTTAAAGCCTAAAAGGAAGAAATTCAATTGAATTTGGATATCTCTAACCCAAATGAATTTGGAATTAAAACTAATTTATTAGAAATACATATAAAAATAAATAATTTAAAAAAGAAAATAACCAACAGTCCCCACAATCCAGTTCTCTGGGTTGAAATAGCTCGATTTTATTCAATTCTAGGACAAGACAAGAGAGCTGAAAAAGCTTTATTAAATGCATTATATTTAGCACCTGAAAATCGCTATATTCTTAGAAGTATTTCAAGATTTTACGTTCATATTGGAGATTTTGATTTAGCGCACGACATAATTCGAAAAAGCAATTTGACAAAAATAGATCCTTGGCTTATGGCAACGGAAATAGCATTAGCCACTTTAAGAGAAAGAAATTCAATATTTACAAAAACTGGAATTCAACTAGTAAATTCAAATAATTTTCATCCTTTCAACGTAAGTGAACTAGCGAGTTCTGTTGCAAGTGTTGAATTAAAAAATGCAAGTGTAGCAAAAAGTAAAAAATTATTTCAACAATCACTAATCTGCCCAAATGATAATTCTCTAGCTCAAGCAGAATGGGCATCCCAAGAAGACCGAAGTCTTATGAATGTTGATCCTAACAAATTTAATTTGGTCAATTCTTTTGAAGCATCAGCAAGAGAATTTTTTGATGGAGGAAATTGGCAAGAATCAATAAACTATTCAAAAAAATGGTTTTTTGATCAACCATTTTCTAAACTAGGAGTACTTTTTGGAAATGAAGTAGCTTCCAGAAAGTTGAGAGATAATAATCAAGCTGTTGAAATTGCGAAACTTGGTCTAATTTCACATCCACACGATCCTCACTTATTAAATAATATTATTTACGCTTTGTCTTTACAAAACAAACTTAACGAAGCCGATCACTTTTTAAAAAAAATTAAAAAAGAGGATTTAAATTCGCGCAATTATATAGGAATCTGCCTAACTGCTACTACAGGTCTTTTATATTTTAGAAAAGGTTTTCATGATCTTGGTCGAAAATATTATGCAGAAGCAATTAAAATTTCTAGTGAAGAAAAACTAACATATTTAAACTCTCTTGCTATTATCAATTATATTAGGGAAGAAATTTTAATAGGCGAAAATGTGCAAGAGGCCATACCAACTATAGATAAAATTGTAAAAAATAATGTTGGAAAAGATATTGCAGAGGATGCTAAAGAAGTTCTCGAGTTATACAAAAAAAGTATATTATAGATAGTTACTCAAAGTACTGTTAAAACGCAAGAGTCCCTAATTTATTTGGCGGTGTTCATAAAAGGCCGAACCTTATAATAGAAATTATTACCCTGCTCTCCGAAGTGTTCCTTCCGAAGCGCTACCCTGCTCTCCAAAGTGTTCCTCCTGAAGCGCTACGCAAATGTCTCTGACTTTGCGTAATTTTTTTACGTTCTTAAAAACTATAAACCTGTCAAAAGTCTCCGGACTTTTCACGAATTGATCAAAAATAATTAATTTTAAAACAGGAATGATTATGAAGTCAGAGACTTTGAGATCTTTCTATTTTCAAACAAATTTTAGCAAAAATGGCGCAAAGTCAGAGACATTTGCGCAGCCTTAACAAAGACCTTTCATCGCTGGGCACATCTTATTTTAAAAATAAATTATATCTTCAATTTACAAAATTCAAATAAATGGATAATTACTTGATAAACATAATTGACAGAATGCTGGACATCAGCGACCACAATATGGAAACTGGTTACGATAGCTCCAAAACAATTTCTTGGCAAGCTTATAGAGAAGCCGAAAATGTTGAAAACGCAGAATATGTTCTACAACTAATTACATTTATTGACAACGAAAAAAACAAAAAGAAAAGAGACAAAGCATATTTTCTTCTTGGGCATATTGCAAAAAACACAAGTGATCTAAAAGCCTTAAATTATTTAATTTCTCGTGTTAACAAGGAAATCGATAAATATATAATTTCATCTTTACTGGACAGAATTTCAGATATCAAAAAACCAATTGAAACAGATTTACAACCATTAATTCAATCAACTAAAAGTGACAAATGGTTAATTCGACATAGTGCTATACAATCTTTAAAAAACTCATCTGATAGTGATGCAGAAACGGCACTGATTGAAATCCTCAATGATTCTGAGGATCCATACGACTTAGCGTATACAAATGCTACAATAAATAAAATAGGAACACTAAGAGCTATACCTTTTTTAGAAAAACATTTAAAAAGCAGAAAAAGAGATGTAAAGGATTCTGCAAAATATGCTATTGAAGAAATAAAAAAAAGATATCAATAAATTAATTTCTTTTGAGCACTTCTTTCTAAATACCCGCTCTACGAAGTATTCCCGATAGCTATCGGAATCGCACAGCAATCGCAACTTTTAATGATGTTTTATTTATTAATTTAGATTCACATTTCACCAGACCTCAAATTAAGTTTCTGAAAATCATCCAATACCTCCATCTCCCAGATCGTGAACGCAATCAAAATCAAAATCAATTTAATTCTTCATCAAAATCATTAAGTCTGTCAATTTTAAATGATCTTATTATCTTTTGCAAAAGCCAGCGCTTCGGTAAAATTTTTAACTTCAAAAGTTTCAAAAATTTTTCTTCTGTAATATTTTATCGTATCCGGAGAAACAAACATTTTTTCGGCAATCTGATTTATGGTTAAACCCTGAGCATATAACCGAAGTATTTCTAATTCTTTGTCTTTTAATTTTAATTTATTTTTTGCAATCCAGACTTTATCAGATAAATCAAATTTCCATAAAGTATCTGAACCCTGTTTGTTTATAATAATGTTTCCGGCTTTTTTATTGTGTGAAATAGAAACCAGACACAACGATTTCCAAACTGCCCCTTCCTGATTAAGAAAAAGAGGGGTTAGTTTATGATTAATAAGAATGGGTTTGTCATGTTTACCTTTTAAATGAAAATCATAAGATATGCTGTATAATTTTCGTTCGTCATTGTTAGGTAGTTTATCATAAAAATCAAATCCGGCACTGTTGATCGTATTTAATAACTGTAGATCTTCTGTTGGAACATTATTAAAATAGAATTCATAGCCCATTTCAAGAACTTCTTCTGCCGAAAAACCACATAAAAACAAAGGATTGTTGGATACATATTCGAACTTCATTTCTTCGTAATCAATTACATAAATGCTTTGATACGTTATTTTTGCAAAAGATTTTACAACTTCCAAATAATTACCAAACTGAAATTTGTCTGCCTCCGATGTGGCTGCTATCTTGTTGCGGCTGAGTAAAGATTTTTTTTCGTTTTCCATCCTATAAAAATACTAAAAACTACACAAAAGTGTAAAATGAATTTAAAATCTATTACTTTTTTTTGTACTAAGTTTTAACTCTTTTTATTATGAGAAATAAATCAGTATCAGATTCTAGTTTAAGAGAACTAACTAAGAATAGAAAAGCGTTAAAAATAATTATTATCGGGTTAGGTATTTTATGGATTATTATCTTGACCTGGATTATTAGTATCCCAAAATACAAGTTAATTTTTACGCTTTTAACTCTTGCGATTACAACAATTGTCCCTATTTTAATTTTTATGAGTCTAATAGATTCCGAAATTAAAAAACGTAATTCGCAGAACAGTTAATGAATCACGAGCAGGACGCTCACGCCAGCCATACGCAAAACTTACATTTTATCAGCGTGCAAACAAATCTTATGCAAATCATCCAATACTTCCATCTCCTGATCTGGTAAAAGTTGCAAGGCAATTTCAAGCAAAGTCACTATATTAATATCTGTATCTGATTCAAAATTTGCCAAACTTCTAGCTTCCTTATTCATTAAAACAATACTTGCTTTTAGGAGATCTGAAACCATTATATTAAGTTCGTTATATCCGGAAACCTTTAGCGGTATGCTAAACGAGTTATCGCTACCCGTTTCTTGTTTTAGTTTCTTGAATTTATTGATTCTATTCATAGATTCTAAAAAATCTGTGACTTGTTTTGTATGTTGTATTTCCATAATTGAATTTTAGTTGATTGCTAGATTTCTAATTCTTTTTTATCGAAACGAAATTACAAGTAATAGATGATTTTTAAGGGATTGTATACAATCGGTTGTATACCACCGATATCTATTGCATTGATTTACGGCTTCACGTAAAGGATTTAAATCTAAACAAGTTACTTTTGATAAAAGCTTTCTAATCCATTTTTAAACCCATAAAAAACCAAACCAATGAAACTAATACTTTGTTTAAAATTGCTAAATCCTTAAAAAATAAATCCAGGCGATTTAATTAAAGATTTATAAAAATGTAAATGTTTGCAGATTTAAAATATGGATATTGAATATCTACATTAATTTGCTTTTTTTTTACCACTATATAAATACAGAATAATATTAATCATGTAAAATATTTTAAAAAGAATATGAAAAAAATTGAACTTTATAAGGAATGGTTAATTAGTAATGATTTTCATTATCAAAGATTCGATACACTAGTGTCTGTTCTGACTAAATATATTCAAAAAAAACTAGATGATGAAAATTTTGCAAACGAAGTTGCGTCTAAATTTTCTGATGTAATTAAGTCTTGTGATGAAATTGACTATGAAGAAGATTCTACAGCAGTTGCATATGCAATTATTCATTTTCTCCCAAGATATCACAGATTTCAAATGACTTTCGACACCCTTTTAGAGAAAAACTTAATTCCCATAAAGAACAATCGTCCAATTAACATACTTGACATAGGAACCGGGCCAGGACCAACATTATTTGCATTATCAGATTTATACTTATCTCTAAAATTATTTGGTCAAGATAATAATATTTACAAGCTGAAAAATCAAGAATACATTCCAGATTATGTTGAAAGAAGTAGTGGCTTCAGAAATTGGCTTCATCATTTTACAGAAATTGCAAATTGGCTTAGTAATGTCGAACATAAATGGATTGTTCCTTACCATCATGGAAATTTTCATGACTTCAACAATATAAAATTTGATGAAAATTATTTAAATCATTCATCTAATTATGATGGTGATCAAATTATTGAATCAAGAACAAAAAAGTATAGATTTGACATGGTTCTACTTAGTAATTTTTTAACACAAGTTAGTCAAGTAGACGATTTAAGCGAAGAACTTCAAAACTGTATGCGCTTTATGCGCGACAAAGGAAAACTAATTGTAGTAGGTGCTAATGGCTCTGTAAATTCAAATAAAGATTACGCAGAAATATATGAAACCTTGAAGAATATAATTTTGAATGGGAAATATAGTAATCATCTTTTTCAATCTAAAGCAGAATATTTGGAAATCCTTGATAATAAACAATCCTTTTATTGTAATGACAGATATGGAACAAGAATCAAAGATTTCAACAAAATCGTTTTGGAAATATTAATAAAACATAATGCTTTAGAAAAAATAGGAGACGAATTTAGAAGTACTTTTGAAAAATCTACTTTAGACGATTATAAATATCAATATAAATGGCAATTTCACATTTTTGAAAAACATGGAGTACCTAAACATGGATATTCGAAAGTTACTTATAACCCAAGATAAAATTCTATTGCTCCAATATATTTTCACCGAAATAACGGATATGTTTTTATTTTTTAATAAGATTTATACAGAATGATAAATTATCAAATAAAAAAGCTAGCAGAAAATAATTTCTATAGCTTTTTATAAAATAAGATTAGATTTAGCTGTTATCTATTAAAAAGACATTTACGTATTTAGATATATGCGAGTTACTTTTGATAAAAGCTTTTTTAAACCCATAAAAAACCAAACCAATGAAACTAATACTTACCATCTTTCTTTTTATTTTCAACCTGACTTTGTCTGCGCAATCGAGCCAAATTGTTGGCGATTATACACGTTCCCTTTCTGAGGAAGGAAAACATATCATCGAATATAAATTGACTTTGAATCAAGACGGAACATTTGTATTTCATTCGTATTCAAAAATACAAGGCGCAACACCACCAGAAGTAAACAAATACGGAAAAGGAAAATGGAATGCAAAAGACAATGTAATCACTTTTGGATCGAATAAAAAAGAAGACTTTGACGAGAAATACACTTTAGATTTTAATAATTCTAAGGCTAGATTTGTAACTAAAAATCCCAGAGACAAAACAGATCAAATCGTTAAAACAAGACTTACGTTTGTAGAATCGGGAATTTTCTGGATGAAAAAAATTGATATTTTTAAAATCTAGAAGAACTTAAAAACTTACAAAAATAGTTCGCTGACGCGAGCGTCTCGGTCATGAATGCAATAAAAATCAAAAATCGTTAACCAAAAAGCAATAATCATTATGCAACCGCACATTCAACTATTTTTTGTTCGATTATTTGCATATCAATTATTTTTTGAGCGACAGTTCCTCTTTCAAATAAGCGAATAAATTTAAAAACAGCACTAACAAAATATCCGGGGTTCGAGACTAGTCGGGCAATTTCTGTTATTCTCTCGTCTCTTAGTTTTGTAAAAGCTTCTATTTGATTTTCGGGAACCGCCACAAATTCATTGGCAAATTTCCAGGCGCCGTCTCTGGCAGTTTCCATGCTAAAATCAATAAAAAAATTATCTATTTTGCCTGTTAGTTTTAGGATCGTTGTGAGTGTTGGCCAAATTTTGATCAAACATTTCTCGACACCTCCTACCAGATTGCTCAAAATGGTGTTTATTTGGTCAAAATCAGCTTTTAAGTCCCCAATGTTTTCTACTGTACTAACCTGGGCCGAGGCTATACCTAAATCAAGATTAACATGTGCATTAATCCCAAGTAGTAAGTGCTGAACCACTATTGGCCAAAAGTCTTCGGCTTGCTCAAAGGCAAATCCCCAACATTCGGATGGTTTTTCTTTGGCTTTGTATTGATAATACGCTTTTAGGTAGCGATTGGCAAAAATAACATCTAGTTTCTCCATTCGCTCACCATTTTGAAAAGATCCATTTGCGATACCTTCCTTTACTTTTGCCGTAACTTCGCGATATAGTGTGGCAAACAAACCTATAGCGCTTTGCTCTAGTTTTGATTTCTCTATTATTTCATCCAGTAACTTAATTACTTCGTCTATAGTATTGGCTTGTTTCATACTCATTTATAATTGGTTATAGATAAATTAGCAAGAACGAATATAATTATTTTAATCTTGCTAAAAACATTTTTTGAAGCAATTATCTTGTTATTTTTTCTCTAGTGTTTTTGCGAATTAATGCAATTAAGATGTATATTCTAATTTATTTCTTTAATAAAAACATTACAATTTAAATCTAAACCTCCAACATTAACACACAAGACCTAGTACAAAAATATTCGAAAATAAAAACTTGGGGAAATTCATTTAACATTCTTACTTTTAATAGTTCTAAACATAGAAAATTATAAAGAATGAAAACATATTTTGTTGACTCGTTTACAAATGAAAAATATAAAGGCAATCCGGCAGCAGTTTGTTTGCCTGAGCGCGATTTGGATGCTGCTAACATGCAAAGTATTGCTACCGAAATTGGTTTTTCGGAAACTGCTTTTATAAAACAAATAACAGGCAATACCTACAGCATTAGATTTTTTAGTCCAAAAACTGAAATTCCGTTGTGCGGGCATGCTACACTTGCTTCGTCTAAAATTGTTTTCAGCACCACTTCATTTGACCGTATCAAATTTATCAATATTAACAATGTTGAATTAGATATCGAGAAAGAAGCGCATAAAATCAAAATGCATTTTCCTGTTTATGAAACCCAGGAAACAGATGTACCTCAAAAGATGCTGGACGCCCTTGGTATTTCTACAATTTTATCCAAAAGATACAGTCCTCCAAACAAGATAATCCTAATCGAAATTGAAAGTGCTCTTGAATTGGCGAATTTAAAACCCGATTTTACAGCATTAATAAATTCTCATACTGAAATAAGCGGTGTTTTGGTAACTGCAGCGTCAGACAATACAGCTTTTGATTTTCACTACAGATATTTTTGGCCTTGGGCAGGTACAAACGAAGATCCCGTAACGGGCGGTGTGCAAACCTTCCTGACAAAATATTGGGCAATAAAACTGAACAAAACAAAATTGAATGCTTATCAATCTTCACTAAGAACAGGAACTATGAGTACTGAACTTCTGGAAGACAAAATTTCGATTTTGGGCGAAGCAGTAATTGTTCTCGAAGGTCAATTTATTTTATAAATATCCCGTACAGGACGAAAAAAACTTTAATAAAAACAAAAATCTCTCAGGACAAAAATTCATCGGGACAGTTGTGCAATGCTTACCCTTGCTCAAGAGTTAGGATAATTCTTAAAAAAAGACACCGTTTTACGGCTTTACGTAAGGAAATTCATTTCTAAAAAATTACTTTTGGTAAGGCTTTTAATGTGTTTTGAATATTATTGATCTAAAGAAACAATCTCAAGATCAATAACTCAGTACTAAATTGCGCAAGTCGAAAAACTAAGAATTAATCAGAAACTAACTAACCCGGCAAACCATGAAAAAACTCTTGTTCTTACTTCCTTTTTTTGCAATTATCAATTATACTTATTCTCAAACTGACAAAGTCGATGTCGCCATAAAAGACCTAATGCAAAAAAATAAAATTGTTGGTTTACAATTGGCAGTAGTCAAAAACAATAAAATTGTTAAAACAAGTTGTTATGGTTTGGCAAGTATTCAGGATTCAATTGTTGTTGATCCAAAAACTGTTTTTAGTGTAAACTCGATGGCAAAAGCTTTTACCGGTGTTGCTATCATGCAATTGGTAGAGAATGGTAAGTTGAAACTAGAAGATCCTATTTCAAAATATGTAGACAGCTTACCTAATAACTGGCAAAAAATAACCGTAAAACAAGTAGCAACGCATACATCAGGACTTCCTGATATTTGGGAAAAACCGGAACATATGCTTTCTGAAGATCCTAAAATTTTATTCAACAAGATAAAAGAATTGCCTGTTGTTTTTAAGCCCGGAGAAGATTTAAGATACAACCAGACCAATTATATTGTACTGGGAATGATTATCGAAAAAATAAGCGGTAAATCTTATGAGCAATTCATTACCGAAAATCAATTTGATAAAGCAAATATGAAAAACTCTGCCAAAGCAGGTTTAGGAGATTATTATAAAATAGTAAATCATGCTGCCAGACCTTACTCTTATTTTAGAAATGGCAGTCTTACCAATGTATACGAAGTGATTCCTGCCAATTTGTATCCGGCAGCAAGTATCTATTCGACTGCAACAGAGGTTGCGCAATGGGTTATTGCGCTACAAAATAATACGTTACTTAAGTCCAAAAACCTAAAAACACTTTGGACACCGGCAGTATTAAAAAATGGAAAAAAACCTGGTGCAGCAGATTCAACAAACGGAACTGCAATTGGTTTCGATACTAATTTAAGAACCAAAAATCCAATAATTACTGCTTTGGGTGGTGCCAGAAATGCTTTGTACATCTATCCTAAAGATAATCTGTCTGTTATTATTTTGAGTAACTTACAAGGCGGACAGCCACAACGTTTTATAGAAGAAATAGCAAATTTATATCTAGCAGACAAAAAGTAACAACCACAACCTAATCCTGATCGTTGTAGCGTCAAAAAATCTCCCTTTGTGTCTTTGTTCCTGAGAACGATTGCTTCTTTCTTATAAAAAATCCCTAATTTCGCTCTCTAATAAGAAGGAGAAAAATGAAGGTCTGTATTGCTGAGAAACCAAGTGTAGCACGCGAAATCGCATCCGTTTTGGGGGCTAATACCAAACATGACGGATATTATGAAGGCAATGGTTATGCCGTGACGTATACTTTTGGGCATTTATGTACCTTAAAAGAACCTAATGATTACAAACCGCACTGGAAAAGCTGGGATTTGAACAACTTGCCCATGCTTCCTGAAAAATTTGAAACCAAAGTGGTAGAAAATTCAGGTATCCAGAAGCAATTTAAAATCGTAAAAAGTTTATTCGACAAAGCCGAGTTGGTCATTAACTGCGGGGATGCCGGACAAGAAGGAGAACTCATCCAGCGTTGGGTTATGAACGAAGCCCATTACAAAGGCGAGGTACAACGTTTGTGGATTTCATCCTTAACAACCGAAGCTATAAAAGAAGGTTTTGATAACTTAAAACCTTCTGCAAATTATGACAATTTATTCTATGCCGGATTTTCACGAGCCATTGGCGACTGGTTATTGGGTATGAATGCCACACGTTTGTATACCGTAAAACATGGCGGTTACAAGCAAGTATTGTCTATAGGTCGTGTGCAAACACCAACATTGGCAATGGTTGTAGACCGCTTTAAAGAAATCGAGAATTTTAAACCTCAACCTTATTGGGAGTTGCAGACTTTGTACAGAGAAACGCTTTTTAGCTATGAAGAAGGTCGTTTCCTGAAAAAAGAAGACGGAGAACTTCTGGCCAATAAAGTCAAAGAAAGTGAGTTCGAAATTGTTTCTGTCGATAAAAAGAACGGAAACGAATATGCTCCTAAACTGTTTGACTTAACGGGATTACAAGTATATTGTAATACCAAGTTTGGATTTTCGGCAGATGAAACATTAAAAATTGTTCAGACTTTGTACGAGCAAAAAGTAGTGACCTATCCCAGAGTTGATACTACTTTTTTACCAAATGATATTTATCCTAAAGTGCCGGGAATCCTGCAAAAATTAACCAAATATGCCCAATTAACGCAACCTCTTTTAGGCAAAAAAATAAAAAAATCGCCTAAGGTTTTCAACGATAAAAAAGTTACAGATCACCATGCGATTATCCCAACCGGTATAGAAAGTAATCTGCAATACAATCAGCAGCAAGTTTACGACATTATTACAAAACGTTTTATTGCCGTATTCTACGACGATTGTCTCGTTGCCAATACTACAGTAATAGGCAAAGCTGCCGATGTAATGTTTAAAACCACCGGAAAAGAAATCCTGAAAAAAGGATTCCGCGTTGTTTTTGAAGACCCAAACGCCAAAGAAAAAGAAGCCGATTTATTACCTAGTTTTGTCGTGGGAGAAAAAGGTCCGCATGAACCTTCGTTTTTAGAAAAGGAAACCAAACCACCCAATCAGTTTACAGAGGCAACTTTATTGCGTGCTATGGAAACTGCCGGTAAACAGGTCGACGACGAAGATTTACGCGAATTGATGAAAGAAAACGGTATTGGTCGTCCGTCAACGCGAGCGAATATTATCGAAACACTTTTTAAACGCCAATATATTGTTCGAAACAAAAAACAGGTTTTACCCACACCAACCGGGATTCAGCTTATTGACACGATTCAGAATGAATTAATCAAATCAGCAGAGCTTACGGGATCCTGGGAAAAGCAACTGAAAGATATCGAAAAAGGAACTTTTACTGCCGCTGCATTCATCAAAAACATGAAGCAAATGGTCGAAGCTTTGGTGACCGAAGTACGAAGCGAAACCAGGCACGCCAATATTTCGCATGCGGGAAGTGTACAAAAAGAAGTTGCAAAAGTCGAGAAAAAGAAAGCCGCAGGGATTTTGGCAGAAACCTGTCCAAAATGCCAGAAAGCAACACTAATAAAAGGAAAATCGGCTTTTGGATGTGGCAATTACAAAGCAGGTTGCGATTTTTTATTGCCTTATACTTTTGCTGAGAAAAAAATAACAGAGATTCAGTATTTAAGATTGGTTCAAAAAGGATCAACCGTAAATATAAAAGGCTTTAAAACTGTGGAAGGAACTGTCGAAGGGTTAATTCGTTTTGAAGAAAACTACAAACTAAAATTAGAAATCAAAAAAACAGCACCAAAGACAAAACCAGCTGTAGCAACAGATTCTGCTGCATTAACATGCCCTAAATGTAATAAAGGAACGATCCTAAAAGGCAATACGGCTTATGGTTGCAGCGGTTATAAATCAGGGTGTGATTTTAAAGTGACTTTTGATGATGTAAGAGCCAAGCTAAAAGATCAAAAACCAACTAAAGAACTGGTTTATTCGATTTTGAGCGAAAGCGTTTAATTTTTTTAGCCACAGATTACAGGATTAAAAAGATTTTTTTTAGTTGGGTTTCTTTTGCCACGAATTGCACAAATTTTTACGAATTATTTTTCTGTTTTGCTTGCGAATAGATGCGAGAATCATTTTAATCCTTTAATCTGTGGCAATTTTGTGCATTCTAAGTTTAAGAAATTAATTCGCGCTAATTTGTGAAATTCGTGGCAACTTTTTTTTTAATATCTTAGCTTTTCAATTTAACACCAAATACCAAAATATATGTTTCAAAAAATTACGCTTTTAGCACTTGTACTAGCGATTGTATCTTGCCAGAAAAAAGAATCTGTTGAAAAAGACAAAGTCAAAATTGCCGATTGGCTTATTGGTAATTGGGAAAACACCTCGCCAGATGGTGTTCTTACCGAGAACTGGATAAAACTAAACGACAGCACTTTTAGTGCATCTTCTTATTTTATAAAAGGAAAAGATACGTTGCACATAGAAAGCATAGTTTTGGCTCAAAAAGGAGAAACCCTGACGTATTTTGCTACCGTAAAAGGTCAAAATGATGATAAACCTGTTGCTTTTCCTGCAACTGCTGAATCTGACAAACAATTGGTTTTCGAAAATCCAAAACACGATTATCCTCAAAAAATTACGTATACAAAAGGTGCCAATAATACTTTGACTGCCGAGGCTACAGGAAACCTGCAAGGTAAAGTAACAACAGAAAGGTTTATTATGGTAAAGAAGTAAAATGGTGTGGTTTTCTCAAAAAAAAACCTACTCCTTCTCCCCTATTTTATTCACCATAAAAATCATCAGTATTCCTAAAAGAGCCATTATCAAAAATGCCCATTTCATACTTAAATATTCCGAGATGAAACCCACCATTGGCGGAACCAATAAAAAACCCAGATAACCAATAGTAGATATTGAGGTTAAGGCAGAACCACTGCTTAATTTTGATGATCTTCCGGCAATGCTGAATACTAATGGAACTACGCAGGAAACTCCAATACCTATTAATACATAACCTAAAAAAGTGGGGTAAATAAAAGGCAATAGAAAACAAATTAAAAATCCTACAGTAATCAAAATACCGCTGTAAAGAAGGATTCGTTTGGTACCAAATTTCATTACGCCATAATCTCCAAACAAACGTCCTAATGTTACCGCTGTTGCAAAAAATACAAATGCAGCACTGGTTAACTTTGGAGAAGCATGCAAGATGTTTTCAAAGTAGATACCACTCCAATCATACATTGTATTTTCGCAAGCCATAGAGACAAAACAAATGATGGCAAACTTGACCAGGTTTTTTTCCGGCATCGAAAAGAATTTCTTTTTTACCGGTACAGGTTCATTATGAATGCTTAATGGATAAAAACAAGCCGTAAGTCCCATCATAAAAATACTGACTCCCAACAAATGATGTGCCGGCGCAATGTGTTGCGATACCATAACATAGCCTAAACCTGCTCCCGTAAAAACAGCAATACTCCAAACTGCATGAAAACGGGTTATAATCGATTGTGGATATAATTTTTGAACCTCCAGAGATTGTGCATTAATAGATAAATTGAAAATATTACGCGAAGCACCAAAGATCAAAAGTATAATGACCAATTGCCACACAAAAGCAGCCAGTCCCGGCAGACACAAAACAATATTAAACATGATTGCGCCCAACAGCATGATGTAGCGACTGCTGTACTTATTTAATAGCTTTCCTGTAAAAGGCATTGTTAGCATAAGACCAATCGGGAAAGCAAATAAAACAGTACCAAATTGTGCTTCAGATAAATGTAATTGTGCTTTGATATGCGGAATACGGGAAACCCAGGAAGAATATCCAAATCCGGAAAGGAAAAAAAATACGGTATTGGCAATACGAAATCCTCTGGGCGTGTTTTGTATTTTTTTAAAAAAAGGTAAAATCATGAGTGAAGGTTCATTTTGAAGATGCAAAATTAAGCCTTTTGAAGTGTAACTTCTACCCTTTTTGGCTTTTTAAATAAAAGTCAGAATTTTAAGTCATTCAATTGTTTTATTGCAAATCTTAAAAAAAAGTTTGCCAAAATATAACAAAAACTTCATCAAATCAAGTTCAATAATGTTTGTTAAGGAAATATTAATTTTTACATTTGCACTGTTTTTATTCATTCTAAATAAAAACAGAAACCTAACCAATTTAAATTAAAATGAAATATTTTACTGAGAAGACCTCCCGTCTTCTGTTTTCTATCAGTTTTCTTTTTTGTGTTTTAAGCGCTTTTGCACAACAAAATCACGGAAAAATTAAAGGAATCATAACCACATCTGAAGGCGATGCAGCTGCTGGTGTAAATGTGATCCTTAAAAATTCAAAATATGGTACTACTACAAACGACGATGGTAGTTTTGAACTGAGCAGGGTAAGACCAAATACGTATACGCTGCAAATATCACTAACAGGGTACGAAACTACGGAACAGGATGTTGTGGTAACCGAAAATGAATCGACAACCCTTAACCTGCAACTAAAAGTTTCGAACAAAGAATTGCACGAAGTTGTTGTTAATGGTCATAAAAGCATCTTATCTAAAAAAACAGACTATGTGGCAAGAATGCCGCTAAAAAATCTGGAAAACCCACAAGTTTATAGCGTTATTCAAAAAGAACTTTTGCAGGAACAAGTGGTAGTAGACATTAGAAGTGCGGTGCAAAATGCTCCCGGCGTAACGTCGAAAATTTATCCTTCAGGCGGACTTGAAATTTCTTTCAGAGGATTTAGTACGGGAGTCAACGCGAGAAACGGAATGGAAAATATGACGGGTCGCAGCTCTATTTCTATTGATAATGCAGAACGTATTGAGGTTCTTAAAGGACCATCGGGAACTTTGTTTGGATCGTCTGTATCCTCTTTTGGAGGTGTTGTAAACCTGGTTACCAAAAAACCTTTTGAAACAAAAAAAACAGAAGTATCCTATACAGGAGGAAGTTTTGGTTTAAACCGGATTGCACTTGACATCAATACGCCTTTAACACAGGACAATAAAGTATTGTTTCGATTAAATACTTCTGTAAATACTGAAAAGAGTTTTTTAAACTACGGTTTTAATAAAACATTCCTGATTGCTCCAAGTCTTATTTTTAAAGCAACAGATAAACTTACTCTGAGTATCGACACAGAACTTTATAACACAAACAATACACGCCCTACTTACGGTCGCTCTTATGCTGCAGGAATTACAAACCCAACAGATCTGAAGGCAGATTATAAAACAACTTTATTTCATGATGACCTGGATGCCAAAACCTCATCGGCAAAAGCTTTTGTTCAGGCAGAATATAAAATAGCGGAGGATTGGAAATCTACTACACTTTTTTCTTTTATAGACGAAAATGTAGATCATAGTTACCAATACTATACCGTTTGGAATTCGCCTACAGAAGTACAAAGAATGGTATCTCGTTTTGGACCAATAAGCAATCAATTTACCAACATACAAGAAAATATTAATGGGCAATTTTCTACCGGAAGTATCAAACATAAAGTATTGGCAGGTGTTAATTACAGATTTACAAAAGGTACTTTTAATTATGGTGCAACCAAAGCTCTTGATACAATCGATGTAACCAAAGCATTTGATCCTATTCGTAAAAAACAAGTTGATGCAGCAATAGTCGATCAGTCCTTTGGTGTTCCGGACGAACAAACCTTTAGTATTTATGCCTCGGATGTAATTAGTTTTACAGATCGTTTACAAGCTATGTTGAGTCTTCGTATGGATAATTTTGTACAGAAAAAAATTGAAGATACAGAGGGTTACAACCAAACTGCTTTATCGCCTAAATTAGGTTTGGTTTACGAAGTTGTTAAAGATCAGGTTTCTTTGTTTGGAAATTATATGAACGGTTTTCAAAATTCAGGACCTGTAAATCAGCCGGATGGAACTTTGTTGATCTTAAAACCAATTTATGCAAACCAGTATGAAGGTGGTATAAAAGTAGAAACATTTAATAAAAAGCTAAGTACTACCGTAAGTTATTACAACATTACCATTGATAATGCTACCAGAACAACTCCTGACGGGTTTAATCTTCAGGATGGTAAACAAGTAAGCAAAGGTGTAGATTTTGAGTTTATTGCCAATCCTATCGAAGGTCTAAACGCAATGCTGGGTTACGCTTATAATGACAATCGTATCGTAAAATCATCTGATGCTACTATCGAAGGCAATAAAGCGAGCGGCGCTCCGGAAAACGTAATGAATTTTTGGATCTCTTACAAATTTCAAAATAAACTGAAAGACTTAGGTCTTGGTTTTGGAGGTAATTATGTAGACAAACAATATAAATTTGAAGATCAAAGTTTTTATAGTCCCTCTTATTCTGTTTATAATGCAACTGTATTTTATGATCAGCCAACCTGGAGAATTGGCGTTAAATTTAATAACATAAACAATAAGCAATACTGGGATTCTTACGGAATGGCCCAGACTCCAACAAACTTTCTGGTAAACTTAACCCTAAAGTTTTAAGGCACTTTTTTGTCCAAACACCTCTATTGTAGAGGTGTTTTTTTTTTAGGAAAGAAACGCGCATTATTTACAATCATTTCGACTTTTTAAATTCTTTTTTCTTGTTTTATTTTTAATTATTCTAAATAAGACTTAAGTTTGTAAGAACAATAATTATTAATACAATTTAAACTTTCTCTTATGAAATCTAAAACTTTAAAATCAATAGCATTTTTACTATTTATGTTAGTAGCAAGTCCACAATTATTTGCTCACGCTCTTTGGATCGAAACTAAAGCAACGGGAACAAAAGGAAAAGCTCAGGAAATTTCGATTTTCTTTGGAGAGTTTTCAGATAATGACATTACGAAAGCGAACAAATGGTTTTCTGATTTAAAAGATTTTTCACTAGTGGTAATCAGTCCTTCAAAAAAAGAAACTAAGCTTACTTCTTCAGCATTAGAAAACAAATTTCAGGCATTTTTTACACCAGATGAGGACGGAGTTTATACTGTAGTAATGCATCACACGGTAAAAGATGTTTACGGAACTATGAAATTAGATTATAATTCCAGCGCAACTGTTACTGTTGGTAATGCCGTAAAAGGAAATGAGGCGACTGCAAATACCAATATTATTAGTGTATTTTCTAAAAATGCAGCAACTGCTAAACAAAAAACAAAAATTGATGTCAATACTTTATATGAAGGTAAAGAGGCCAAAAAGCAAAAAATAAAAGTAATTGCTCCTAATGGCTGGGAAAAAGAATTATGGAGTAATGACAAGGGCGAAATCTCGTTTACACCAATTTGGTCAGGAGATTATATGGTAGAATTTGCTTATACAGAAAAAGCTGCCGGAGAACATAATGGCAAAAAATACGATGAAATCTGGAAAATGGCTACGTACTTAATTACAGTTAAATAATTTTAAAACCGTAATCTTCAGATTAAATCAGGAAGTTCATCTTCAATCAAACCTTGTCTTGCTGACAAGGTTTTTTTATGCGAAAAATACAATTGAATAGGCTGTATTTATTTAGAATAATTCTTAATTAATAAAAAATTAAAATGACTATACCAAAAAATTAAGACAATCTTAAGAAAGAGCTAAGGAAGGTTTAAGTACGAAAACACCTTTATAAATTTTGTTAAAGTCTTTACAAGCCCTTATATTTGCAAAAAATTATTTTTATTAAATCTAAATAAGCTATGAAATATAATTTACTAATCGCTTTGTCCTTGTTAAGTTTTGCATCCTATAGTCAGGATTACACAAGTGCCGAAAATGCTTCGACTGTAAATGATACTGTAAAAAATAAAAAGGGAGAAACTCTTAATGAAGTTTTAATTACCGCAAATAAACCTAAAAAACCAATTGAGGCTGCCCGTTCAGGAATCAAAGTAATGGATTTGCCGCAAAGTGTGCAAATCATAGGCAGTGAAGTAATCGAACAGCAACAGGCAATTAGATTAAGTGAAGTTGTAAAAAACATGAATGGTGTTTATGTATCATCGGCTCGTGGTGGAGCTCAGGAATCTTTTTTCTCAAGAGGATATGATATGTCTGCCAATAATATGTTCAAAAACGGATTCCGTTTTAATAGTGGTTCAATTCCTGAAGTTTCCTCTTTAGAAAAAGTGGAGTTTTTAAAAGGTAGTGCTGCTTTATTATATGGAAACGTTGCTCCGGGCGGAATTTTGAATATGGTAACCAAAACACCTAAATTTACAAGCGGTGGCGAGGTTTCAATGCAAATGGGAAGCTACTCGTATTATAAACCTGCTGTTGATTTTTATGGCCCTTTAAATAAATATATTGCTTATCGTTTTACAGGTTCTTACGAAAACTCAGAAAGTTTTAGAGACGTTGTCAAAAACGAGCGTATCTATCTTAACCCGTCTTTCCTTTTTAATGTAACAGACAAAACACAAATTACGGTACAAGGAGATTATTTAAGCGCAGACTGGACTCCGGATTTTGGAACAGGAATTATAGGAAAAGAACTTGTAAACGTGCCACGTAATAACTTTTACGGAGCACTCTGGTCTAACGGAAACACCAAATCTGCAAGCGCCTCTGTATTGGTAAATCATAATTTTAATGACAATTGGAAGCTGAACTTTAATTCTTCTTTTCAAAATTATGACAGAACTTCTAAGTCTACATCACAATTATCTACTATAGATACAAATGGCAACTGGACCAGACCATTGGTTCAGAATCAAAACTTAGAAAAAATATTTGGAGATCAATTAAGCTTACAGGGTATCTTTAGAACCGGAAGCATCAAACACCAAATATTTACAGGAGTAGATTACGAAAACTCATACGCTACGGCATATACTTATGGCTTTTTTACTTCTCCAACTTCTACCACTGTTGCAACATACGATACTATAAATCTTTATAGTTTTAATCCGGCAAATCAAAGAACTGATGAACCAAACTCAAGAATTACAGCAATTGCAGATACTAAAACAGAACGTTTTGGAGCTTATGCGCAAGATTTGATTTCGTTTACAGACCAAATTAAACTTCTCGCAGGTATTCGTTGGTCCTGGCAACAATCGCAGGTAATTACAGATACTTACAAAGTAAATCCAAATACTGTAACAACAGTTGAGGCTGCAAAACGCGTAGACAAAGCTTTCTCTCCAAAAGTAGGTTTAGTTTACCAACCTACAAGAAACACGTCTTTGTTTGCCAGTTATTCGAACTCGTTTACACCAAACAGTGGACTTACTGTTGATGGCAATATCATCGAATCATCGCTTATTGATCAATATGAAGCGGGAATCAAAAAAGATTTCTTTAGCGGTTTATTAAGTACAAACATTACTCTATATCAAATTACCAACAGTAATCTGGCACAAACTGCGCCTTATCAGGCAGATGGGGTTACTGTAAATGCAGATACCAACATTAAGATGTTAGGCGGGGCAACAAAAAGTAAAGGTGTCGAAGTTGATATTACTGCAACTCCGGTTGAAGGTTTGAATATTAATGCCGGTTACAGTTATAATGATATGCGCTATACTAAAACCTCAGGAACAAGCGGAAGTTTTGTTGAAGGGGATCGCGTAGCAAGAACACCACAAAACACAGCCAACTTAAGCTTTTTCTATAAGCTGCCTGCCGGAATCCTAAAAGGACTTACTTTTGGAGCGATAGGAAATTATGTTGGAGAGCGTTTAGGCGGATGGAATGACGATTATTTATGGACTCCGGTTACACCGGCAACTAAACCTGCTACTTATACTGTAACTATCAGAGACAGAGATATCCCGCTAGAAGGATATACTACTATAGATGTTTCTGCCGGTTACGAGTGGAGAAAATTCTCCATCTTATGTCGATTGTCAAACATTACAAATGAGTTAAATTACACGGTTCACGAAAATTATAGTGTGAATCCAATCGCACCACGTCAGGTTATGACAAGTTTGCGATACAAGTTTTAAAAATTTGAATTAGATTTTAATCTTCCATAGCTTTTTCTGCATTTTTAATTTTTTAAAAATCAGAAGAAGTTTTGGTTTTTTAGAGAACAAAAACCTCATTTAGCAATAGATGAGGTTTTTTGTTGCGATAAAAGAAAATGCTCTAATTATCTTTACTTTTGTCAGGCAGATATTTTTATCGCATTAAAATAAAACTCCAAATATGTCAGATGTCAGGAAAAACCAATTACAAAAAAGTCTAGGTTTAAGTTTTAATATTGCTGTATTAATTGGAGGGACCATTGGTGTTGGAATTTTACGAACTCCCGGCACAATTGCAGCCTTACTGGATAATTATTGGCTCATTATAGCCTCATGGCTTTTTGGCGGATTATTTGTTCTTATAGGTGCAACTTCATACGCAGAACTTGCAACAATGCTGCCTAAAGCCGGAGGATCTTACAACTATATCAAAAGGGCTTTTGGCGAATATGCCGGTTTTCTTTCCGGTTGGTTTGATTATATTACCAATGCAATCCCGCCCGCTTTTTTCTGTATTGTTATCAGCGAATATATTATAATTTTATTTCCAAATCTTCGCAGTTATTCTACTCAAATGGCTATTTCGCTATTGATTGCTTTTGTATTACTACATTTAAGCGGTGTAAAAAACGGAAGCGCAATCCAGCAAATTACCAGTTTTATAAAAGTAATTTGTTTCTTTGCTTTACTTGTTGCTTGTTTTATGTATTCAGGCGTGAAATTAGCCCCAATTCCAAAAAACAATTCTGTAGTTCAGATTGGTTTATTATTTGGATTTTTCAAATCACTTCAGCTTATCATCGGGACTTATAATGGCTGGAATGGTGTTTGTTTTTTTGCAGAAGAAAACGAAAATCCCAGCAAAAACATTCCTAAATCTTTATACAGTGGTGTTTTGCTTGTAATTGCTATTTATGTTTTATTAAATATTGCTTTCTTTCATGTTTTACCCATCGAATCTATAGCAAAATCGAATTTGGCCGCAGCCGATGTTGCCAAGATCATCTTTGGAAAAAACGGAGCTATAATTGTAACCGTTATTTCTATCTTTTCCTTAATTAGTATTCTGAATGCCTTTATGATGATTCCGCCTCGTATTTTGTACGGATTAAGTCGTGATGGTTTTTTTATCGAAAAAGGAACAGCCGTTAATAAGGGCGGAACTCCAATTATTGCACTTTTGGTTTCATCAGTGTTTAGTTTATTCCTGATTTGTATTGGCTCTTTTGAAGTTTTGTTTTCGTTTGCCGCCTTTACCTCTATTATTGTTTGGGGATTGGCATATTGTTCGCTTTTGAAACTAAGAATTTCAGAGCCTGATTTACCAAGACCCTATCGTTCTTTATGGTATCCCTGGACAACTATTATCGCTATAATCGCATCTCTGGCACTATTGGCAGGTTTTGTATATAGTGATCCTAAAAGCTTTTTAATTATTGTTGTAATTACAATTGTTTCTTATCCTTTGTTTTTGATTTTGAAAAAGAAATAAAAAAAAGTAAGTAAATGGCTATAATTTTTATCTGGTTTTTGATAATTTGATAAAATGTAATACTTTTACATTTTACACTATGAAATATGAATTACAACGTATCATTTCAGGAGAGGGCAAAGTTAAGCATGGAACAATTATCCAAGCAACAACCCGTTACCTTAGCCGAAGCAAAAGCTCAAGTGAAGTGGCTAAAGGGTTCAAGCACATCAAAGAACAAGAAACAGAAGCCTTAACAAAATTTATCTCCAAAAATAATCTTTGGATATTGGATATTAATATTGATAATTATGTTTCTGAAGGTGCTGAACAAAAGGTTTACTTAAAAGATGGTAAAAATGTAATTAAATTAAATGATTCAATTTATTACAATTCTTGGTTAGATTATCTCAACAACTTACTTCTAAATAATTATTTTTTCCCAGATACAGCTTATACTTTATTAGGGTTTTATAAAGAAATAAATACCCTATATGCAGTTGTTGAACAGCCTTTCGTAAAAGCAACTGAGAAAACTAACTTAGAATTAGTCAAGAAATTTATGCTTGCCAATGGATTTGTAAATACTAAGAATAATGATTATTATAATCCAGAATTGGGAATTATCCTTGAAGACCTGCACGATGAGAATGTATTAACAGAAAATAGTATTCTTCAATTTATTGATACGGTCTTTTATATAACCGATACCTTTTATGAAAATAAAAAACCCAATACTTAAATTAAGTATTGGGTTTATATATTTTAGATAAATTCTTCTTCTTATTTCAATCCGGCTAAACTTTGCTCGATTGTAGCGATTTTTGCTAATGCATCAGCTTCTTTTTGTCTTTCGTTTGCCAAAACTTTTTCAGGAGCTCCGCCAACAAATTTTTCGTTCGACAATTTTGCCTGAACTGATTTTAAGAAACCTTGTGTATACACTAATTCAGCTGTTAATTTTGCAATTTCTTCTTCGACATTAATATTTCCGGAAATCGGAATGAAATATTCATTTGATTTTACACGAAAAGATAGTGCTCCGTCTACTTTTGCCGAAACATATTCGAAAGCTGAGATATTACCCAACTTCGTTACAATTGTATCAAAATAAGTAGAGATATTCTCACTATTGATCGCTTTTAATTCGATAGTATCTTTAAACGGAATATTCTTGTCTTTTCTAATCGTTCTGATTCCTGAAATTACTTCGATTGTACTTTCAAAATCAGAAATTAAACCTGCGTTAAATGGTTTTAATTCCGGCCATGTAGAAACAATTAAAGCTTCTTCAGGAGTTCTGTCTGCAATTAAGTGCCAGATTTCCTCCGTTAAGAAAGGCATAAAAGGATGCAACAATTTAAGGTTACTTTCCAGCATTTCGATTGCTTTATCAAACGTTGCTTTGTCAATTGGTTGTTGATACGCTGGTTTGATCATTTCTAAAAACCAAGAACAGAAATCATCCCAAACCAATTTGTAAATTGCCATAAGAGAATCTGAAATTCTGTATTTTTCAAAATTATCTTCAATATCAACCAATGTTTGTTGCAACTTTGCTTCGTACCATTCGATGGCTACTTTTGATGATTCCGGTTGCGCGATAGTTCCAGAAACTTCCCAACCTTTAATCAGTTTAAAGGCATTCCATATTTTGTTAGAAAATGCTTTTCCCTGATTGCATAATTCTTCATCAAACATAATATCGTTTCCGGCAGAAGCACTTAAAAGCAATCCTACACGAACACCATCTGCACCAAATTTTTCGATCAGGTCCAGAGGATCAGGAGAATTCCCTAATGATTTAGACATTTTGCGACGTTGTTTGTCACGTACTAAACCTGTTAAATATACATTTGTAAATGGTTTTTTGCCTGTATATTCGTAACCTGCAATAATCATTCTGGCAACCCAGAAAAATAAAATATCCGGACCTGTAACCAAGTCATTTGTTGGATAATAATATTTGAAATCGGCACTTTCAGGATCCATAATTCCACCAAAAACTGACATTGGCCATAACCATGCCGAGAACCAGGTATCTAATGCATCAACATCTTGTCTTAAGTTGTCGGTTGTTAGTTGTTGGTTATTGGTTCTTTCTTTTGCTAAAGCTAAAGCATCTTCGATGTTTTCAGCAACTACAAAATCTTCTTTTCCGTCTCCGTAATAAAAAGCCGGAATTCTGTGTCCCCACCATAACTGACGAGAAATATTCCAATCACGAATATTGTTTAACCAATGTGCATAAGTATTTTCAAAACGTTTAGGGTGCAATTTAATATCACCATCAACCAATACAGATTGAATTGCCGGTTTTACTAAATCTTCCATTTTCAAAAACCACTGATCTGATAATCTTGGTTCGATTACTGCTTTGGTTCTTTCAGATGTTCCTACTTTATTCAAATGGATTTCTGTCTTTGCCAAAACTCCTGTTTCTTCCAATTCTTTTGCAATTTCAGTACGAACTACAAAACGATCTTTTCCCTGATAATGTAATCCGAAACTATTTAGTGTCGCATCTTCATTAAAAATATCAACGATTTCAAGATTGTGTTTCTCTCCAAGCGTTTTATCGTTCATGTCGTGCGCCGGAGTAACTTTTAGACATCCGGTTCCAAATTCTACATCTACATATTCATCTTCGATAATTGAAATCACTCTGCCACAAATAGGAACAATTGCTTTTTTACCTTTCAAATGTGTAAAACGCTCATCGTTTGGATTGATACAAATTGCAGTATCTCCAAAAATAGTTTCGGGACGAGTTGTGGCAATGGTCAAAAATTCCTCAGTTCCCTCAATTTTATACTTTAGGAAAAATAATTTCCCTTGTTGTTCTTCATAAATAACTTCTTCGTCAGACAAAGTAGTTTTAGCTTCAGGATCCCAGTTTACCATGCGGTAACCTCTATAAATTAATCCTTTGTTATATAAATCTACAAAAGAACGAATTACAGATGCTGACATATCAGGATCCATAGTAAATTTGGTTCTTTCCCAATCGCAGGAAGCTCCTAACTTTTTAAGCTGATCTAAGATTACTCCACCATATTTATCCGTCCATTCCCAGGCATGTGCTAAAAATTCTTCACGGGTAAGATCATTTTTATTGATTCCTTCGGCTTTTAGTTTTGCTACAACTTTAGCCTCTGTTGCGATAGATGCGTGATCTGTTCCGGGCACCCAACAAGCATTTAAACCTTTAAGACGCGCTCTACGAATTAAAACATCCTGAATTGTATTGTTCAACATGTGCCCCATATGCAAGACTCCTGTCACGTTTGGTGGCGGAATTACAATTGTATAAGGTGTTCTATGATCTGGCTCAGAATGAAAATAATTATTTTTCATCCAGTAATCATACCATTTATTCTCGATCGTTTTAGCGTCAAATTGTGCTGGAATACTCATTTATTATAAATATGTTTAATCGTTAAATTTGTTGATTTGTTTAATCGTTGGCCCATTAAGTCTGTCTAGTTGCTCATTTGTTTTTGCACTTTTTTTTAATCGTAATTTTATTTATCAATTAAACGCCCAAACAGTTAAACAAATAAACCTTTTAAACTTTGGTTCAATTTTTGTAATTATATTGACAACAAAAGTAAATAATTAAGTAGACTATAAAAAGCGAATTATTAATTTGTGTGTTAATTAAAAGAATGTATATTTACTTACAACTTTAAAACAATTTCAAAATGAAAAATGTAGCCTCTTTTATTGCAGTCGTATTGTTTAGCGCAATAAGTTATGCACAAAACGGCCCAAAAATTGAATTTGCAGCCCCGGACAATACAATTGATTATGGAAAAATTTCGAAAAGTGATAACGGAGTTCGATCTTTTGAATTTACAAACACAGGAGATGCACCTCTATTAATTACAGGAGCAGAATCTACAGTAAGTACTATAGTTGTTACAAAACCTGCAGCAGCAGTTATGCCCGGTAAAAAAGGTAAAATTGATGTAAAATACAATATGGCTGCCGGTCCTATCCGTAAAACAATTACAGTCGAAAGCAATGCTGTAAATTATCCTGATGGCAGAGTTGCTTTAAAAATTAAAGGTGAAGTTTTGTAAAAAAAATCTAAAAATAGCAAAAGCCGTTTCTATAAGAAACGGCTTTTTTTGTACCTCATTTATTTACCCTTACACTCAGCAGTAGTAAATTTATATTTTACACGATCAAAATCTATCGGTTGATCTTTGACCAAATAAGTCACACCCATCGTGGTTTGCATAGTCCCGTTGCCCAGAATAAGCTGGTTTTCACGTTTTAAAAATGCCAAAGGATTTTTGAATATTTTATTTTTATTTGTGCTGTCAACAAAGGTATAATCTGCAAATAAAGTATCTCCGCGGAATTCTCCTTTTATATCACCGGTTCTTTCAGGAGCATTAGCAACTTTCATTACCATGTTTCCTGTTATTTTTCCGCTTTTCAAAGTATTTAAGGTAATATCAATAGTGTCTTTTTCGTAGACTGCTTTATAGCATTGTACACTTACCGGTTTTTCGCTAATAGCTTTTGCAGCTTCAACCGCTTTTGTGTCTTCATTTTTTTTACAGCTTTGAAATCCAAGACAGACCAAAAGTGTACACGATAGGACTAGATTCTTCATAATTATATTTTTTTTAAGTTCATTGTTACATTATAAAGTTAAATAAAAAAGAAGCCCAAAAAAAGGCTTCTAAAATTAAAATTTACATTTTTTATATCAACCTGAAAAGTTTTAAGAACCTGTTAGATTAACTAACTGTGTATAAAACTACCGCTATAAATTTGTGATTACAAATTCACTTCTTCTGTTCAATTCATGTTCTTCTTCTGAGCAAGCTTCGTCTGTTTTACATTTTATAATAGGGACAGATTCTCCATAACCTTTTGCTAGTACTCTTTTTGCCGTCACGCCAGATTGTATGATAAAATCTCTGGTAGAATTGGCTCTTTTTTGAGACAGGTCTTCATTAAATTTTGCATTTCCTCTTGAATCTGTATGCGAACCAATTTCAATAACCATTTCAGGATATTTCTTCATCAATTGTACAACACGACCCAAAACAACCTTCGATTCCTTACGGATATACCACATATTATAATCAAAATAAATAGGATCTGTTTTAATAATCAATCTGTCCTTATCTCTTACAATATCTTTCTCGTCGATTAATATTTGTTTTATTTTTTCTTTTTTCTTGATTTCAGTTGCGGCAATTTCGGCTACTTTCTCTTTTTTCTTAATTTCTGCTGCCACAATTTGATCTGCTTTCGCTTTTTTCTCTGCTTCTTTTAGCGCAATAATCGCCAATGCCTCTTTTTCTTTGCTGCGTTTTGTTTCAATTTCCTCCTCTTTCTTTTTAGTTTCGGCAATTTGTTGTTCTTCTTGTTTGATAACTTCCAGAGATTTTAATGCCATCGAAGCATCATTGCTTGCCTCTCGTGTTGTTCCTGAAGACAAGGATCTTGATTCACTTGTATATTTTTCTTTAGATGCCAAAACAGTAAATGACTTTTCGCATTCAACTGTAAAACTAAATTTTCCGTCAGCAGTCGTCGTAACGGTATTTAACGTTTTTTGATTGGAATCCTGCAAAATTACAGTTGCATTTTCTAATGCCAATTTGGTATCAACATCCGTAATTGTTCCTGCAATAAACTGTTTGCAATCTTCGACAATTAAATCTTTAATTTCTTTAAACCAATAAATATCATCGCTGCCTTTTCCGCCTTCTCTGTTGGATGCAAAAAAGCCTTCTTTGCTATCTGAATCTATAGTAAAGGAGAAATCATCTAAATTCGAGTTCAGGGGCAAACCAACATTTACAGGTTTTGAATATTCATTTTGGTTCATATCCGAAACAAAAACATCCAGCGATCCATATCCCAAATGACCATCTGATGAAAAATAAAGTTTATTATCCTGAGAAGCAAAGGGAAATTGTTCTCTTTTCTCTGTATTAATAGTCGGTCCTAAGTTTCGTGGTGTATCAAATGCTCCTTTGTTAATATTTACCGAATAAATATCAAAAGAACCTAATGTTCCCGGCATATCCGATGCAAAGTACAATACTTTTTCGTCTGGACTAAGGGCAGGATGCTCTACGGAATAATTTGGACTGTTAAACGGAAGTGACACTATATTTGTCCATTTACCGTCGACCAGGTCAGCTTTAAAAATCTGAAGGTTCGAAATTTTCTGATCATTTGTTTTTTTGCTTCCATTTTTAGAATTATTACGGGTAAAATAAATCGTTTTCCCGTCTTTTGTAAAAACAGGATTCGATTCATGCATTCCGGTTTTTAATTCTTTGGCAAAATAATGCACAAGAGAATCTGCCGAGTTCATATTACTAATAGGAATTTCGACTAAATTAAGGTACGTTTCATTATCCCATTTAAACTTTTTATCAAAAATTCCAGGCTTTAGTTTTACTCCGGCAAAAACCAAATTCTCCTTATATTTTACGGCTCCAAACTCAGAATTTGGGGTATTTATGGCTAAATTTTTAATTTCAAATCGTTGCCCGATTGCCGAAACATTTTCTAAGGTTTTACTATCAATTTCAAAATTCGCAACATCATCATTATTACCTGATTTTGCATAATATTCTTTTAATGCTGTATTGGCATCGTCATAACTATTGCTTGCTTTTAAGGTTTGAGCATACCTGAAATAATAATTGCGATCTAGATCATTGCTGTAATTTTGAATCAGAAGTCTGTAATAGCGCTGGGCTTTGATCAATTCATTGGTATAAAAATAAGAGTCTGCCAGATTTTTTATCACTTCCTGCGAAGGTTTCTTTTCTGCTAACTTTTCATATAAGATAATTGCCTCACTGTAATATGTTTTATCAAAAAATCGCTTGGCTCTAGCCAATTCGAGATCCTGAGCATTTATAAACTGTATTGAAAATACGAATATAATAACGAGTAGTTTTTTCATATTTTTCATTTTAGAAGAATCTTGGTGATTTATCGTATCCATTGCCTAGTAAATCTAAATTAAAGAGAAGCATAATTTCGTGTGTTCCAGAATTAAACTGCCCCATATTCGAAAGAGTATGATCATAAGCATACCCTACTCTAAGCGAAGGTGTAACATTTATATTCATCAAGGCACTTACGGCATCATTGACTCTGTAAGCAGCACCCAGCTCAAACTTATTGTTGTACAACACATTTGCGGTAAGGTCTACAGAAATTGGTGCTCCTGCTACAAATTTTGACATGAATGCCGGTTTTAATTTGACCCTGTCATTGATCTGAAAAACATATCCGGCAGTCAAAAAAGTATGTATATTCTCTGATCCGTACGCATTGATTCCGGACTTTTCTTCGATGTGTTTAGAGCTCAACAAATTTGGCGCTGACAATCCTACATAAAAATTATCCCTAAAATAGTAGGCGCCTACTCCAATGTTTGGTTTGGTTACGTTTATATTTTCGGCAAAAGCCAGATCAGTTTGCGGATCGCTAAATTTAAATCCATTAAAATTGGTTTGCAGCGTAGTAAAACCTGCTTTTAGTCCTAACGAAAGTTTATTTTTTCCTCCCAGATTTAAGACATACGAAAAATCAGCATAAAAATTATTTTCTTTTTTTGCGCCATCACCTATATCATCAGATACTAATGATAAACCCACTTCGACTTTATCAGTCACGGCAGTATGCCCAAAAAAGGTAAATGTTTTTGGTGCTCCAACGGCTCCAACCCATTGTGTTCTGTAGAGTCCTCCAAGATTCAACATTGCAGGAACTCCTGTTGCGTATGCAGGATTTACAACACTCATATTGTACATATAATGTGTGTATTCCGGATCTTGTTGCGCTGACAACGATGTTATATAAAAGAGAAAGGATATAAAAAGTATTATTTTTTTCATTTGAAAATTATATTAAATAAGATAAAAAGGAATTATCTATTTAGGTAAAGTCGCCCTTGCTGCGGACGTCTGCTGTCTTTATTAAAATTGATAATATAAAAATAGACCCCGTTTGGCGCAATTCCATCTCCAAAACCGGCAGCTTCAGAATTTCTTCCGTCCCAATTGGGTTTACTTATATTTCCTTTAAACATTACGTTTCCGTATCTATTGAAAATTTCAAGGGTATAATCCGGGTATAAATATTCAATATCAGGAATTCTGAAAGTATCGTTTATATTGTCTCCGTTTGGCGAAAATCCATCAGGAATAAAAAATGCATATTGCGAAACATCACAATCGATTAATGAAACCGTAACTTCGAGATTGGTATCAGAAATACAATCTGTTACTGCCGAAAGATCGAAGCCGTAATACCTCGCTTTATGAACGAGCAAGGTTGTTGAAGCCAATAAATTTCCGTTGATTTCTGCGTCGTACCACGCAACTGTCGAAGGTACATTGGTCGCTTTTGATAAATCTGAAATAGTAGGATTTTCTAAACCGCAAAAATCTGTTCCGCCCGTATTTAAGATTGGAGCCGGAGTATCGTTTACTAAGACCGCAATCATAGTGGGTGCTGAACTACAACGTTCTGCTGAGGTTTCTCTCAAGTAAAGATATTCTGTTTTTAGAAGATAAGAATCTGCCAAAGCCGCTGTTGCCGTAGTAGAACTGTACCATTTATATTGAGAGCCGCGGGGTACTAAATTTGCAATTGTTGCCCTGTCTACTTTACAAAATATCTGATTGCCAGCAGTTGGTGCAACCGGAATATTATTTATTAAAAAATTATCAGACACGCTGGTTAAACTAACATCGCAAGTAGTGGTATTATTCTTTAAACTTATGGCAGAAATTGTTGTCGATCCGGTATTTAGAACCAAAGCTGGCGGAATTATAAAACTGGCGTTTCCGTTATCCACCGTTAATACAACGGTTTGCAATGTCGAAGAATTATTTCCCGAAAGTGTATACGAAAAGGTTGCCGTAGTTAGATTTCCTAATCCGGAAACCGCAACCGCAACCGGATCATTCAAGCAAACATCCTGCACCAATACCTTTACTGTCGCTGCATTGGGCAAAGGATTAATGATTAGATTTCCCTGAACATTTGCCAAATTAGAACAATTTCCTCCCGCAGTATTGGTAATTTTAATAATGGTTATAGTCGATACCCCACTTTTTATATTGATGTTTCCGGGAATTACAAAACCTGAAGTTCCTCCTGTAACCTGAATATTCGCTGTTTGACCTGTTGCAAAATTATCTCCTGTTATATTGTAAACGATATTGTAGTTGCCATTTGATAATTGGGCTGCATTTGAAATTTGAATAAATGCATTCTTGTTCTGACATATTGGAGTTGCAGTTAAAACGGCTCCGTCAAAATTGGGTAATGGATTAATTTTTAAATCATCAGATAAATTGGCCACTATATTTACACAAGCGCCTTTGCTTGCTGTTGCAACAATGCTGGTAACATTTACAATAAAGGTTCCTACCTGCTTAAAATAAGATGATTTTAGAGGAAAGCTAATTACTCCGTTTACAAAGTTTGCTGTTACGGTTTCTGATCCTCCGTTTGGTCCGGAGACATTAAAAGTTACTTTATATTGTCCGTTTGCAATCGCTTCCGGTCCTTGTGTAATTCTTGCCACGTAGGTGGCGGTAGCAATTTTATCCTCGCAAATATCTGAATCAATTGCTAATTTTGCTCCTGTAAAATCAAGCCTTTTTTCGATTGTAATCGTTACAGAGGTAGTTTTATCCGGGCAAATTCTATTATCAGGAAAAGATCGTACGGTATAATTATAAGCGTATTCTCCGGGACCAAAATTATCAAATATCTCCTGTAGATTTATGTTATGATCTGTCAATGAGGTTAATCCAACACCAGTCCATTCTCCTCCCATATCTTCGCCGGCAAGTAATGTATGAAGATCTAAATTGGTATAGGGGGCTAAATCCGTACTTCCGCACAACAACAAATCATTACCAGTTCCGGGTTCCGGTGCCTTAAAAATAGTTACTGTTACTTTTACTGACGGATCTGTTACAGAACAGGGAGCCACTGCAGGAACGGTATACGTAAATTCAAATGATCCATCGAGCCCAGTAATTGGAATTATTGCATCTACAGGCTGTCCCGCACTATTGGTCCAGCTACCATTGGAGTGTGGTCCCATTCCGGTACTATTAAAGGCGGTAAAAAGATTAAAAGTTTCTTTTGAACTACATTCTGTTGCAAATGGTGAAGGAGATCCGGGATATGAACCTATTGTGATTGTTATAGTAGATTTATTGTCTGTACATCCGGCAACACCGGCAACGGTATAAGTATAATGATAAACACCTCCGCTGCGGATCAGTTGTGCGTTTAACATACCTGTAGCAGGATTTAAACCTCTTGAATTATTATCGTCAGACCATGTACCGCCAGCAGTTGGCGTACCACCTAATAAAGCAAATAATGAAATGGTTTTGTTTACCGGATTCTCAATATTACAAATTACTTTGCTGCCATCATTCCCTGCACATTGTGCGTAAATTTGTAGAGGTAAAACTGATAAAAGTATAAAAAACAATAAAAATTGTAATACATTAGGGTATTTTTTGACCATAAACTCTTATTTTTTTATAAACATAATAAAATAATAACGTTACTTAGACAAAAAACCCGATTTAACAGTTAAATTTTCACAAAATTCAATCAAACCTATAAATAAGCAGTAATTATAACCAATTTTTTCAAAAATTTTAAATAATTACAAATGAAGAACTTACAACTCATCTTCGAGCTTAAATCTGAATTTTAAAATCACACTGTTTCGTTCTACTTCTAAATTTATCCAGATATCTTCTTCTGATTTTAAAAGCATATTTATTTGTTGCAAAGTATACTTATAAGGAACATTGTTATTTATACTCACAATAATATCGCCTTTTTGCAATCCGCACTTTTCAGCGGTCGAGTTTTTGCGGATATTTACAATTTCGTAAACGGGTTTTAATGAAAATTTATATTTAAAATTGCCATCTTTTTTTTCGTTATAACTCACGTCTTCCATAGATGTAGCCACTTTTACGGTTTCTAAATGAACCGTTTCCTGGACCCATTGCAATCCGTTGTGCTGAATGGTGATTCCGCTTTTATTATAACTAAAAGGTTCCGAAAATTTACTGTTTTTTTTAAGGTACAATTTCTGATCGGCATAGTCTAACACTACTGTAAATCGTTTTAAAACTTCTCCGCCAACAGAACCTATTCTACCCGGAACCATTTTTACATTTCGAATAGAACTTGAATCCGGAAAGGAAACAATTGGCTTTTTGAAATTAAAATCATCAATAAAAAAATTATCGATTTTGGCGCGATGTCCTTCAATATCACCACTAAACCCTTTTCCTAAAAAATCCGGAAAGTTTTTTTTAGGCAATTTTATTTTATCATTCTCAAAAATCCAGAAAGCATCGCTGTTACCAATATCGAGAAGTAGTTTTGCCGGCACTTTTATAGTATCTACAATAGCTGTAGCATACACATAAGGTTTAGATCTTTCTATAGTAATAGGAACTATTTTGAACTTTCTTTCTAATTTTTTACGGGTTCCGTCATTGTTTGAATGCACAACGATTCGTTTTTTCTGATAATTGATTTCGACTATATTATTTTTAAAAAATTTATAACCTATAATACCATTTACAGGAATACCTATATGGGAGGACAAATTAAAAGTCTGATCTAAAATAATGTAAACCAATTGATTATTTGATTTTAAACCATGCGTTTCTAAAATATTATTCGTCGATTTTAGTCCTTCGATTTCATCTTCGCTACCTAATCCTTTTAGTTTTATTTTCTCAATGTTTTTAAAACTAACTTCTTGTTTTTCCTCCATACTAAACAATATGGTTTCTTCGACACCTGAATCCAAAAGGAAATTGAGCTCGATACCGTTTACTTTTATAGGAATAAAAATAAGGTTATTAATTAATTTAAAAGGAATAGTAACCTTCTTACTATGGTTTTCGATGACAAAATCGCCTTGCGCCAGAAGAGGGAAAGCTACCAAAAGCCCAAAAAACAACATGAAATATTTTTTCATTGATAATATTTTATGATAAAATTACTAAAAATATTGATAATTGTTACATTTTAATAAGTACCTGTAATGTTTACGTTAAATTCGAAAAAAAAACGCAAATTTGCACTTCAATACTAAAAACTCATGCCAACAATTTCACACAAAGGCAGAAACATGCCCGAATCTCCGATACGTAAACTTGCTCCTTATGCAGATGTTGCAAAACAAAAAGGAAAAAAAGTGTATCATTTAAACATTGGTCAACCGGATATCAAGACACCCGAAGTGGCCATCGAGGCGGTAAAAAATATTGATTTAACTCTTATAGAATACAGTCCGTCTGCCGGATATGAAAGTTATAGAAAAAAATTAGCTCAATTTTACCAACGTCAAAATGTAAATGTTAACTCAGAAGACATCATTATTACAACTGGTGGTTCTGAAGCCTTATTGTTTGCCTTGGCCACAATTACAGATCCGGGAGATGAAATAATTATCCCTGAACCTTTTTATGCTAATTATCATGCCTTTGCATCCTCAACAAGCGCAACTGTAATTCCGGTAATTTCGACTATCGAAAGTGCCTTTGCTTTGCCAAGCATTGATACTGTCGAAAAATTGATTACACCAAGAACAAAAGCCATATTGATTTGTAATCCCGGAAATCCAACGGGATATTTATATTCAGAAGCAGAGATTAAGCAACTGGCAGGTTTAATAAAAAAACACGATTTGTATTTAATTGCTGATGAGGTTTATCGTGAGTTTTTATACGATGGAGACGACGTTCATTATTCTGTAATGAATCTTGATGATGTACAACAAAATGTAATCATGGTTGATTCTGTTTCAAAACGTTACAGTATGTGTGGCGCCAGAATTGGTTGTTTGGTTACTAAAAATAAAGAAGTACTGGCAACAGTTATGAAATTTGCTCAGGCGCGTTTGAGTCCGCCTACAATTGAGCAAATTGCTTGTGAAGCTGCGATCGATACTCCGCAAAGTTATTTTGACGAAGTTATTTCAGAATACAAAGGTCGTCGTGATACTTTGATTACGGAATTGAATAAAATTGAAGGAGTAGTTGTTACCAAACCAAAAGGTGCTTTTTATTGCATTGCACAATTGCCAATAGAAAATGCCGATGATTTTGCACAATGGCTCTTAGAAAGTTATGACCTGAACGGAGAAACAGTTATGGTTGCTCCTGCTGCCGGATTTTACTCGACTCCGGGAATGGGACTTAATCAGGTAAGAATTGCGTATGTCCTGAACAAAAAAGATTTAATTACTGCTGTAAATATTTTAAAAGAAGCACTTTTGGTGTATAATAAAAAATAATTACAGAAAAAATACAGCCTTTCAAAAGACAATAACACGCTATGTTATTGTCTTTTGTATTTTTAAAAAACATCATTTTGATTTTAATTTAAATTATATCCCAAAAGGAGCGATTAAATAGTAAAAACGATAGAAAAGGTTTCCTTTTTATTAATTATCTTTACCGCCTTAAAAAGATATACCCATTATAATAGTAGTTTTTAATGATAAATAACGAAGATTTTTTAGACGAAATAGGAGACAATCATTTTAGCAGCAACGCACAAAACCCTGTAAGACAGGATGCTTTTGACTTAAGTGATGAAGAAAAAATAGAAAAAATAAAAAAAGATGTCGAAAACATTCTTCAGACTCTGGGAATGGATTTGAATGATGATAGCATAAAAGGTACTCCAAACAGAGTAGCGAAGATGTTTGTAAAGGAGATTTTTGGAGGTCTTAACCCTACAAGAAAACCAAAAGCATCTACTTTTGACAATAATTACAAATACGGTGAAATGTTGGTCGAAAAAAACATTACCGTTTATTCTACCTGCGAACACCATTTATTACCCATTATCGGACGCGCTCATGTTGCTTATATCTCCAGCGGAAGAGTGATTGGTTTATCAAAAATGAACCGAATTGTAGAATATTATGCAAAAAGACCTCAGGTTCAAGAGCGTTTGACGATGCAAATTGTACAAGAACTACAAAAAGCTTTAGGTACTGAAGATGTTGCCTGCGTTATTGATGCTAAACACCTTTGCGTAAACTCAAGAGGAATTAAAGACATCGAAAGCAGCACTGTAACATCTGAATTTGGTGGTAAATTTAAAGATCCTCAAACAAAAAGAGAATTTTTAGATTACATCAAATTAGATACACAGTTTTAGTTTAATCGGTAAATCGTTAATTTGTTTAATCGCTTCATTGCAAATCTTAATTTTCGGTTAAACTATTAAACAAATTAACAATTAAACTAAAACACATGTATACTTTTTCGTTTGAAAAGCTAGAAGTTTGGCAAAACTCACGAATGTTTATTTTGGAAATCTATAAATTAACTAGTAAATTTCCATCAAATGAATTATTCGGATTGACTTCTCAAATAAAAAGAAGTTCTGCTTCAATTGCTACAAATATTGCAGAGGGAACTTCAAGAAATACGAATAAAGATAAGGCTCATTTTTTAACAATTTCGTACTCATCAGCAATGGAAACTTTAAATCATTTAATTATTTCTAAAGATTTAAATTATATACCTGATGTTGATTACATACAATCTCGTGAGAAAATTGAAAAAATTTGTAATCAGATAAATAGTTTAAAAAAATACTATCTTTCAAAAGAATAAGAAGCCGACAATTAAAACAGAAAAACGTTTACACGCTTTAACAAATTAACAATTAAACGGTTAAACAACAAAACGATTAAACAGCAACAAGAATATGCCACTATATACAACGCAGCCGCTAAAAATATACAATTCGCTTTCGGGCGAAAAAGAAAATTTCAACCCTATTCATGAAGGAAATGTTGGAATGTATGTTTGCGGACCTACGGTTTATAGCAATGTACACTTAGGAAATGTTAGAACTTTTATGTCTTTTGACGTGATATTCAGGTATTTTTTGCACCTGGATTACAAAGTTCGTTATGTTCGAAATATTACTGATGTGGGACATATTGTAGATGATGTGGATGAGGGTGAAGATAAGATCGCTAAAAAAGCACGTTTAGAGCAACTTGAACCTATGGAGGTTGTACAGCGCTATACGGTAGATTTTCATGATATCCTGAAATCTTTCAACTTTTTGCCACCAAGTATTGAGCCTACTGCTACGGGACATATTATTGAACAAATAGAAATAATCAAAAAAATTATTGATACCGGAATTGGCTATGAAGCCAACGGATCTGTTTATTTTGATGTTGTAAAATATAATGAAACCAATAATTACGGAGTTTTAAGTGGCCGAAATATCGAAGATATGCTAGCCAATACCCGTGATCTTGATGGTCAGTCAGACAAAAGAAACCCACAGGATTTTGCGCTCTGGAAAAAGGCAGAACCACAACATATCATGAGATGGCCTTCGCCGTGGAGTGATGGTTTTCCGGGTTGGCATCTTGAATGTACTGCTATGAGTACTAAATATCTTGGTAATCATTTTGATATTCATGGTGGCGGAATGGATTTAAAATTCCCACATCACGAATGTGAAATTGCTCAAAATGAAGCTTGCACGGGTCAATCTCCGGTAAATTACTGGATGCACGCCAACATGCTGACTTTGAACGGAAAGAAAATGGCCAAATCAACCGGAAATAATATTTTACCGGGCGAAATTTTAAGCGGAGAAAACACGATTCTAAGCAAGGCTTTTTCTGCATCTGTAACTCGATTTTTTATGTTACAGGCACATTACCGAAGTATCCTGGATTTTTCTGACGATGCTATTGTTGCTGCCGAAAAAGGATACAAAAGACTGATGGAAGCTGTTGATGCCCTAGCAGGTATTTCTGTAAGCGCAACAAGTTCTATTGATATCGAATCCTGGAAACAATTGTCTTACGATGCCATGAATGACGATTTTAATACTCCAATTTTAATCGCTCAATTATTTGAGGCTGTTCGTTATATCAATTTATTAAAAGAAGGAAAAGAGACTATCTCTGCCGAGGATCTAAAAACATTTACAGCTGCAATTAATGCTTTTGTTTTTGATGTTTTAGGTCTAAGTGACGACAAAGCATCTGATAGCAACAACGACAAACTAGAAGGTGTTGTAAACATGCTTATCGGGATGAGAAATCAAGCGAGAGCTGATAAAAACTTTGCCCTTTCTGACCAGATTCGTGATCAGTTGATTGCTTTAGGCATTCAGTTAAAAGACGGAAAAGAAGGCACTAGCTTTTCAATATAATCAATTCATTTTCTAATAAATCATGAAAGTAATTACTCCATTTGTTTTATTAGTTCGCTTTTATCAAACTGCAATTTCGCCTTTTACACCGGCGAGTTGCAGGTTCGAGCCTACTTGTTCGTCTTATATGATTCAAGCTTTGCAAACTCATGGATTGTTTTATGGCGGTTATCTGGGAATGAAACGAATTTTAAGTTGCCATCCTTGGGGAAAAACCGGTTATGATCCCGTTCCCGAAAAGAAATGTTCACATAAACATTAACTTTTTATAAAGAGGAACTTTACTTTAAATTTTTATTTTTACAACTCAAAAAACAATTTTATATATGGCACTTTCCACAAATATCATTTGGAATCCTTCAGAAGGAATCGACTTAGGATTTTTTATGATTCGTTACTACAGTTTAATGTTCGTAATTGCTTTTGGTTTAGGCTGGTTTATAATGAAACAGATTTTCGAACGCGAAAATGAACCAATCGACAAATTAGACTCTTTATTTGTATGGACAGTTTTAGCCACATTAATAGGTGCCCGTTTAGGACATGTTTTTTTCTATGATTGGGAATATTTTAGAAATCATTTACTTGAAATTTTCTTACCGGTTAAATTTGAACCAAAATTTGAGTTTACAGGTTTTCAGGGATTAGCGAGTCATGGTGCAGCAATAGCTATTATTGTAGCAATGTATTTTTACAGTAAAAAAGTACTACAACGTCCATTATTATGGATTTTAGACCGTGTTGTAATTCCAGTTGCGAGTGGTGCTATTTTTGTTCGTTTAGGAAACTTTTTTAATTCTGAAATTATAGGACAACAAACTAACTCAGCCTTTGGGATTCGTTTTTTACATGATCAGTTCAGTAAAGCCGAAGCTGTAAATGCCACTAATATTGCTGACCCAAAAGCAGCTTATACTGCCATTGCAACAGATCCTAAATTTGCTACTCTATTGGCAGAAGTTCCTGCAAGACACCCAACTCAATTGTATGAAGGGATTGCCTATATTTTTGTTTTTGCAATTTTGTTTTTCTTGTACTGGAAAACTAATGCAAGACTTAAATCAGGTTTATTGTTTGGATCGTTCCTTGTTCTTTTATTTGTAGTACGTTTTATTGTAGAGTTTGTAAAAGAAAGTCAAGGCGGATTTGAGAATGAATTGGGCACTTTCTCAACAGGACAATGGTTGAGTATTCCGTTTATCATTATCGGGCTTTTCTTTATCATCAGAGCGCAAAGAAATCCGTTGGCAACATCTTAAAAAAAATACAATCCAAAATATAAAAAATGCCCAATACTTTACCGTATTGGGCATTTTTATTTAGAGACCATACGAAATACCAATTTCGATATTTCTGGTATTATAACCTGCGTTTTCACTGTTTAATCCTGCATTGGACACATGCCTGATACTTGGGCGAAGATCAAATCTAAATTGATCTACCTGAGCTGAAACTCCAAGTGCCAAAACATCGGCAAAAGCAAAGCCATTCGTCATGCGTTCTGTTTCAGTATCGGTAATCATTGGTCCGATACTGCCTAAAGCGTAAACCGAAAATATTTTACCAATTGGTTTTCTAATTAAAAAACCCAGATTTAAAACATATTCGTGAACATCTTTCAACTTTGTATATTGTTCTCTTTTACGAATATAATCCGGCGTTTCAGGTTTTACAAAATATAAATTAAGCAATTGGTGTGTTGCAAAATTAACTTCTGGCTGTACTACTATTTCAAACTCAAAATGTTTCGTTTCTTTTACTCGATAGTACAATTGAAACTTATAAAACTGGTTGGTAAAAGTGTAGTTTTTATTAGGAAACTCACTGCCTAAACCATAATTAAAACCAATAGCAAAATTATCATTTTTATGCTGTGCAGAAGCTCCGGATACAACCAGAAGAAACATTATGACAAATAGTAATTTTCTACTCATAAATACGCCTTTAAACACCTTAAATATAGCACAAAAAAAAGATCCAACTTTCGCTGGATCTTTTTTTATTATATTAAACCTGCAATTATGCCTGTTTGTGTTTTTCTTCGATTGTATGTTTCTCATCACTTGAAATCGTGTCTACCAATACCGGCGTAGCGATAAATAATGAAGAATAAGTTCCTACAACAATACCAACTAACATCGCGAAGATAAATCCTCTAATTGATTCTCCACCAAAAATAAACATTGTCAACAATACAATGATCATCATTAATGACGTATTCAACGTTCTTGATAATGTAGTATTAATAGAAGCATTTACGATATCTTCAAAAGTACCTTTACGGTTACCGATGATAAATTCTCTAACTCTGTCAAATACAATTACGGTATCATTCATAGAATATCCAATAACGGTAAGAATTGCAGCGATAAAGTGCTGATCCATTTCCATGTGGAAAGGCATGAATTTATAACATAAAGAGTAGATCCCTAATACAAAGATAACGTCATGCGCTACAGCTGCAATTGCACCTAATGAATATTGCCATTTACGGAAAGATACCATTAAGTATAAGAATATAGCTGCCATTGCACCAAGAACTGCCCAATATGAGTTTGTTTTGATATCCTCAGAGATAGAAGCTCCAACTTTAGAAGATTGTAAAACTCCAACTCTTTTACCGTCGAAAGTATTCGTGAATTTGTCATAACTAACGTTAGTGAAATATTTCGCTAATGCATCATATAATTTTTTGTTCACTTCTTCGTCAACAGCAACACCGTCTTCTTTGATTTTGTATTTGGTTGTGATTTTTAACTGATCATCATCACCTAAAATTTTAGCTTCAACAGGAGTACCAAAAGCAGCAGATAATTCATCTGAAACTACTGTAGCATCTACTGGTTTTTCAAATTTAACCTGGAATGTTCTACCTCCAACAAAATCAACACCTTCATCTAATCCGTTAACAAAGAAGATAGAGATTAAACTTACTACAACTACAATTGAAGAGAAGATGTAAGTGAATTTTTTGATTTTAATAAAGTCAAAGTGGAAATTAGTAAACCAGTTTTTAGTAATGTTTGTAGAGAACGTTAAATCAGCTTTTCCAGCAATGTTTCTGTCGATAAAAATTCTAGCGATAAAAATTGATGTAAACATTGAAGTTACGATACCAATAAGCAATGTTAAAGCAAATCCTTTAATTGGTCCTGTTCCAAAAATAAACAAGATAGCTCCAGTTAAAACGTGTGTTACGTTTGCATCTATAATAGAACGCATTGCACCGTGCCATCCGTAAGATGCAGCAACTGCTTCTGATAAAGATTTACCTTCACGTAATTCTTCTTTTGCTCTTTCAAATATAATAATATTCGCATCTACCGCTGTACCCAATGTAAGTACGATACCTGCAATACCTGGTAATGTTAATACAAAACCAAAACTTGCCATAATCCCGAATAAGAAAAGTAAGTTCAATAATAAGGCAAGGTTAGCATACCAACCTGCTTTACCATAATAGAATACCATCCATAAACAAACTAATAAAAATCCTAATACTGATGAAATTGTACCTGCATCAATTGCAGCCTGACCTAAAGATGGCCCTACAACAGTTGATTGAATAATATCAGCAGAAGCTGGTAATTTACCTGCATTTAATACGTTTGCTAAATCTTTAGTTTCAGCTACGTCAAAAGAACCTGTAATTTCAGATCTTCCACCTGCAATTGGTCCACTGGTAACACCCGGAGCCGAGTAAACAATATCATCTAAAACAATAGCAATATAACTTTTTTGAGAAAAAGCTCTACCTGTTAATTCTTCCCAAACCTTAGCACCCTGACTGTTCATTTGCATAGAAACAGCTGGTTTTCCTAATTGGTCAAAAGTATCTTTTGCATCAGTAACAACACCACCGCTCATTGCTGGAACGTTGTCTCTGTTTCCTTTTAATGCATATAATTCTACAGCTTCAAGGCTTTTTCCTTTAGCATCTTTAATAGTAGTTGGTTTACTCCAAACAAATTTTGCATTGTGTTGGTCAGCAGCCAATAAAACTCTGATGTCTGCTCTTTTAAAATATGCGTTTACAACTGCAGTATCTTTTGGAGCAAAATAACCTAAAACTGGTCCACCACCCTGACTTAACATTTTGTCAAATAATGGATTGTTTCCTTTTTTAGTGTCAACTGAATCTTTAGCATCTGTTAATAAAGCATTCAATGAATCTTTAGCAACAGTTTTAGTTTCTGTTTTCTTGATTTCAGTCTTTTTCAAAGCCTCATTAGAAGCCATTAAAAAGTTACCAATTTCTTCTACTTTATAAGTTTCCCAGAACTCTAATTGAGCTTTTCCACCTAATAATTTTTTAATTCTATCAACATCTTTAGCACCTGGAAGCTCTACTAAGATTCTTCCTGTTTCTCCTAATTTTTGGATGTTTGGTTGTGTAACACCAAATTTGTCGATACGCTCTCTTAATACTTTGTAAGCACTTTCAACAGACTCATCAACTTTTCTTTTGATTACTTTTTGAACTTGTGAATCAGACATTTGAAAATCGATTCCACCTTCTCCTTGTAAACTTCTGTTTGCAAAAATATCTGGTGATGCTAATTTTACAGTTCCGTTTGAATTCGCTTCAAAAGCTTCAAAAAACTTACTTAAATAAGTTTTGTTTCCTTCTAAATTTGCAGACGCATCAGCTAATGATTTATTAAATACCGGATTTTTAGAATTGTTTGCTAATCCTTTTAAAACATCTTTAATAGAAATTTGAAGAATCACGTTGATTCCTCCTTCTAAGTCAAGACCTTTATTTAGTTGTTTGTTTTTTACTTCATTATAAGTAAAATCCGAGAAACCAAGATTGAACACTTTTTCTTTACCAATAGAGTCTAAATATTTTAGCTCTTTGTCAGGATTATCTCCTGCAAAAGCTTTAGCCTCACTTTTGACATTATTTGCCACAAAAGTGAACGAAAGTTGGTAAATACTTACCAATGCAAATAGAATTGCGAAAAATTTAATAAGTCCTTTATTCTGCATTATTACTAAAAATTAATTATGTTTTATTGTTTATTTTTGTTTTAAAGTCCCATAAAATAAGCCCTGACATGAGTTTTTAAAACTAAAAAATCGAGATCACGAATTACAACATTTTTTTTTAACCGAGCAAATATATAATTAACGAAAAGATTAACCAATTTATTTATTAATTAATCTCAAAAAAAAGACTGCAAAAGTGCAGCCTTTTCCTTTTTTTACGAAAATCGTTATACTAAAATCGATTTTAGAGCATCATTCATCCCTCGAACTGCATCTGCACTTTTTGCAAATAACGCTTTTTCGTGGTCATTCAATTTGATGTCCAAAATTTCTTCTACTCCGTTTTTACCTATTATACAAGGTACTCCTATACATATATCATTTTGACCGTATTCTCCCTCAACAAAAACAGAACATGCAATCATTTTTTTCTGATCGTTTAAAATACTGTCTACCAAGAAAGCAACAGATGCTCCCGGCGCATACCAGGCAGATGTCCCTAAAAGACCTGTAAGAGTAGCTCCGCCTACCATTGTATCAGCAGCTACTTTTTGCAATACTTCTTCTGAAAGAAACTCAGTAACCGGAATTCCGTTATAAGAAGCCAAACGTGTCAAAGGAATCATCGTGGTATCACCATGACCACCAATAACCATTGCAGAGATATCATTTGCAGGTTTATCAAGAGCCAGAGAAAGATACGTTCTAAAACGAGAACTGTCTAACGCTCCACCCATACCAATAATTCTGTTTTTAGGTAATCCTGTAGCTTTTAGAGCTAAGTAGGTCATAGTATCCATTGGATTAGAAACTACGACTATTATAGTATTTGGAGAAAATTTCAATACATTTTCAGCAACTGTTTTTACAATTCCTGCATTTATACCTATTAATTCTTCACGAGTCATTCCTGGTTTTCTTGGAATTCCTGATGTAATAACAACTACATCACTTCCGGCAGTTTTAGAATAATCGTTGGTTACGCCAGATACTTTGGTATTAAAACCTGTATTTGTCGCACATTGCATAATATCCAACGCTTTCCCTTCGGCAAAACCTTCTTTAATATCCAACAACACTACTTCGCTTGCAATTCCTCTATAAGAAATAACATCTGCACATGTAGCTCCAACATTTCCTGCTCCTACAATGGTAACTTTCATATTTTATACTTTATCGGTTATTAATTAATTTGTTTATTTGATAAATTGACAATTCGTTTAATCGTCTAAGTAAATTTAAACAATTAAACGAATTGGCGATTAAAATTTATTATGCATCGATATTAGCGTAAACTGCATTTTTCTCGATAAATTCTCTACGTGGTGGCACTTCATCTCCCATTAACATTGAGAAAACTCTATCAGCTTCTGCCAGACTATCAATAGTTACCTGACGTAAAGTTCTAAAGCTTGGATCCATTGTTGTTTCCCATAATTGCTCTGCGTTCATCTCTCCAAGACCTTTATAACGCTGAATAGCAGCACTTCCTCCCATTCGCTCATTCGCCTGATCGCGTTGAACATCATTCCATGCATATTCTTTTTTAGTTCCTTTTTTAACTAAATATAAAGGTGGTGCTGCGATATAAACGTGACCTTCTTCGATTAGTTCTTTCATGAAACGGAAGAAGAATGTTAATATTAAGGTAGAAATGTGACTACCATCGACATCGGCATCACACATGATGATTACTTTATGATATCTTAGTTTTTCAAGATTTAAGGCTTTACTATCTTCGGCAGTACCAACGGTAACTCCCAAAGCGGTAAAGATATTACGAATCTCTTCATTTTCGAATACTTTATGGTGCATTGCTTTTTCGACATTCAAAATCTTACCACGTAATGGCAAAATAGCCTGAAATGCACGATCACGACCTTGTTTTGCTGTTCCACCAGCCGAATCTCCCTCGACAAGGTAAACTTCACATCTTGCAGGATCCTGCTCTGAACAATCTGAAAGTTTTCCCGGCAATCCACCGCCACCCATAACGGTTTTACGTTGTACCATTTCACGTGCTTTTTTGGCAGCGTGACGGGCTTGTGCAGCCAAAATTACTTTTTGAATAATGATACGGGCATCATTTGGATTTTCTTCCAAATAATTTTCCAACATTTCTCCAACAGCCTGAGAAACAGGCGAAACTACCTCTCTATTTCCTAGCTTTGTTTTGGTTTGTCCTTCGAATTGTGGCTCTGCAACTTTTACCGAAATAATAGCTGTCAATCCTTCACGGAAGTCATCTCCCGCAATTTCGAATTTTAATTTATCCAACATTCCGGATGCATCGGCATATTTTTTAAGGGTTCTTGTCAAACCACTTCTAAAACCTTGTAAATGCGTTCCTCCTTCGTGTGTATTAATATTATTTACGTAAGAGAAAATATTCTCTGTGTAGCTTGTATTATAAATCAGGGCAACTTCAACAGGAATCTCTCCTTTTTCGTGATCCATGCTGATTACGTGAGAAATAATTGGCTCACGGTTACCGTCTAAATAACGAATGTATTCTTTAAGACCTTCATCAGAGTGAAAAACTTCTACTTTAAATTCGCCCTTATCGTCTACTTCTCTTTTGTCTGTAAACGTAATCGTGATACCTTTGTTTAAGTAAGAAAGCTCACGCATACGAGCTGATAAAGTATCATAAGAGAACTCGGTAGTTTGAGTAAATATAGTATTATCAGGATAAAATGTCTGGCGTGTACCTCTTTTATCTGTTTCTCCAATTTGTTTAACAGGATAAATTGCTTTACCTCTTTCGTATTCCTGCTCATAGATTTTACCGTCTCTAAAAACAGTAGATTTCATATGAACTGAAAGTGCATTTACAACAGAAACCCCAACACCGTGTAAACCTCCGGAAACTTTATAAGAATCTTTATCGAATTTACCTCCGGCACCAATTTTAGTCATTACTACCTCAAGTGCCGAAACACCTTCTTTTTTATGTAAATCAACTGGAATACCACGACCGTTATCTTCAACTGTTACTGAACCGTCTTCGTTTATTGCAACACCAATAGTATCACAATGTCCTCCCATCGCCTCATCAATAGAGTTATCAACAACCTCATAAACCAAATGATGTAGCCCTCGAACCCCCACATCTCCAATATACATCGATGGACGCATTCTTACGTGCTCCATTCCTTCTAATGCCTGAATACTATCTGCTGAATAATTGTTCTTCTTGATTTCTTCGCTCATATAATTTATTCTAAAAAATGTAATTATTGTCTAACACGCAAATATATAAAAACGCAAATTATATATCCGTTAAAATACGACTTAAAGCACTTAAGTTATTAACACAATTGTTTAAAAAATCAAAAAATAAATTCAAAAAGCCAACTTTAAATTCTAATTTTCCTAAATTCTAATTTCTAAAAATAAGAATAACATAAAAAAATCCGAAACAAACATGAAATGCCATTTCGGATTTTGGAATTTAAAAATTAAAAATTTATTCTTTTTTACTTTTTATTAAAGTCTCCGGCGTAAATCGACGTCATTTTTTCCAGACTTAAATACTTTCTCAAAACAGCATTTACTTCTTCGACTTTTAAGGTTTTTACTTTGCTTTCAAGCGTATCATAATCCTCAAGCGGGATTCCGTATTGAAGATAAGTATTTGTTAAACTCATCAGCGTATCATCGGTACCTAATCTTGTTTTTCGCTCATTTTGCCAGCTTACCAGATTTGATTTTAACTCATCTGCTGTAAAACCGTCTTTTAATGCTTTTGCAATTTCTTCTTTTGCAGCAGTTTCGACAGCTTTTTTCTTGGTTGGGTTTAGAAAAGCATAATAACTCCAAAATGCGACATCGCTGGTAATTGGAACATCGATAAAAGAACCTGCTCCATAACTTATTCCTTCTTTTTCTCTTAACCTCATTGGGATTCTGGCACTCAAAAATCCTCCGCTTCCTAATATTTCATTGGCCATAACAAATGCCGGGTAATCAGGACTTTTTCTATCCATCTTAAAACTTATTCTCCCCAGAGCAACTGCATTCTCTTTGTCCGGAGTAATTAAATCTTTATCTGACTTTTCGCTTTCAAAATAAGTAGGCAAAGCAAGTTCATATTTTGATTTAGAATTCCATTTACCAAAAGTGTTTTCTAAAATTTCTCCTGTAGATTTGGCATCCAGATCTCCTACTACAGTGCCAACACCATTATTCCCACCCAAAATATTGCTATAAAAATCAACTATTTCAGCTTGTTTTATCTTTTTAAAAGCATCAATTTGTTCCTGAATCGTCAGGGTATAAAAAATACTTTCTTTTGGATATTTTGTAGTTTGTCTGTTAATTTCTGTAAACGCAACTGATTGCGGATCATTAAGATTAGCTTCGAGATAGGTATTATATTCACTGATTGTTTTTGTTAATTCATTTTCAGGAAAAGTAGCATTAACAAGTAAATCACCCAAAATTGCCATTACTTCTTTAAAGTTTTCTTTGTAAGTGCTCACATTTACGGATAGGGTTTGTCTTGAATAATTAAAATCTATACTTGATTTTAATTGATCCAATCTGTCCTGAATCTGCTCTTTGGTTTTAGTCTTTGTTCCTGTTTTTAGCAATTGTGCCAATATACCACCGGCATTAGTTTTACCTTTTAAATCTTTTTCATTACTCACTTGAAATTTAAAACTCGCCTGAACTTTTCCGCCTTTTATTTCTTTTTTAATCAATCCGTATTTTGCACCATTGCTTAGTTTGCCTTCTACAAAATTTTGCTTTAAGTTTTTAATCGATGCTTCAAACGGAGCTGCTTCTTTTTCTAAAGCTTTTCCTTTGTACTCTTTTGTAAATGCCAACAATTGCTCATCTGTATATTCTGCCGGTTTTACCCTTTGCTCATCCTTAGACGGTATAAATACACCTACTGTTCTATTGTTGCTTCTAAAATATTTTTCGGCAACTCTTTGTATGTCTTCTTTGGTTAACTTTTCGATCGCATCACGATACAAAAAGCCAAGCCTGTAATCTCCTGCTCCAATAATTTCTGTAAGGTTTATAGCAAACGATACGGTATTATTTTTTACGCTTTCAATTTGTTTTATAATTTTAGCTTTCGCTCTGCTTACATCTTCGTCTGTATATTTTGTAGATCCTATTTTATCGAGTTCTGTTCTAACAATATCTTTTGTTGCTTTTACATCTTTATCATTAGGAACTGCAACGCCAAAATAAATATAACTTGCGTCTCTGGTTGTAGGTTGCCAAAAATAAATACTGGAAGCTTTTTGTGTTTCTACCAATGTTTTATACAAATAACCGGATGGATCTGCTGTTAAGATTTCTCCTAAAGCATCAATTGCTGCATAATCTTTATCTGCATAAGCGGCAGTATGATATACGGCTCCCACATTTTTACTGTCTCCTGCTCTGTTTAATTCTACATATTTCTCACCATCCTGAGCCGGTTCTATCGTATACGTTTTATCTAAAACACGCTTAGGTTTAGGGATTGCGCCAAAATATTGCCCTACATATTGCAATGCTTTTTGCTCGTCAAACTTTCCTGCAATGATTAGGGTTGAATTATCCGGCTGGTAATATTTTTCATAAAAAACTCTTAGTGTATTTGCTCTAACACGTTCTATATCTTCCTTACTGCCAATTGTACTTCTACCGTAGTTGTGCCACAAATATGCAGCAGATAGTATTCTTTCCTGCAAAACAGCATCCGGATTATTCTCGCCTATTTCGAATTCATTGCGTACTACCGAAAATTCTTTATCAAGATCTGTTTGCAAAATAGTTGAATTAACCATTCTGTCAGCCTCCATTTGGATACTCCACTTTAAATTTTCATCGTTTGAAGGGAAAATTTCATAATAATTAGTTCGGTCCAGCCAGGTCGTTCCATTGGCATTTCCTCCTTTATCTGAAAGCATTTTTTTGATATCACCCAAATTCTTAGTACTCTTAAAAAGCATGTGCTCCAGTAAATGTGCCATTCCTTTCTCGCCGTAACCTTCGTTTCTGGAACCTACATTGTAAACAATATTTACAATCATATTGCTTTGTGAAGCATCCGGAATCAGCAATACTTTTAATCCATTATTTAATGAATATTCCTTGACACCTTCAATATTTTTAATGTATTTTGGTGCTTCTGTCTTTTTTTGTGCATAAAGTAAGGGTTGTGAAACAAGTGAGCAGAACAAAATCCCACCTAATAATAAGTTTCTCATAGAATATATTTAAAGATTAGTTTATTTTTGGTACCCAAATATAGTATTTTTCTTAATAGGTTGCTTGACCTTAAAGTCCAATAACTAAAATTCTAAAGTTTAAATCACAAAAAAATCCGAAACCAACATTTGACATGTAGTTTCGGATTTTGTTATCGTTATCCAAAATTAAATTTTTGGATTTTATATTTTCTCTATTACTATTCTAAACGGCTACACTGGATTTTGCGGCTTCAAAATTACCTTCTAAGTGAGCGGCATTGGCTCTTCCGCTTGGATCCTGATTTTCCTGCCATTTCGGAATCCATTTTCTAACCGTATGTGCAGCGCTTATTTGCGGATAAAATTTATGAAAAATAGATCTGTAAAGATAGGCTTCTTTTGTTGTTGGCGAATTGTACGGAAACTCAGTACTTGCAGCTGCCAATTGCTCATCTGAAACCTGTGTTGCGCAATACTCGATTAATTGATCAATCCAATTGTATCCAACTCCATCAGAAAACTGTTCTTTTTGTCTCCATAAGACTTCGGTTGGCAAATACGGATTTTCTGGTGTATCAAATGCTTTTCTTAAGATATATTTTTCGACACTATCGTACTTTTTTGGCTGTTTCTCTTCTGGCTTGATGCGAATTGTAACATCCAAAAATTGCTTATCTAAAAACGGAACTCTGGTTTCGATACCGTTTGCCATTGTTGACTTATCGGCACGCAACAAATCGGCAGTAAATAATTTCTGAACTCTCTCAATCGTTTCTTTCTGAAATTCTTCTGTAGAGGGTGCATTTCTAAAATACAAATGACCGCCAAATACTTCATCAGCCCCTTCTCCTGAGAGAATTACTTTTACACCTTGGTCTGCTATTGCTTTTGATAAGAAATACATTGGTACTCCGGCTCTTACAGAGATAATATCATAAGTTTCGATATGATAAATTATTTTCTCCAGGATAGAAACACCTTCTTCTACGGTAAAATATACTTCATGATGTTCTGTCCCCAGAAATTCGGCTGCTTTTCTGGCTGCAATATTATCCGGCGAATCTGCATTTAAACCTATAGAAAAGGAATGTAATTTTTCACCTTTCTCTTTCAATAAACGAGCGGCGATTGCAGATAATAAAGATGAATCTAAACCTCCTGAAAGTAATACTCCCACAGGAACTTCGCTCATTAAACGCTTACTGGTAGCTTCTATTAATGTTTCGCGAATTAAATCCAGATCTAATACCTGATTCGCTTTTGTATAATCTTCGTATTCCGGATTGTAATATTTTACAAAACCAGTTTTGCCTGTATAATAATGTCCGGGAGGGAAAGTCGAAAATGATTTGCACTGATCTGCAATGGATTTCATTTCTGACGAGAAATAAATTCGTCCTCTTTCATCCAGTCCGTAATACAAAGGCTTAACACCTACTGCATCTCTGGCAGCAATATAATTATCCCCATCTATAATTACAAAAGCAAAATCACCGTCAAGCATATTGCAAAACTTGTATCCAAATTCTTCGTACAAATGCACAATTACTTCAGAATCTGATTTTGTTCTAAAGGTGTGTTCTTTTAAGACTGTTTCTTTTAATTCTTTATAATTATAGATTTCTCCATCATGAACCATCCAGGCTTTATTTGTTCCCTGAATAGGTTGCTTACCTGATTTTAAATCGATAATCGACAAACTTTCATGGCACATAATACTGCCATTTTCCATAATATGTAAATCACTCTCATCAGGACCACGATGCGACATTCTTGTAGAAAGCTCTTTTACGAGTTGCGGGTCTTTTCCTTTACCTATAACGGCTAATAATCCAGACATACTATTCTATTTTTTTTATTTTTTTTATTTTTTTGGTTACAACTAAACGATGCTAACCAATTACAACCTGATAACTTTCAGCTAAACTAAATATTTTTTTTTGCTTTTATGTAATAATACCACTACAATTTTGTTAATTTAATTTTATTTCAGCTAATGCCAAATATAAAAAAGAAACTTAAATAATTTTCAAAAAATATTTTTAAGTAGCTGAAATAACAGATTTTAACATTATAAGACAAGAAAAACGCTCTCAGTATTGAGAACGTCTTTCAAAATAATATATACTAATTCTAAAAATTCTTATTTAGGCCTTGGCATAAGCATCATCATGAACACTTGCTACGGCTCTTCCTGAAGGATCGTTCATGTTTTTGAAAGCTTCGTCCCACTCTAAGGCAATTTTTGTACTACAGGCCACACTTGCTTCCTGAGGTACACACAGTGCTGCTGCATCGCTAGGGAAATGTTCTGCAAAGATGGAACGATAATAATATTCTTCTTTAGACGTTGGTGTCTGCAATGGGAATTTAAATCTCGCATTTGCCAATTGCTCATCCGAAACTTCTTTGGCTACCACTTCTTTCAAAGTATCAATCCAGCTGTATCCTACTCCGTCTGAGAATTGCTCTTTTTGTCTCCAGGCTACACTTTCCGGCAACATATCTTCAAAAGCTTTACGAACTACCCATTTTTCCATTGGATGTTCTTTGTTGATCATTTTATCCTGTGGGTTGATGCGCATCGCAACATCCATAAATTCCTTGTCTAAGAAAGGTACACGACCTTCAATACCCCACGCTGCTAAACTTTTGTTGGCACGCAAACAATCGTACATGTGCAATTTTCCTAATTTACGAACGTTCTCTTCATGAAATTCTCTTGCATTTGGTGCTTTATGAAAGTACAAATAACCTCCAAATAACTCGTCTGCCCCTTCACCGGAAAGAACCATCTTAATTCCCATTGATTTAATAACTCTTGCCATTAACCACATTGGTGTAGATGCTCTAACCGTAGTTACGTCATATGTTTCTAAGTTGTAAATTACATCGCGAACAGCATCTAAGCCTTCCTGAATTGTAAATTTTATTTCGTGGTGAATTGTTCCAATATGTTTTGCTACAATTTGAGCAGCTGCCAAATCAGGAGAACCGTCTAATCCTACTGAAAAAGAATGCAATTGCGGATACCACGCATCTGTAGTATCATCTGACTCAATACGTTTTTGAGCAAATTTTTTGGCTACTGCCGATGTAATAGACGAATCTAAACCTCCCGAAAGTAAAACTCCGTAAGGAACATCGCTCATTAATTGTCTGTGAACTGCTGCTTCAAGTGCTTCTTTTATCGCAGGAATACTTGTTTCGTTGTCTTTTACTGCATCATAATCTGTCCAGTCTCTTTTGTACCATTGTACAAATTCACCGTCTTTGCTTGTCATATAATGTCCCGGAGGAAATAATTCAATTTTTGTACAATATCCTTCTAAAGCTTTCAACTCAGATGCTACATAAAAGGTTCCATGCTGATCCCAACCAATATACAACGGAATAATTCCCATGTGATCACGAGCAATAAAATACTCATCTTTCTCGACATCATAAATAGCAAATCCGAAGATTCCGTTCATTTCATCTACAAAGTGAGGACCTTTTTCTTTATAAAGTGCCAAGATAACTTCGCAGTCGCTTTCGGTCTGAAAGTTATATTTTCCTTCAAATTGTTTGCGCAATTCTCTGTGGTTGTAAATCTCACCATTTGCAGCCAAAACCAATTTTTTATCTTCGGTAAATAAAGGTTGTTTTCCTGAAGCTGGATCTACAATTGCCAAACGCTCGTGCGATAAAATTGCTTTATCATTGCTGTAAATTCCGCTCCAGTCCGGTCCGCGGTGACGAATGATTTTAGACATTTCTAATACTTGAGGTCTTAATGTTTCGGCTTTTTGCTTTAGATCAAAGGCACATACGATTCCACACATAATTATATATTTTTATTTTTTATTTAAATTTCTCTTTCTTATGGCAAAGATGCATTAATGGTTACAATCGAAAAACATAAATATTCATTTCAGTTATAATTTTAAACCATAAAATTGTTTTTACATATAAAATGTAAAATTTTAGTACAAAAAAAAGCCCTAAACTTAAAAATTTTAATTTCAGCCCTAAACAAAGCACAAAACACAAGGTTTTAAACCAATATTTGAATTAAGTTTTATGATATTTTAGAA
>NZ_MUGS01000018.1 GCF_002222055.1 Flavobacterium araucananum
GTTCTGATGGTGCGTTTCTCTTAAAGATTTGGTTATATGTTTTGACTTCTTTAAGAAAAGATACATACCCAGTGCAACTCCACTTGTAAACAGTATCGAAATTTCACTGTCTATGGGGCCACCAACGGGAGGAGGGATTGCTTGTGGTTGAGGTGGAGAAGGGGCTGCTACACTTTTGAATGCTGCACAAAGAAACAAGGCTAATAATAACTGCCCTACAAAGACCTATATTATCGCTTTCAATTACCGCAGTATTGTTTATAGGTTCTCTGTTTTTGTTTGGTGTTATAGGATTTACTTTATTTCCTTCGTCGGAAAAACCACAGTTTCTTATAAACATTACTACTCCGCCGCAATCTTCTTTTATGTATACCAATAAAGTAGTGTCGGATGTAGAGGCAGTGCTGATTAAGATAAACAAAGTCAGATTTACATCGGCCAATGCAGGTAAAGGTAACCCTCAGATCTATTATAATGAGATCCCGGAGAATCTGCGCCAAGATTATGGGCAGGTATTTGTCCAGCTTCAGGAAAATGTATCGGTAAAAGAAAAGCTTGAGATTATGGAGGAGCTCAGGATTAAATTCAACACTTATCCGGGAGCAAAAATAGAAGTAAAAAATTTTGAGCAAGGACCGCCTATTACAGCTCCAATCGAGGTAAAATTATTTGGTGATAATCTGGATTCACTCAAAATACTGGCGCACCGAACTGAGGTAATGCTTAAAAATACAAAAGGCACTATGTATGTTACTAATCCAATGAGCTATGAAAAATCGGATTTTAAAGCAGTAATCAACAAAGAAAAAGCATTGCTTTTGGGAGTTACCCCGATAGAAATTGATAAGACAATACGTTTAGCGGTGACAGGTTTTGATCTTGGGGAATATCCTGATAAAAATGAGAGTGAGTATAATGTATTGGTTACCAGAAATAAGGAAGGGAGATCTAAACTGGATGTGCTTGAGGGAGTGTATGTTTTCAATACAAGGGGCGAAGCTATACCGCTTAATGAAGTGGTTGAAATTAAACCTCAAATTTCTCCTGTTAGCATTAGTCACCAAGAGAAAATAAGGACAGTTTCTGTAAAAGCGTTTGTAGAGCAAGGTTTTCTTGCCGACAGGGTTTTAACGGATGTTATTTCCAAAATGAACCATTTTAAACTTCCTGATGGATATAAGTATTCGATGGGAGGAGAAATTGAGACCAGGGAAAATTCTTTCGATGGATTCTTAAATATTCTGATCGCTACGCTATTTCTGTTCATAGCTGTACTTGTACTGGAGTTCGGAACATTAAAAAGCACGGCAATTGTCCTATCGGTGATTCCTTTAGGAGTGATAGGGGCAGTGATGGCATTATGGATGACAGGTTACCCTTTATCTTTCATAGCAGTTATAGGTATTATAGCCCTGGCAGGTATCGAAGTTAAAAATACGATACTATTGGTGGATTATACCAATAATTTACGTGAGAAGGGCATGGACATTGAAAATGCGATCCGTGAAGCAGGAGAAGTGCGCTTTCTTCCTATTGTCCTTACATCTCTTACGGCTATTGGAGGTCTTATTCCTATTGCCTTATCAAGCAGTCCTTTGATCTCGCCATTGGCCATTGTCATTATCGGAGGACTTATCAGTTCAACACTATTATCGAGAATAGTGACACCAGTTGTATATAAATTAATTCCTCCTACTGTAAAACCAGAGACACAAATGCAGACCAATAAGAGCGAATAACAGTAAGATAGCTTTTTCGTTTTCTTACAATTATCTATAGCTATTTAGATTGAAATTTGAAGTATAAAGATAGATTTATGAAACAGACAAAACTTTTAATTACAGGAGCTACAGGAAGTGTAGGTACACAATTGATTAAGAAATTAATAAACTCGGATATCTCTTTCAGGGCACTGGTTCGCACAAAAGACCAGGGTGATTTGATGAGAGAGCTTCCGCAGGCTGAGGTAGCCGTGGGAGATTTATCGGATACTGCCAGTCTAATGGAAGCATTGAAGGGGATCGAAAAGGCTTTTTTATTTACTGACTCCGAGGAGTATTCAGAAGAATTACAGTTGAACTTTGTTGATGCGGCTCATAGGGCAGGTGTCAGGCATATTGTAAAAGTATCTCAGCTGGCTGCTGACAGCGCTTCTACGGTACATTCTTTGCGTTTTCATGCCCTTGTAGAGTACAGGATCGTAGAGCTTGGACTGGACTACACCTTTCTTCGATGTAATATGTTTATGCAGGGACTTATTTTCTTTGATCATTTTATAAAATATGAAGGAAGATTCTTTGGGGTCATAGGGGACGCTGCTGTGAGTGTGGTAGATATAAGGGATATAGCAGAAATTGCCCTAAGAGTACTCACCGAACCAGGACATGAAAATAAAACCTACAATATTACCGGAGGTGAAGCCCTGAGCCATTACCAAATGGCGGAGGTGCTCACCCGGGTATTGGGAAAAGAAATTAGTTATATAAATCTCAGCCCCGAACAGATGCGCGGTGCCCTTACAGTTGCCGGATTTCCGGAATGGCAAACTGTACTCCTTATTGAGAATTTTGTTCATTACTGTCGTGTAGAAGCTGCTGATGTTTACGATACCATTACTGTTATTACTGGAAAGCCAGCAACTAGTTATGAAAAATTTGTGATAGATTATAAGATGTTCTTTAATTGACAACAAACAAATTAAAAAATGAATTTAGATAAAAAAGTATACCGATGAAAACTTTCTTTTTAAGTGTAGTGACAATAATCTTATTGGGGATTCTAATCATTTTATGCGTAGAACTCTCCAGTAGTTATAGATTGACGCAAACTATACATACAAATGCTCCTGTGGTCACTTATCAGGAAATTACTATAAATGCTTCTTCTGAAAAGGTTTATCAGATCATGAGTGATGTAGACCATTGGTCAGAATGGAACAAGAATATTGAGGATATCTATTTAAACGGAGAATTTGCAACAGAAAACAGTTTTGACTGGAAAAGTGATGGGCTGACTATTCATTCTACGGTTCACACTGTGATCCCCGGCAAAAAAATAGGCTGGTCTGGCGATGCTTTTGGTGCATTTGCTATCCATAACTGGTATTTTGAACCTAATGGTAAGCAGACAACTGTAAAGGTAGAGGAAAGTATGGAAGGCTGGCTAGTGGAGCTTTTTCCATCCGAATTTCAAGGAGGGCTGGAAAAGTCAACTCAGACATGGCTTAAGAACCTAAAGGTAAAAGCTGAATCTAAAGAATAATACCTTAAATAGCTTAACTTGGAATCCGCTATAAATAACGGATTTCATTTTTCCTTGATTTTTTAGTTATCAGTTGATGTTAAGTTTTCCCCAAGTCTTTTCTGACTTGGGGATTAAGATTATTTATCAATCATGAGACAAAGTTTCGGGCTGATATACATAATTGTTATGAATCCATTTTGCTGTTTTTCCATATTGAAATTAATCTGAAAATTATATATAGCACTTACTATGGATTTTCTTCAGCAGTAGTTGTTTAAAAAAAACAGTTCTGCCTAAAATATCACTTTAAAGAATAGATATGAATATTAAAATAATAAAATCAGATATTGTAATTAACAGACCCGTTTCAGAGGTTTTTACTCTTGTATTCAAAATGGATCATATTGTTTTTTTCAAGAATATGCCCAGTGTACCAATTTATACTTATAATCCCGGAATTTCAGAAAATGCCCGACCTGGATCTGACCATTTTATTTATTTCATAAAGGGAGATACGGCGCGCCATACGCTGGCTAGTTATGTTCCCGGAACATCTTTTTCAGCAGTTATAGATCAACTCAATCTGATGAATTATCCAGGCTTATTTGAGATTGAGTACCAATACAACTTCTGCAAAAATTTAGACAAAGTAGATACAACTCAAATCAGCTGTGAGTATCAATTTAAATTTCGTTCAAGCCTGACGGCATTATTATTTACTTTAAATGCATTAAAGTGTGCCCATAAATATACCGCTAAGCATATGGTCCAAATTGGAAAAGCATTTTGCTGACCATTTTTGCGAATCAGTTAATTTTTAAAGATTTAAGAATATGAAGAAAGATAAACCAATCATAATTATTCCGATTTGTAATGATGAGAGCAAAACGGTTTTAAAGAATAATGAAACGAACTCTTGCTGCAAAGAATCCAAAGCACAGATTATAAAAAATAAATTTCCTTTTATTGGATATGTACTGGAGCAGTATGTGGGGAACAAAAGTAGTGATACAGAAGTTTTGAAAGTTATTGATTTCGTTAAGATGTATCTGGAAGTACTTAACCTTACCCAAAAGGCACTTGCCAGTCATTTTGAAATGAAATGCAGTACTCTTGACCAATATCTCACTGGTAAGAAGAGATTAAATGCTAATCTGATCTTGAAAATTAGCGTATTTACACATACAAGACCGGAGCTTTGGCACGGTGTGGTGATAAAAAATGAGCTAATGGAACTCAATGGAAAAAAAATCAATTGGGAGAGCTATCAGAAGTATGATTATCGCTATTTGCTGGAGAGAGACTGAAAGGTTTTGTATTTTTTATGAAAAACTGCGTTGAAGTAGATATGATGGTTTCTTATAGTTTAAAAGATTTCTATTGTTGATATTTCTAATTATTGAAAATAAATGTATCCCCTCAGGAGATAACTATAGGCAGGATAGCAGCGGTTTGGTAAAGTTTGGATTCAGGTTTTTTGATAGGAGCCATCGTTGATCATATTACGTGCCCTGTATGGATGCTGTTTCCCATATCAAGCCCGGACTATAAGTCAGAAAATCGACGGATACTAAATTTCCCTACCAAATATGACTGGTAAAAGCCCAGTGAGGAATATTATGCTGAATCTGGTCTTGTAAAGTTCATGCAAACCTATCAATAGCGTGGAATTACCTCTATAGCATTTCCTCTTTTAGGAGCAAGTAAAGACTTGCTTTCACTGGAAAGTTTATTTGAGACAATGACATATTATCCAGAAAAATGCTATATACTGGTTACTATATATCTTGGGGACAATTCGGGAGTTCCGTCACTTTTTGAAATTCTGTAAACGCTCAGCTATAAGGCAGGTAAATCTTGGTTCTGAAAATTCTATAAATAAAAATAATCCCTGCTACTGATTAATTCAAAACAGGCGTAATGCTTATTTGTTTTTTAGACAATTCATATAGTTTTTCTGAAGCAATTGCTTATCAGGAAGCTGGATTTTATATTCGGCAACCATTGTTGGTGATAGATTTCGGCTTAAGGCATATTCTACTACAGCATGATCCTGATTCTTACACAATAAAATTCCGATGCTGGGGTTCTCATGGGGCTTTTTAACATCCCTGCCCAAGGCTTCAAGATAGAAATTCAGCTGTCCTAAATGATCAGGCTTAAATTTGTCAGATTTTAATTCAAAAGCAACAAGACATTGTAAGCCCCTGTGATAGAATAACAGGTCAATATAGAAATCACTGTGACCGACCTGAAGCCTGTATTGCTGGCCGATAAATAAAAAAACTTTACCCAGTTCCAGGATAAAGTTTTTCATTTGTAGAACCAAAGCTTTCTGCAGGTCACTCTGGTTAAAATATTCCGATAGATTCAGGAAATCAAATATATAACTATCTTTGAATGTGTCTGTAATATTAGGGTGCAACTCTCTCATCACTGATGAGAGTTTTCTATTTCCAGCAATAGTTCTCTCAAAAACACCGCTATTGATTTGTCTTTCCAGTTCCCTGGAACTGAATTTCTCTCTGCTTGAGAGCCGTAGATAAAATTCCTTTTCCTCTATTGTTTTTGCTCGACTTAAAACAATAAGGTTATTTGTCCAGCTACTTTCTCTCAGCAGTGCTGAGAGTTTTGGAAACTCTTGATATGTCTGATAAAACTGCTTCATTCTCCATAAGTTTTTATCTGAAAAACCTTTTATATCCGGTTCATTTCGTTGTAAATACCTGGCTAATTCCTTTACAACAGACTGTCCCCATTCTTCACTTTCAAGCCGGTTATAAATATATTGTCCAATGTTCCAATACAGGTTGATCATTTCCGTATTAACAGCTGCAAAAGCCTTTGATCTGGATTGTTTAATTAAATGTATAACGTCGCTGAATTGTTCATCTAATTTCATTTGAATAGTACTTTAAGTTTTTATTTTTTCTTTACTACCAGATAGGCCAGCTTAGGGTCATTGAGAAGGCGTTCCATTTCAGAGTGGATGATATCCTGTATGTCCTGTTTGATTTGCAGGTAATTGCGCTGAATAATAGTACTATCAAGCTTGCGTACAGCAGGTATATCTTTATAGTTTTCTTCCTCTTTTTTAAGGGCCTGATGATCATTTATAATTTCGCAATGGAAGGTTTTGAGCTCAATCCTGCAATCAGGATTATCTGCTACCATGCCAACAAATTCACCCGAACTAAGACCGGAGATTTTAGAGGGAGGAATAGCCGATTCAAGCTGTTTTGAACGACTTATGGAAGTATCCGCGCTATTGATGGAGAGGCTTTCCCTGTCCTGCATTATTTTACCAAAGCGTTCCGAGAGTTGTTTGGAAGTGTCTCCTGTTACTTGTCCACTGATAATATTTCCGGTAATATTCATAATCACATCGGCCTGTTCCCGGCCATAATCTTTACGCAATTGGCTAAAGTCCTGTATACCCAGACAAGTTGCTACTTTATTACTTCTTGCAGTAGCAATTAAACTGTCCATATTATTGAGATAAATTGTAGGGAATTCATCAAAAATGAGACTGGATTTCATCTTGCCTTTTTTATTGACCAGCTTTACAAGCCTATTGACATAAAGAGACAATACGGCACCGTAAATCTGTATTTTCTGAGGGTTGTTGCCCATGCATACAATTTTAGGTTCCTGTGGATTATTGATATCCAGAGTAAAGTCATTTCCGGAGAGCACAAAGTATAATTGTGGCGATGACAGCCTTGCCATTGCTACTTTTGCAGAGGCTATCTGACCTTCGAGCTGCTCCATGACATCGTTCAGATAGGCAGGAAGTGATACTAATATAGAGCATACAAAGCAAAGCTGTCTGTATTTCCAGACAGAAGAAAAAGTAACCTATAAAGTACAGCAGCAAGCCGGAAATGATGTAAGCGAGCGAAGTCTTATAATTCAGTTTTTCGTCTTTGCGCCCTTTTGCGCCAAGAAGGGATATAAGCAGGAAACCCAGGGCAAATAATTTGGCGTTATGGAAATTTCTCAGTAATCCGGTTTGATAGATATTATTTAAAACGGCATCACCAATGGGATGGACAAAAGACCATTGCTTAAAAGCCTGGTAACACTGATAATAAAAATGGACTATCAATACAACTATACTGATCAGCCGAGTCATATCTAAAATCTTTCTTAGCCCCTGTTCATTTTCTCCCGTCTGCATGGCCATGATTTTAAACTAGTATTAAATTTTTAAAAGATTAAATTTAATACTAGTTTAATTCATTATTCACTGCAAAATATGGTGTGCATCTCAGGTTTATACAAGCATACTAGCCCTGAATTTTATATCCACTTGAAAGCATTTCAAAAAAGCAATTTCAAGCATCGTCTTGCTCAGTAGCCCTAACGGAACAATTCTCGAACCATTGTATACATGATTTACAAAAAAATAATATTATAAATTAAAAAGTCAGTCTTTAATTGAAAACAAGATAAGAAACAGGATAATTTAGATGAAAAATGATTGATCGAACTATTAATAAAACATTACGTATATATACCTGTTTTTGTAAGTTTTGCATTCTTTAATTCTTGATTATTATTTGTATCTATTTCATTTTTAATGTATTGTGTATTTCCTGATTTATATTCATAAATTAAAAAGCTGAAACTACAGAAACAATGTGATAAACCGTAAAAATCTTACAGAATTAATTTATTTATTTGAACAAATTAATTCTGACATAAAATGAGAAAAAAAATAGTACTCCTAGCCTTGATTATTTCTTGTATGGCTAAGGCACAAAGCACCAAGATTCTATTTGAGTATGACCTCGCTGGGAATCAAAAGAAAAGATCACTATGTGTAAATTGTCCATCAACTAGTGGAAAAGAAGAAGCTCCTAAAGAAATAGAGGAGCTAACAGAAGAAGATTTACTAAAATTTTCGCAGGAAGACGTAATTTCCTATTATCCCAACCCTGTAAAGGAAGAGCTATATATTAAATGGGAATTTACTAATGAGAAATACGTAAGTACAATACAGGTTTTCTCTGTCTCGGGACAGCTTTTAAAAACTTATCAAACCACTTTAAACAACAATAGCCAAAATATTCCTTTTCAAAATTATTCAGCAGGTATATACGCAGTATTGCTTTATTACAGCAATGGCGATCAAAAATCTATTAAAATCATTAAAAAATAGTATATGAAACAATTTTACTTTTTACTTATTTTTTTTACTCTAAGTTTATTTGTTGAAGCTCAAAATACAACAGGTTCTTCAGCTGAAGTGGGAATTACAGATGGTCAGTTATCTGTTTCTTTATCGGGAGCTGCCAATTATACAGTCCCAATTGCTGTACCACAAGGTATAAATGGTGTTGAGCCGAAAATAAGTCTTACCTATAACAGTCAGGGAGGCAATGGAGTTGCTGGCTATGGATGGGAAATAAATGGAGTTTCAGGAATTACGCGTATCGCTTCTTCTAAATTTCATGATGGCGTAAGTGATCCCGTAGACTTTGATTCTTTAGATAGATTTGCTCTGGATGGGCAACGTCTAATTCTTAAAGCTGGAGTTTATGGTGGTGATGGGGCACAGTATGAAACAGAGAATTTTTCTAATCTTAAAATAACTTCTTATGGAGTTCATCCAAATGGGTCAAATTACGGACCACAATATTTCAAAGTTCAATATCCTGATGGATCAATTTCTTTTTACGGAAACTCTACAGATTCCAGATCAATTACAACATGGGGGATAACAACTTGGCAAAATTCAAAAGGAGTAAGTGTTAATTACCAATATGTAGCTGCAAATAATGATTTAAATATTTCATCTATTTTATATGGAACTGTATTAAATACAAATCCTGTTAATGAAATCCAATTTGGTTATACAGTAAGAAAAAGACCTGAACAGAGTTATATAGGAGGAGAAAGTATTTTAAAAAATAAAATTTTAAGTGAAATTGCAGTTTTTACAAATAATGTTGGTTACAGAAGGTATGCTCTTTCCTATGATGAAACTTATAAAGACTATCAGAGATTATTTAAGATAACAGAAAATAGCGGTGATAACTTGGGCAGTTATAATCCAACTGTTTTTACCTATGGCGAGCTAGTAAATACCAATCTTGTAAATCTTACACCAGCCACCTTAAATCTTTCTGGTATAGATTTTCAAACAACTGGAAATATATCCGGTGATTTTAATGGTGATGGAAATACAGATGTGATACTGTACCCGATAACAACAGCAGATGCAAGGAAAAAATATTGGCTATACAACAATATTGCCGGATCATTGCAAATTGTTAATTCTGGTATTGAGCATACTGTTGGCGCTTTTGAACAGATATTTCCCATGACAATTTTAGAGGGTGATAGTGCAGAAGGCTTTAAGTTGCAAACAAAACAGGGATGGGCAACAATTCAAGGGGGCGTTTTTACTACTTATGCTTTTAATGGATATAAAATTGTCCAACAGGATCAAAAAACATACACTTTCCCCAGATTCATTTTGGACTACCAAAATGAATGTAATGGCGAGAATCCCGACCGAATACCAAATACTTCTAAATTAACCGCGCCAATTGAACCTGGAACAGGATTAATCTCTTATCATTATGAAAATGACATTCCTAAATCTATTATAAATGGTGATTTTAATGGTGATGGCTTAACGGATATTGTGGTAGTTGAAAGATCCTTTACATATCCTTGGACTTCAGGATGTACAACTGTTGAACGTACTTATAAGGGAGGAAATACGTTGTTTATGAATTTCGATAAAAGGATATCAACCTATTTTGCTTCGGAGTCTGGCAGTATTTCAATTACCAGTGATGATAGAATTGTAGTAGCAGATTTTAATGGCGATGGAAAATCCGATATCTACGTTTTTGGAATTGGAACAATTAAAATTTACTCTTTGGATGACAATAATAAATTTGTTCAGTTACTTCAAAGTCCTATTAACGATTCAAGTATTGTTCTTAACAAGACTATTTTGATGGGAGATTACAATGGTGATGGAAAAGCTGATTTTGTTATTCCAACTGCTGTAGATCAAGACAGTTGGAATTTTTACATTTCAACAGGAGTAAGCTTTAACAAAATTGTTGGTACTATAGGGATAAAATACAACCAATCACAAATCAAACATTATGATGATGTTACTGTTAATAATAATGATTGGGTAACCAGTCTAAATGAAAATACATTTGTAGCCTTTGATATTAATGGTGATGGAAAAACGGATATTTTAAATCAGCAAAATTTTACGGTTGAAAGAGATGATACAGGAACTCCAAACCCCAGACCTAAGGGGATGCCACAAATGACAAGATTTCAGATTGCTCAAAATATGTTATATACAGGAACTGCAATTAAATTTGTTGCTACTGTTAATTCTTATTTTGCTGACAATATTGTTAAGAGATTTCCAATACCCATATTTGCAAGTTTGGATGATTCTAATAAGAGCCCTAAATATTCTTTAATATCAGATAACAAAATATATAGTTTATATACGAGGTTTAATAAGTTTGATGTTTTGCTCAATAAAATTACTACAGGTAATGGCGTAGCAGAGACCATTACTTATAAGCCTTTGGATATTACCTCACAACAGGAACAATATTCCGTTTATTTCAATAGTCCCTATACAGAGAATTATCCTAATGTTGATATCCTAAATGATCCTAATTTTCTGGTGGTAAGCATGCTTGAGAAAAAAAGCTTAACAAGTTATAAAAAGAAACTATTTCAATATTATGGTGCGGTGTCTAATGTTGAAGGACTAGGTTTTTTAGGTTTTAGAGGTACAATGCAGACTAATTGGTATGATGATGCGTCGGCATCATCAATAATATCAAATGTTTCAAAATTTGATATTAGCAGAAGAGGGGTTAGTAGTGAAAGCTTTTCTGCACTTGGAGTACTTTCTCCAGATAGCATTGTTCCATCCTCCTACATATCAAAATCTGTAAACAAATACAACCTACCCCAGGATGCTCTACTGAGCAATAAAATTTACAAATTAAAGATGATCTCCTCTGAGGAATTTAGTGGACTCACAGGTACAAGTAAGGAAATAAAAACAGAATACAATGATAATAATAGCCCCTTAAAAGTTACAACAATTGCCAAGGAAGGACAGTCAGCTATCCAGACTAACGTAGTTGATCTTACTTATTATGATATTCCTGCATCACACTACGTAGTGGATAGACCAAATCGTAAAACAGTGAAAGCAACACTAGGGTCGGAAGTAATGAACAGTGATGAATTGTATTATTATAATGAAGATGATTTACTCTCGCAAGTAAAGAAGAAAGGTGAAGCATTTACAAATTATATTGTTCAGGACATTTTTTATGATTCTTTTGGAAATATTACAAAAAAAACACTTACTGCTGGCAATGATGCAAGAGAAACAAGTTTAGAATATGACCCAACTGGCAGGTATTTGAAAAAAAGCACGGATGTTGAGAAATTAGTCACGACATTTGATTATAACCCAAATGGAACATTAAAATCAAAGACCAATCCTTTTCTTCAAACTACTGTCTACGAATATGATTCATGGTTTAAAAAAACAAAAGAAACGGATTATCTGGGATACGTAACCTCTTATCATTATGTAAATTCCAGGGGACGCACTATCCTTAGAAAAATTGGTAGTGATGAAAGTGTAGAAATTGAAAATTTTGATGAACTTGGCAGAAAAATAAGGACAGGAGTCAGAAATATAATGGGAACATACACTTATATTTCGTATCTCTATGATATCCATGACCGAACTTATAAAGTAAGTGAGCCCTATATTGGGATTGACACAACTCCTACAGAGTGGAATGAGTCACAGTATGATGAATATGGAAGATTAGCAAAAACAATTGATTTTAAGGGAAAAACAACTGATATATCAAATCTTCCCGGACTCACTTCAACCATTACAGATGGTACTAAAAATGAAACGTATACTAAAAATGCTCTTGGCAAGGTTGTTTCGATGTCTGATGCACCTTCAAACATTGTTAACTACACGTATTATCCTAATGGTAATTTAAGCAAGATTAATTACGCAGGTGTAGAAACGACAATATTGCAAGATGGCTGGGGCAGAAAAGCCCTACTTAAGGATCCTTCTGCGGATGTTTTTAGATATACTTACAATGATTTTGGGGATTTAATAAAAGAAGAAAATCCTAATGGGATAACTAATTATAATTTAACCCCTCTTGGTAAGTTAGAGACTAAAACAATATATGGTGGGAATGGCATTACGAATTCAAAAACAATCTATAGCTACGATTCTGATAAATTATTGATTAAAACGGAATTTAAAGATATTGCAAATGGGACAAATATTATAACAGATTATAAATATGACTCATCAAAAAGAATCAGCACAAAAACTGAAACTACTCAATATGCAAAATTTATAAAGAGCTATAAATATGATGCCTTAGGAAGACTGGAATTTGAAAAATCAACAGCAAAAATTGGAAATGCAAAAAGCAGTAACACTGTACGTAATATTTATCGATATGGTGTTCATTATCAAATATTAGACAGCATAACCAATAATGTTGTTTGGCAGACAAATGAAGTTAACAGTAGAGGACAACTTCTTAGCGCGCAAAGCGGACCTACTACCGTAACTAATAATTATGAGAAGGGACTTGCATCGCAACTTAAATATGAAGAGACAACATATTCAGCAAATATTTTAACTTTAAAGTACAGTTATGATAGTACAAAGGAAAATTTAAAAAGTCGATATAATAATTGGTTTGAATGGGATGAAAGTTTTGAATATGATAATAAAGATCGTTTAACGAAATTTACTAATGATCAAGGTATACAGGAGACACAAGTGTATGACGACAAAGGAAGAATTACACAAAATAGTTTAGGAACTTATAATTATAATATACATGACAAACCGTATCAGAATAGTTCTGTAACACTTGAACCTGAAGCTAAAACATATTACGAAAATAGAGGAAGAATATTTCTTGAAGAAATGGAAACCCAGAGAGGCTGGTCAGAAGATTATGACAATCAATTTACTTACACACCATTTAGTCACAGCGGTGAAAAAGCGTTAAACTTAGCGATATCTGCGAATGATTACGAAAATAATGCAACAGCTGATAAGATAATTAAAATCGATAATGCAGTCGATACAGAATACACATTCTCTGGATGGGTTAATACAAATAATCCCAAAGCGCAGATAACTTTGTTGGAATATGAAAAAGATGATCCTTTCCCATTTACCAGTGATGCTGTTAGTACCGAAACAAAAGCTGAATGGATATATATAGAAAAAACCGTACTTGTTCCTAAAAATATAAAACAATTACAAATACGCTTGAATGCTATTGGAACACCAACCACGATTGGTTCTGCTAGCTTTGATGATGTACAAATTTCTAAAACTAGTGCCGTAGCTGCACAAAAAGAGTTAACCATCACCTATAATACATTTAAAAGTCCTGTAAGGATAGAAGAAGAAGGTATTGAAATATTAAATTTTTCTTACAATGATGACAATAAAAGAAGTACCATGTATTATGGTGGTATTCAATCGGATAAATTATTAAGGCCATTACGTAAGTATTATTCTGCTGATGGCACTATAGAAATTAAAGAAAATAGAGCAACTGGAACTTATGATTTTGTTACATATGTTGGTGGAGATGGCTATTCTGCTCCGGCGGTAGTTAAAAGCGACGGGTTTACACAAAATTATTTATATTTACAACGCGATAATCTAGGAAGTATTGTAGCCATAACAAATTCTAGTGGAACAGTACTTGAACAACGTCTGTATGATGCTTGGGGAAATATTCTAAAAATTAATGTACCTGGAATTGGTGCAGTAGAAGATTTAACTTTTTTAGATAGAGGTTATACAGGACATGAACACCTCCAGAGTGTAGGTCTTATAAATATGAATGGTCGTTTATATGATCCTAAGCTTCGCAGGTTTTTACAGCCTGATAACAATATTCAGGATCCATTTAATACCCAAAACTATAATCGTTATAGTTATGTATTAAATAATCCGCTAAAATATACAGATCAGACCGGTGAGTTTTGGCAATTTTTAGCAGGATTTGTATTTTCGGCTTATATTCAGGGTGGAGCTGCAAGTGGCGAGGCAAACCCTTTTAAGTGGAATCTTAACACTTGGATGACTGCATTTACTGGTACTGCTTCTAGTGTTGCTTCTGGATATGCGACAGGTAAAGCTAATAGTTATATTGAAAACTATAATAACAAACCAGTATTAGGAGCAAGTGCTACTAATAGTGGATCAGGTGATTTATGGGGAATTATTCAAAAAGGAAATTTATGGTTAGAGGATAGCCTTATCGAAACAGCGCCAAATTGGAGCGTACAATTTTATCCATGGGATGCGAGAGGATATGAGATTTATTCACATTGGCTTAATGGATCAGGAACTTATATGAATAGGAGTGAAGGAAATTGGGGAGATTATATGAGAGCAAACGAGATGATAAATAATAGGCTTAGAGATGCCGCTGATGAAATGGCTCAGTCAATGATTATTGGCCATCACTCATCTTACACTTACACTTCCGGAAATGTTCCAATGGAAATAGAAGACGGATATTTTAGTGGATATGGTTTACTTCATGGAACAGATCGCTTTAGTTATGCAGGGATTGGAAAATATGACAATAAATCTCAAACTTATAATTTTAATTTTTCAGTAAAATGGTTTGATGAAATTGATAAAAATTCAAATTCTGGAGATGATTTATATGCTGACCCTCTATTGGCGCTTGGAGCAAAAAATTACTATATATCGATTAAGTGGTCTCAGACTATAAGTTTGAAAAGAGGAGAAATACAATCTGGCAATGTCAGAACAGGAGAAACAAAACAAATTGGAAGAAGAGGATTTAGACGATAAATATGAAAAAATACATATTAATAATTTTTGTAATAATAGTTGGGTGTATAAAACAAAAAGAAGCTGGTGGATTTATGCCTAAGGCTGGATTTATGAAGCAATCAGGAATATATACTTCTAAATCGTTCATTATCAGTATAAAAAAATATGATAATGGCAGTCTAACATTTGGTGTCTGCGATAGAAAATATAAGATTATATATCAGCAAAGTATATTTAATTCTTTCAGCCCTAATCAATATTGGTTTTTATATAAGGACGAAAAAGAAAATATTTGGTTTTATTCAAGCGATATACAACATTCGAAAGTCTTATTAAAAGACAAATATACTAATCTGTATACTGTTCATGATTTTTGTAAAGAAAATATAAAATTGCCTTCAGAAATATCTAAAGATTATATTATTTGTTTTTAGTAAAATTAATCTTTAGATCCTGTCGCATTTTAGAATACATTATTTCTTTAAATTTTAAACTAACAAAAAATGAATACCAAAGGTAATTAATAACTATTTGAAATCTTTTATTCTTCAGGAAGTGTATTTAAATAAAGATTTACAGTTAGTTAGAGTGATGTTGAAGATAATGAAAATTAGGTAGTGTTTGTGGATAATGCTACGATCACATTTTGAGTTTATAAGTTTTTATTTTTCAGTGAGTTATAGATGAGGAGGAAAAAATTTAAAGTAGGGAGGAGCTGTAGAATGAGTGCGACATCTTCTAATTAAAGTATTTAGTTATAATAACAGGCTAAGAGTAATAAACATTGATAAAAGAGGTTTTAATACTGCAGCTATCAAAGTCTATATCAAACATCTTTTCTCAAGGATTAAAATCCGATAGTGTAATTATCTCAACAATATTTTAGAACAGTATCATCTTTTTATCAAATGTTGCATGCAAAACGGATTAGGTTTTAACAACTTTGATAAGCCAGACGAATATTGAGTAGAATTGATCATTGATAGCTATGTTTAAATCATCTTGTAAGTTAGTTATTCAATTTCTATACTAGTTAAATTCTTATATTTGATTCTGGCGTATGAGACGGAATCGTAATATTACAATATAGATTTTGAGGGTAAAATTTTTAAGTAAATTTAAATACAACTACTAAACTTAAATAGTTGATCTGTTTTTTCTTACTAAAAAAAAACGTTATTTGATTGACTAATCTGAGTTTCTTCACAAATGAAAAAAGTGATTTTTATGAAGCATATTTTTATTCTTTTTTTCTTCTATTTTCACATTACATTCTGTTTTTCACAAGCAGAAGCAAGTGTTTGGTACTTTGGAGAAAATGCAGGTATCAAATTTCATCCTGATGGTTCTGTTACCCCTCTTCTTGATGGGAAATTAAATACCTTAGAGGGTTGTGCTACACTATCAGATACCAATGGAGATTTGATGTTTTATACCGATGGAATTACAATCTACAATAAAAATCATCAGGTGATGCTTAACGGAACTGATTTAAAAGGTGATGCATCGAGTACACAATCTGCGACTATTGTTCAAAAGCCGGGTTCTTCAAATTTATTTTATGTTTTCACAACAGATGCCGTTGCCAGAGTAAATGGTTTAATGTATAGTGAAATTGATTTGAATTTAGATGGGGGCTTAGGTGGTGTTACTGCCCTCAAAAATGTTAGGGTTTACACACCTACCTGCGAGAAGTTATCCATTGTAAAGCATTCTAATAATGTCGATTACTGGATAATTACGCATGGCTGGAAAAATAATACTTTTTATGCTCACCTGCTAACAGCATCTGGTTTGAACACAATTCCAATCCTTTCAAACTTGGGTATTGTCGTAGAGGGAGAGCCCTATTATACACAAGGTTACATGAAAGTATCGCCTAATGGAAAAAAAATAGTTTTATGTCATCAGTTTTTAAGTAGTGTTGAGGTTTTTGATTTTGAGAGCTCAACCGGAGTAGTGAGTAATGCTAAGGTTGTAAATAATGGCAATCAACCATATGGGACAGAATTTTCTCCAAATAGTGAGGTCCTGTATGTATCTCTGCAAATCATGCGTCGAATTTATCAGTATGATTTGAATGCAGCTGATATTAAATCAACTGAAAAGTTAATTGCAAATACTCCAAGTTTTTTAGGAGCATTACAACTGGGGCCAAATAATAAAATTTACATTGCAAATTATGAAAGTACCAATCTGGGTGTTATTAATGATCCTAATATTTTAGGTTTGGGATGTAATCTACAAACCAGTACTGTAAATTTATCAAGAAGAAATTCTATGCTTGGTTTGCCAGCTTTCAACCAGTCATTTTTCAATCCATCTTTTACGTTGAAAAACTTATGTCTGGGGTCTGCAACCGAGTTTAGTTTAAATTCATCACCAATCATTACTTCTGCAGATTGGGATTTTGGTGACGGCAATACTTCAAACCAAATCAGTCCAATTCACACCTATGCTGCTGCTGGGAATTATACCGTAAAGGTTTCCGTTACAAGCGCACTTGGAACAACTCTAAAATCAAAAGAAATCATTATTTCATCTCTTCCCAATGTATCAAAACCCAATGATATTAATCTTTGTGATGATAATAATGATGGGTTTTACAAATTTGATCTGACAGCCCAGAATCGGGCTATTTTAAATGGACAGGATTCCAGTTTGTTTTTGATAAATTATTTTTCAAACAATATGAGAATTGCGTCACCTAATGCTTATACTAATGCTGTAGCTTATCAGCAGGAGGTTATTACTGCAGAGGTATTTAATAAAATAAATCCAAAATGCAAAAGTAGTACAAGTTTTACAATTTATGTTTTTAATACGCCAGAAATAGCTTTGCCAGCAAATTTATCAAATCTTAACATTTGTGATAACAAAACTTTTGGCACGGAGAATGACGGCAAAATTATTTTTGATCTGACCCTTAAAAATTCAGAGATATTAAAGGGACAATCTCCATTCCAGTTTCTGATTTCATATTATAGGGATCAGGCATTATCACAAGAGATTGTTCTGCCGGCAGCATATCAAAATATGAATTCGACCGAAACTATTTTTGTAAAAGTAAGCAATAAAGACAATCCAGTCTGTTTTGCTACTACTTCATTTAAAATCGAAGTATCTGCCTTACCTGTAATTGTTAGTAGCGTTGATCTAAAACAATGTGATGATGATATCGATGGTTTTAGTTTATTTAATTTGGAAGAATCAATAAGTAAAATCACTACAAATTCAAACCATCAAATTATTAGTTTTCATAAAACGTCGTCAGATGCCCAAAATAATACTAATGCCATTGTAAATCAGACTGCTTATGTTAATGAAACTGTTAGCGCTGATAAAATATATGTTCGTGTCAGTAATAGTAATAATTGTTATCAAATTGCGCAATTGAATTTAATTGTTTCGACTACTCAAATTCCTTTGAGTTATTCAAAGACTTTTATCCAGTGTGATAATACGGTTTCAGGAGCAAATTCTGATGGTGTCACGTCATTTGATTTTAGCGATGTTTCTTCTGAAATTAAAAATCTTTTTCCATCAGGACAAGAATTGGATATTAGCTATTATCAAAATGTAAATGATGCCTTAGCAGAAAAAAATGCGATTGCAAATATTTCAAATTACAGCAATACAACCTCGCCATATATGCAAATAATCTTTATTCGTGCTGATAGCAGAGTGAATAATGATTGTTTGGGATTAGGAGGATATATTACCTTAAAAGTTGAGCCTATTCCAGTTATAAAATCATTAATAAAGGTTCAATGTGATGACAATCAAGATGGATTTTATGCATTTGGCACTTCAGGTTTTGAATCGGAATTATTAAACGGATTAACTGATGTTACGGTTGCTTATTTCGATCAGAATAATATTGCGTTATCGAGTCCTCTTCCAAATCCCTTTGTGACAACTTCTCAAATTGTAAATGTAGTTGTAACTAATAATACAACCACTGCGTGTTCGTTTAGTTCTACCATAACTTTTGTAGTAGATGATTTGCCTGAAGTATTTGCAATTGACACTAATCTCATTACAGTTTGTGATGATGAAGCTGATCCACTTTTACAAGACGGAAAGTATGCCTTTGATACCTCTACTTTTGAATCAACTCTATTGGCATCACAAACAGGAATGAGAGTCCATTATTACGATGCTAATAACACAGAACTTTCGAGCCCGCTTCCTGATCCCTTTATCACCGCAACACAAACAATAAGAGTAGAGGTTGTAAATCCAAGTAATAGCAATTGCAGCGCCACAACGACTATTCCGTTTATAGTTCATCCAGTTCCTAAAATCAATTTGGAAGGAGAGGAATTGGTATGCAGTAACCTGCCTACTTTTACTAAAGAAATTGATGCAGGCCTTTTGGATTCTAGTACAATGAGTGATTATGATTATTCCTGGTTTTTTAATGGTACTGAAATACCGGGTGAAACCAGTTATAATTTGGTAGTAAGTAAATCAGGTGTTTATACAGTTGAGGTACTAAGCAAACAAACCCACTGTACCAGAATACGCATGATAAAGGTCTCAGCATCAGATATTGCGTCAAACATAATAACTGTTGTTGATCAGTCCAATACGATTACTGTTTCCGTTTCAGGAAGTGGTGATTATGTATATTCACTGGACGATAAGAATGGTGATTATCAAAAAGAGAGCAGTTTTGTAAATATTCCTGCAGGAATTCATACTGTTTATGTAAAAGATCAAAATGGCTGCGGAACGATTGAAAAAGAAGTCGCGGTCTTTGGAATTCCAAATTTTTTCACACCCAATCAGGATGGTTATCATGATTACTGGAATATTGAAGGAGTCAATGCGGCTTCAAATGCAAGTACTACAATTCAGATTTTTGATAAGTATGGAAAACTTTTAAAGCAAATTACTCCTTTAGGCCAGGGATGGGACGGAACTTATTTGGGAGCTCAGCTGCCATCGGATGATTACTGGTATGTCATTAAACTCGAAGACAGTCGAATCTTTAAAGGGCATTTTTCTTTAAAAAGGTAATTTTTGCCGCCTTTAAAATTGTACAAATCAAAACTGTATTTTTTGATAGTTTTAAATATTTCCAGTCGAAAGTACTGGTAGTGTTGCAGATTAGGAGTTTTTATAATGTAACTACGTAACTAACTGAAAAAGAATATAAAATTTTAATTATTGAATAGAGAAAGAGACGACCAATAGGTCGTCTCTTTCGTTTTTTATCTTTTAATAAGGCTTAAAATGCTTTTGCCTTACCTTAGTGTTTCAAATTAGGTCATGAAAATAAAATGTAATTTTTGCAATGGTAAATGCATAAGAAATGGATTTCAATCTAACGGAAATCAGCGTTATAAATGTTGTGTTTGTCAAAAAAGACAGCAGATTGTCTATAGATATAATGCTTACAAAAGGAATATCAATCAGGAGATAGTGTTGTTCACAAAAGAAGGATTAGGAATAAGATCCAATGTATAATATTCTGGTTTGGTCATCTCCGGATTACGACATACGAAAATATAAAGATTACTGGCTTGTAAAAAATGAGTCGCAAAATAACAGTTATACCGGTACAAATAATAATCCTTATTTTGACAGATTTGAAAGATTACACAGTTTAGACCGCAATGTTTTTAACGGTTTTGTTTCGGCAAGTTATGAAATAGCGCCCTGGCTTAATGCTACTGTCAGAACTGGTTTTGATACCTATAATAACAAACAGACAGTTAGGGTTTCAAAAGGGTCTCTGGTTGGTGCCGGTGTCTCTACAGTTATTCTTAACGGGACTGAGATTTGGGGTGAATCTCTAAAAGGATCTTATAATGAAGGCCTAGGAAGTGGTTATAGTTCTAATACTGATTTTATCTTAAATGGAAATAAAAAGATCAATGATTTTGATATTGACGGTCTTTTTGGAGGAACTATTTATTATACACAGGACGAAGGTATTGAGGCCAGAAGCCAGGGAGGACTTTCTGTTCCTGGGTTCTATTCTTTAAAGGCTTCTGTTACTAATGCTGTTGTGAATTCTTCTGTTTATAAAAGACAGGTAAACAGTTTTTATGGAAGACTTGCCGGATCGTGGAAGGGAATGGCTTTTCTTGAAGGTACTTTACGAAAGGACTGGAGTTCAACTCTTCCTGAATCTACACGTTCTTATCTTTATCCATCTGTTTCAGGCAGTTTTTTAGTCTCAGAAGTTTTACCAAAATTTGATTGGTTAACTTTATGGAAACTTCGCGGTTCCTGGACTTCATCTAAAACCCCGGCAGGAGTTTATGATATTAATTCGGTTTACAATATTACAACCAATTCCTGGGGAGGTTTAAACTCGGCATCTTATCCTGATGTTATCCGTGGAAACGAAGTTAGACCCGAGTCAGCCAGTACATGGGAGATGGGAACAGCTGCCAATTTGTTTAAAAAACGTTTGTCATTTGATTTTACTTATTATTCAAAGAGAATGTACGACTTTTTAACCGCTACCAATGTCAGCAGTGCATCAGGTTTTAGCTCAAATTATATCAATATAGATCAGGAAATTACCCGAAGAGGAGTTGAACTTACACTAAACTTTACACCAATAAAAACTTCAGACTGGCAATGGGATGTAATGGCAAACTGGTCTAAATATGCACGCTATTATACTAAGCTAGACAAAGAATTTTCGGCAGACAGACCCTGGGTAAAAGTTGGAAACAGAGTTGATGCTTTTGTTTTAAATGATTTTCAGAAAAGTGTAAATGGTGCTGTTATTTATGAAAATGGGCTACCGGTCTATTCTCCTTATGAGTCAGTTTATGGATATAGTGATCCTGATTGGATTTGGGGGCTGACATCTTCACTTTGTTATAAAAATTTCACTTTGAATATTTCTGTTGATGGACGGGTAGGAGGTTTGGCACAAACTACAACCGAAATGTATATGTGGCAGTCTGGAAACCATCCTGACTCTGTAAATGATATTCGTTACAAAGATATTACTACCGGTACAAGTAATTATGTAGGAGATGGAGTAAAAGTAATTTCAGGTGCAGTAACTTATAATGCTTACGGAAATATTACCAGTGATACCAGACAATATGCTTCAAATGATGTTCCTGTTACTTATGAGAACTATGTAAAAAGAATTCATAAAGGTACAGCCTGGGGAGGTAATCCATCTCCTGCGGATACTTACAGCACTACTTTTTTGAAATTAAGAGAAGTCTCACTTACTTATAATGTTCCTAAGTCAGTATATAGTTTTATAAAAGCAAAAAATGCTACAGTATCAGCAATAGGTCAAAATTTATTCCTTTGGGCAAAAGATTTTAAATATTCTGATCCAGATGGAGGAGTTGATAATTTTAGCGATCCTTCACAGCGTTTTGTAGGTTGCAATATTAAGCTTGAATTCTAAATTTGAAAGTAAAAATAATTTAAAATTATTAATATGAAAAAAATAATCGTTGCAATTACAGGTATACTAATGTTTTCTGGCTGTAGTAATTTTGATGAAATCAATACCAACCCTAATACGCCTACCGGGGTAAGTGCTTCACTATTAGCTACAAATATAATTCTGAGTATTGCTAAATATCAAGGCACTGATTCAAAAGAATATATTTCTGAAAATGCTTTGCCAAAATATGTTGGTTATGCTAATGAAGGACAATTAGGAACTCAATATAACTTAATAGCCAATTCAAGTTTTAACAAAATGACCATTTTACCTGATATTGATAAAATGTTACTTGCTGCTCAAGGCAGCCCGGCAGAAAACTCATATAAAGGAATAGGTCATTTTATAAGAGCGTATACTTTTTATATCCTTACCATGAAGATGGGAGATATTCCATACAGTGAAGCAAATCTTGGACTGCAAGGCAATTATAAACCAAAATACGACGCTCAAAAAGAAGTTTTTATGGGGATTCTTGGTGAATTGGAACAAGCACGTCTTGAATTCTCACAAGGTTTGACTTTTGATGGAGATCCAACCATTTTTAAAGGAAATCCTCAAAGATGGAGAAGAGCCTGCAATGCATTTGAACTTAAAGTTCTAATGACTCTCAGTGCAAAAGAGAGTGATGCTGATTTAAAAATTAAAGAGAAATTTGCCAGTATAGTTAATGAAAATATACTTCTTCAAGATGATTCTGATTATTTTGGCTTAGAGTATAATACCGTAAACCTTCATCCATTATACAGTACAAATGATATGTTTACCGGAAGAACTATTTTAAGTGATATTGTAGTAGACAATCTAAAAAGACTAAACGATAAAAGATTGTTTTATTTTGCAGAACCCTCAGCAGATCAAATTGCAAAAGGATTAGCTCAAAACAGCTTTATGGCTTATACTGGTGTAAAAACTTCATTAGATTATGGACTAATGAACGCTAATTATGCAGGTGGCAAATATTCTAAAATAAACCTGCGATACCAAACCAAACAAAATAGCGATCCAAGAAGGCTGCTTACCTATGCAGAGCAGGAACTTATTTTGGCCGAAGCGAGTATTAAAGGCTGGATTACTGCATCAAATGCACAGCTTTATTATGAAAATGGAGTGAAAGCTGCCTTAAAAAATCTTATGAGTACAGATGCTTCTTTTGCACATGGAAATCCTATTGTGCAAAATGATATTGATACTTATTTTATCGGTGAAGCAGCATTTTCGGCAGATGCAGCTACGCAATTGAAGCAAGTTTGGATGCAGCGATATTTGCTCAATTTTTTAGTTGATGCAGAAACTGCGTATTTTGAATACAGAAGAAATAAATACCCGGATTTTAATATTGACCCGACAACAAACCTAAACGTTAATAGTCCTACTAGTATGCCTATAAGATATTTATATCCTTCTTCGGAATTGAATTATAACAGTCAAAAGTTGATGGAGGCCTTAAACCGTCAATTTGGAGGTTATGATGAAATTAATAAGACAATGTGGCTTTTAGCAAATTAGCAAAAGGTCATATTGATTAGTTTTGTTTTTTTATTTTTTTAACGCTGCTCTTTATAATTAGAGCAGCGTTTTTATTGGCAAATAATAGAAAATAAGAAATCAATTTTAAAGATTTAAAAATAAATTAATTCAATACAGAATAAAAATAAAGTTATGAGAAGAGTAAAATTTTTGATAGTGATTCTTTTGGCCATGCAAATCAATGGACAGAATTTAAAAATAATGACTTACAATATTCGTGTAGACCTAGCAGTTGATGGTGATAATGACTGGAGCCACCGCAAAGATTTTTTTACATCCCAAATTCAGTTTTATCAGCCCGATGTATTTGGAATTCAGGAAGCGGCACCAAATCAGGTAAATGATATTGCAAGTAACCTTGCTCAATACAGTTTTGTTGGTATAGGAAGAGAAGGTGTTGGAAAAGGGGAATCCTCTACTATTTTTTATAATAGAGAGCGTTTAAAAATGCTTTTAAATAACACATTTTGGCTTTCAGAAACACCCGGTGAAATTTCTTTGGGTTGGGATGCGGCATATAAAAGAGTCTGCACCTATGCTTTGTTTAAAGATTTAAAAACAAAGCAGCTTTTCTGGATTTTCAATACCCATTTAGATCATGTTGGTGAACAGGCAAAAATAAATGGTATAAAACTTATTCTTGCTAAAATTAAAGAAGTGAATAATAAAAATTATTCGGTCATTTTTACTGGAGATTTAAATTCAGAGCCTGAATCAGAGGGCATTTTTCTTCTTAAGAAAGAAATGAAAGATACCAGAGAAGTTTCAAAAACACTACCTTTTGGTCCTTCTGGAACTTTTAACGGTTTTAAGCACAATGAACCCGTAACACGATTGCTGGATTATATTTTGATATCTAAAGATACTGGTTTTAAAGTAGAAAAATTTGCTGTTTTAAGTGATTCAAAAGACTTAAAATATCCATCCGACCATTTGCCTGTTTATGTAGAATTGAGTTATTGAAGGAATATATATCCGATTAAATAGAAAACCTTTTGATAATTTGTGAGAAAAAAACTAATATATTTAAATTAGCATTAGGGTAAACGGGATAGTAAGAACAAAATGAAGCCTCATTTTGATACAAACAAATTCGCTTTGAACAAGATTGAATTTTATATGTAGGCTAGTTTTAAAATAATTAGGTATATTATTAAGGAAAATTAGTTATTTTTATCGTTAAAAGAAATAGAACTTCCTTACATAATTACGTTTGTTATAATAGAAAAAAATAAAAATTCAGTTATATGCAAAAACCTGAAATACCTGATAACGAGCATCTTCGTTTCGAAGCCTTAGATGCTTATAAAATACTAGATACATTGCCTGAAGATGAGTATGATGCCTTAACCAAAATAGCAGCACAAATTTGTGGTACACCCATCGCATTGGTCACTTTAGTTGATCATAATCGACAATGGTTCAAATCGCATCATGGTTTAAATGCAACCGAAACTCCAAGGGATTTTGCTTTTTGTGCACATGCAATAAACACACCGGATGAATTATTTATTATTCCGGATGCCACTAAAGACGAAAGGTTTCATGATAATCCGTTAACAATTAATGACCCAAACGTAGTGTTTTATGCAGGCGCTCCGTTAAATACCAAAGACGGTTATTCTTTAGGGACGCTTTGTGTTATTGATACAAAACCAAGAGAAGGTCTTACAGAGAACCAACAAGAATCATTAAAGGCATTGGCCAATCAAGTGATTTCGCAATTTGAACTTCGTAAAAAAAATAGATTTTTAGAAGATTTGAATGATGAAATTATTAAAAAAAATGTGCAGTTGGACCAATTTGCTTATCGGCTTACTCATGATTTAAAAGTACCAATACGAGGTATAAATTCATTATTAATTTTTATAAAAGAAGATTATAAAACACTCCTTGAAGACACAGAATTAGAAGCTTGCATCGATTTAATTTATTCTCGAAATGAATACATGGATTTCTTAATTAATGGAATCTTAGAATATACAAAAGTTAGTAACGATCAAATTTGTTTTGAAGATTTTAATGTCGAAAGCACTATTCAATATATAGTTAATAATGGTGCTTTACATATTCCGACTCATATAAATTTTAGGAATTGCGATACCTTTATAAGGCATTCAAAAATAGGTTTTGTTCAAATTATTCAAAATCTTTTATCAAATACAACGAAACATACCGACAAAGAAGAATGTAATGTTTGGATTTCACTAACAGAAAATGAAACTAATTATTCTTTTGTTTATGAAGATGATGGGCCAGGTATACCAGAAAAATATTGGTTAAAAGTATTTGAGTTGTTTGAAACAGTTAACTCAAAATATGGTAAAAATGCCGGTATTGGCTTGTCAACAATAAAAGCCATAGTAGATCGAGTAGTGGGTACTATTTATTTGAAGAATAGAGAAGATAATAAAAAAGGTGCTTGCTTTTGTTTTGTTTTACCAAAAGAGTATAACTGTTAATTTTTGACGGAAGATTTTATCAGCCTACAACAAGCATTTTACTTTTTCTTTTAATAAAAGTAGTATCGAAAATTTGTTTGTGAAGCAAGAAAATAGCACTTCACTAGAATTACATCGCCTTTTAATGATTTTAATTTGGATAAAAGCTCAGAGCTTTTTGGGCAAAAAAGGCGGTAATATTTTTTGGTACTTAGCAAGTCTTTTTTGAAGGTGTAGGCAATTTCAAAATTGATTTTTAAAAGCGCAAAGTACAACAATAAATGGCAATGTAATTCTGGAAGTAACTGCAATAGTGGAACAATATTGGCGCAAACAGGGTAATGGCAGTGACAAAAATGAAACAAAAATTAGTTTTAGTTTGTCATTTTTCAAATAACTTATAAAAAATTCTTTGCTTGATACTATAACTTATGGTAACTAATACCGTTTTTGAAATGTATCGAATAAAATTTTCTTTTTTAAACGGTTATTAACAATTTGAAGTGTTATTCCGATTAATGAAATGGCTAAAAAAATCATAATCAAAGTGTTTGCTTCGATAGGGATCTTTGGCTCTAGGTTTTTTCCAATAGTTATAATAATCATGGAGAATACTAAATAGTGCTCAGATTTGATTCCAATAGGAATTGTGTTTGCTAAAGTAATTGCTGTTTTCATTTTTCAGTGGTATTTGAATGAAACTTCATTTCTTGTTAATAAATAGTTTTAATTTTGAGTGTTTACTAAATCGAATAGATTATCTATCGAAGTTGCAATCACTGCTGACATTGTTAAATTGTTTTTGGAAATAATTATTTTATTAATTTTTATTTTTTTTGTTTCTTAATTCTGACACAAATCTAAGACGATTATAAGAATTGTTTTTTGTTTTTTCGATGAATAGCAGTTTGCTGTCGATCAATAATCAATCTTTATACCTGAATTACAGTTGATTATGATTTTGTGTCGATAAATTAATATTAAAAATGGAAATCGTCCTTTTTTTTGTTTTTTTTAATATTCAGTTTACTTATTATATAGTTACAGACGTTCTACTTATATATAAGAAATTTTAAAAATCAGATGCAATGGCTATTCGATAAAAATTAGATTGAAGTATTAGGATCCCTTTTTAGATTTCGTTTTTACTGGCTTCCGGATATTTTTTATGAATGAATTACATATAAAATACCAATCGTCGACACTTTTTTTGCAGTTGTCTACACTTTATTATGAATTAACTAAAAAAGACTCTTGCTTTAAAAGGAATAAAATACCTTTGAAGTTGAATAAGTATGCATCAAACTTTAAAATTAATAAAATGGCAAAATCGTTGAATATACTATTAATAGAAGATGATGCAATTGAAGTAATGAAATTCAATAGAGTACTAAAAAGTTTAGAACTCAATCATCGAATCATTGAAGCAAATAATGGAGAAGAAGCAGTTGATGTATTAAAAAGGAAAGAAATAATACCAGATGTTATTATTTTAGACCTTAATATGCCTAAACTAAACGGTATCGAGTTTTTATCTATCTTAAAAGCAGATGATGTATTAAAATATATACCAGCAATTATCTTAACTACTTCTAACAATCATAGAGACGTGATGGAGTGTTATAAAATAGGTATTGCGGGCTACATTTTAAAGCCTTTGAAATATGAGGATTATGTAGATAGGATAAAAAAAATACTAGATTATTGGAGCACGAATGAATTAATTTCTCAGTAAAAATAAGTAGCGTTATTTTTTGAATCTAGTACTAGAGATAAGAATTAAAGCTTTAAAATATTTTTTGTTTTTTATGTCATAAACAAATTTAAAACCACTTGAGATTTAAAACATTTGTAGTGTAAGAAAAAAAGTAGTACTTTACGTTACAATTCTAAAAGAGTTGAATAGCTGGAATTTGAGTTGGGTTTAGCAGTAGTCTTATCTACTTTTCGTAATCAAAAACATTCGAAATAATAGAATGTATTCAGATGCCGTATTCATGAAATTTTTAAAACTAAGGAGGTAACAACATGGAAAATTCTCAATTTCATTTTGATAGTGAAACATTCAATAGGATTTTCCCTTTTTATGTTTTACTAGACCACAACTTACTTATTCAAGACCGAGGTGAAGGTTTAATCAAAGTGCTTCCGGACTTAAAATGCAGAGGATATTTCCTGAGATCATTTACAATTACCAATCCATTTATCGAAGAGCTAAATGTTGACAATTTTTATAAAGTTACCAATCAATTAGTTATAATAGAATCTGTTAAAGATAAAATTTCGCTTCGAGGACAATTTGAAAACTATGAAAATGGCTATTTATTTATAGGTAGCCTCTCGCATACTTCCTTGAATTATTTTGAAGAAAAAAAAATCTCTCTTTATGATTTCGCTCACTACGATGCAGCATTACAAAATTCTTTGAATACAATACATCAGCAAGAAAATCAATTAAAAGAAGCCAATAAGAAAATTGTTGATATTGCTCTTTTTACTACTCAAAGTCCAGATCCATTAATTCGCATTGATTTTGAGGGTCATCTATTAAAAATGAATCCAGCAGCCGAAGATTTAAAAAATCTTATATTTCAGGGAATTGATTATGAAATTGAGGATTTTTTAAAATTTATTATTCATCAAATTGATAAGAGAAAAGAAAGATGGATGTTTGAGGCGGAGAATAATGGTAAGTGCTATTCTTTTGTTTGTAAAAGTCTGCAACAAGAGGGCTGTGTAAATATCTATGGACGTGATATTACAGAACAAAAAAGAAATCAAGAAGAGCTAAATAAGTTGTCCTTGGTAGCAAAAACGAATAAAAACGGCATTGTATTCACTTATCCGGATGGAAAGATATTTTGGTGTAATGATGCATATCTTAAATTGACAGGATATGAGAACGATGAAATCATTGGTAAAACACCTGTTGAAGTAGGTTCGGACGCTCTATCGAATAAAGAGGAGATTCACAGAATGATCAATGCATTTTACGAGGGAAATACTTTTGAAGTAGAAATTTTGCATGCTAAAAAAAACGGTGGCACTTTTTGGTCTAAAACAGTGGGACAACCCATTTTTGATTCCTCCAAAAAGGTGATTCAATATTTTGCAATGATTGAGGATATTTCTGAAGATAAACAAAAAGAAGAACAAGTTTTATTACTTTCCTCGATAGCAGATAAAAATATTAGTGCAGTCATTATTTGCGACAGTGAAGGTAAAATTGAGTGGGCCAATAGTAGTTTTACCACAATGACTGGCTACTCCAAGGAAGAATTGATTGGTAAGAGTCCTGGACGTTTATTACAAGGTGAAGCAACCAATCCAAAAACGATTGCTTATTTAAAGAATCAAATAAAACAAGGACTTCCTTTTACTTGTGAGGTCTTAAATTATACAAAATATAAAAAGAAATACTGGGTTAGAGTACAAGGACAGGCGCTTCATAACAAACAAGGAGAGGTGATTAAATATTTTGCTATCGAAGAAAACATTAGCCAAGAAAAAGAGTTCAATCAACAGCTTATAGATTCTGAGAATCGTTTAACGTCATTAATAACCAATCTTCAATCAGGCATTTTACTAGAAGATGAGGATAGAAAGGTGCTAATTGCCAATAAAAGGTTTTGTAATTTATTCGATTTTAAAGGAGAACCAGAAGAGATGATAGGTTTTGATTCTAAAATGGCTACTGAAGAAAATAAACACTTTTTTAAAAGACCAGATGAATTTATTGAAAGGGTAGAAGAAATTTTAAGAAATAAAAAAAACGTCTTTTCTGAAGAAATTGAATTGGCCGATGGACGCGTTTACGAAAGGAGTTTTATTCCGATAGCCAAAGGCAAGAAAAATGATGGTCATTTATGGAGTTTTGAAGATATTACCATCAAGAAAAAGTACAAAGAAAGTCTAGAAGCAGAAAAAGAAAAATATAGAAATATTATTGCCAATATGAATATGGGTTTATTGGAAGTAGATATGGATGACGTAATACAATTAGCCAATCAGTCTTTTTGTGATATGAGTGGTTTCTCTTTAATTGATTTGTTAGGCAACAATGCATCTGAAATTTTGTTGCATCCTGAGGATAAAAAATTAGTAAATTTTAAAAATAAAGAACGGGTTAAAGGTAAGTCAGATTCGTATGAAGTTACTTCTATCAATAAAAAAGGAGAGACAAGATATTGGTTAATTAGCGGCGCTCCAAATTATAATGTAAATGGTGAAGTAATTGGTTCGATAGTTATACATTTAGACATAACTCGACAAAAGAGCCTGGAATTGCAAAAAGAAGAATTACTTAAAAAATTAGAAAAACAGAACGAGCAGCTCAATGATTATGCTCAAATTGTATCGCATGATTTAAAGTCACCACTACAGAGCATACATTCTTTAGTTACATGGATTAAAGAAGATAATGAAAAAGAGTTTAATGCGCAAACGAGTCAATATCTTGATATGATTGAAGGCAAAGTGGAGAAAATGGATCATTTGATTGAAGGAATTCTAACTTATTCTAAAGTAGATGATATTGAGATGATTACTGAGAATATTAATTTGAATGTTGAAATCAATAAAATAATTGATATTATTCATATACCTAAGAATATTGAAGTTATAGTAAAAAACGAACTACCGACAATCAAAGCTGAGCGATTTAGAATGCAACAGTTGTTTCTAAATATCATCAGCAATGCGGTGAATTATATTGATAAGCCTCTCGGAATTATTCAAATAAGTTTTGAAGAGGAAAAAAAGCATTATATTTTTGCTATTAAGGATAATGGTCCTGGAATTGCTACAGAGAATCAGGAAAAAATTTTTAAAATATTTCAGTCTTTTACATCTAATAAAAAATCAACAGGTATTGGATTGTCTATAGTAAAAAAAATAGTCGAGAATTACAAAGGAAACATTTGGATAGAAAGTGAACTGACTAAAGGTACAACCTTCTTTATTAAATTACCAAAATAGAAACTATGAAAATAATTCAAGCTTATAAAAAAAAGAATGAAAATTGGCAGTACCTAACAAATAAGGAAGAATTAAAAAATCCGCTGGTACTTGTTTTTGCCAATAGGATGCAATTAGAGCTTCCAGAAGTCATTGATGCTATTAGAAAGGAGTTTCCTTATGAACATCTGGTTTTTGGCTCTACAGCGGGTGAAATTTTAGATGCAAATGTCTTTGATGATTCTATTGTTGTTAGTGCTATAGAATTTGAAAAAAGTACGTTTGCAATTAAAACCGATAATATTTTTAATCATAATAAAGATGCAAATGCTTTAGGGGAATCTCTTTACCAACAAATACCCAAAGAAAACTTAAAGCATTTATTTGTACTTTCAGAAGGTAGTTTCGTAAACGGAAGCTCACTTATTGAGGGTCTTGAGAATGGCATTCAAAATAAAGTGCCTATCTCAGGAGGAATGTGTGGAGACGATGCAAAATTTGAGAAGACATTGGCTTCTTATAAAGAAAATCCAAAAGAAGGAGAAGTCGTTTTAATTGGGTTTTATGGAGAAACTTTAGAAATTTCGTTTTCCAGTTTTGGAGGATGGAGCTCATTTGGTCCCGAAAGAATTATTACCAGATCAGAAGCCAATATATTGTATGAAATCGATGGACAACCTGCTTTAGATTTGTATAAAAAATACTTAGGAGACAAAGCTAATGAGTTGCCGCAAGCTTCTTTGTTATATCCTTTAAATGTTACGCCCGAAGGTAAATCACAAGCTGTAGTTCGTACCATTTTAAATATCAATAACGAAGATCAGTCGATGATTTTAGCTGGAGAAGTGCCTGAAAATGCCAAAGTACAGCTCATGATGGCTTCTGTAGATGCTATTGCCGAGGGAGCTTCACAAGCGGCAATGTTAGCAATGCAAAATAGAATAAATCACCCACAACTTGCTTTACTAGTGAGTTGCGTAGGAAGAAAATTAGTTATGAATCAACGGGTTGAAGAGGAAATAGAGCAAGTGCAAGAAATAATAGGAAATGAAGTAGCAATTACCGGGTTTTACTCGTATGGCGAAATGGCTCCATTTAGCGAGAATACTTTTTGTGAATTACATAATCAAACCATGACTTTAACCCTAATCAGCGAATAATGAATACTCTTTTAAAAAGGCAAATTGCTAAATTTATAAACCCTGAGCACTTAAAAGATTTAAAGCATTTTTTGCACGCAGTCAATGAATCTTATGATAATCACGAGGATCAGATGAACATGTTGCAGCGAGCGATGAAAATTAGTTCTGATGAACTTTTCCAAGCCAATAAAAAACTACGCGATGAAGCCAATAGTTTAAAAGAAATAAATTCAAATTTGACAGAAATATTGAATTCTATGAATTTGGATGCTGAAAAATTAGGTAATGAAAAAGATTTTAATCAATCCGATTTCTTAAAAAAACAATCTATAGAAATTGTGACTATGAATAAGCAAAGAGAAGAATTACTAAAGAGTTTAGAAAATCATAATAAAGAACTTAACGAATATGCTCATGTTGTTTCTCATGATTTAAAAGCACCACTCAGAAATATAGACACCCTTATTAATTGGGTCATTGAGGATAATAAAGAAATGGGTGAAAGTTGCTTAAACTCGCTTAATCAGGTACTTTTTAATGTCGAAAAAATGGATTTGCTCATCAAAGGAATTTTAGATTATTCTACTGTAGACAAGTTAGAATCTGAAGAAAGATTAATTGATCTTAATGAGGTAATTGACGAAATAAAGAGGGATATTCATATTCCTAAAAATATTGAAATTTCGATAATCAATGATTTACCAAAAATAAAAGGAAATACATGGCGATTCAAACAATTAATGCAAAATTTAATTGAAAATAGCATCCATTATAATGATAAGTCTCAAGGCCAAATTGAAATTGGTTGTAGAGAAAAAGAGCAAGATTTTGAATTTTACATCAAAGATAATGGCATCGGAATCGCTGAAAAATACCACGACAAAATTTTTAAAATATTCACAAAATTAGAAAGCAACAATCAAAATTCAGGAGTAGGGCTTTCTATAGTTAACAAAATTATTGAGTATTATAAAGGTTCAATCTGGCTTGAAAGTAAAGAAAACATTGGAACAACATTTTATTTTACCTTACCTAAAAACTATGGAACAGCCTAATTTAAATTATATTGACCAACTCTGCGGAGAAGACGATGCATTTAAGCAAAAAATGATTGCAATTATTAAAAAAGAACTCCCTCTTGAAATAGATTCCTATCATAAATTTATGCAAGAGCAGCATTATAAGCTGGCTGCAGAGTGTGTTCATAAATTAAAGCATAAAATATCTATTTTTGACCTTGAAAAAAGCTATGATATTACTCATGAATACGAAAATCACTTATTAAATGGCACACTTGAGTCTGAAGACAAATTTGAAAGTATTTTACAGTTAATGCAAAACTTTGTAAACGATTTGTAAAAAAAGCTTAGTTTACGAATGGTATTATTATTATTATTATTATTATTATTATTGGTTGGTAGTTAAAACATATATTATCATACTTTACATTCTCCTATTATATGTCAGAGATATTAAAAAACAAATAGAGTCAAAATAATCTTTAACCGTTTGTCATAAAAGTACTTATTTAATAAAAAAGCGAAAAGCAAGTTATGGTTTTAACTTGCTCTATACTTTACTGGTGGTAGTTTTTTACCTGTAATGAATTGCGATTTGGCCAATTTGGCCAATAATTTTTATGGAATCTTTAAATGACAATTTCGAACCATCCATGTGAATCCATCTGTTTAAGGGTTTTTCTAAAATTAACTCTTGAGTCTTCGTAGAGCCATATATTTTTTTCATCCGCATAAAAATCTCTACATCAAAAACCCATTTTGTTATGAATTTTTCATTAAAGGTTTTTTCTATAATTTCTTTTGTCATTATTTTGGCGCCACATTGTGTATCGTTAATTTCCATTCCAAGAATTTTTCTAATGATATAATTTATAGTTTTGCTAATAATAGCTCTTGCGGATTGTTTGGTAATATCAGCTCCCATTCTTGAAATTCTGGAGCCAAAAACCAATTTGTATTTAGAGTTATAAATTGTATCTGCCAAATCTTGAAAATCATCGAAATTGGTCGATAAATCGGCGTCTAAAAAACCGATGTAATCAAATTGATTTTGCTTGGCCAAGTGTAACATTCCCAGACGGACAGCTTCGGCTTTTCCACCATTTTTTTCACAATCATACACGCTAATATATTCTTCTTTTCCTTTTGTTAATTCATGCAATACAGCTAGTGTATTGTCTTTACTTCCATCGTTTACAAAACACAAATGGTAACCTAAATTTTTATGTACAAAAGACTTAAATTCATCACTAGACAAACGAGTTTCCTCGTTATAACACGGAATAACAACTCCAATACACTTGTTTTGGATATATCGCTCTTTCGAATTGGGTTTTTCCGTAACACTTTTTTCAATAGTAGAGCCTATTAATCTTTTTACTCTCGCACCAATTTCGCTTAAACTCAAAGGCTTCTTCATGTAGTCATCAATACCTAAATCAAAACCTTTTATAATGACTTCTTCATCAGTATTACCAGATAAAACCATTACAGGAGTGTTGTCTTTTTTGATTTGCTTGATATGTTTGACTACCTCCAAACCAGATTGATGCTCATTTAAAGATTCTGTATTAGAGAGATTAGACATATTAATGTCAACAATAACTAAATTTGGCTTTTCACTGTCATATTTAGCTATGGCATCGATTATATTGTCTGTACTTATAACTTCATATCCTAAACCACTTAGCAATTTTTCTAAAGACAACAAGACCAATTGCTGATCATCTACTATTAGTATTTTCATAATATTACATTTAAGTTTATTGTATTGATTTAAAACATTCTATATACATCATTATAATTTTGTCCATTGATAGGGCGCTTGCAGCCTGAAAATTAGCAATTGCTAATTCTTTTCGATAGGTATCGTTTGAAATAATTTTGTCAATCGCTATAGCTAAAGAATCGGCACTTTCCGGATTAAAAAATTCTCCTTTATACCCTTCATCTTTAATTAGCAAGGCCAAATCACCTAAATCAGGCATGATAACTGCTTTGCCGTAGCTTCCTGCTTGATGCAAAACTCCAGAACTGCCAGTAGTAGATGTATAAGGGAATACCACAATTGTACTATCAGTAAAAATTCGTTCTACATTATTTTCTTCAACATAGCCGGTAAAAATTATTCCCTCAACGTTTTTGTATTTTTCTTGTACTGCATCTAAATATCCAGGTGTGTTTGGACTATCTGTTCCAGCAATCACGACTTCTAATTTTTCTGGATTTGTTTTTCTAACAATTTCGACTGCATCAATTAAAATTTCGACTTTTTTGTAGGTTCCAAATTTCCCAAAAGCCATAATTTGTTTAGGGCCAGATTTAATTTCAAAATTAGGATTTTTGACTGATTCGAATGTCCCATGTGGAATTAGCATTACATTTTGGGTATGGTATTTAGCATTTAAAACATCCACATATTTATGAATAGTTACAGCAACTTTATTGGCTTTCAAAATGCATCTGGTAATGTTAGTTCCAATAAAATTATAGATCTTCTGCATGAATTTACTCTCTGTGAATCCTGCTTTTTCTAGATCAACTTGCTCTAAAATGTTATGTAATAAAACCACTGTTTTGTATCCAAAAAATCTCAAAATCATGGGTAACAATAATCCCAAGGCAGAAGGTGTTTTTTTATCTCCAAATTTTACAAACTGAAGATTAAACAAAATCACATCTGGTTGTTCTTCTCGAACTGCATTAAGAACAGAAAAAATAGTGGTGTAACTGTTAAATCTCCAACATTCTTTTACTTTTACCTTTTCTTTTTGGTCAAAGTCTAATTGTTTCGCTTCAGATGTTTTATCGGATAATAAAATTAATTCGGCTACTTCTGAGTTTTGAACAAAGTTTTTTACCAAATGATAACCATATTCATTTAGTGTAACTTTACTTGGGGGAAATGCAGTGACTACAGCTACTTTCATATCTAAAATGTTACTTTTTATTGTTATTAAAAAAGAAAAAAAACAATTGAAATAATAATAATACCACCATCGCGATGATTTGCATAACAACAACCTGTTCGAGTGAATTATGATAGAGGACTATTAGTATTATTTGTGCAAGTCCCAGAAAGGCTGATATTATGACAGGTACATACTTATTTATAGAAAGAAAATAGTAGGCAAAAATATTTGCAATGGCAAAAATAGAAGTTGCCAATGCATATTTCCACAACAAGAAAGCAATGGGCAGATATTTCTCGCCAAACATTAATCGCACTACAATTTCAGGAAATAAGAGTGCACTTAAAACAATTATTGTAGACAAGCAAACAATATATAAAACATATTTTAATAGAATCGGAAGTGTTTCTGCTCCTTGTTTTTTTAACTGTATTACTTTAGGCAAAAGAAGCATTACAAACATCCAAGCGACAAAATATACTACCCGACCTATTAATGCTAAACAAGCATATAAGCCCGCTCTTTCATTATCAAAATAATGTTTAACCAATATAATATCACTATTGTTAATGATGATTTGCGTTAATTCATAGAAGGCTGTTAGAGCGAAAAATGTTATAATGGATTTTGTATCTAAATTGTCACTTAGAGTCTGTTTGTTTTTACTGTTAATTATTTTTTGAAAAGGAATCAAACCAAAGGCAAATGAAATTAAAATTCCTAGTGCGATAATAATAGAAGATTGAATTTGAGGTAAAAGGTAGAGTAACAAAAGTGTCAAAATCAAACGACATAACATTTCAAAATAGTAGGTTTTTGACAAATTTCTCAGATCATTTTTTCCCTGATATAAACCTCTATTAATGCTCATTATAAAATACATTGGAAGTCCCAAACCAAACCAAACAAACATTAGTGACGTTTTGGTTTTAAAAATTTCTTGCAATTGATGACTGAATACTACTACTGTAAATCCCAGTATTACACCGAAGAGGAGTGCATACTTAAAAATAAATTTTAAAAAAATATGCAATTGCGTTCCTTCTAGCAAAACGGCATATTTAGCCGCAGTAACCTGAAATGTCATTCCAACAAAAGACAATACTAAAAGCAAAGTTATTAAGATCGCAGCGTCAGCAAACGCAGAAGGACCAAGTATCCTTCCTAAGAGCAGATTGTACAAATAATTGCCTGTATTTACAAATAAAATTGTAAGCATAAAAAAATTCTCCGCAGTGATCTTTTTATAAGTATTTTTAATATTCAATTCAAGTGTGTGGTATTAAATAAATAGTAAAATAAAATTTTAAAAAGCTGATTCTTACAAACAAATATAATAAAAATAAGAAAAGTTTAACAAAAATAAAAAGGAATCTATCAGATAAATTCCTTTTTGGCAACAATTAACTAAACCAACATATTTATTATGAATTGTAATTTTCGAAATTAAACAGTACTTTTAAACAGATCTTCGACAAAAGATTTAAACACACAATGGTTTTTTATAAAATAACATCACTACAAATAGTCTCATTTCATCATTGTGGTAGTCATTATTTTTAGATTATTATTATGATGTAAAATTAGTGCTCTTGTATGACTTTTTTCGATATTTTAGATGTTTGGTAGTGTTTCTTTCGATGAAAGGACATTTTGTACAGTTATATTGTTTTCGTCTATAGAAGGATATCGCTATATTTACAAAAACAATAATCTAAAACAAGAGTGATTGAAAGAGACTTCTAATAAATATTTGATAGTAGCCTTACTTTTTGGATTGACTTTCCATGGCAGCGCTATTTTTTTTACTTTAGAAAGTACTTACGATGCTCTAATTCACATGTTTTTCGGAAATCATTATGCCCACAGTTGGTTTGAACCTTGGAATTATAGTTGGTATACGGGTTTTAATGTGATGAGTTATCCTCCATTAGTGCACCAAACCATTGGGTTACTTTCTTTAATTGGAGGTTTGAAATTTGGTATGTTTACTGTGGCCATCGTTGGGATTATTTTATTCATTACAGGAACTTTTAGATTTTCACTTTTAATAACAGGAAATCGAACAGTTGCAGGCTATTCTGCTATTCTGGCGGTTGCTTCTTCTTCTTTTGTCGAAACATTGCATATTTTTGGACAGCTACCGAGTATTATTGGAATTTCTGTTTTAATGCATGCGCTTCCAGAGATTTATCTTTTTATCAAAACAGGAAAAAAGAAATATTACTACACATCTTTGTCTTTGATGGCCGTAACTGTTTGTTCGCATCATGTTACACCTTTATTTGGGATGGTATTTTTTGTTTCGCCTTTAATCGGGATGATAGTAATGGATACCGCTCGCGAAAATGTCAATTCATTCAAGGAAATCACATTCAAAATATTCTACAAAACATTTCTATCATTATTAAAACGGATTATTCTTTTCTGTGGTAGCGCCGTTTTTCTGCTAGTATTTTGTATATTGCCTTATTGGATTAATTCTAGAGCCAATCCCATTACTCAGGTTCCTATTCCGCATGGGAGTCGCGATAATTTTATAGAAGTAACCTCTTCGGGCTTGATGTTCTTCTTAATACCTTGGGGAATATTACTTTTTATATTGCCTTATATATTTTATAGATATTACAGCAAAAGGTATATTTTTTTCGGATTATCTTTAACCTTGCTAACTGTTTTAGGGACTGGGGGCACAACTCCAATTCCCTTATCAATTTTAGGAAAAAATGCTTTTAATATCCTAACCTTAGATCGCTTTACACTTTGGGCTTCTATAATGAGTTTGCCCATTTTTGGTGAATTTGTGTACCGATTAGTTGAAGGTGACTTAAGAGCGGCTTTGCAAGTAAAATTTGGTAGTGTTTATCGGAGGATCCTAGGCGGATTATTTGCTGGTTGCTTTTTGTTTTTTGCAGTTTTCACCATGACGTTAGGGTATTTTAGACCATTGCAACCGCAAAAAATTAACTTTTTACCAATTGTCAATTTCTTAAATCAGGATCAACACGATCACTGGAGGTTTTTGCCATTAGGTTTTGGTGATCAGATGGCCTACTTATCGACACAAACAAAGGCAATGACGGTTGATGGAAATTACCATTCGGCAAGAAGATTACCAGAATTGACTTCTCGTGCAGTAGAACGGCTGGAAAACTCCAAATTTCGAGGACTTGAAGGTATTGGTTCATTGCAACAATTTCTAACGGTTCCTGAAAAATATAATTTGAAATATGTTTTTTCTAACGATAAATTTTACGATCCAATTCTCTATTTCTGCGGTTGGCATCGATTATCACAATTAGAAAATGGTATAATGGTGTGGGAAAAACTAAATGTGCAGCCCTTGTCTAAAATTCTTCCAAAAGATGAAGTGCCGATCTATTTGAAATTAATGTGGGGAATTATTCCAATGTTAACCATTCTTATGGCTTTTATACTTAATGTTCAGATGATTTGGTTGCAGGCCTTAAAAATAAAGCCTTTAGAGAAACCTTCTTTTAATAAATATGGAATTATTTATGCTAATTTTCCAAGAGCGATGATAAAATTTCTACACATTTGGACAGGAATTTTACTACTAATTATAAGCTTTGGAGCATATCGCATTTACATCAAAAATGCTGCACAGATTAGTCCTGAAAATGTTGTAAAAGCATATTATGATGCTCTAGATTTTAAGTTTTATGATAAAGCGCACTCTTATGTTGTTCCTAATAAAGAATACTCGGTGGCTCAGTTTATGCTGGAAATTTCTGTTTCGGATGGTGTTCTTAATTCTTACGCCAAGTTAGATGCTATCGAAACTAAAATTGTTCAGCAAAGTAAAGACAAAGCTAGAGTTATTGCAACGACCAAGTGGGTTACACCATTAGAATTAATTGAAAAAAAGTACATACATGACGTTCAGAAAATAAACGGGAAATGGTTTATCATTCCAGATAAAAAAGATACCGATATTCCTCCGGACGAATTTATTTCAGAGAATATTAATTCGTATTACAAGCAAGGGAGACGAAAGATAACTACCCAGCAGACCTATCATGAAGATGTACTGCGCCAACCAGATTTAGAAATTATATCGGCAAGTTTGGTAAAAATTGACAGTCAATATATTGTGATTGGTGAAGTTCAAAATATAGATAATGTCCCTGCAGATGTGGTCTTGAAAGCTACTTTATATGACAGAAATGATAAATCGATTGCCGTATTCAACGCGAAGTATAATATTAAACATAAGTTGATGCCAAAAGAAGTCACGAGTTTTAAGGTGAATTTTGAAGATATTGCGTGGTTAAAGCCAACTGATGTAAAGCCGACAACTTTTAACCCCGATGAATTTACACCAAAAGAATTGAAAAATATTCCCAGCACATTTGATATTCAAAGTGCAGGAAATGTAGCGACCACCGACTTGTATAATTCGGTTGCTATTTCAGATTTAGTGATAGATAATAACCAGATCAAAGGGACTTTATTCAATTACGGAATTCAAGAAGTAACCATTTCAGAGCTTTTATTTTCGTATTACAATGACAAAAAAGAATTGGTTTATGTTGATCATCAGTTTATAAAAGAGGGCGTTCGAATTCAGCGTAAGCAATATTTTACGTATAATTTGCCTAGAGATTTGAAGCCTGTTATTATAAAATCTTCTACAGAAAATTGTTTCGTAAATGGTTTAAAATCAGAAGCTCTTGCTCGTGCGGTAATTCCAGTAAGAAATAACAAACAAGAAAGTGCCCAAATGCAAAGGGTTAAAGGACATAGAGGATATTCCTTTATTAAAATTGAAATCAATAATTACATTGGAAATCCTAGATAATGAAGAATAAAATCTATATATTTTGTTTTTTTTTGTTTACCATATTATTGGTATCAGTCACTTTATTGCCTAAAAAACAAACGGGCACTATTGTACTAATGACGCAACAGAAGACCTTTATCGCGGGTGCCAATATAGCTTTAGATTTTAAGGTAAATTTGTCAGATCAACCGAAGTTATTTTTAATTCATTCTTTAGGAAAAACACTTTTAGATGGTGCTATAAAAAATGATAAATTAACTTTTATCCTTCCTAAAAGTTATGCTAAAAAATCGGGTCGTATTGATTGGTTTTTGATTGTAAACGGAGACAATAAACTACAGGGAAACTTTGAAATTTTACCCAACAACGACACTAAAACGGATATCGAAAATTATTTAGGTCCACCAAGTACGTTAGTAGGAGATGGTCACTTTGTAATGTACGTTACGATTCCGACAGATTGCTTTGATAATCCGAAACCTGAAAATACTCCCGTAATTTTTAGAAGTCAGTTTTTAAATGCTATTAGAGCTCAAACGGTAAAAACGAAAGATCTTATTGCTTGGAAAATAATTGATGCCCCTACAAAATCTGGAATAGTTTCAGTCTCTGCTCAATGCAATGCTACAATTACTAAAGAATTTGATGCTGTAATTTTTCCTGGAATCGCTACAAATTTCACAATTTCATTTGCCAGAAATCATCATTTTGCTGATGGAAATCAAATTACGACCTTAAAAACGGCTGTTATTAAAGACAAATTTGGTAATGTTGTAAGCGACGGAACTATGGTTTCCTTTGTGATTACTACTGCTAATAATATGGTTTTAAAATCATTTGGAACAACAATAAACGGAGTTGCAACCGCTCAAATTTTACATCCTGATCACCAAGATGTTTATACTGTAAAAGCGTATGTAGCGGGAATAGCAGAAAGTAATTCTATAGCAGTCAACTACAAACCGATCAATCCGAAAATTGAATTTGAATTTTCAAAAGATAATCGCACTATAATAGTAGGTACGTTGCGTAGTTTTATGAATCAGTTAGTTCCAGACGGAATTAAAGTGACTCTAAAAGTGTATCATCATAATCAACTTGTAGCAACTTTGCAAGAAGATAGCGTAAAAGGCAATGCTGTTTTTACTATTTCATCTGAATATTATAAAGAAAAAAAATATTCATTTGAAATTTCAACCTTAGGAAGTATTCAAAAAGTAGAAGAAAAAAATTATGAAAGTAATTAACAATAAAAATAATTATCGGGCAATTTTAATAGTTTCATTTATTGCAATTAATATTTTGGTATTATTTGGGATGAGTGAAATTTTGGGCTACTTAAATTCGGGAGCAGATAGAAGTTCGATGCTGCATTTAGAAAAAGAGAGCTCAAATACATATTTACCAAAAGTAACGTGGGAAACCTTAAAAAATAAAGGTAGACCGATGGAAAATCAAACTATCCAGAAAATTGAGAAACATTATTTGTTTTCTTATGTAATAAAAAATAATGCTCTCAAAAACAATGTCAGTGATGGAATTGACGATTATTTTACAGAAAGCTCTAGAAATCAATTAGAGCAAATTATAGCCTATAATAGGGCCAAAAAAATTTCAATCCAGAGTACGACAATAGAACATCATGTATCCTTAGATTTTTATAGCGAAGACGGCCAACAAGTCGTTTTTACCGATAAAAATGTAGTTGAATTTCAAAATATTTATCAAGATAACAAGCTTATAACTTCTGTTCGGGATACCGCAAACTATAAGGTTTTAATGCTGCTAGAGGATGGGTTTTGGCGTATTCGACATTATGTTCGGATGCAAAAAGAAAGTAGTTTGGTTGCTATTAAATTAAATAAAAAAACATACACTGTAAAAGGAAATGAAATTTTAAAAAATGGTGTTCCCTATATCATAAAAGGCATTAATTATTATCCTAAAAATTCTGCTTGGGATATGTTTGGAAATAAATTTAATAGAGATACGATATCCGCTGACTTTGAAATTATTAGAAAAGTAAAACTCAATACGATTAGGATTTTTGTTCCTTATGAAGAATTTGGTAAAGCAGAGATTCCGCAAGATAAATTAGACAAGCTAAAAATAGTTTTAGACTTGGCAGAAGAAAAAAAACTAGCTGTAATTGTTACATTATTCGATTTTTATGGAGATTATTCTCCAGAAAGCTGGACTTTAACGCATCGACATGCAGAGAAAATTGTAACGACTTTTAAGGACTGCAAAAATATTATTGCGTGGGATATTAAAAACGAACCTGATTTAGATTTTGAATCCCGTGGAGAACAAAATGTAAAGCCGTGGCTGGAACAAATGATTGCAGCAGTCAAGAAATTCGATCCTAATCATTTGGTCACTATTGGATATTCTAATATTGCATCGGGAGAGATACTAAAAGATAAGGTAGATTTTGTATCGTATCATTATTATCAAGATATTTCACTTTTTGAAGACAAACTTACTGTTTTAGAAAAAGCAGCCAAAAAGCCTTTGGTAATGCAAGAATTTGGACTTTCATCCAATCGAGGACTTTGGAGTTGGTTTGGCAATTCAAAAGAAGATCAGGCTGATTATCATAAAAAAATGCAATCTATATTCAAAAAGAAACAACTTGCATTTGTATCCTGGACTTTATATGATTTTCCAACAGTTCCAGATAAAGTTGCCGGAAAATGGCCATGGATAAAAAACAAACAAAAACAGTTTGGATTCATCGACTCAGAAGGCAAAAAAAAACCTTCTTTTTTGTATATAAATTATTGATTTTAATTTTTAAATAAAAAAAAGCGTCTTTTTGTTTGCCATTGAATTAACTTTTACGATAGTCTTTACTAGAATTACATTGCCTTTACTGATTTTAATTTGGATAAAAGCTTACAGCTTTTGGGGCAAAAAAGGCGATCATGTTTTTGGTACTTAGCAGGTCTTTTTTGAATTTGTTGGCAATTTAAAAATTGATTTTTAAAAAGGCAAAAGTCCAACAGTAAACGGAATTGTAATTCTGGAAGTAACTGCAATAGTGGCATGATATTGGTGTAAACAGGATAATGGCAATGACAAAAGTGAAATAAAATAGTGTTTTAGTTTGTCATCTTTCAGACAGCTTTTAAAATTCTTTCTTTTCTTGATAGTATTACATACTCAGGAAATTTCATCTGTTATTTATAATTAATATTTATTTTTTTTGTTTCTTAATTCTGATACAAATCTAAGTTGCTTGTAAGATTTTTTTTTATTTTTTCGATGATCGGCAGTTTACTGTAGAGGGATAATCAATGTTTATGCTTAACTTGCAGTTAATTACAAATTAGATGTTAAAAAATGAACATTAAAAAGGAAATAGTCTTAGTTTTTTGCTTTCTCCTTGGATTATCAATCCAAGCGCAAGATATGCAAGAGGGTTTTAACAATTTAGAGAAAGGAGAATTTGCTCAAGCCGAAAATTTTTTCAGCAAAATTTTAAAGACATATCCAGATAATAAAACGGCAAAGCTATGTTACGGTAGAGCTGTCGGTTTAAATTCAAGTCCTGAAAAAGCCACAGTAATTTTTTCTGAACTACTAAAAAAGTATCCAGATGATTTTGAAATCCAGTTGAATTATGCTGAATGCATGTTATGGAATAAAAATTATTCTGATGCAAAACCTTATTACTTTGGCCTGATAGCAAAGCATCCCGAAAGTTTTCCGGCTTTACTAGGCTATGCAAATACTTTGTCTAATTTAAAAGAATATACGGAGGCTTTAATATATGTAAATAAAGCTTTGGCAGTTTCTGTTAAAAATCCAAATGCCTTAGTTTCTAAGAAATACATTCGCATGGGATACGCCAATCAATTGGTACAACAACAAGATTATAAAACTGCACTTTCTTTATTAGATGAAAATTTTGAGGATTTTCCGAAAGACAAGGAAACATTAATGAATAAAGCTAATATTTATTTAATCACTAAGGATAAAAAAAATGCAACCAAGGCATATCAAGAATTAGCAGTATCCAAAAAGGATAGCTTGTTTTCTTTAAACGGATTGTCATTAGTTTCGCATATAGCCGAAAGAGATAGCGAAGCTTTATCTATAGCCAAAAAAGCATTAAAAAATAGCCAATTTATTGAGGACATAAAATTACAAAGTCAAACAAAAGAACGCTATGTTCAGGCACTAATTTGGAATAGAAAGTACAAAGAAGCAGCAGCAAAAATAAAGGAATACCAAATTAGTAATCCCAATGAAAATTGGGTATTAGCGCTTTCTGCAACTTTAGGAATGTATCGTAGTGATTTTAAAGAAAGTATTGCTGACTACCAAAATATATTGGTCAACGATGCAAAATCATTTGATGGAAACTTAGGAATATCGAATGCTTACTTTGCAGATGGCGAACCTTTAAAAGCTTATGAAGCAGTTGATACTACCTTGAAAATATTTGAAAACCAAAAAGATGCTATTGGATTTCTAAAAAAAATAAATGAAAATTTCACACCAAGTGTAGAGGAGATAATAAGTTATTCATTTGATAATGGAAAAAATGAAGCCTACGCTAATAATACAGTTTTGAATTTTCCAATATCGACAAAATGGGCTTTTTTAGGAATGTATCAATACAGAAAAACTGAAAATACAGTCACTAAAAATTCGGCAGTCTCTAATGACTTCAAGGTCGGCGCACAATGGCAATTTCATCCCAAAATAAATTTTAATGTTTTAGTAGGTTCAAGTAATGCAAGATCTTTCGTTAGTAATTATAGTCAATTATTAGTAGACGTATTTTTCAAAATAAAGCCCTTAAAATTGCAGGATTTAGAATTAGGGTATAAGCGAGATATTCAGAACTTCAATGCTGATCTGGTAAGTAGAGAGATAACAGCTAATAATTTTTATTTCAATTATAATATTGGCACAAACTTCAAATTAGGATGGTTTACACAATATTATTACAGCGCGCAAAGTGATAGTAACCAGCGAAACTTATTATTTACCTCATTATATTATAATTTTTTATCAAAACCAATTTTGAAAGCAGGCTTTAATTATCAATTTATTGCCTTTCAAAAACAAGTGCCAACAATTTATTTTAGTCCAAGTAAATTTAATGCTTATGAGATTTTTGTTGATTTTTTGAAAGATGAAAAATCGGCTGAAAACAATGCTATCTTTTACACACTAAGTGCTGCAACAGGATTTCAATACATTGAAAATGATAGCAAGCAATCGACTTATCGAGTGCAAGCTAAATTTGGCTATAAATTTTCAGATCGTTTTTTGGCGAATTTTTATGGTGTTAAAAGTAATATTGCGTCTGCTACTGCTGCCGGGTTTCAATATACAGAAGTAGGTTTGCGTCTTAGGTGGATGTTGACATCTAAACCAGTATTCAAAGTGAAGAAAAACGAGAAATAACAGCTTTTTTCAACTTAGTATTAAAGAGGTAGTATTTTCTTTTATAAAAATGCTACAATAAGTTCAGTCGTTTCATTAAATCTGGTCTATTGGCGCGACTTACAGGAATGACGTCTTTGCCAATTAAGACACTATTGTCTTCAATGTCAATAATTTTTTTTGTATTGATAATAAAGGAACGATGCACTTTCAAAAACAAATCTTTAGGTAATTTGTGTTCTATTTTTTTAAGGGTTGAGTGGACCACATAGTTTTTGTTTTCCGTTTTGATATGAATATAATCTCCTTTAGCTTCTATAATATTGACGAAAGCAAATTCAATTTTGATCAGACGGCGATCAATATTGATGTAAAATTCGTTTGCATTATCTTCGTTTGCGCCTTTATTTGCAATTATTGTTGCAGATGATGGAATAGCATTTGCTTTTTGAATCGCTTTTTGAA
>NZ_MUGS01000019.1 GCF_002222055.1 Flavobacterium araucananum
TTTCCGTTGTACTTATACTTATAAGGGTCTGTAAAATTTTTCTATACAGTGAATGTCCCTTGCAAAAAATCCCTATATAAAGAACGTTCTCTTATCATTTTCCAAGCTTATGCGAAAGTATATTTAGTTTAATTATTTTCCTAATAAATTGAATTTTAATCCTTATCAAAACTTATAACTGGATATTAAAACAAAAAAGAGGGAAATTACCCTCTAAAATAAAAATATTTAATTATTTTGATTATATTTGCAGGGTAAATACCCTTAATATGGAAACAACAGATATTAATAAGCTACTCCAGTCTATTTTTTCAGAAGAAAAATACGTTGATATCAGAGAAGTATTTGAAAATAAATTATTGGAATATAATTTAAGTAAAACTAAAGCACTAAAACTCCTTAATATTGACAAAGATGTTTTTGAAGAAATAATTTCTGGAACAGCAAAACAACCTAACTTTATAAATATTGTAAAAATCTCTGAGTTTTTAAATATCGATATCAATGAATTTATAAATGTAGTTTTAAAAAACCAAAGTAGAGAAAATATTAATTCAATAGAAAATGCAAGAAAAGCAACTTTTTTAGTTAGAAATTTTGATATAAAGTCTTTAACTAAACTGGGGTTTTTTTCTAATAATGATGATACCGAAGTATTGGTTGAGAAAGTTCTATCATTTTTTGGCTTTACTTCCATTAAAGATTACGAAGAGCAACTTGACGAACCTTTATATAGCAGAGTAAAAAGAAATTTTTCAGATAAAATGAAAGATTTTTGGATTAAATCAGCTTATCAAAGTTTTAAGATTATCAATAACCCAAATGAATACAATCGTGAAAGGTTAAAAGATTTAATTGTAAAAATTAAACCTTATTCTCAGGATTTACAAAATGGCTTATTTACTGTTTGCAGAGCGTTGTATAATCTTGGAATTACAGTCATATTTCAAAATTACCTTGCTACAACACAAGTAAAGGGAGCAACATTTATTATAAATGGTAAACCCTGTATTGTGCTGACAGATTTCAATAAAAAATATCCAACATTATGGTTCACTTTAATGCATGAATTACATCATGTATTATTTGACTTTGATTTAATTGAAACAAATAGTTTTCATTTAACTGGAGACAATGATTTATTCTTAATCGAAGAAAAAGCAGATTCTTTTGCTAGAGATATGTTTTTAAGCGAAGAAAAGTTTCATTATATAAAAAAATATATCAATAATCCTTATTTGGTATCAAGGTTTGCAAAAGAAAATGAAATCCATGAGTCAATAGTTTACTCTTTTTTTACATGGTATCAAGATAAATTATACAAGAAAAGTTATCATGGAGCTTTCAGAGAATTTTATCCCGATTATTCAGAATCGTTAACGAAATTGAATCCCATTTCTTGGGATGATAAAAGTTTAAAGGAAGCTAGTGAAAAAATTAAATCCATTTTAGAAATTAAAATATAAGAGTTATGAATGAAGATGAAAATAAAAACATCAGAGACAAAAAAGACATTGAAATCTCAAAAGCTGATTTAGAAAGATTAGAAATCCTTCAAAAATCTAATGAAAAAATCGGCAGACAATTAAGTATTAACCCAGAAACAGGAAGCTTAGAGGAAATTAATGAATTGCGTGGATTAGTAAGCAAAGAATTCGAGAATCCTGAAGAAAAATATAATGTATATTATAAAGGAATTCGAAAACTTTTGATGGACTATTTGCCAAAAGGAAAAGAGTATAAAGAGATTAGAGATATTATATATGATGAGAAAAATATCTTCTTGAACAACGGAAAAAGAAAATCTGACAATAATGGGATTAGATTATCTGATGGCAGAATGACTTACCAGATGAATATGAATGAAATTTTAGAAATAATTGTAACATGGATTTCAGATTCTCAGAACCCTTTTGACATATATAAGTTGTTCTATGAATTAAATGAAAAACATGGCTATGGACACGAACAATATGATAAATCAACTTTGAATGTAGCAAATGCAATGTTGAAATTAAGCCAAAAATAAAATAATGAAACTTAGTTATTCTAGGTTTCATTATTTTAGCTCGTCAAAAAGTAGGTTAATAATCTGAATAGCAATTGAAGTCATAAATGAAAATAGAAGGCAATTACGATCTAAAAAAGAAGGATTTAAGTATTTTAATAGATAATAAGAATAAATGTAAGTCTTTAAAAATAAAACCTTTAGAAAACTTCTATGACGTTTGCATATTTAACTCTATAACTTCTTTAGATTTAGATGTAACAATTGACGGTTATTTGAACTCAAAGCATGAATGGCAAAAAAAGTTTTATATAAGATCAATTTCTCTAATTCTTAATGAGCATTTAGATAAAATACATGCATTAATGAGTTCTCATTTCTACAATTTTATTTTATCGAGCCAAATTTTTAATTCAATAAAGGATGAAATACTGAGCTATAGAACTACTTACAAAGAATTAAATAGGAAAAAACAAAGTTTGAGTAAAATCAGAAATGAACTAATTGCTCATAGAAGCAAAGATGCAGAACAGTTTATAGAATCTTTGGATAACATAAATGTGGATGATTTATTTAATTTAGCTATTGAAACTCAAACGCTTCTCAATCAGTTTACTCAACTGACTGATAAAATATTAGAACAAATTATTATTAATTTTGATCAGTTTTACAAAGAAATGAAATCAAAATAATAAATATATCAGATATTCGGAAAATACCTGTTTATAAGCTCCCTCTGATGTGAGCTGTTCACTTTGATATACTTCTCAGTCGTGCCTGGCCATTTATGCCCAGCCAGTTCCTGAACTCTTTCCAATGGAATGCTTTTCTCGTTAAGCCAGTTGCAGATCACACTCATTCTAATAGTCTGCGGGTTTAGTTTTCTGTCTGGGAATAATCCTCTTAACGGCTCAATCATGGCATGAATGCTGTTCACCACAATGGGCTGTCCAAGTTTTGTCAATATGAATTTATCACTTCTCCCGCGAAGTAAAGCAGGGCGGGTTTCATTTATGTAAGTATGAAACAGTATCATCTGTTTTGAAACTAGTTCCAGCGTTCTTTTATTGAGATTGGCAGAACCTTTAATATAAACTGTGCCGTTATCCAGATCAATATCCTTTAGAGACAACCTTGCTATTTCATCGCTTGCCAGCCCCTGATAGATTAAAAGGGAAATCAGAACATTGTTTCTTGTATCAAGATGCTTGTAGCGGTTCTCGCGTTCCATTAAAAGCTGTAATTCCATTGAGTTGAATAAATCCTGAACCTGTATGGTCTGGTTGCCCTTAATCTTAATATTAAGCTTTCTGCATGGATGGTCATTTCTGTAGCCGTACATTACAAGATAGTCGTAATATTTTTTAACGGCTGAGAGTATTCTGATTCGGTACTGCACGTTGGACTGCTTCTGGCTTACTTTATCCATGTACTTTACTATATCCTTATACTGGTATCTTTTAGCCTTTGGATTAGTCTTTAAAAAATGGTTTATCGTATAGAGATAGCTCTGCGCTGTCTTTTCAGCTACAATTCCTCTGAGGTAATTTTCCAGATCAGGTTTCTTGTTTTCCATAGCTGTAGTTTTAAAAGGTTACGACTGGTTTGCGTTTTTTGTTCTGCACCGCATAAATATATGTGGTATTGATCTGCGTATGTCCCAGAAAACTTCGTATAAAGTCAATTCCCGCGTTATTCTCTGCCAGATGATAGGCAATGCTGTGGCGCAGGCAGTGAAGCGTGATTTCTTTCTGGATTAGCTCGAATTTTCCTGTCTGCTCTATCATCTTATTTAAAATCTCATTGAGATTTTCTCCTGTCGATCTTCTGCCTCTGCTGTTGATAAAAAAGGCTTCCTCATTCTGGTTTCTTCCTGTCAGCCTTTCAGGCCTTTCATCCCTGACATATTTTTTCAGGTACTGCAGAACAGTGTCGCTCATTGGAACTTCACGCCTCTTGTTTCCTTTTCCCTGTCTGACAACCAGCATTCCTTTTATAAGGTTCACATCTTTCAGATCAAGGCTGGCAATCTCTGATCTTCTGAGTCCGCAACCGTAGGCAATGGAAAGCAGGGCTTTTTCCATTTCATTTTCGGCATGATGGTACACCAGTTTTATTTCTTCTATTGTGAGAATGTTTCTGGGTTTCTGCGTTCCTCCTGTGATTGACGGTATGTAATAGGCATTTTGGATCTCTTTGTTTTCCAGCAGATAAACCTGAAAAAGCCCCTGCACAAAAAGATGCAGTTTGATTGTTTTTTCAGCCAGAATGCCATTTCCTCTTTTCTTTGGTCTTGAAGAAAGATAATCCAGATACCTCACAGATTCTTTGGAGGCCACATTCTGGATTCTGCTGATTCCCGCCTGTTCAAGCCAGACCAGAAATTCCGTTATGATGTTTTTATAGAGATTTGACCGTCCCTGCTTGTAATTCCTGACTTTTACAAATTCTCCGAATGCCACTGTGAGCCTTAGAAATTCCCTGCTTTGTATCGTTTTTTTCATTGTCTTTTAATTTAATTAAACGCTGTTTTTTTGAGTGATGAAAACGAACGCTTGCACACTCCGCGGAACGCGGAACACCAGTATCGTATTGCCAGTGTTTTCAAGGCTTCCAGTGTTCCGCTGGCGTTCCGTGGTGTTCCACTTTTCTAGTTTTCTTCTGATTTTTTGTTTTTTTAGAACTCTTCAAGCTGTCTGTGCAGTTCTTTTCTGATTCTGGTCTTTAGTTTTTCCATATCATCCCAGTAGGAGATTATAAATTTAAAGCCCCTGTTAAATGAACCTTCGACAGGCTGGATGTATTCCAATTCCTGCAGTAACTCCATGTATCTGAAAGCAGATGTTTTGCTGATATTCAGACCCTGTCTGATCTCTCTTGCCGTGAACTTTTTTGATGTTCCTTCTTTCTGCTTTTTTATAAAATCTTTCAGGTTCTCAAAAAACTGTCTGGTGCTTTTATCAAGCTCGTCCACTTTGATGATAATGGAACTGAAGAAAACATCTACGGCTGATTTTATATCAGCTTTGTCGGTGATCAGCCTTCCCTTATTGTCGGTTTTTCTCTGGTACTGGTGCAGAATTGTAATCTGGCAGACAAAGTTTTGGAACTGCGAGTTCAGCCTTCTGAGCATTCTGGCTTCCAATGGAAGGCTCAGCTTATCGGCAAAGGGATTTACAACCTCATAGGATTTAAGCACGCGCATCACATTTCTTAAAAGCTGTTTTGCCTGCTCTTCCTTTTCACTGTCCGCTTGTCCTGCTGTTTTAAGATTCTGCTTTTTAATGATTCTAAGCGTCTGCTCCTGGCTTTCATCCACACCCAGAATCACAGAACGGCTCATATTGTCGTAGTAAACCTCAGCTTTTGTGGTTGTGGTCAGGCTGGCAAAGTGCGCCTGAACCTGCTTGATTCTTCCCCTGTTGTTTCCGAAAATATCCTTTACCACAGTGGAGCTGGTCAGGAACTTGGCAGACTGCATTTCCCTGAAGGCATACTGCGCCTCTTCATCAAGCCCGTCAAAATCCTGAATAATAATCAGCTTGTTGATCAGTTCCTTATCCCTGTAATGGTAAAGAGATTTGCTTGTAATGCGTGTCATGTTCATCACATCCTCCTGAGGCATGCATCCTGCAATCCCGTTTATCAGGTGGCTTTTTCCCTCACCGCTTGATCCCTGAACAAGCCCGTGCATCAGGTACGGCATTTTATAGCTCGATGCCAGTATAAAAAGCAAAATCCTATTTTCTTCTTCCCCAACGATGCCGTTCTGTTCCAAGAGCCTGTCTATATTTTCAAGCAGTTTTGGTTTTGCGAGAAATGAGACCGTATTTTCCTGCGCCTGTGGCGTAAGCTCTTTTTCGGCGAAACGTTCCGCAATCGGATTTATTTCAGCCTCAAAAAGCGATTCCCTGTGATGTTCCAGAAGATCGGTAAGCGTTACCAGATCTTTTTCAAGGCTGTCATAATCAAAACCCTGCTTTTCGGATAAGTCCGTGCACTGGCTCTGCACTCCTGCAAAATCGAACAGGTCGATTTTAAGCCTGTGCTTTCTGTTGGTATTGTATTCCACAATCTGAAGCGAAATCCTGAGATTCCCCAAGTCCATCGGCAGGTTTCCCAGAACAAAGAAAGTCCCCGAGAGGCCTTTGTAGCTGATTTTGTAGCCGTTTACAATCTGCAGTCCTTCGCCTGCTTTTTCCGTTTTTGCGCTTTTTAAAAGATTCGATATCCCTTCCGCTCCATAATTGACCCACATGTCATTCAGACTGTGCCCCTCGGGAAGTTCCGCTATTGAAAGCGGAACGTCTGGTCTTGCCTCCTGCATTTGTAATCTGATCTTCTCCATTTTCTCACCGCTTAAAGATTACTATTGATTCCAGTCCATTCAATGATTTGATAATTTCAATATGCTCATCGAGCAGTTCACCGTCATGAAGTGCAATGACCGCTTCCCTCTGATCCAGTATTCTGCTCTGCATCAGGCTGGCGCAGTCAATGACAGTCGGCGCCAGATAGAGCTTTCGGGTAAGCGGATGAGGATATGCAGGATAGACTCCCTTCTGGTTTAGATATTCCTCCCGAGGGCTGTCCAGATCAAAACGGAGCGCAAAATAATTTACGATCGCACTGTCTCTGTCCAGCAGGGGGAATATAAGCCCGTATCGTCCGAAGACGGTATAGGCAGTCAGAGAATCATCCCGCACTCCTGCATCACTCTTGGTTATGACTCCAAGCTCCTCAAACCTTTCTTTGGATTTAAGGGTCTTGCGGTGGTGGAACTGTCCCGAATTAAAGCCTATTCTCAGGTCTGAATATTCCAGTCCGATGCTTTTCAGGTAAGCTTTAGGCTTTACGGCCTTTGCGCTTCTGATGCCTGTTTCAAATGAACGGAACAGCGATTCTAAACTTTCCATATGCTTTAATTTTTTTAATTGGTTTCTGCGCTGTTATAAACACAGCGATGCCCTGCCTGAAATAATCTTTCAGGCGGAAGTGCGGTATGGGCGTTAATTATAGGCCGTCTGTGACAGGGAACGGCCATTTATGAGAATAGAAATCTATAGATGGATTTCTACTGCAAAGATAAACCAGATTCCAATGCGCATCCTGCTCAAAATTTGGTGGGGATAAATGCAAAGATAATCGGTATTGCTTTCATTTTCAATGGTAAAATATACCTGTGAAAGCCGTAGAACGTAGTTATGTGGTTCAGGCAAAGATAAAGTTATTTCGCCTGATTGTCATGGACATAATATGCACATGAAAGCTGTTTTAGCATCACTGGGAAGACTGCTCGGTTTCCCTGTTCTCATTCACCATTTTATATATTTCATCCAGAACTTCTATTTCAGCCCTTGGAATCAGCTGAAGGGCAAGCTCCAGAACAGAGCCTATGTATATTTCCCTGTTATCAAGCTCGTCCGAATATATGATATGCAGGCACATTCTAATGAGATTCACTCCAAGACACGTCATATCCGTGTATCCGTAAAATCTTATCTCGCGTATTGATTCCCCCTCTTTGTCCTGAATGGGTTTCAAAAGCTTAAAATGATAAGATGCAAAATCTTTAAATTCTTCCAGTGTTTTTATTTTATCCGTTTCCATAATTTTGAAATATTAAAATTTACTCTTGCTGTTCTGTTTCTTCATTATTTTCTGAAAACAGATCCGTAATCTCATTTAAAAATTCAAATTCGTCAACTGGAAACAGCTGAAGAGCAATTCCCAGTATAAGCCCCACATCAATGTATTGGTTTTCGATTGTAGGCGGAACTTCTGCGCTGTCATGATCTAAAGCGATAATGCACAGCTTCATAAGATTTCTGACAACAGAACCGAGTTCGCAATAGCCATAAACCCTGATCTCTGCATTATACATGCCTCTTTTGTCGTCAGCTGGTTTCAGGGCATTAAGCAGTTTTCCGCTTAACGCCCTGATGTCTCCCAGTTTTTTGATTTTATCGGTTTCCATAACTTCATTTTCTTTATGCTGATAAAACTTCCTGCTGATGGATTCCCTCAAGCCTTTCAAGTTCCTTCTGGATCATGGCTTCCGCTTTTTTCATAAAATCACGGCATCTGCCTTCCATTATTCCATAGTAATCGTAACCATAACTGTTGCTTCTGCTGAATCGAAGCGTGTTTGGATTCTTTTTCAAAATCTTGAACATATTTTTTTCATCACTGCTGTTTCGGGGAAAATATTCCGAAGTCAGGCTTGTGAAGTATTCGCACAGCTCAAATAAGTAGCCCAGTGAGAAGTGGTTCGGGGTATATCCCAGAAATACCCTTATAAGGGAAAGGCAGGTCTGTTCTACTATCTGATGAAGGGAACACATTCTGGCTTCATAGGAGAAATACTGGTCGTTATTATAGATGAGATCCCAGATCGATTCACTAACATTTCTTCTGTCTCCTGCGTATGCTGAAGTGCTTTTCACATATCTCTTTTCTGGATTCTTAGCCCAGATTATAGGCGATCTGTACGCATCTATATGAATCCTCTGCGCATTTTTAAAAATGTTCCAGAAGAAATACTGCTGGTCTCCGTATAATTTGACGATGTTTCTCAGGCGGTGCATGAGAATGGTTACCGTTATCTGGCCTCTTGATCTGCTCTTAATTTTATCGGTAAGGTCATTGCCGATATTATCCTCGAACTCTTCGGCTATAACCAGCAGATAAAGATGGACATGCTTTTCTTTCTGAGCGGGCTTCTGGAAAGGCTCATTAAAAGTATAACTGCTTTTCTTCTCTGCAAAACAGTAAATGCCAATTGGATCGATGTTCTGTGAAATAACTCGATAGATTAAATCGGATGCGGTGTTTTGAATTGCTTTCATAATTTTACTCGTTTTAGTTAATACTTGTCTGAAAAATTGTATTTTTGTTTAACACACAGGCAAGTAAGCAATTACTTGTACCGTACGGCATCAAATTTTACCGTACCGTACATGAGATTTTTTGTATCATACATGAATCCCTCTTTTTTATTCTTAATTATTATCTTTGAGCTATGAGTACATTAACAAAACCAAACCACATGGGGCGCAAGATCAGCCGTATCCGTGAACTGAAAGACATGAAGCAGGAAGCACTCGCACAGGCTATGGGAACAAACCAGCAGACTGTTTCGATATTAGAAAATAGTGAAGAAATAGATGATGAAAAATTGGCAGAAGTAGCAAAAGCCTTAGGAGTAAGCGTGGAAGCAATAAAAAATTTTTCTGATGAAGGCGTGATTAATTATTTCAACACTTTTAGTGACAACAGTATTAATCAAGGACCAATAGGTAACCAAAATATTTGTCATTTTAATCCTCTTGACAAACTAGTTGAAGTTTACGAAGAAAATAAAAAACTGTACGAAAGATTATTGAAATCTGAACAAGACAAAATTGAATTTTTGGAAAAATTACTAAAAGCTAAATAAGCTTCTATAAAAGATATATTAATTCACACAAAAAGAGACCGTAGGTCTCTTTTTGTTTCGAAATTTTTTTTAAAAAACATTTCATATTTTCATTATTGAATCTTTCTGTACTAAAAAACTCTTTTGCAATTAGAAACGAAACAACCAACCAATGGAAAAAATCAGAATAACTAAATACAACATCAAGAACTGGCCAAAATATGAAATGCTACTTAATGATGGAAAAATTAAATTTGACTCAAATGGTCGACTGCGATATTTGCATGGTGCACCTGTTGGAGATTTAATCCAATGGCAAAAAGCTAAAAAAGGACAATCAATTTTTCAAGAAATTTCAGAAGAATGGTTTGACCCAGAAAGTCAAAAAGCAAAAGATTTTATTTGGCCTTAATGAACTATAGTCGATATTGTCGAATACATTTATTACTAAATCATTCCGCCCTCCTTAGGAAAAGTTTCATCTATCCGATCTATTGAATATTTTACTTTATATAAATTATTAGTATTTTGCACATCCGATACAAAAGTTTTTGGGCTTAATTTATTTGAATATTCTTTTTAACATTGTCCAAAAATCATTTTCTGCGAAATTATTTTTTTGATTCTGTTTTACAAATTCTGGAGCTTTTACTTGTTTCTTGAGTTCCGCAAGAAATTGAGGCGTATCTTCGATCAACATTTCTCTTGTGTATTTCATTTGGTCATCAATATAATAAACCAAAGCACCACTTAGATCAATCAATGCTACAGAAATAAGTCCGACACAAGCACCTGCTGAAAAGTCTGCACCCCAAACAAATGAAATAGCAGTATCTTGATTTGTTAAGTCAGGTTCAATCCATTTTGTTTCTTGTTCTGACATTAAATCATTCGCTTCATTAACATAAGTTTCGAAATAAGTTTTATAGCCATTTATGCTGCATTCAATACCATCATCTCCAAGCTTTCTTTCAAGATCATCAAATATTTGAAAGTCATAGCCAAGTTTTTGAATCTGTTCCTGAATTTGTCCGTTGGTTGGCAACTCTATCTTTCTAAGAAAAGCAATTTGGGTCATTGACATAATTTGGTTGTTTTAAGTAATCTATAATAGCTGTTTTACGTATTTGTATTTCATTAATTTTAAAAACCTACGCGTCAAATTCTGCATAATAAATAATTCTTTCGACCTTTTTAGCATCGGATTTGAATTCTTCAAGTTTTAATAAATCTTCGTAAAAATCTTTTAAAACAAATATTTCTAAAAAATAGTCAAATCCTGGGCATTTTTCTTCAGCTAATTCAGTTGATTTGATTTCCATTTCTTCAACTGTCAATTTTAAAACTAAAGCTTCTGAGTCTGGCTGAAATTTCCCATTTCTTCTTTTAGCATAAATTGAATACATAAACTCCTCAGTATCCTTATAATCCATACAGTTTATAATTGCTTGGCTTAATATCATATTTTCTACGATGTTTGTTTTGTTTACTTCATTTCATATATATGGGCAGTTTTTTTCAATTAAAAAGCCTCCACAATTTAGGATAAGTTCTCGGTAGATCTTCCTCTTTCCAATCCACGCCTTTTGTTGGCGGTGCCCCAAAATCATAGTCTAAACCTTTTAGAATTGCCACATCTCTTGGAAAGCTTTCATCTTCCTCTTTTATGCCTGTCCTTATTTTATAGGCCGATGTCGCAACATACAGCAAACCTTCAAAATAAAAATCATCGTCTTGAGCAATTCTGTCTGACAAAAAATCAGGATTTCTAATAGTTCCCTTATAAATTTCTTCCCCTTTTCCAATTAGCCAACAGCGAAAATATAGATAACTGTCATCAGACACATAATCTTCAATAATTTTTTGAGCAGCCATTGTTTTAAAATCGTCAGCTTGGATAATGAGCTGTCTTAGAATTATTTCAAATTCAATAATTTGCTCAGGAGAATAAGCTGATAATTTTTCAACAATAATTTTTTCCTTTTCTAATTTATCATTCTTGGAATTTGCAATTGAATAATCTATTATTTTCCAGAATTCATCCTTATCCATTTTATCACTTTTTACAAATTCTAAAACTATTTTATTGGATTTTTCTATGTCATTTTTATTTGTATGCTGGCATGAAATAATTGTAAACATTAGAAATGCCACTATGAACTTAACTTTTTTCATTCTTTTTTCTCAATAAAATCTTATGTAATTCATTTTAAATTTTCTAAAATCTTCGAAGTTGATTCAATACCAGCTATCTTACAGTTTTCATCGTAACTTAAATTTGAATTTAATCCAAACTCTGTCATAATTTCATTCTTTAACGTATCATTTTTTGGATTTCTTAAATCAAATTCAGTTTTGTAATATGGATCACCATTGAAATCAAAAACATTATTATTCTTAATCGTTTCAATAATATCGGTTTTGTAATAATGAGTGCTGAAACCGCAAGAATAATATCCGTAAGGATTTGACATAAATCTTGAAGCACTATCTTCAGGCAGGAAAATATTTTCCCCACTTATATATTTATTGAATTTAGTCAAAGGAAGTTCTTTATGGATAAATCCCCATTGCAAAAAAACATTTGCACTTCCATAACTAATACTTCTACCATAAGAGATAGGGAACTCAAATTCACTATCTTCTAACTTTTTATTTCCAATAATTTCATATTCTCCATAATGCAGATGATTGTCCATCATAAAATCAGACGGCAAGGCTGTCAAGTTTTCCAAAATTTTAATATCTATATTTTTCTTCGTTGAAATATATGGATACAACTTAACTAAAACAGGAGTTCCCATTAATAGAGTTAATCCGTGACTTTTTTCAAGGATATTATTTTTTCTCAGCTTAGTAATATCTAATAAAACTCTTCCAAAACTATAATTTGTTCTATCAACTTTATATGAAAAAAAATCACCCGATTTATATTTTACATTTTGCTTATTAGCATTTTTGAATTTACTGATCTCTCGTAAATGATTCTCGTTAGAATTATTTATAAAGTTTTCAATCCAATAGCTCAATTTATTTTCTTTCCTTTTTTTTCTGTCTTCCCAATAGCTCGAAAAAAAAGTCGTTTTAGTACTGTGATTGCCAATCCAGAAATCTCCGAAAACATTTAAGGAAACATATACGCCAATAGGAGTTTTTGTAGACAAAACTGAAGCAGTTAATTTCTGTTCCTTTCCTTTAGCTGTCTTCGGAACTAAAATCTCTCTATTTTTGGTTATTTCATTATACTGGGTCTCTATGTACTGATTTGAAGTTGATATAATATGTCTTTTAATGATATTGTCTTCAAAATATAAAATACTTGGTTCGCGGTAAGTATCTCCTTTTAAAATCACTTTTTCCCAATTAGGTTTTATTTCTTCCAGCCCAAGATATTCTCTTTCCCTATTTGACAATTCAAAATTCATCACGTTTTTAGTTTTAAGTAAAACAGCTTACTATTAATTTATAAAACAACTAAAATAGTATTTTTAAAATCTCAAAATCAATAATTAAAGATATAAGTTTTCATTTTTTAACAGAAAAAAGCAAAGCAAGTTATTGGACACAGCCAGAGAAGTGCGCATAACATTTTTCTTCGTTCCTCAAAAAATGCCCTTCGGGACTTATAGCACTTCAACTGTCTGAATGTCCAATTAAAGACTGCTTTCTTTTTTTCCTTTTTCTTTTTTTAAGCATTTATCTATTGTAACAGCCTACAGCTATCATGACCATATTTTACGCAGGATAGATTCAAATATTTTCGTTAAATTAGAAGCCTGCTTTTAAAATTCTCCAAAGATTGCCACGTTCCTGCAATCAGCAAGATGAACGGTTGTCTGACAACCGCCTATCTTGCCACCCATTGCCTCGGAACTCGGCGGCGGAGAAACTTAAAAGAAGAGAGTTTGAAAACAATGAAAAGGAAAAATGATGGAAAGAGAAAATTCAAACAGATCACGCAGGATAACCCTGCGCCTGACAGAGAAAGAGTATGCAAAAATTGAAAGCCAGTTCAAGGCCAGCACCTGCAGAAAATTAAGCGACTATGTTCGCCGACACTTATTTAGCAGACCGATCATAAGCACTTACCGAAACCAGTCTTTAGACGAGCTTATGGAAGAAACCGTAGTACTTTCTTCTGAGCTCCGAACCATTGGCAACAACATAAACCAGATTGCCAGAAAAGTAAATACGCTGAAAATGATTCCCGATTTCAAAGGGCATCTGTATCTGTTTGAGGTGCAGAGAAAAAAGCTTTTTGATAAAATGGAAGAAGTTTCACGCCACACCCAGAAAATATCTGAGCGATGGTTGCAGTGATCAAAACCAGCCGTTCAATAAACAGTATTCTGAACTATAACGAAAACAAAGTTAAGGAAGAAAAAGGTGAGTGCATCAGTGCTGTTAACTATCCATTAGAACTGGATAAATTAAACTTTACCCAGAAACTGAACCGTTTTTTAAATCTCGCTTCTCTGAATGAAAATGCAAAGCGCAACAGCGTTCATATCTCGCTTAATTTTGATCCTTCTGAAAATCATTCCAAAGAAAAGCTGATTGAAATCGCAGAAACTTATATGGAAAAAATAGGTTTTGGAAAACAGCCTTATCTAGTCTACCAGCATTACGATGCGGGGCATCCCCATCTGCATGTGGTTACAAACAACATCCAGAGAAACGGAAAAAGAATCGATCTGCATCATTTAGGAATAAGAAAATCAGAACCTGCACGGAAAGAAATTGAAGAAATGTTTGGACTTGTAAAAGCTGAAGGAAGAAAACAGAAAGAAAACTTTTCATTAAATCCGATAGATGTCGGCAGAGTCCAATACGGAAAAGCAGAGTCCAGAAAGGCTATCAATTCAGTTTTAAATCAGGTGTTGTTTGACTATAAATATTCAAGTCTGCCTGAACTCAACGCGGTTTTAAATCTTTATAATGTCCATGCTGACAGAGGTAGCGAGGAATCGAGAGTTTATAAAAATAATGGACTGCTTTACAAGATACTTGACCAGAATTCAAAACCGATAGGCGTTCCGATAAAAGCCAGCGAATTCTACAGCAGACCTACTTTAAAATTTCTGGAGGAAAAATTCAAGGTAAACGAAACAAAGAAGCAATACTGCAAAAGCTACCTTAGAAATTCTTTGAGACAGGTTTTTTTTGATGAAAGAATAACTTCTGTAGAGAGATTATCCGAAAGGCTCAAAGATGAAGCCATTCATACTATTTTAAGAAAAAGCAGTGAGGGAAAGCTTTATGGAATCACTTTTGTAGACTTTAAAACACAGTCGGTTGTCAATGGAAGCAGTCTTGGAAAAGAATTCAGTGCAAAGGGAATTCAGGAAAGTTGCGCAATGAATATTCTTGCACTAGAAAGGAAATACCAAAAGTCAATTTCAACAGCTTCAGAGAGCGTGAAAGATTTTGAATTAAAAGAGTATGTAAAAGAAAATCTGGCAGACATTCTTCTTCGCGGAGAAAATATAAATGATTATGTTTCGAAACAGTTTAAACAGAAAAAGAAAAAGAGACTTTATAAAGGGATTTAAAATAGTTAAGGGTACAAAATTGCCCCCTTAACTATGCCTCCAATTTTTGTTTGCACATCTAGGTAGCCAGTAACACTGTTTTATGTTCTATTGAGACGTCCTAGCAAATACAGGATAATCTGAGTTATATTTTAAACCGTTTGGTACATTTTAACATGCTATAAAAGCAAAAGCCACTCCGTTATGGAATGGCTTTGTTTATCTTTATGTCTAGTTATTCTAAAATTCCTCCACTTAATTTCTTCGCTGCTTGTAATAGGGAATTACCAAGTGTGGTATTTTTAGTTAAATATTTACCTTCCAAATAATATTTACCTAGAATATATTTAGCGTTTGGATGTTCTTTATCAGAAGCTTTTTCTAGATAATGTATAGCCATTTTTCTACTCTCTTCATCTAAAAAATCAATTTCAGGTAAGCTTGTGGATGAATTTTTTTTATCCAATCCTGCTAATGCCATAAATACATTTAATGATGCTTCTGAGTAATTCCATTTGTTTGAAACAATGATTGAATAAATTAATACATTATTATATGTTTCAACCTTTACAATACTATCATAAAAGTTTTTATCAAACTTATCTATTAATCTTTCTTTAAATTTTGGATTTAAATTCTCCTCACTTTGTGCTTCAGTTAGGTGCGTGTCATTAAATTCAGCAACATACTTTCTTTCATAATCTCTGACTGCTAAATTAGTAACATAATCAGTGTAGTATTTTAATGCTATCACTAAAATTATTAGACTAAGAGCAATGCCTAAAAACAATTTTCTTTTCATGATTCTTTAAAATTAAATTTTTCTTACTTAGGTTCTGCAATATCTTTTAAAGTTACTGGGTCAATTTCTACAGGTTGCCAATTCCATGGTCGACTACCTACTTTTTCACCACCTCTATATATATTCCACACTCCTTTTTCATGCTTGTTTGAGCCACTAAAAAACATACCAGAATCATTATCACTTGAAGGTGAAACATTCCTTGTTGGTCCAACAAAAATTACATTCGATAATTCTTCAATACCAGAAGCCTTTTCAAGAATTCCTCCTTCTGCTCCATTTCTGCATGCATAAGAAATAAAAGTTCCTCCATCTCTTTTTATTTCAACCCATCTTTCACCTACTGATGATTTGGTTAAAAAATTGTCAAGACCATCTGCAAATATTCTAGTACCATCCTTTTTGGTTCCTCTATAAGTTAAATGTCCATTATATCCGTGTCCAAAAAATCTTAATGCGTCATCCGTTACATTATCCATTAATGCATATGCTGTTCTTACCAAACTTTGCTCCGCTACAGTACGTTTTGAGTATGTCTTATGAAAACCATTCAAAAAAGCTGGTGGTTTTCCATTAATAGAATTGGTGTGATAAGCAATTGCATCTGCCTGATTTGATATTTCACCTGTATCCTTATTTGTATATTCTCCCGTATCCCAATCGTAATATATTCCTGATTGTCCTGCTCGTGGAGCCATTCCATCGGGGTCGATAAAATAAACAGGATTATTAAACGCATAATTATAGGGACTAAACCTTCTCATTTGTTCTGCCAGAGGGTCAATATTCATCCAACGCCCGAGTGCAGGGTCATAATTACGTGCACTATAGTCATAAACATTAAGCTGTAACTCATCCTGAAGCTCCTTTCCATTGTACTTATAATTATATCCAATTTGCTTACTATCTGAATTATACCCCTCATGTTTGAGCCCAAAAGGATAATAATTATTCTCCTCAATAATTTCAAGAACTTGGGTTTGTGGGTTTTTAGCATAACTTAACCGTACGTTGCCTAAATGGTCTTTGTACTGAAACACATACGAAAAAACTCCACTCTCCTTTTTTACATACCCCTCTGCCGTTGGAAAAAATTGTAAGGTTGGCGTGGTTGGAACCTTTTCATTTATCTGTTGTGCTGCTAACGCGCTAAAACGATTCGTTTCTACTGGCGGAGGCGGATCTGTTCCATCAATAGGAGGATCATTAGGATCTTGTGGATC